>NZ_JBIRTJ010000011.1:0-388288 GCF_044334695.1 Streptomyces sp. NPDC020747 | reverse complement strand
GGACACCCGGGCCGTGGGGGGCACCCCCGACCGCCCCCGCCGGGCGTGGGGGTGTTACCCCCCGGGGTTTTTTACTCCCCGGGGGTTGGGGGGGGCGCGCCCCCCCCCACCCCTCACCACCTCGGCCCTCCTACTCCCGCCAGAACGGCTCGCGCAGCTTGAACTTCTGCAGCTTCCCCGTCGCCGTGCGCGGCAGCGACTCCACGAAGTCGACCCGCTTGGGCGTCTTGAAACCGGCCAGTCGCGTACGGCAGTGCGCGATCAACTCCTCGGCGGTGACGCCCGATCCGTCCGTCACGACGAGCGCGGTCACCAACTCGCCCCACTTGGCGTCCGGAATCCCGATCACCGCGACCTCGCGCACGGCCGGATGCGAGGTGATCACGTCCTCCACCTCGATCGACGAGACGTTCTCGCCGCCCGAGATGATGACGTCCTTCTTGCGGTCGGAGATCACCAAGTAGCCCTCGTCGTCGAGGTATCCGCCGTCCCCGGTGTGGAACCAGCCGCCCGCCTGCGCCTTCGCGGTCTCCTCGGGCTGGTCCCAGTAGCCCTCCAGATTGTGGTTCGACGCGGTCAGCACCTCGCCATCGACGTCCACATCGACGCGTACGCCGAGAGCGGGCGCCCCCGCCCGCCCGAGCCGCCGGGCCCGATCGGTGGGCTCCAGGTCGTCCCACTCCTCCCGGCCGCGGTTGACCGTGACCAGCGGCGAGGTCTCGGTCAGCCCGTAGATCTGGATGAACTCCCAGCCAAGCTCGCCCATCACACGCTCGATCGTGCGGGTCGGCGGCGGCGCTCCCGCGCAGACGATACGTACCCGGTCGCGGCCGGGGATCTCGCCGTCCCAGTCGGCGGCCGCGTCGAGCACGGCGTTCAGGACGGCGGGCGCCGCGCACATCAGGGTGACACCGTGCCGTTCGACACGCCGCAGGATCTCGGCACCGTCGACCTGGCGGAGCACGATGTGCCGGCCGCCGACACCCGTGACGCCGTACGGCATTCCCCAGCCGTTCGCGTGGAACATCGGGAGCGTGTGGAGGTAGACGTCACGGTCGCTGATCGTGGTGTGCAGTCCGAACACGGTGGAGTTCAGCCACAGATTGCGGTGCGTGAGCTGAACTCCCTTGGGGCGGGCGGTCGTTCCGGACGTGTAGTTGACGCTGGCCGTCGCGCTCTCGTCCGGTGAGGCCCACTCCCGCGGTTCCGTGTCGCGCAGGAAGAGATCCTCGTCGTCGCCGAGGACGAACTTGTGCTTGACGTCGAGGGTGTCGAGCACGTCCGCGCAGGACGCGTCCGCGTGGACGACCGAGGCACCGGAGTGCCGGACGATGTAGTCGATCTCCGGCTGGGTCAGCCGGAAGTTCACCGGCACCAGGACGCGTCCCCAGCCGGAGACGCCGAAGAACGAGGTGAGCAGCCGCGCCGAGTTCTGCGAGATCACCGCCACCCTGCCGCCCACGGGTACGTCCAGTTGGTCGAGCTTGGCGGCCTGCGCGCGGGCGAGCGCGGCCAGCTCCCGGTAGGTGAGTTCGCCGAGGCTCGGCCCCGGCTGCTCCGGTTCGTCGACGACGGCGACGCGGTCCGGATAGACGTGGGCCGCACGGTCGAGGAAGTCACGGACGGTCAGCGGGTAGTACACAACAGCACCTCCGGGTCGGTGATGCATACGTACCTACCCCGGCGTTGCGCGATGCCACCAGCGGCCACTACTGTCCGAAGTGCCTAATCAATTAGTTACCTAAGAGGTGGCAGATGAATCCCTTCCGCAAGGCGGTGGAGGACGGCGACCACGCGGCCGTCGTCGACCTGCTCGCCGAGGACGTCGTGTTCACCAGCCCCGTGGTGTTCAAGCCGTACGCCGGAAAGCCGATCACCGCGGCGATCCTGGGCGCGGTCATCGAGGTCTTCGAGGACTTCCGCTACATCCGCGAGATCGAGAACCCGGACGGCCGGGACGTCGTCCTCGTCTTCGAGGCACGGGTGGGCGACCGCGCACTCCAGGGCTGCGACATCCTGCACTTCGACGAGGACGGCCGCGTCGACGAGCTCACGGTCATGGTCCGCCCGCTGTCGGCGGCCCAGGCGCTCCAGGCCGCGATGGCGGCCCGGTTCGAGGCCGTCGAGAAGCAGGCGTCGGGCGCGTCCTGACCGGCCGGGGCTTAGCCTGATCTCCTGCCACGACCAGGAGACGTACGCCCATGACCACCCCCCATTCCGACACGGTGGACGAACCGGCGGAACTCCGCGCGCCCGCCCGGCGGCCCTCGGTCTGGCGAGGACAGGGATCGGCCGTGGCGGCGGTCTCGGTGGGCGGCGCGCTCGGGGCCTCGGCGCGCTACGGGGCCTCGCTCCTGTGGCCCACGCACACGGGCGGCTTCCCGTGGACCACGTTCTGGGTCAACGTCGTCGGATGTTTCGTGATCGGCGCCTTCATGGTCGTGATCACCGAGGTGTGGGCGGCCCACCGGCTGGTACGCCCGTTCTTCGGCACCGGGGTGCTCGGCGGCTTCACCACCTTCTCGACGTACGCCGTCGACATCCAGAGACTTGTCGACACGGGCCGTCCCCGCACCGGCCTCGCCTATCTCGCCGCGACCCTGGTGGCGGCGCTCGCGGCGGTCTGGCTCGCGGTGACGGCCGTGCGCCGGGTCCTGGCGTGGCGGCGGCGCCGATGAACGCCATGGCACGGAGGCGGCGATGACGAGACTGACGGGCAAGGCCCTGCGGGTGACCGTCTTCATCGGCGAGAACGACACCTGGCACCGCAAGCCGCTGTACTCGCAGATCGTGCACCGCGCCCGCGCGGCGGGACTCGCCGGAGCGAGCGTGTTCCGGGGCATCGAGGGCTTCGGCGCCTCCTCGCTGATCCACACCTCGCGGCTGCTGTCGCTGAGCGAGGATCTGCCGGTGGCCGTCGTCATCGTGGACACGGAGGAGCGCGTACGCGCCTTCCTGCCGGAGCTCGACGAGCTGGTGGGGGAGGGGATGGTGATCCTCGACAGCTGCGAGGTAATCCGGTACGTCGGCCGGGAGGAGCCCGCCGGCGGACCCGGCGACACGGGCGGGAAGGGTAAGAAGTCGTTGTGAACTGGGTGCTGGTGATCGTCGGCGGCATGGTCGGCGCTCCGCTGCGCTATCTCACCGACCGCGCGGTGCAGTCCCGGCACGACACGGTCTTCCCCTGGGGCACCTTCACGGTGAACGTCGTCGGCTGTCTGATCCTGGGCACCCTCACCGGCGCGGCCGTGGCCGGAGCGGCCTCCTCGCACCTCCAACTGCTGCTCGGCACCGGCCTGTGCGGGGCGCTCACCACGTACTCGACGTTCTCGTTCGAGACCCTGCGGCTGGCCGAGGACGGGGCCCGCCTCTACGCCGCCGCCAACGTGATCGCGAGCGTGGCCGCGGGACTCGGTGCGGCGTTTGCGGGTGTTTCGGTGGCCGAGGCCCTCTGGGCATAGTCCCGGGGGTCACACCTGGGCGTAGTAGGACTGGCTCCGCCGCGGCCGACGTACGGCTGCCTGCCCGTGCCGCGGCAGCCGTCCGCATGCCCGCCCACCAGAACTGGATCCCATGAGCGCCATCTCCGTCGGTCAGGCCGTCGTCCTCGGAGCCGTCGAGGGGGTGACCGAGTTCCTCCCCGTCTCCTCCACCGGCCATCTCAAGATCACCGAGGGGCTCATGGGCATCCCTGTCGACGACAAGGCCGTCGTCGGTTTCTCCGCCGTCATCCAGGTCGGTGCCATCGCCGCGGTGCTCGTCTACTTCTTCAAGGACATCGTGCGGATCGTCTCGGCCTGGTTCCGGGGCCTGCGGGACCCCGAGGAGCGCTACCACCACGACTACAGGTTCGCCTGGTGGGTGATCTTCGCGACGATCCCGATCGTGGCCGTCGGCCTGGCCGCCAAACCGCTCATCGAAGGACCCCTCGCCTCGCTCTGGGTGGTCGCGGGCTCCCTGATCGTCGGCAGCGGGGTGATGTGGGCGGCGGACCAGATGGGCCGGCACAAGCGCGGCGAGGACGACACCTCGTTCAAGGACGCGATGCTGGTGGGCAGTTCACAGATCCTGGCCCTGCTCTTCCCCGGCTTCTCCCGCTCCGGCGCCACCATGTCCACCGCCCTGATCCTCGACCTCGACCGCGTCGCCGCCACCCGCCTCTCCTTCTTCCTCGGCATCCCGGCCCTCACCGGCGCCGGCCTCTACGAACTCAAGGACGCCCTGGGCGCGGGCACCGGCGCCCTCCCACTGGCTGTGGGGACAGCCGTGTCCTTCCTGGTGGCGTACGCCTCGATCGCGTGGCTGCTGAGGTTCGTGGCGAAGCATTCGTTCAACGCGTTCGTGATCTACCGGATCGTCGTCGGTGTGCTGCTGTTCGGGCTGCTGGGTGCCGGAGTCCTCTGACCGTCCGGGCGAGCGAGGCCCGCGGGCCGGTCTCACGCCCCGGACCCGTCCTTGACAGTCACCTCCCGTTCCCCCCAGGATCACCCCCGTGAACCTGTCAGACAGCCAGACAGCTGGCTCGGTGCCGAGGCGTATCAGCGCCATGGAAGCGGTGCTCGGGCACCTTCGTGGTGCCATCGAGCGAGGTGAGTACGCCGTGGGGGACAAGCTGCCCTCCGAGGCGGAGCTGTGCCGGCGGCTGGAGGTCAGCCGTCCCGTGCTGCGGGAGGCGCTCCGGGCTCTGCAGACCATGGGGCTGACCGTGTCCCGGACCGGCAAGGGCACCTTCGTGCTGTCCAACGGACCCGTCGAGGACCCCACCTTCGGCGACTACGCGGCCAGCGACCTGCTGGAGGTCAGGCGGCACGTCGAGATCCCCGTGGCCGGCTACGCGGCGGCACGGCGCACTCCCGAGGACCTCGACCACCTGGCCCACCTGCTGGAGCGGATGGAGCGCGAGACCGACACCACCGCGTGGGTGGCCATGGACACGCTCTTCCATCTCGCCGTGGCGCAGGCCGCCCAGAACCCGGTCTTCCGCCGCGTGATCGAGGAGATCCGGGACGCGCTGGCCCGCCAGTCGGCGTTCCTGAACGAGCTCGGGGGCCGCCGCGAGCAGTCCAACCGCGAGCACCGCGCCATCGTCGAGGCCCTGGTCGACGGCAGCGCACACGACGCGACCGAGGCGATGGCACACCACCTCGACCGCGTCGAGACGACCCTCACCGCGATCGTGCGCTCCGAGCACACGGACGGCGAGGACACCCCCACGGAAGGCGGACCAAAGGCGTGAGCGAGCAGTCCCTCGAAAAAGAGACAGGGCAGACACGGAAAGCCGCCGTTCATGTCGACGCCGGTGACGCGGGATACAGCAAGTCCCTGAAGTCCCGGCACGTCAACATGATCGCCATCGGCGGGGCCATCGGCACCGGTCTCTTCCTCGGCGCCGGAGGCCGCCTCGCCGACGCCGGCCCCTCGCTCTTCATCGCGTACGCCGTCTGCGGTGTCTTCGCCTTCCTGGTCGTCCGCGCCCTCGGCGAGCTCGTCCTGTACCGGCCCTCCTCCGGCGCCTTCGTGTCGTACGCCCGGGAGTTCCTGGGCGAGAAGGGCGCGTACACCGCGGGCTGGATGTACTTCCTGAACTGGGCGACCACCGGCATCGCCGACATCACCGCGGTCGCCACCTACACCCACTACTGGGGCATGTTCTCCGACGTCCCGCAGTGGGTGATCGCCCTCATCGCGCTCGCGGTCGTACTGACCGTGAACCTCATCTCCGTGAAGATCTTCGGCGAGCTGGAGTTCTGGTTCGCGATCATCAAGGTCGGCGCGCTCGTCGCCTTCATGCTGATCGGCATCTTCCTGCTGGTCACCCAGAACCCCGTGGACGGGACCACCCCCGGCCCCTCCCTGATCACCGACAACGGCGGCCTCTTCCCCAACGGCCTCCTGCCGATGCTGCTGATCGTCCAGGGCGTCGTCTTCGCCTACGCCTCCGTCGAGCTGGTGGGCGTCGCGGCGGGCGAGACCGAGAACCCCGAGAAGATCATGCCGAAGGCCATCAACTCGATCATGTGGCGCGTCGGCCTCTTCTACGTCGGCTCGGTCCTGCTGCTGTCGATGCTGCTGCCCTGGAACAAGTACACCGCCGGAGAGAGCCCGTTCGTCACCGTGCTCTCCAACATCGGCATCCCGGCCGCGGGCGGCGTGATGAACCTCGTCGTGATGACCGCCGCCATGTCCAGCCTCAACTCCGGGCTCTACTCGACCGGTCGCATCCTGCGCTCCATGTCGATGTCCGGCTCGGCGCCGAAGTTCACGTCCGTGATGAGCCGCAGCCAGGTCCCGTACGGCGGAATCCTGCTGACCAGCGGTATCTGTGTACTCGGCGTCGGACTCAACTTCGTCGTCCCCGCCGACGCGTTCGAGATCGTGCTGAACTTCGCGGCGCTCGGTATCCTGGCCACCTGGGGCATGATCATGATCTGTCACCTCCAGTTCTGGCGGAAGACGGAGGACGGCGAGCTGGACCGCCCGAGCTACCGCCTCCCGGGCTCGCCCTGGACCGAACTCGTGACCCTCTTCTTCCTCGCCTCCGTACTGGTCCTCATGTACGCGGACGGAGGAGCGGGCCGCACCACAGTCCTCTGCCTGCCGCTGATCGCGGCGGCCCTGGTCGCCGGCTGGTACGGCGTACGCCGCCGGGTCGAGTCGATACGAAAGCCCGAGGTGGACGCATGAGTCCCAACGCCCTTGCCGATCACGGCTGCTCGCTCGCCGCGGCACCCTCGATCCGAGAACCACTGCACGCGCCCGTCGCACACCTCGTACGCGGCGGAGTCATCGAAGGCATCCACTACGGGTCGGTGGTCGTGCTGGCCGCCGACGGGAGCGTGGAACTGCAGATCGGTGACATCGAGGCGGCCTTCTACCCCCGCTCCGCCCTCAAACCGGTACAGGCCGTGGCGATGCTCCGAGCCGGGCTGCCCCTCGACGGTGACCTGCTCTCGCTGGCCGCCGCCAGCCACTCCGGCGAGGAACGTCATCTCGCCGGCACCCGGCGCATCCTGGAGCTCGCCGGACTCGCCGAGGACGACCTGCGCAACGTCACGGACCTGCCCTACGACCCGGTCGTTCGCGAGGACTGGATCCGCGCGGGCCGACTGCCCTCCCGCCTCGCGCAGAACTGCTCGGGCAAACACGCGGCGATGCTCTACACCGCGCGCCTGAACGGCTGGTCGCTCGACGACTACCTCGACCCCGCGCATCCGCTCCAGCAGGCGATCGCGGAGATCGTCGAGGACCTGACGGGTCAGGCCATCGCCCGCGTCACGGTCGACGGCTGCGGCGCCCCGCTGTTCTCCGTCTCGCTGCACGGGCTCGCCCGCGCCGCAGCCCGGATCACGACGGCCCCGCCCGGCACCCCTGAGGCACGGGTCGCCGACGCGATGCGCGAGCACGCCGAGATGGCGTCCGGCACCGGCCGCGACGTAGCCGCGCTGATGCGAGCCGTACCGGGCCTGCTCACCAAGGACGGCTTCGAGGGCGTACAGGTCGCCGCGCTCCCCGACGGCCGGGCCGTCGCCGTGAAGATCGCGGACGGCGCCGACCGGGCCCGTACACCGGTCACCGCGGCGGCGCTCGCCCGCTGCGGCGTCGACCCGGCCGCACTCACCGAGTTCGCCGGGGCGCCGCTCCTCGGCGGCGGCACGGTGGTCGGAGGCATCCGGCCGACGAGGGCACTCGACCCGCTCGCGGAGTCTCCGGCGCCCTGAGGGACGTCCACCTGACGTGTCACGCGTAAAGCCCGATGTATGGCCCTCCCATCCCCTCTCCGGAAGGAAGCCCGCACCCACATGACCGTCCGCAGTGAGCACGACCTGCTCGGCGACCGTGACGTCCCCGCCGAGGCGTACTGGGGTGTCCACTCCCTGCGTGCCAAGGAGAACTTCCCGATCACGGGGATGCCGATCTCCGCGTACCCGCACCTCATCGAGGCACTCGCCGCCGTCAAGGAGGCCGCCGCCCGCGCCAACGAGGACCTCGGGCTGCTGGAACCCCGGAAGGCGGCCGCGATCGTGGCGGCCTGCCGGGAGATCCGGGACGGGAAACTGCACGACCAGTTCGTCGTGGACGTCATCCAGGGCGGGGCCGGCACCTCGACCAACATGAACGCCAACGAGGTGGTAGCCAACCGGGCGTTGGAACTCCTCGGCCACGCCAAGGGCGAGTACGCGTACTTGCACCCGAACGAGGACGTCAACCTCGGGCAGTCGACCAACGACGTCTACCCCACGGCCGTCAAGGTCGCCACGGTGTTCGCGGTGCGCGAGCTGCTGAAGGCGATGTCCGTGCTGCAGGACGCCTTCGCGGCCAAGGCGTTGGAGTTCCGCGACGTCCTGAAGATGGGGCGTACGCAGTTGCAGGACGCCGTGCCGATGACGCTCGGGCAGGAGTTCTCGGCGTACGCGGTGATGCTGGACGAGGACCGCAGCCGGCTCGCCGAGGCCGTCGAGCTGATCCACGAGATCAACCTGGGTGCGACGGCGATCGGTACCGGTCTGAACGCGCCCGCCGGTTACTCCGAGGCGGCCCGTCAACACCTCGCGGACATCACCGGGTTGCCGCTGGTGACGGCGGCGAACCTGGTCGAGGCGACCCAGGACTGCGGGGCGTTCGTCCAGATGTCCGGCGTGCTGAAGCGGATCGCGGTGAAACTCTCCAAGAGCTGCAACGACCTGCGGCTGCTGTCGTCGGGGCCGAGGGCCGGGCTGAACGAGATCAACCTGCCGCCCGTGCAGGCCGGTTCGAGCATCATGCCCGGCAAGGTGAATCCGGTGATTCCCGAGGTCGTCAACCAGGTCGCCTTCGAGGTGATAGGCAACGACGTCACGATCACGATGGCGGCGGAGGCCGGGCAACTGCAGCTGAACGCGTTCGAGCCCATCATTCTGCACTCGCTGTCCGAGAGCCTCACGCATCTGCGGGCGGCCTGCATGACGCTGGCCGAGCGGTGCGTCAGCGGGATCACGGCGAACACGGAGGCGCTACAGGCGACCGTGGAGAACTCGATCGGCCTGGTCACCGCGCTGAACCCCCACATCGGCTACTCGGCCGCGACGGACATCGCGAAGGAGGCCCTCGCGACGGGCCGCGGCGTCGCCGAACTGGTCCTGGAAAAGGGCCTGCTCCCGGCGGACCGCCTGACGACGCTGCTCCGCCCAGAGATTCTGGCGGGCTCCCAGCGGGGCTGAGGGGGCCGCGCAGTTCCCCGCGCCCCTGAAGGGCCTCTAGTGCCCCCCACTCTCCGGCAGCCGCCCTCCGGACGAAGGGGTCGTGTCGGGGTTTCCGATCGCAGCACGACCTCCCGAGGTCAACTTGATGGCCCGGGATGACACAGCTGCGATCGGATGCCCCGTCGCGGCCCCGACCCAACCACCCAAAGGCGGGCGCATCTTTTAGGGGCGCGGGAGGAACCGCGCACCCCAGCCCCACCCACCCCCGCGGAGCGAACCGTCACAATGGTGATCATGAGCTCGCCCCTGACCTTCCACCCGGTCCTGCAGCGAATCGCCCAAGAGATCGCGGACGCCCCCGACCGAGGCCGCCCGGCCGACTACATCCCCGCGCTCGCGGCATGCGACCCGCACAGGTTCGGCATGGCGGTCGCGGAGCTGGACGGCACGGTGTACGGCGTCGGCGACTGGCGGCACCCGTTCTCGGCGCAGTCCATCACCAAGGTCTTCACCCTCGCCCTGGACCTGGCCAGGGAGGGCGACGAACTCTGGGAACACGTCGGCCGCGAGCCCTCGGGGAACCCCTTCAACTCCCTCGTACAGCTGGAGTACGAGAACGGCATCCCCCGCAACCCGTTCATCAACGCGGGCGCCCTGGTCGTCACCGACCGCCTCCACACCCAAACCGGCAACGCGGCGGACACCCTCCTCGACTTCCTGCGCGCGGAGAGCGGCAACGAACAGCTCGCCATCAACAAGGACGTCGCCGCCTCCGAGGCCACCCGCGGCGACCGCAACGCCGCACTGGGCCACTTCATGGCGTCGTACGGGAACATCGAGAACCCGGTCCCGGTCCTCCTGGACCAGTACTTCCACCAGTGTTCCATCGAGGCATCCTGCGCCGACCTCGCCCTCGCCACCGGCTTCCTCGCCCGCCACGGTATCCGCGCGGACGGCACGCGCCTGCTGACCCAGAGCCAGGCCAAGCAGGTCAACGCGATCATGCTCACCTGCGGCACGTACGACGCGGCGGGCGACTTCGCCTACCGCGTGGGCCTGCCGGGCAAGAGCGGCGTCGGCGGCGGCATCATCGCCGTCGTCCCGGGCCGCTGCACGCTCTGCGTCTGGAGCCCGGGCCTGGACGAGCGGGGCAACTCGGTGGCGGGAGTCACGGCCCTGGCCCGCTTCACGACCCTCACGGGCTTGTCGGTGTTCTGAGGACGGCGCCCCGGAGACGGCCGGACGGCTCCGAGGAGACGGCCGCCGTCCGGTAAGACGGCGGCCATACTGCGGCTGCCGCCCAGAGGGAGACGTGTCGCTTTCCGGCCACCCCGCGTTGACACGCTGACCGAGTGTTGGCCAAGGGTTTCTCCGTCGATCTGCGTCGCTGTCAACTGCTCGGGCTCACGGGCTCGGTCGTCCTCGCGCTGGGAGGCGAGACGGCCGGGGCGCTGCCCGTAAGGGAGTTGCCGGCCCTCGCGTCCGGCCGGGCGGCTCTCGGGCTGGTCGGCGTGTATTTCGGAGTGGTGCTGCTCATAGCGGCCTGGGCCCTGCTGGGGCGGGTGATCCGGGGGCCCGAGCCGCCGAGCCCGCGAGCGCTCCTGGTCGTACTCGCCGTATGGGCCACGCCGTTGCTCCTCGCGCCACCTCTCTTCAGCCGTGACGTCTACAGCTATCTCGCCCAGGGCGCGATGGTCGACGCGCACATCGACGTCTACACGCACGGCCCCGTCATGCTCGGCGGACCGCTCGCGGACGAGGTCGCGCCCGTGTGGCAGCGGACCGCGACACCGTACGGACCGGTCTTCCTCGCGGTCTCCTCCGCGCTGTCCGCGCTGACCCGGGGCGAGGTGCCCGCCGGGCTGTTCGGCATGCGGGTCGTCGCCCTGCTCGGCGTGGCGCTGATGGCCGCCGCGCTGCCGAGGCTGGCCAGGCACAGCGGCGCCGATCCGGCCGCCGCGCTGTGGCTCGGCGCGCTCAACCCGCTCGTACTGCTGCACCTCGTCGCCGGAGCGCACAACGACGCCATCATGCTCGGTCTGCTGGGCGCGGGACTGGTGGCGGCACTCGGCCGGTGGCCCGTCCTGGGCGCCGTGCTCGTCACGCTCGCCGCCCTGGTCAAGGTCCCCGCCCTGCTCGGCCTCGCGGCCGTCGTGGCTCTCCAGGTGCGGGCCGGCCGGAGCATGGCGAGAGCCGTCGCCACGACCACGGCCGCCGCGGTGGCCACCACCGTCGCCGCAACGGCCGCCGCCGGTACGGGATACGGCTGGATCGGAGCCCTCAAGACGCCCGTGTCGCCGGAGAACCTGTCGCCCACCAGTGTCCTCGGCCGTGCCACCGGCGCCCTCCTCCAAGGCCTGGGCAGCGATCTCGCTCCCTTCGCGCTGCCCGCCTGGCACGCCCTCGGCCTCGTGGCCACCGCCGTCGCCGTACTCGGCATTTGGCTGCGCAGCCCCCGCCTCAGCCCCGTCTACGCGCTGGGCCTCAGCCTGGCGACGGTGGCCGTGCTCGGCCCGGCCGTCCGCCCCTGGTACGCGCTGTGGGGGCTGTTCCTCATCGCGGCTGCCGCGCCCAGCACATCCGTACGCCACCGGGTCGCCGCCGTGACCGGCGCCCTCGCGCTCGCGGTTCTGCCCAGCGGAAGTCCGCCCGACGCCGAGCAGCTGGCCCTGGCGGTGTCCGGCGGGATGCTCGCGCTGGTGGTGCTCTGGCAGGCCCGCCAGACGACGACCGCACCCGTCCTGGGGCGGACCGCATGAGGCTGACCGGCACAGATCGCGGGCGGCTGCTCTTCGTGCTCGCCCTCGCCACCGCCGTTGCCGTCTTCACCGCGACCGTGCCGCTCCTGCGGGACTGGTTCGACCTGCGGGTCTACCACGGGGCAGTCGACGCCTGGATCCACCACGGCGGCAGCGTCTACGACTACCGGGTGCCGGGGACGGAGTACGGCTTCACGTATCCGCCGTTCGCCGCGGTCAGCATGCTGCCGATGGCGCTGCTCCCACTGCACGCCGCGATCGCCGCGGGCCTGCTGCTCAACCTCGCCGCGACGGCCTTCGTCCTGCGCGTCCTGTACGTCCTGGCGGGGGAGCGGCTGCGCAGGCACGGCTGGTTCGGGCTGGCCGTCACGGTCTGTCTGCTCGCCCTTCTCGAACCGGTCCGCGACACCTTCAGCTTCGGCCAGGTCAACCTCGTGCTGCTGGCCCTCGTCCTCGGCGACGCCTGGCTGCTGTCGACGGGCCGTGCGCGCTGGGCGGGCGTCGGGATCGGGCTCGCCGCCGCGATCAAGCTGACGCCCGCGATCTTCATCGTCCTGCTGCTGCTCGCCAGACGTCCCCGAACCGCCGGAACCGCGGTGGGCGTCGCCGCGGCGGCCACCGCGCTCGCGGCCTGGGTCATGCCCGGCGCCTCCCGCTTCTACTGGACCGAGGCGGTCTGGGACACCACCCGCATCGGCCGCCTCGACTACGTCTCCAACCAGTCGCTGCAAGGCGTACTGGCCCGGCTCGCCGACCCCGGCGAACCGAGCCGCGCCGCCTGGGCGTTGGCGGCGCTGGCCGTGCTCGGCGTGTGGGTGTGGCGCGCGCGCCGGGCGCTGGCCGCGGGCGACGTCCTCGGCGCCTTCGCCCTCACCGGACTCGCCGCCTGTCTCCTCAGCCCGATCACCTGGGTGCATCACCTCGTCTGGCTGCTGCCGTCACTCGCGATCCTGTTCGGGGAGGGGCTCAGGCGCAGGCGTCTGCTGTGGATTGCGGGGGGCCTGTACGTACTGCTGTGCAGCAGTGTGGTGTGGCTGTGGTTCGACGACGCGTCCGGCATCGACGGCTTCGTCGGCAGCAACACCTACGTGTGGATCACCCTGGGCCTGCTCCTCGGGCTGCCCGTCGGTCAGGCACGGGTGAACCGCCCGCCGTGGCGGCGCAGGGCCAGCGACACGGCACCCGCGCCCAGTCCGGCGGCGCCCGCGAGGGTCCCCGCCTCCGCCAGCCAGCCGGCGGAGCCGTCCTCGACCGCCATGGCCGCGGGCACTACCGTCGGGCCCGCGGTGGACACGCGGCGCGGCGGCAGGAGCGAGCCCACCGGCTCGACACGCCCGGCGGCCCCGAAGCCCCAGTCGAGCAGTGAACGCGCCTCCTCGTACACGGTGAATCCGCCGCCCGCCTGAGGGTTCATCACCGTGACGACGAGCGTGCGCCCACCCCGGCGCGCGGCGGCGACGAGCGTGTTGCCCGCCTGGGAGGTGTAGCCGTTCTTGACGCCGACGAGCCCCCGATAGGGCGCGACCCCGTCGGCGCCGGTGAGCAGCCGGTTGGTGTTCTGGATCTCGAACGACCAGCCTCCGGCCGGGAACTTGGCGCGGACGGTGGCGGCGTACCGCGCGAAGTCGGCGTTGCGCAGCCCGGCCCGCCCGAAGACGGCCAGGTCGTACGCGGACGACACCTGGCCCGGCGTGTCGTACCCGTCGGGCGAGACGACCCGCGTGTCGCGCGCGCCCAGGGACCGGGCCTTGGCCTGCATCTGGGCGGCCGTGCTGCGCCAGCCGCCGTTCATCTCGGCCAGTACGTGCACGGCGTCGTTGCCGGAGTTCAGGAAGACGCCCCGCCACAGGTCGGCGGCGTTGTAGGTGCGACCCGCGGCGATGCCGACCCGACTGCTGCCGGGGCCCACGCCCGCCAGTTCCTCCTCCGTGACGGTGTGCCGGACCGCCGCGGGCAGCATCGGCAGCACGGTCAGCGCGAAGAGGGTCTTCAACGTGCTGGCGGGCGGCAGCTTGAGATGGGCGTTGTGTGCCGCGAGCACCTCACCGGTCTCGGCGTCGGCCACCACCCACGACCTGGCGGAGACGTCCTGCGGCACCCTGGGCGCCCCGGCCCGGGGCCGTACCTGGGTCCCCGGCCGGTCCAGCGTCGAGGGCCGCGCGGTGGCGGGTTTCGACGCGGAGACGTGGGGAGTGGCCTGGGCGGCTCCGTCGTGGGCGGCGGCGGCCGTTCTCGGCGCGAAGGCCAGCGCGCCCACCACACAGGCGGCGGAGCAGCAGACGGCCGCACGGAAGGGAAATCCGATTGTCATACCGCCAACCTAGGAACGCGCAGGTCACATCCCCGGCTGCCCGGGCCGGGCGGCGGCATCGAGCACCCGGATGCCGCAGCGGCCCTGGACCTGCCCGGTCCTGGGCGGGCCGGCGAGGTCCACGTCTACTGGCCCGTGGGCACGGTCGGCTGGACCTGCCGCAGGAAGGTCGCGTTGTCCGGCGTCCGGCGCAGCTTGTCCAGGAGCGTCTCCAGTCCGGCCTGCGGGTCCCCGCGGGAGAGCAGAGCGCGCCGCAGGCCGCGTACGGCCCCCAACTCGGCGGCCGGGACGAGGAGTTCCTCGCGACGGGTGCCGGACGGGGTGATGTCGACGGCGGGGAAGACCCGTCGGGACGCGAGGCCGCGGTCCAGGCGGAGCTCCATGTTGCCGGTGCTCTTGAGCTCCTCGAAGTAGTAGTCGTCGGCGCGGGAGCCGGTCTCCACGAGGGCGGTGGCGATGATCGTGAGCGAGCCGGCCTCCTCGGTGAGGCGCGCGGCTCCGAAGAACCGCTTGGGCCCGTGCAGCGCTGCCGCGTCGACACCGCCGCTGAGGGTGCGGCCACTGGTGGCGGCCGCGTTGTTGTGCGCCCGGCACAGCCGGGTCAGCGAGTCGAGGAGGATCACGACGTCCTGGCCGGCCTCGACCAGCCGCTTGGCGCGCTCGACGGCCAGCTCGGCGAGCGCGATGTGCTGCTTCGGAGCCTGGTCGAAGGTGGAGGCGAGCACCTCGCCCCGTACGGAACGGCGCATGTCGGTGACCTCCTCGGGCCGCTCGTCGAGGAGTACCACCATCAGATGGGCCTCGGGGTGGTTGCCGGCGACGGCGGCGGCCATCTGCTGGAGCAGCACGGTCTTGCCGGTCTTGGGCGGGGCGACGATCAGGCCGCGCTGGCCCTTGCCGATCGGCGCGACCAGGTCGATGAGGCGGGTGGTCGCACCGCCCGCCGGGTGTTCGAGCCGCAGCCGCTCACGCGGGTGCAGCGGGGTCAGGTCATGGAAGTGCGGGCGGCCACGCAGCTCAGCCGCAGGCAGGCCGTTGACCCGCTGGACCTCGGTGAGGGCCCGCTGCTTGCCGCGTACGCCTTCGACGAGGTCGCCCTTGCGCAGTCCGTGTCGGCGGATCAGCGCGGCGGAGACCTGGAGGTCGGCGGGCCCGGGGAGCAGGCTCTCGGCGCGCAGGTGGCCCTGCCCGTTCGAGGTGATGTCGAGTACGCCGGTGGCCTGCTCCTGTGTGACGGGAGTGGGCGGGCGTTCGAGTGTGGTGGTCATGGTGGGTGTCCTTTCGCGGACGGTTCAGGTGGTCATGAGGGATGGGGGAGAGGCCGGCTCGGGGGCGGTATGGACACACCCCGGCGGCGGAGACATCACCTCTCGTGCCGTGCCATGCCGCGTACGGCGGACGGGGAGACCCGTGGCCGGACACGCCGTGGAAGTCGCACGACTCGCACACGTCGTGCCTGTACGAGGTGAGGTGGTGCGGAGAAGCTGCTTCGCCGGTCGGAAGGGACGGACGGTTCAGCTGGATGAGAGGTACTTCAACACCGGCGCCCGGGAAAGGGGCGTACACAAGTGCTGATGGCACTGTAGCACTACTCCCTCTGGCGAGGGCCGGATGGCCGGATCCCATGGCGTTGACAGGGGAGATGCCTCGCGTCACGGTGGTCGGCATGGTCGATGCCGGGATCGTCGAACGCGTAAGGGAACTGCGGCCGTTGATCCGGCGGAACGCGCTGCGGGCCGAGCGGGAACGGCGTGTTCCCGACGAGGTCGTCGCCGCGCTGACGGGCACCGGCATCCACCGGATGAACGTCCCGCGGCGCTACGGCGGTTACCAGACCCCGCTGCGCACACAGGTCGACGCCTTCGCGGAGATCGCCGTCGAGTGCGGCTCCACGGCGTGGATGACACTGAGTCAGGCCGGGGTCTCGTACATCGCGGCGCTCTTTCCCGACGAGGCGCAGGACGACTTCTTCACCGGGCCGAACGGGCCCGACGCGAGGATCGGCGGCACGCTCATACCCGGCGCCACGGCGGTGCCGTACGACGGGGGCTATCGGGTGGACGGCGCCTCGGCCTTCGCGACCGGCTGCCATCACGCGGACTGGCATCTGCTGACGGCCGCCGTCACGCCCGCCGACGGTTCGCCGCCGGAAGGGCCGCCCGAGATGATCTGGGCCGCGGTGCCGATGTCCGAGCTGGAGATCCTGGACGACTGGCATGTCACAGGTCTCGCCGGTACTGGCAGCAACACCGTCGTGGCCCGGAACATTCCCGTCCCCGCACATCGCGTGCTTCCGGTCGGACCGATGCTCGCCGGGCAGTTCCCGTCCAAGGCAAACGCGGACGACCCCTTCTACCGCATGCCCGTGCTGCTGCTGTTCTGCGCCTGGGCCGCGCCGGTGGCACTGGGGCTGGCCCGGGCGGCGATGACGGAGTTCGGCGAGCGCATCCACCGGCGCGGCATCACGTACACCTTCCACGAGCGGCAGAACGAGGCCACCGTCACCCATCTCCAGGCGGCCGAGGCGCAGATGAAGATCTCCGGCGCCGAGCTGGTGGCCGCCCGGCTGACCGCCGAGATCGAGACCAAGGCCCGCGACGGCTCCCCGTACGCCCTGGCGGAACGTGCCAGGATCCGTGCGGAGTGCGGCTATCTGACCCGCCTCTGCAAGGAGGCCGTCGAGCTGCTCGCCTCCGCGGCGGGTGCCTCCTCGCTCCAGCGGGAGGTGCCCATGCAGCGCATCGCCCGCGACATCAACGCCCTGTCCCTGCACTCCTTCATGAACCCGGCCACCAACCTGGAGATCTACGGCCGCGTCCTGTCGGGAGTGGATCCGGGAACACCCTTCCTGTGACGGCGGCGGGTGCGGACGGCGGCGAGGACGATTCCGGCGACGACAGCCAGGAGATTCGGTTGGACAGCAGCCAGGCCATGCACACCCCTGCCGTCCCACCGCACCGGATGGATCCGGCCGGCGGCTGCCCGCACGCCGACAACGCGCGCCTCCTCGCGCGCGGCGCCGTGGCGTCGGTCGTCCTGCCCGGCGGCGTGGCGGGCATGGCGGTCCTCGGGCACGAGGCGCTCAAGGAGTTCCTCGCCCACCCCGAAGTCGCCAAGGACGCCAGGCACTTCACCGCGTTGCGCGAGGGGCGGATAGCCAAGGGATGGCCCTTGACGACCTTCGCGACCGTACGAGGAATGACGACCGCGGACGGCGACGACCACCGGCGGCTGCGCTCCCTGGTGAGCAAGGCGTTCACGGCCCGGCGGGTCGAGCAACTGCGGCCCCGGATCGAGGAGTTGACGGACGCACTGCTCGACGACCTGCACCGCGCGGCCGAACAGGGCGGGGGAGTGGCCGATCTGCGCGAGCACTTCGCGCTGCCGCTGCCGATGGGTGTCATCGGGGAACTGCTCGGGGTCGACGCCGAGTACCGCGACCGGCTGCACCACCTCTCGAACCAGGTCGTCGCCACCGACATCGGGCCCGAGAAGGCCATCGCCGCGAACAAGGAGCTGGTGGCCGTGCTGGGCGCGGTGGTCGCGGACCGGACCGAGCGGCCGGGCGACGACCTCACCAGCGCCCTGATCACCGCCCGCGACGAGGGCGGCGACCGGCTCACCCACGAGGAGCTCATCGGCACCCTGGTACTGATGATCATCGCCGGGCACGAGACCACGCTGAACCTCATCACCAACGCCGTACGCGCCCTGTGCGGCCACCGGGACCAGCTGAAGCGGGTCACGAGCGGCGAGGCGAGCTGGTCGGACGTGGTCGAGGAGACGCTGCGCTGGGACGCGCCCGTCAGCTACTTCCCCTTCCGCTATCCCGTGCGGGACCTGACGGTCGACGGGACCGTGATTCCCCAGGGCACGCCCGTCCTCGCCGGGTACTCGGCGGCAGGGCGCGACCGGGCCGTGCACGGGCCCGACGCGGACCGCTTCGACGTCACCCGGCCCGCCCGGCCCGGCACCACCCGGCATCTGTCCCTCGGCCACGGCGCCCACTACTGCCTCGGCGCCCCGCTGGCCCGTATGGAGTCCACCATCGCCCTGCAGCGGCTGTTCGCGCGCTTCCCCGGCCTCGACCTGGACCCGCCCCAGGCGGACCTCGCCCGCCACGCCGGCTTTGTGGGCAACAGCGTCCGGGCGCTTCCCGTGCGGGTGTCGCCGCGGGTGTGAAGTCCGCTCGCCCGAATGATCGTCCCGAACAATCATGGGGATGTGTCGATCCGGCGCGGGTCCGTTCGTCGGTGGGGTGCAGGGACCAGAAACTGAGGGAATTCAGGAGGACCGGTCATGAAGTACGTGATGTTCATCTGCACCCCCGTCGGCGGCCAGGAGCTCAGCCCCGAGGAGATCGCCGACGACCCCCGCTTCACCTCGTACATCGACGAGGTGCGCACCAGCGGCGTGGTGACGGGCGGCGCACGGCTGCGGCCGGCCACCGACGCCACCACCGTGCGTGTCCAGGGCGACGAAGTCCTGCTCAGCGACGGGCCGTTCGTGGAGTCCAAGGAGTACGTCGCCGGCTTCGACATCATCGAGGTCGCCGACCTCGACGAGGCCATCGCGCTGGCGTCCAGGCATCCCGCCGCGCTCGGCGGCGGTTCGGTCGAGGTGCGGCCGGTCTGGGAGTGAACGAGAACCGAGGGCCGGACGGTGTCGAGGAGGCCGTCGCCGCCGCCTTCCGTGAGGAGTGGGGCCAGGTCGTCGCCACCCTGATCAGGGTGACCGGCGACTGGGACCTCGCCGAGGAGTGCGCGCAGGACGCCTTCGCCCAGGCCCTCGACCGGTGGCGGCGGGACGGAGTGCCGCGCCGCCCCGGCGCCTGGCTGACCACGACAGCGCGCAACCGCGCCATGGACGTGCTGCGCCGGGAGGCGGTGGGAGCGGCGAAACTGCGGGAGGCGGCGGTGCTGGCACGGGACGGGGGACCCTTCGACCCGCACGACCCGGACTTCGACAACGACAGCGGGGTGACGGACGACCGGCTGCGGCTCCTCTTCACCTGCTGCCATCCCGCGCTGCCCATCGAGGCCCGGGTCGCCCTGACCCTGCGCACCCTCGCGGGGCTCACCACGCCTGAGATCGCCCGCGCCTTCCTCGTCCCCGAGGCGACGATGGCGCAACGCCTCGTGCGCGCCAAGCGGAAGATCCGCAACGCCGGGATCCCGTACCGCGTACCGCCCGCGCATCTGCTGCCCGAGCGGACGACCGGCGTGCTGGGCGTGGTGTACCTGCTGTTCAACGAGGGGTACGCGGCCACGTCCGGCGCCGATCTCCTGCGGACGAACCTCTGCGCGGAGGCCGTCCGGCTCGCCCGGGTGCTGGCCCGGCTCATGCCCGACGAGCCCGAGGTCCTCGGCCTGCTCGCGCTGCTCCTGCTGCACGACGCCCGGCGGAACACCCGGGTGGACGCGGCCGGTGACCTGGTCACTCTGGAGGACCAGGACCGTACTGCCTGGGACCGGGCGGAGGTCGAGGAGGGCGCCACCCTGCTGGAGACGGCGCTGCGCCGCGGGCGGCCGGGGCCGTACCAGATCCAGGCCGCCATCGCGGCCTGCCATGTCACCGCGGCCACCGCCGAGGAGACGGACTGGGCCGACATCGCCGCGCTGTACGGGGAGTTGGCACGCCACGTGCCGTCCGACGTCGTCAAGCTGAACCGTGCGGTGGCCGTCGGCATGTCCGAGAGCCCCGAGGCCGGTCTGACCCTGGTGGCGGAGCTGGAGAAGGCGGGCGACCTGGCCGGATACCACCTGCTGCCCGCCACCCGGGCGGACCTCCTGCGACGCACGGGACGCATGAGCGAAGCGGCCGAGGCGTACGAGAAGGCGCTGGAACTGGTGGAGAACGACGCCGAGAGGCGGTTTCTGGAAAAGCGGCTCGCGGAGTGTCGATCGGCGTAGGAGCGGTTCGTCGGTGGGGTGAAAACACCCGACGACACCGGAGGCCCTGATGACCGCCACCGTTCCCACTACCCCCGCCGGTTCCGCCACCCCCACCCGGCGGACCGACAAGCTCCTCGCGCTGCTGTCGCCGCGCCGTCGGCGGCCCGTGTCCCACGCGGCGCAACTCTCGACCAGCCACAGCCCGGGAGGCGGCGGCCCTGACACCGGCCCGGACGTCTGGCTCGCGGCCCTCCGACTGGGGAGCTGAGCCATGGCCGCCACGACACCTCCGTGAGACGAAGCACGGGTTCAGCCAGACCGTGTTCACCCCCGGCCGGCCAGCCAGGCGGGTGCGGGACGGAAGGAGGTCATGGGGCGAGTATTCGGCAGCGCTCCGAAGGGGCGCGAGGCCGCGCCGTCATGCGGCTCCGCCGCGCAGGGGCGCGTCCAGCCACAGCGAACACGCGGACGGATCCCCGCGCCCCGGTGGAACGCCTACGCTGAGCAGCCATGTTCACCCCGCAAGGCCCCACGTTCCGCGAACTGGCCGTACAGGCACTGTCGTCCGTCGAGCACGGCTACGACCTGCTCGCACCGAAGTTCGACCACACCCCCTTCCGTACGCCGGACTCGGTACTGCGGTCCGTCGCGCAGGCACTCAGGAGGATCGGCCCGTTCGAGAGCGGACTCGACCTGTGCTGCGGTACCGGCGCGGGCATGGACGTGCTGCGAGCGGTGTGCCGGGAGCAGGTCACCGGCGTCGACATCAGCGCAGGCATGCTCGCCGTGGCCCGGGAACGGTCGGAGGCTCGTCCCGGCGGGCCGCCGACCGCCTGGGTACGCGGTGACGCCCGGGCTCTGCCGTTCGGGCCGGCCTTCGACCTGGTGGTGAGCTTCGGGGCGTTCGGGCACTTCCTGCCCGGGGAGCTGCCGGGGCTGTTCGCGCAGGTCCACTCGGTGCTCCGGCCGGGCGGACGGTTCGCGTTCCCGATCGGGTCGCCCGCCCGTCCCGGCTCGCGCGGCTACTGGGCCCTGCTCGGCTTCGACGCGGCGATGCGCGTACGGAACGCCGTGTGGCGTCCCCCGTTCGTCATGTACTACCGGGAGTTCCGCCTCGACGACGTACGACGGGAACTCGCCCGGGCCGGTTTCTCGGTGGAGCTGTACGCCCTCCCCGAGTTCGGCCGCAGGAGTGACGGCAGCCCCCGCTGCCGGATGGTGGTGGCGACGAAGCCGGGGAGCGCGGAGTAGCTACGGCCGGGGCACCGGGACCGGCTATTCCAGCCCGGAGATCCGGAACACCGTCCGGGCCGTCTCCCGGTCGAGCCGATCCGACAGGCGCCGCAGTTCCGTCGTACCGCAGACGAGCGAGCCGCCCGCCGCCGAGGCCCGCGCGCCCTCGTCCAGGAGCCGCCACAGCGCGGGGTTGGCGGCCAGGACACGGGGGTCGAACTCGACGCGCCCGCCGAACTCGTCGCGCAGCACGAGGCGTTGGGCCACTCCACCCGATCGGCACACCGCGACGAGCCGGTCCGTGCACACGGACCGGTGCCCGAACAGGCCCTGGCACACGAGCTCGCCTTCGCACGCGGACACGCGGGCGGGCAGCAGCACGGCGAACAGGACGAAGGACAGCGTCGCCCACAGCAGGAACCGCAGCGCCGTGAGGCGTCCCGAGCCCGCGTCGAACACCAGCGACAGCCCCAGCATCAGCACGGCACAGCCCACGGCCGAGCGCGCCTCACCCGCCCACGCGCGGTCGTGCACCCACGTGCCGTCGTCGTACGCCGGCACATCGGGGAAACGACCGGACGCGGGCCCCTCGATACGTCGAGACATGGCGGCGACGGTAGGCACGCGCGTCACGCCGTGGGAGCGACTTGATACTTCGCTGACTCTTCGGCCGCCGAAATTGACGCGTGTCGTACGGCGCCCGTCCGGAATGCAACCACCCGTCACCGTACGTAGTTCTCATTTCGCCGGTGCGGGGGATGCAGGTCAGCGTCGGCTCAGGTCGGTGTCCTCGCGCGGCTTCGTGTAGGCGGGCTCGCCGCGGCGGACCGAGCCCGGTGCCCGGGCGGTGGGGCGGTCGGCGCGTGCCGAGGAGCTCAGCTGCCAGGGAACGCTGATGACCATCACACCCGGCGTGAACAGCAGACGGCTCTTCAGCCAGAGGGCGGACTGGTTGTGCAGCAGGTTCTCCCACCAGTGGCCGACGACGTACTCGGGGATGAACACCGCCACGACGTCCCGCGGGCTCTCCCGCCGCAGCGAGCGCACATACTCGACCACCGGCCGCGTCACCTCGCGATAGGGCGAGTCGACGACCTTGAGGGGCACGTCGATGCCGTACTCCTCCCAGCGTTCCCGCAGCGCGAGGGCCTCGTCGTGGTCCACCGACACCGTCAGCGCCTCCAGCCGGTCGGGCCGCAGAGCACGCGCGTACGACAGTGCCCGCAGGGTCGGCTTGTGCAGCGTCGAGACCAGCACGATGCCCAACACCCTTGAGGGCGGGACGAGTTCCTCGCGCGGGTCCGTCACGGCGAGTTCCGCGGAGGTGGCGTCGTAGTGGCGGCGGATGCCCCGCATCATTACCCACAGCACGATCGCGGCGAGCACCGCCAGCCATGCGCCTTCCAGGAACTTCGTGGCGAGCACGATCACCAGGACGAGGCCGGTGACCACCGCGCCCAGCGCGTTGACCAGGCGTGCGGAATGATGGCGGCGCCGCAGCGCAGGATCGGTCGTGCCGCGCAGCTCACGGTTCCAGTGCCGGACCATGCCCGTCTGCGACAGCGTGAACGAGGTGAACACGCCCAGGATGTAGAGGTGGATGAGGTTCGTGACGTTCGCCCGGAAGCCCCACAGCAGCAGACCGGCGACGACCGCGAGGGCCACGATGCCGTTGGAGAAGGCGAGCCGGTCGCCCCGGTTGTGCAGCTGACGCGGCAGATAGCGGTGCTGGGCGAGGATCGAGGAGAGCAGCGGGAAGCCGTTGAACGCGGTGTTCGCGGCGAGGACCAGCACCAGTGCGGTGGCCGCCTGGATGAAGTAGAACCCGACACTGTTCTCACCGCCGAACACGGCGGCCGCGATCTGTGCGATGACCGTGCGCTGCGTATGGCTCTCGCAGCTGCCGTCCAGGCCGGTGAGCCGGCAGGAGTCATCGGTGATGCGCACCTTGGAGACGATCGCGAGCGTCGTGACACCGACGAACATGACGATCGCGACGGCCCCCATCGCCACCATCGTGGCCGCCGCGTTCTGCGACTTGGGCTTGCGGAACGCCGGTACGCCGTTGGAGATCGCCTCCACACCAGTCAGCGCCGTACAGCCCGACGAGAAGGCCCGCAGCACCAGCATCAGCAGCGCCAGCCCGGCGAGATCCGCGTCCCCGGGCTCCGGTGTCACGCCGTACCTCGCGCTCTCCGCGACCGGTGCGTCGCCGAGCAGATAGCGGACCAGACCGGTCCCGACCATGATCAGTACGCCGCCGATGAACAGGTACGTCGGCGCCGCGAAGGCGTTCCCGGACTCGCGGGTGCCGCGCAGGTTCATGGCGGTCAGGATCGCCACGAAGGCCAGCGCCAACGGGACGCGATACTCCGCCAGTTGGGGGATGGCCGAGATGATGTTGTCGACCCCCGAGGCGACGGAGACGGCCACCGTCATCACGTAGTCGACGAGCAGTGAGGCCGCCACCACCAGACCGGCCGACGGGCCGAGATTCGTGGAGACCACCTCGTACGAGCCACCGCCGCTCGGGTAGGCGTACACCACCTGCCGGTACGAGAGCACCACCACGGTCATCAGCGACACGACCGCCACCGCGATCCACGGCGTGAAGTGCAGATACGCCAGCCCGCCGAGGGTGAGCACGAGCAGGATCTCCTGCGTCGCGTACGCCACCGACGACAGCGGGTCGGAGGCGAAGATCGGCAGGGCGAGCCGTTTGGGCAGCAGCGTCTCCTGGAGCTCTTCACTGCGCCTGGCCCGGCCGATCACCAGGCGTTTCAGCAGACCGCTCACGTTGAACACGGCGCGAGCGTAAGCGCGGGAGCGGCCCGAATCCGGGGCGCCCTGCCCGGCAGGGCGTCAGGACGGCGTCAGGTTCGGCGAGATCCGTACGGATGGCGTAAGAACGGATGGCAACGGATGACACAGGAACGGATGGCCCAGAAACCGATGGCCCAGGAACCGATGGCTTGGGAGTCGGGGCGGGGACCGTTCCTGCGGATCGCCTCGGCGGCCTCCTGGCCGACGGCGCCCCGCGCGGCGAGACCCCCGGTTCACCCGGCCTTCGTACGCCCTCATCAGCCACGACGGGCCGTTGTCAGTGGCCCGCGCTAGTCTGCGCAGATCCGAACGTTTGGCTCAATACGGGAGGTTTTCATGGCATCGCGCCTCAATCCGTACATCAGCTTCGACGGTGACGCCCGGCAGGCGTTGGAGTTCTACAAGGAGGTTCTCGGCGGCACCCTGGCGCTCAACACCTTCGGGGAGTCCGGTATGGCGGACAGCCCCGAAGCGGACAAGATCATGCACGGCATGCTGGAGACCCCGAGCGGTTTCACGCTGATGGGCGCCGACACCCCGCCGGGCATGAAGTACACCCCGGGCGGCAACTTCTCGGTGAGCCTCAGCGGTGACGACGAAGCCGAACTGCGCGGCTACTGGGAGAAGCTGTCCGACGGCGGCACGGTCGCCGTCCCACTTGAGAAGCAGATGTGGGGCGACGTGTTCGGCATGTGTACGGACCGGTTCGGTATCCCCTGGATGGTCAACATCAGCGAGACACAGGCCTGAGCCGGCCGCCCGGAGGAAACCGGGCCCGGAGGCCCATCCCAGGTCCCGCCGACCCGACGGTCGGCGGGACCTCGCCGTTTCCGCCGTCGTGGCGGTCGTGGCGGTCGTGGCGGTGGTGGCCGTCACGGCCGTCACCGGAGCCGGGCGGCTCGTGGAGCAGGGACGGGGGCTTCTCGCTCTCCAGACGCCCCCTCGCGTCAGCGTCCCGTCAGTCCACGGCGGTTCCCCGTCAGCATCCCGTCATGAACCACGTCAGCGGCCGGGGGAGCCGTCGGGAGCGGGCATACCTTCGTGGCACGCCCCGGGTTCGCCTCCCCGCGCCGGGGCGGCTTCACGTCCCACCACCCGGATCCTCCAGGAGGCATCCCATGACAGACCTCGCGTGCGCCGAAGACCCGGAGCCCTCAGAACGGTTCCCGGCCGGGCCCCTGTACGTACCCGTCCGGCCGGGGCCGACAGGATGCTCGACCCGGCTGTTCCGCACGCCCCTCGGAGCCCGGACCGCCGTCGGGTTCACCAGCAGGGAGCGGCTGACCGCCACCCTCGGCGACGGGCAGGCCTGGATCCGGCTCGCCGAGCCCGTGCTCCGCGCCCTCACCGGACCGCTCGGCGTCAGCACGGTCACCGTGGACCCCCAGTTCTCCGCACCCCTGGCCGGTCCCGCGCCCCGCGCATGGGATCCGCGGGCCGCCGAGGTGTCGTGCGAGAGCAGGGCGAACACCCGCGCCGCCCGGGCCGTACGGACCTTCTGAGGCCGGAAAGGGAACCGCGATGACCACAGTGCACGAGCCCGCCGTCACCCACCGCGCCGCCGACGACCTGTCGGTGTGACCCGCCTCCTCCGCCCTGCACGACCGGGGAGACCTCGCCGTCGGCGGCGTATCCCTCACGGGGATCGCAGACCGCTTCGGCACCCCCGTCTACGTACGTACTCGACGAGGGCGAGGTCCGCGCACGCTGCCGCACCTACCCGTGGTGGCCGTCGACCGCGGTCACGCCCGGCTCCTCGTCCGCCGGGAGTCGTTGGAGGACATCCGCAGCCGGGACGTCGGCCGGTAGGCGAGGACCCGCCTCCGGGCGGGTGACGGTCCGTCCCCGCCCGGAGGTGTTCGCCCCGGTCAGCGGCCCGGTGACCCATACGCGGAGCGAACGGAATTCGGTGGCACACTGACCCGGTCACCGAAGGAGACCGACCCGTGCCCATGATCAGCAACCTGAGCAGAGCGGTGCGCCGCGCCTACCGCCGCACCGTGGACCTCAGCCATCCCGCCCGTTCGCCGCTCGGCAGCGCGGTGGTGAACTGCGTGGTCTACCGCGAGGGCGGACGGCAGCCCGGCGACTGGGCACCCGCCGAGGCGATCCGGCGGGCTCGCAAGGGCAGGGGCGGCTTCGTCTGGATCGGACTGCACGAACCGACGAACGACGAGTTCGCGGGCCTCGCCAAGCTCTTCGGCCTCCACCCGCTGGCCGTCGAGGACGCCGTGCACGCCCATCAGCGGCCGAAGGTGGAGCGGTACGACGACACGCTGTTCGCCGTCTTCAAGACCGTGCGCTACGTCGAGCACGAGCAGCTCACCGCGACGAGCGAGGTGGTGGACACCGGGGAGCTGATGGTCTTCATCGGCCGAGACTTCGTGATCACCATCCGGCACGGCAACCACGGCTCCCTGGGCCCGCTCCGCGAAGCCCTGGAGAGCTTGCCGGACCAGCTCGCGAAGGGGCCTTCCGCCGTCCTGCACGCCATCGCGGACCATGTGGTCGACGACTATCTGGAGGTCACGGACGCCGTACAGAACGACATAGAGGCCGTCGAGACCGCCGTCTTCGCCGAGCACACCGCGCGCGGCGACGCCGGCCAGATCTACCAGCTCAAGCGGGAACTCCTTGAGCTCAAACGGGCCGTCGTCCCGTTGGCCCGCCCCCTGCAGATCCTCGCCCACGAGCCTCCGGCGGCCCTCTCCCCGGACATCCAGCCGTACTTCCGCGACGTCGCCGACCATCTCGCCCGCGCCACCGAGCAGATCAACGCCTTCGACGGGCTGCTCGACTCGATCCTCCAGGCCCACCTCGCGCAGGTCACGGTCGCCCAGAACGAGGACATGCGCAAGATCACGGCCTGGGCCGCCATCGTCGCCGTCCCCACCATGATCTGCGGCCTCTACGGCATGAACTTCGACCACATGCCCGAACTGCGCTGGACGTACGGCTACCCCCTGGTCCTCGGCGTCATCGCCACCCTCTGCTTCGTCATCCACCGGGGCTTCAGGCGCAACGGCTGGCTCTGAGCCGGAAGCGGCCGGGCGCGCGACCCAAGGGGTACCGCCGGGTCGCTGCGTCATTCCTCGGCCGGGGCGGGGGCTCGGGGAAGGCGTAGCTGGAAGCATGCTCCGAGGGTCCGGGGGGTGAGGGTGAGGGTGCCCCGGTGGCGGTGGGCCAGGTCGCGGGCGATGGCGAGGCCCAGGCCGGTGCCGCCCTGGTCGCGGGAGCGGGCGTCGTCGAGCCGGACGAAGCGTTCGAAGACGCGCTCGGCGTCCTCGGCGGGCACGCCAGGTCCGTCGTCGTGCACGGTGATGACGATCCAGTCGTCCTGGTTCCGGACGGTGATCTGGATGCGGTGTGCGGCGTGGCGGGCGGCGTTGTCGATGAGGTTGCGCAGCAGTCGTTCGTATTCGTCGGGGTTTCCGTGTGCGTGTGCGGGGGCGGTGCTGTCGCAGGTGAGGGTCAACGGCCGTTCGGTGAGGGGGTATTGCTCGGTCAGCCGGGAGACGAGGGCTGTCAGGTCGACGGGCTCGGGACCGGCTGCGGGGGCGCGGGTGTCGAGGCGGGCGAGGAGCAGCAGGTCTTCGGCGAGGGCCTGGAGGCGGCGGGTCTGTCGTGCGGCCGTCGTGGCCGCGGCTGGCCAGTCGGTGCGTTCCGGGTAGGCGAGCGCGACTTCCAGGCTGGCCAGCAGTGTGGTGAGGGGACTGCGCAGTTCGTGGGCGGCGTCCGCGACGAAGCGGCGCTGCTGGGCGGCGGCGTCGTCGAGGCGTTGGAGGGTGCTGTTGATGGTGGTGGCCAGGGCGGTTATCTCGTGTCCCGAGGCGGGGACGGTGACGCGTTCGCGGGGGTCGCTCGCGGTGACCGAGGCGGTGAGGACGCGGATGGCTTCGACCGGCCGCAGCGCGATGCGGACGGCGAAGTAGGCGACGGCGGCGATCAGTACGAGGCTGACGAGCCCGGCCCGCAGCAGCCGGCGGTCGGTGGCCTCGGTGATTGCCTCGGCGATGTCCTCGCCTGCGTGCGGGAGCACCACCGCATAGACCCGCAGCTGGGCATCGGCGGCGACACCCAGAGCGGCGACTGTGTCGCTGCTCAGTTCATCGGCCCTGACGTCGTCGTACATGACCTGGTAGGTTCCGCCGTCCTTGCCGAACCGGTCCCCGGGTGCGGAGTCGGGGCGCGCCGGCAGGCGCACGGGACGGGTCGTATAGCCCCAGTTCGGCCCCTCGTCCGGTGGGGCGGGCAACTCGGCCTTCGGTGGGGCGGGCAGCACATGGCGGGTGCCGGGATCGAACTCCTCCATGCCTCCGCCGTAGGCGACGGCGGCGCGTCGGCCGGTCGCGACGATCTCGTACGGCACGGTGCTTCGGCGAGCGGGAACCGCACCCTCCTCCAGCTGATCGACGAGAGCCAAGAACTGTTTCTCTGCCTGCCCTTCGGCGATCTGCGTGCTCTCGCGGTAGACGTCGCGGTGTACCCACCAGCCGATGCTCACCAGGATGACGGCGGCGGCTGATGCGGCGGCCAGGGCCGTGCGGGCTCGTACCGAACGCGGCCCCCAACCGCGTCGCGGCCCGGTCGCGTTCACGGTCGGCCACCAGCGGCGTCGCGGATCAGTCGCGTTCACGGTCGTCCACCAGTCGGTAGCCGGTACCTCTTACGGTCTGCAGGGACTGCCGGTCGAACGCGGCGTCCACCTTCTTGCGCAGGGCGCTGACGCGCGCCTCCACCAGGTTGGGATCCAGGGCTTCGTCGGGCCACGCGTGATAGAGCAGATCCGATTTGGAGACCGCCTGGCCCGCCCGGCGGGCCAGCAGCTCCAGCACGGCGAACTCCCGGGGTGTGAGATCCACCCGGGCCCCGGCCCGGCGGCAGACCCGGCCGGCGACATCCAGCGAGAGGTCGCCCACGGCAAGGACGGGCGGGGCGACCGTGGCGGCTCGTCTGACCAGGGCCCGCAGCCGTGCGACGAGCACCATGTAGGAGAAGGGTTTGGCCAGGTAGTCGTCGGCGCCCGTGTCCAGGGCCTCTGCCTGGTCCCAGTCCCCGTCCTTGGCGGTGAGTACCAGGACGGGGGTCGCGTTGCCCTCCCGGCGCAGTTGGGCGCAGACCTTGTAGCCGTTGAGTCCGGGCAGCATCAAGTCCAGTACGACAAGGGCGTATTCGCCGGTCCGGGCCATCCACAGTCCCTGCCGGCCGTCATGGGCGAGGTCGACGCTGTAGCCCTCGGCGGTCAGACCGGTGTGCAGGGTGTGGGCAAGGTCCACCTCGTCTTCGACCACCAGGATGCGCATGCGGTGCAGCCTCGCACAGCGCCGGCCCCCTTTCCTGATCGGCCGGTCAGGTTGGATCAGCATCCGGTCAACGAGGTCCCGGCACGCTGGCGCAGTCTCTTCGCCACTGCTGAAAGGCCCTGCCGCCGATGTCGCTTGACGAACGTGCCCCCACAGCGGCCAGGACGATTTCGCCTCCCGTGCCTGTCCGTCGACAAGCACCGAGCCCGGCCAAAGCCGTTGTCGTCATCGCGCCCTTGGCGCTGACCATCGCTCTGGGGCTCTGGGGTATCCGCAGGGAGAACACCATCTGGGGGGACGAGTCCGTCACCTATCAGCTCGCGCACCGCGATCTTTCGCAGATATGGCTCACCGCCCAGCACATCGATCTGGTCCATGCCCTCTACTACGCCGTGATGCATGAGATCTTCGGTCTCTTCGGCGGAGGGCTGCTGACGCTGCGGCTGCCGTCCGTGCTGGCGATGTCCTTGGCTGCGAGCGGAGTCGGGCTTCTGGCGCTACGCCTGGCGGGACCCCGCGCAGGGCTGCTGGCCGGGCTGGTGTTTCCGCTCCTTCCCCAGGTACAGAAGTTCGCGCAGGAAGGCCGCTCGTACGCCATGGTCTGTGCCCTGGTCACCTGGGCCACCTATGCGCTCGTGGTCAGCGTCACGCGTCGCGCCCGGTGGCGTTGGGCGGTCTATGGCTCCACCATGCTGCTGGCCTGTCTGCTCCATGAGTTCGCGGTCCTCGCCCTGGTCGCACACGGCGTCACGCTGCTCGTCTCCCGTGTTCCGCGACCGGTGTTGAGGGCGTGGAGCGTGGCTGCCGCGGGCGTTGTGGCAGGGCTGTTGCCGCTGGCGATCTACAGCGCGGGGCAGTCGGAGCAGGTGTCCTGGATCGGCGGACCGGTGCGGCCTGACTATTTCCTGGTGGTGGCGGTCGTGGGCGTGGTGTGTGCCCGAGCGCCTCTGGGAGTGAGAGGGCCCGTGCGGCTTTCCGTGCTGGCTGTGCCGATTCTTGTGCTTCCGGGCCTTCTGCTGCTGATCGCGTCGCTGGTCAAACCCCTTTTCGTCGACCGGTATGTGGTCTTCAGCAATATCGGAATCGCCTTGCTGTTGGGCGCCTGGATGGATCACTTCCTCCGGCGGCAGCGGTCTTCCCGCTACGCGTGGATCGCGGCAATTGCCGTACTGGCCGCGCTCGTCCAGCCGAGCCTTTCACTGAGGACGCCCCAGAGCCGTAGCAATGACGTCACCGCCATCGGCGCCGCCGTACGCGAGGAAGGCCGTCCCGGCGACGGGCTGCTCTATCTCGCCGGCCAGCACCGGATCCTGACCGCGGCCAACCTCGAGGACACCCGTCTTCTGACGGATCTCGCCCTGGCGCAGGATGCCGTCTCGTCGAACACGCTCGCGGGTGTCGAGCTTCCCGCTGAGCAAATAGCGGCACGCATGCTGGAGTTCGACCGGATCGTCGCGGTCCGCGCGGTGGGTGTGCACTCGTCGGCCAACCCGCAGGAGGAAGCGAAAACAAGCACCCTGCGGCGCCACTTCCGCGAGTACGGAACAACCCGTGTCAACGGGGCGCGAGTCATCGTCTATGTCCGAGCCCAGGACCCGTCTCCGAAGGCCGGTCCTGGATCCAGCAGCCCGGGAGCGAGCGGTGGGGTGATGAGTGACCGCGACCGGTGCCGGCCCGGCCAGCACCACCGCCGTCACGCTGCCTCGCCCCGGAAGCTACGGACCTCGGCTTGCCGGTAGCTGCCGGCCATGGACGGAAGGGATCACCGACACGATCAGTGGCGCCGACCAGCACCAGCATGGCCTCACCCACCCATGCCCGTGACCTGCACGTTCAGGATGAACACAGCCCATTGGGGTGGGACCGGTGGCGTTGCGTCTGTCACGTGACCCCATTCGCGGACCGGTGTCGCTCAGAGACCCGATGTCGCTCAGAGGTCCGGTTCGTGGGGTATGCCGTCCAATGCGAGCCGGATCGCCGCCTCAGGGCTCAACTCCCGTCCTTCGCGCACCGTTTCGGCGAAGACGGTGTCGCCGAGGGCCTTGCGGAGGTGGCGTGCGTACTCCCGGCGGAAGACGGTCGACCCGGTGTCGCCGAGCTGGGGGAGTCCGGCCGCGTGCCAGAGGCGTGTGCCCACGCCCAGGAGGCGGGCGGCACGTTCGGGCTCGCCGCGGGAGGCCTCCGCGGCGACCAGGAGGTCGGCGACGGCCGCGGCGCCGAGCCGGTCGTGGACGCGCCACTTGGCGGCCAGGGCCTCGCGGGCGGAGACCAGCGCGTCGTCCGGCCGTCCGAGCCCGATCCCGGCGAGGGCGACGAAGAAGTCGCCCCAGGCCCGCATCCACAGTTCACCGCGCTTCGCGCAGTCGGCGCGCAGCCGCTCGGCCACCGCCGCACAGCGCTCGAACGCGCCCTGCCCCGCCAGGAGATACGCCTGCAGCGCCAGCGTGAGGAGCTGGAAGAACTCCGCTCCGCCCCCGACGCCCGGCCCCTGCCTACTGCTGCCGTACAGCAGCGCGGACCGTGCCGACTCGCCGCGCACCGCGAGGCTCGCCCCGGTCAACGGCAGTGCGGGCACCGGAAGTTGACGTTCCTCGGCGAGCCACACGTAGGCCGCGCTCACCGACTCGGCGGCGTCCAGGTCGTCCGGCACCACGGTGACCAGGCGGTGTGCCCAGGTCGCCAGAGTGTGCTCGGGGCCATTGTCGTGCGCCCGCCTCAGGGCGCGCTCCAGGTGGGCGCGTCCCTCCTCGGCGAAGCCGCAGGCGAACCAGAAGTACCAGAGTGTGCCCGCGAGTTCGAGTGCCGTCTCGGGATCCGGCGCCGCCAGGCACTCCTCCAGCGCGACCCGCAGGTTGGCGTGCTCCACGCTCAGCCGCTCGGCCCACATCCGCTGGCCGGGGCCCAGCCACTCGGCCTGGCCCTGGCGCGCGATCCAGCGGAAGTAGTCACGGTGGCGCCCGCGTACCGTGCCCTGCTCGCCGAGGCCGCCGAGCCACTCGGCGCCGAAGGTGCGGACCGTGTCGAGCATCCGGTAGCGCCCGGCCACACCGTCGCCCTCGCGCGTCACGATCGACTTCTCGGTGAGCGACGCGAGCAGCGCCAGAATCTCCTCGGCGTCCAACGGGCCGCCGTGGCACACGAATTCGGCCGCCTCCACGTCCCAGCCGCCCGCGAACACGGAGAGGCGGGCCCACAGCAGCCGCTCCAGCGGAGTACACAGCTCATGGCTCCAGCCGATCGCCGTACGCAGCGTCTGGTGCCGGGCGAGCCGCGGCCGGGCGGGGGAGACGAGCAGGTCGAACCGGGAGTCGAGGCCCGCCAGGAGCCGGTCGAGGGCGAAGCCGCGCAGCCGCACCGCGGCCAGCTCCAGGGCCAGCGGGATCCCGTCGAGGCGGGCGCAGACCGCCGCCACGTTCGCCCGGTTGGCGTCGGTCAGCGCGAACGACGGCACGGCGGCCGCGGCGCGGGCCGCGAACAGCGCCACCGCGTCGTCGCGTTCGCCGAGCGGCAGCGGCGTCACGGACAGCAGATGCTCGCCGACCGCCCCGAGCGGCTGACGGCTGGTGGCCAGAACCCGTAACTCCGGTACGTGCGCGAGGAGTTCCTGGACGACACGCGCACACTCGTCCAGTACGTGATCGCAGGTGTCCAGGACGAGCAGCAGCGGCCCGTCGTCGAGATGCTCGTAGACGGCCTCCAGGAGCGGGCGCAGAGTCTGCTCGGTCAGCCGGGTCGCCTCGGCCAGGGCGTTCGTGAGGAGGTCGGGGTTCTTGAGGTCGGACAGCTCCACCAGCCACACCCCGCCGGGGAAGGCGGCCCGCACGGTGTGCGCGGCCCGCAGCGCCAGCCGTGACTTGCCGACGCCACCGGGGCCGGTGAGGGTGACGAGCCGCGCGGTCCCCAACAGGGCTGATATTTCGGCCAGTTCGGAATTGCGGCCGATGAAGGCGTTGGACTCGGCGGGGAGATTGCCGGTCCTGCCGTTGCGCACCGAGGCCGCCATCGCTCCCCCTCACCCGACCGATGGCGGTCACCCTAACGCCCGGGAACGCCCGTGTCCGACCCCTGCCCGAGTGACCGGTATTCGGGCCCGCGCCCTCACGCCGAGGCCGTATTGGGCGTAGCGTGGATGCGTCCCGGCACGCCGAGTGGCGACCTTGGGAGGTGCGGGGGATGGACACCGTGCCCGCACCGAGAGCGGTCGGAGAGATGCGCGCCGGGGACCATCTGCTCCTGGGTTACGAAGCGGACGAGGAGCGCGAGACCGTGGTCGCCGCGTTCCTCCTGGACGGGCTGGCCAGCGGCCACCGCGGGCTGCTGCTGGGCCCCGCCGATCTGCCGGCCGACCTCGCCCTGACCTTCCTGGAGTCCCGCGGGTGCGCCGTCGACGACGAACTCGCCGCCGGACGGCTGACCGTGGACCCGCACCTCGCGACCCCCGACGGCCTGTGGGACCTCGACGAGGTGATCCGCCGCGAGACGCGCCGCGCGGTCGGTGACGGCTACCTCGGCCTGCGCGTCAGCTTGGAGGTCATGCGCGGCCAGGCGGGCAAGGGCCTCAAGACACTGCACGACAGCGAACTCCTCCTCGAACCCGTCTTCGCGTCCCTGCCCGTCCTCGGCATCTGCCAGTACGACCGCCGTGTCTTCGCCGAGGGCGAGCTGGCCCCCCTCGACGGACTGCACCACGGCCGGGTCGCCGCCGACCTCGTCTGGCACGACGAACTGCTCTCCATCACCCGCACCTTCGCCCCGCCCGGCCTCGCGCTCGCCGGAGAGGTCGACGACACGAACGTGACCGCCCTGGCCCGTGCCCTGCACGCCGAGACGGCTCGTGCCCGCGCCCGCCCGGTGAACGGCGTGCGCACCCGGATCGACCTGCGCGACCTGCGCTTCATCGACGTCGGCGCGCTGCGCCTGCTGGTCTTCGCGGGCGGCGCCCTGTCCGCGTCGGGCGGCACCCTCGTCCTGCACGGCGTCGCCCCGCACATTCAGCGGCTGATGAGGGTCACCGGCTGGGACCGTGTACCAGGACTGCTCGTCGAACATGGGGACCTGTAAGCCGAGCTGATTCGAACAACGTGACCTGCAAGGACTCCCAAGAGGACTCGACGGAAGGAGCGGCGTCGTGAGCCGTACGCGGTTCGTCCACCAGGCGCTCGGCCGGCGCTCGGACGAGGTCGAGTTCGTCGACGCGGACGACTGGTACGACAGCCCGTCCCGCACCCTGGGCCGCTACAACGCCTACTGCGCCGCGCACGACACGCACGAGACGCACGAGACGGACGAGACGGACGAGACGCACGAGACTGTCCGGCCGCGCAGGGTCCGGGTCATCGGCGAGCCCGTCTGGTCGGACCGAACGGCCTTCGAGGTCTGAGAGTGGACGCGGTACGAATCCCTGCTCAACATCGCCTTCGCGGGCACCGGACACTGGATCCTCTGCCCGTACGACACCCGCGCCCTCCCGGTCGGCGTCATCCGCTCGGCGGTCCGCACCCATCCCCAACTCGCCCTGGGACCAAGGCGGTCGGCACACTGCGGTCGATACGTGGACCCGGCCGACTTCTCTGCCGAGTGCGACACGACTCGGCCTCCGGCGCTCCCCGCGGGACACGACGACGTTCCCTTCGCGCGCGGCCGGTCGGCGCACGTACGGTGAGCACTCTCCGCGTACGCCCGTGGCCTCGGGGTGCCCGAGCAACTGACGTACGACATGGTGACCGCTGCGCACGAGGCGGTGGTCAACTCCGTGCACCACGGCGGCGGTCGGGGCGTCCTGCGGCTGCGCAGCGACTCCGACCACGTGATCTGCGAGATCTCCGACACCGGCACGCCGACCGCGCCCCCGCCTCCGCCTTTCCCGGGCCATCTGCCACCCGACCCGCGCGCCGCGAGCGGCCACGGGATGTGGGTGGTACGGCAGTTGAGCGACCTGGCCACTCAGACGCTGGATCCGGCCGACTCCGTCGTACGCCTCTACTTCAGGAGGAGCGCCGCCCGGTGACGGGCCCGGGACCGCCGTCCTGGGGCATGCCCATCGGGGGCATCAGGGGCGCGGAGCGGCGGGCAGCGTCGCGATGCCGGCACGCAGGAAGGCCATCGCCGCCCATATGCCGGACTCCTGGAGGCCCTGCTCGGCCGCCGCGCCTGGGGCCTGCCCACCTGGCTCGACCGCATCCCCCCCGACGTCGACATCGAGAGCGCGAAACTCCCACAGCACGCCACGCCGACGCGGGACCGCGAAGACCACGAGGACCGCGAGGGCGGCGCCGACGGCGAACACCGTGCGGAGCGCGAGGTCGCCATGCGCTGAACTCATAGGTGACGGGACAACCGGCCCTGCCCGCCCAGGTGCCGAGGCGTGATGCACGCCCGGCTCCGTGGCGGGCGCGTCGCCGCCACGTTCAGGCCCGCCCTGCCTTCAGCGCGGTGTAGAGGGCGTCGATGAGTGCCATCTTCCGTGGGTCGTCGGCGATGTGCGGGCCCATGCGGTTCATGACATAGCCCAGTGAGACGCCCGTCTCGGGGTCGGCGAGACCGCAGGAACCGCCGAAGCCGTCATGCCCGAAGGCCCTCGGATTCGGGCCGTAGGAGCGGTTGGGCCCGCTGAGCCAGAGGCCCAGGCCGATCTCCGTCTCGCTTTCGAAACCGGCCCCGAGGACCAGATCACGGCATGCGCCCTGTCCCTCGCGGACCCGCTCGGCGGCCTCGGCGGAGAGGACGCGCTGCGAGCCGTACGAGCCCCGCCCGGCGAAGATCCCGTACAGCGCGGCGATCGCGCGGGCCGTGCCGTGTCCGTTGGCGGCAGGGATCTCCGCGGCCCGCCACGCCGTCGTGTTGGCACCGGCCGCGTCCGTCAGGGGATTGGCCAGGGCGGCCAGCGCCACCGGCGTCAACTGGCTGAAGATCGCGGCCTGTTCACTGGCCGCGGCGGCCGGCGGATGCACCAGCTCGGCCGCCCGCCCGGCCTCCTTCTCCGGCAGCCCGATGGTGAAGTCGATGCCGAGCGGCCCGGTCACCTCCCGCTCCAGGAAGGCGCTCGGCAGCAACCCCGAGACGCGCCGCACCACTTCACCGACCAGGAAGCCGTACGTCATCGCGTGGTAGCCCGACGCCGTCCCCGGCTCCCACCAGGGCTCCGTCGCCGCGAGCCGCTTCGTGGTCAAGTCCCAGTCGAAGAGCTGCTCCAGCGAGTGCGGCTCCGGCAACCCGGCCAGCCCCGCCCGGTGCGACAGCAGATGCCGTACGAGCACCGCCTCCTTGCCCGCCGCGGCGAACTCCGGCCAGTACGTGGCCACCGGCGCGTCCAGGTCGAGCAGCCCGCGGTCGGCCAGGATGTGCGCGCACAGCGCGGTCGGACCCTTCGTGGTCGACCACACGTTGACCAGCGTGTCCCGCTCCCACGCGCGTGTCCGGGCCGAGTCCGCCCAGCCGCCCCACAGGTCGACCACGGTCTCGCCGTCCACGGTGACGGCCACGGCCGCGCCCAGCTCGTCGCGCTCCTGGAAGTTCTCCTCGAACGCGGCCCGTACCGCCTCGAAGCGCGCCTCGCACCGACCCTGAACCTGGGACATGGCTCCTCCGTCGTCCGCCGGGAACGCCGGGCGCGAAAGGGCCGCCCGGCCCCCTTGAACGTACCGACTGGTCGGACTGGAAGGAAGCGGTCGGGCCGAACAGCGCCCCGTCAGGGGCGCGGGGCCGCATCGGCGTGCGGCTCCGCCGCGTGGGCGCGGCCGGCCACAGCCGGTCCGCAGGTTCCCGACAGCCCGTCGCCCCTACCCCCAGGCGTTCAGCCGAGAGACAGCGGCCCCGCCGGCTCCTGATGCCCCGGCGCGGAGTGCCAGTAGTCCCGTGCCTCCACGGCGAAGCCCTCCGCGTCGAAGCGCACGATGACACACCCGGCCAATGTCGAGGCTGCGCCCTCACCCTCCTCGGCGAGAACCCTGAACTCGGCGACGGCCACACCGTGTTCGCCGATCACCGGCGCCCCGAACCGCACATCGACAACCCGCTCGTCGGCGAACGACCGGCGAAGGTACGCGGCGAGTTCGTCCCGCCCGCGATGCGGCTCGCGGAACGGCATCGAGCGGTGGACGCACCCCTCGGCGTACAGCGCGAGCAGCGCGTCCACGTCGTGCTCCGCCCAGGCGCGCTCCCACACCCGGACGAACCGCTCGGCCGCCTCCCGAGTCTCCATTCCGGCCGCCTCAGAAGCGCTGGGGCAGCCAGGCCAGCTTCACGGCCTCCTGGAACGGGCCGCCGCCCTCGTGGTCGTTGAAGTCGTACACCTCGATCTGCTTGTCGTCGTGACCCCACGCGTTGAAGACCCCGAAGACCGTCGACGGCGGGCAGGTCTGGTCCTCCAGCGCCGCCGAGAACAGGGCGGGCGCGCTGCCGCGCGCGGCGAAGTGCACGGCGTCGAAATAGGAGAGCGTGCGCAGGACCTGCTCGGTGCGGCCGCGGTGCGTCTTGAGGTAGTTGCCGACCTCCCGGTACGGATCGCGGTCCGTGAGCGTCGTCGCGCGCGGGTAGTCGCACAGGAACGGCACGTCCGGCGCGACCGCCGAGAGGTCCGGCACCAGTCCGCCCACCGCGATCGAGATGCCGCCGCCCTGGCTCGAACCGACCACCGCGACGCGCTCGGCATCGACGAACTCGTGCGAGCGGGCCGCCTCGACGGCCCGCACCCCGTCGGTGAACACCCGCCGGTAGTAGTAGTTCTCGGGAGCGTCGATACCCCGCGTCATGAACCCGGGATACGCGGGCGCGCTGCCCACCGGGTCCGGCGTGTCACCGCCGCCGCCCCACGCGCCGCCCTGCCCCCGCGTGTCCATCACAAAGTGCGCGAAGCCCGCCGACGCCCACAGCAGATGCGTATGGGGAAGGCCGCGTCCGCCGCCGTAACCGATGTACTCGACGACCGTCGGCAACGGTGTGTTCGCCCAGGCCGGAAGTGTCAGCCAGCCCTTCACCGGGTGGCCGCCGAACCCGGCGAACGTGACGTCGAAGACCTTCACGTTCTTCAGGTGCGTCTCGACGGGTTCGAAGCGGGCGTCCAGACCGTGTTCGCGCGCCTCCTGAAGCGTCTTGCCCCAGAAGGCGTCGAAGTCCTCGGGCTCGACGGACGCGCTGCGATAGTTCCGGAGCTGATCGAGAGGAAGGTCGAACAAGGCCATGGAAGACTGCCTTTGCTATGAATAAGGGTGCGGATGATCACACCGTACGGGGGTGGCCGGAGGGCCGCCAGACCTCCTCCGCGGGCCCGTCGGTCCTGGCTACGATGACGCCATGCCGCCTGCCGTGGACCTGCTGGTCAAGGACGCCGAACTGCTGGTAGTGGACGGGGAACGGGAGATCGCGGGCGGCTGGGTGGCCGTCGTGGACGGCCGGGTCGCCGCAGTGGGCGGGCCCGGGGCCGAACCGGAGGCCCGCTCGACGGTGTCCGCGGCCGGCCGGATCGTCACCCCCGGACTGATCAACACGCACCATCACATCTACCAGAACCTCACCCGCTCCTATGCGCCCGCGGTGAACGGCTCTCTCTTCGACTGGCTCACCACGCTGTACCCGCTGTGGGCCGCGCTCGACGAGGAGGCGGTGTACGTATCTGCCTACGTCGGCATGACCGAGCTGCTGATGGGCGGCTGTACGACCTCCTCCGACCACCTCTACGTACATCCGCGCCCACGCCTCGTGGACGCCGAGATCCGCGCCGCGCGGGACATCGGGTTCCGCTTCCATGCCACCCGCGGCTCGATGACCCGGTCCGTGGAGGACGGGGGCCTGCCGCCGAGAAGCGTCACCCAGACCGAGGACGAGGTCCTCGCCGACAGCGAGCGGCTGATCAAGGCCCACCACGACCCGGAGCCGGGCGCACTCGTCCGGGTCGCGCTCGCCCCCTGCTCGCCGTTCTCGGTCACCAAGGAACTGATGACGGCGACCGCGGAACTCGCCGAACGGTACGACGTACGGCTGCACACGCATCTCGCGGAGGACCGCGACGAGGACACGTACTGCCTGGAGACGTACGGCTGCCGGCCCGTCGAGTACTTCGAGGACACGGGCTGGCTGAGCGACCGCAGCTGGGTCGCGCACTGCATCTACCCGAACGACGCCGAGCTGCGGCGCCTCGCCGGGGCCGGGGTCGGCGTGGCGCACTGCCCCAGTTCCAACATGCTCATCGGCGGCGGCACCGCCCGCGTGCGGGAGATGCGCGAACTGGGCCTGCCGGTAGGTATCGGCTGCGACGGCTCCGCCTCCACCGACCACGCCTCGCTGTGGATGGAGACCCGCGGCGCCCTCCTGCTCGGCCGCTATCGGGGCGGACCCGGCGCGATGACCGCCCGTGACGCCCTCGACATCGCGACCCGCGGATCCGCCCAATGCCTGGGCCGCGCCGACGAGTTGGGGCAGCTACGGCCGGGCGCCTGCGCCGACCTCGTCGTCTGGGACCTGCACGAGGTCGCGCTCGCGGGCGCGCTGAGCGACCCCGTCGAGGCCTGGCTGCGGTGCGGGCCAGGCCGGGCCTGGACCACGGTGGTCGGCGGCCGCGTCCTCGTCGACCGGGGCGAGCCGGTGCTGCCCGGGCTGCGTGACGCGCTGCGGGAGCACGGGCGCATCGCGCGGAGCATGCAGGGACTCGGCTGACGCCCGCCGGGGGCTGATCACGGGCCTGCGCGATTCCGTTCCGGGGCCGACAGCCCGGCGTCACCTCCGCCCGCGCGAGGGGCCTCAGGTGCAGTGGCGGCGCCACTCGGGCCCCGTGTACGCCCACTCCTGTTCCCACTCGGCCAGGCGATGGCGCGCGGCGACCCGTCGTACGACGGCATACGCTCCCAGGACGCCGCCCGCGAACACGCCCGTGGCGCAGGCGCCCACCGACAGCGTGTGCTGCCACACGGCGGTGCCGTCCGCGGGGGCGGGGACGACCCGGCCCCGGTCGTCCAGCCAGATGTACGCGCGGTCGCCGCTGCGGGTACCGGCGGGTACTCGGGCCTTGTCCGTACGCGGCTGCTCGCCCGGCTCGGTCCAGCGGACGGTCACCCGGTAGGTCGGCTGGGCTTCGCCCTCGGAGGTCGGCACCGCGGCGGGCGCGTGCTCGGTGACCTCTGCGGGCACCCGGTGCCGTTGGGCGCGCTGCTCCCCGGCCGTGGCCCGCGCTCCGTCGTACGCCCACCAGCCCGCGGCGATCCCGGCCAGCGGGCCGCCGACACACAGCAGGACCGCGACGAACAGCGCGGTCCACGCCTCCACCACGTCCGAGCGGCGCCGCAGCGGATTGCGCCGCCACCGCCAGCCCCGTACCCGTGCCCGCATCGCCCGGCCTCCTCACCGCTCGACCGCTCTCGCCTCTCGGCACCGCTCGTGACCGTTACCGCCTCTCGTCACACCCTCACCGGCGTACGCCGCCCACCTTCCACCGTCCTCTTCGTCGGGCGTCTTCGCCAGCCGCCCACGACTGATCCGCGCCCGGTGTGGAACCCGCGTCGTGTGTGTGACCGGGAAGTCGCGTGTGCGACCGGTGCGGCGATCACCGTGAGGGCATCCGCGAGACGCGCGAGAGGGGTACCCCGGGACACGCGGACGAAAGGCAGGAGGCATGAGCTTCGAAAGGTACGAGCCATGAGCAAGGACACCCGGACCGACACCCGGACCGTCACCGTCGGCATCGACGGCTCCCGCGCGAGTCTCGACGCCGCCGACTGGGCGGCCCGCGAGGCCGAGCGACGCGGGGTCACCCTGCGGCTGCTGCACGCCGGGGACGACCCCGACGCACCCGCAGGGCCCTCGGGCGGCGTGCCCGTCCGCACCACACTCGACCGGGCCGCCGTCCAACTCTCCTACGGCCACCCGGCGTTGGACATCATCGCCCGCCGCGCGGACACTCCTGCCGTCCCGGCGCTGGTCGCCGCCGCCGCGGAGTCGGAGACCCTGGTCCTGGGCTCGCGGGGCTTCAGCGGCTTCGCCGGATTCCTGGTCGGCTCGGTCGCGCTCGCCGTGGCCGCTCGGGCCGAACGCCCGGTGGTGCTGGTGCGCGCGGGCGAACTCCCCGAGGACGAACGGATGCCCGTCGACGGGACCACCGCGCCCACCCGGGCCCCGTACCTGCCCGTGGTCCTCGGTCTCGACCTCGCCCACCCCGCGGACGACCTCATCGGCCACGCCTTCGACACTGCCACCGTCCGCTCGGCGCCGCTGCACGTCGTGCACGCCTGGACGCCGTCCCCACGGCGGGGCTACCTCGACGGCGGGCGGACGCCCGGTGACACGGCCGATCAGGAGGACGCCAAGTGCCGTTCCCTGGCGGTGACTCTGCTGCCCTGGCGACACAAGTATCCGGAGACCGAGGTCACCGAACGCGTGGCCCACGGGCACGCCGGGCACCATCTGCTGCAGGCGTCCACCCGGGCGGGACTGCTGGTCATCGGCCGTCGCGCCTCGGCCGGACCGGGCCTGGGCCGCGCGGCCCGTTCCCTGGTCCACCACTCCACGTGCCCGGTCGCCGTGGTGCCCCATCCCTGAGAGACGTCGACCGTGCGCCTCGGGCCGATCAGCCGAAGCGTTCGATCCGAATGCGGTCCACCGGCTGTCCGGCGTCCACCAACAGCCGCGAGGCATGCTCGGCGAACCCGTTCGAACCGCACACATAGGCCTCCCACCCACCTTCGGGCCGGTCGGCCAGGAGTGTCGCCACATGTGCGGCCGACACACGTCCCACGGGCACACCCTCCGGCGCGGCGCGCGTGAACACGGGTGTGGTCTCGGCCCCGTACTCCGACGCGTAGATCAGCTCCTCGGGGCGGCGAGCCGACACGAGGAGCCGCAGCGGCACCGACAGCCCCCGCGCGCGATGGTGGCGGACCATCGACATCAGCGGTACGACGCCGGAGCCCGCGCCGACGAGCACGGCGGGCCGGTCGCCCGGCCAGGCGAAGAAGCCGCTGAGCGGGCCGCGCACCTCCACCTCGTCGCCGGGCTTGGCGACGGTGTGGAACCAGCCGGACACCTCACCGCCGTCGACGTGGTCGAGGGTGAGCTCGATGTGCCCGGTGTCGTCGGGCGGCGAGGCGATCGAATAGTGCCGCTGGGCGACATAGCCGTCCTCCGCCCGAAGCCGCAGCATCAGATGCTGCCCGGGCAGATGGCCCTCCCAGTCCGGCACCGCGAACCGGAAGGTCGCCGCGTGCGGGGTCTCCCGGCGGACCTCGGTGAGCGTGGCGCGCTGCCAGGTGGCCGCCGCGCGGTCGCTCACGGAGATCCGCCCGGGCACGGCGAAACGGGTCGGCGGCGTGAAGCCCGCCGACGGCGTGGAGTCTGTGGAGTCGCTGGCGGACATGGCGGACATGGCGGATATCGGGGTCTCAGTCACCGGAGTAGCGCTGCTCTTCCCAGGGGTTTCCGCGGTGGTGGTAGCCGTTCTGCTCCCAGAAGCCCGGCTCGTCGTGGTCGAGGAGCCGGAGGCCCGCGATCCACTTGGCGCTCTTCCAGAAGTACAGCTGCGGCACGATCAGCCGTGCCGGACCACCGTGCTCGGCGGGCAGCGGCCCGTCCTCGTACTCCCAGACGATCCAGGCACGCCCGCCGGTGAGATCGGTGAGCGGGAGGTTCGTGGTGTACCCGGTGTGCGAGTAGGCGACGACGTGCGTGGCCTCCGGCGTCGGACGCACCGCGTCGAGGAACGCGTCGAGCGACACACCCCCGAAGCGCACTCCGAACTTCGACCAGCTCGTCACGCAGTGGATGTCGCCCTCGTAGGCGGAGGGCGGCAGCGCGTGCGCCTCGTCCCAGGTCCAGGTGCGCGGTTCGGCGACCAGGCCGTCGACGGTGAACGTCCAGTCCGCGGGCGCCAGGTCCGGCGTGACCTCCGCGGACAGGACGGGCCAGTCGTCGCCCGCGTCGTACTGGCCGGGCGGCAGCCCGTCGTTCCGGACGCGCGGGCGCCCTGTGAAGCCTCGGGTGACGTTCATGCGGGAGGTGCCTCCAGGCCTGCCGGACGGCGGCCCTTGATCGTTGCGTACGTCCTCCACGGTACCGGGCCCGCCGGGAAGCCCCGCCCCTGGATCGCCCCGGGACCATTGCGGCCGCATGAACAGTCCGGCGGCAGGGGAATAGCAACCCCGCGATCTTCCTTGCCGCTAATGCCCACCCCGGCTGGTACCCACCCCGGTGCGAAGGAGAGTGACGAGCAATGCCCAAGGCGTACGTCTTCACCCAGTACGGCGGCCCCGAGACCGAAGCCCTCGTCGACCAGGACCGCCCGAGCCCCGGACCCGGCGAACTGCTGGTCGCCGTACGGGCGGCGGGCGTGAACCCCGTCGACTCCAAGCAGCGCACCGGCTACCAGCGCCCCGGCCAGCAGCCGCGCGCGGTGCCCGCCGTGTTCGGCAACGAGGCCTCCGGCGTCGTCGAGGAGGTCGGCGAGGGCGTCACGGGCTTCGTGGTCGGGGACGAGGTCTTCGGCAACCCGGTCGCCGGGGCGTTCGCCCAGTACGTACTGCTCCCCGTGGCGGTCACCGCCCACAAGCCCGCCGGTGTCTCCTTCACGGACGCCGCGGCCCTGCCCGTCGCGGCGGCGACCGCGTACGACGGAGTCCGCCAGCTGGACCTTCCGGCCGGTTCGACGCTGCTGGTCACAGGTGCGGGCGGCGGGGTGGGCGTCTCGGTGATCCAGATCGCCCGCGCCGAGGGACTGAACGTCATCGGTGTCGCGAGCGCGGGCAAGAAGGACCTGGTCGAGTCGCTCGGCGCCGTGCATGTGCCGTCGGGGCCCGACTTCGTCAGCGGCGTACGAGCCGTGGCGCCCGACGGCGTGGACGCCGTCTACGACGTGGTCGGCGGTGAGGTCCTGGCAGCAGCGGCCGAGCTGGTTACTGACCGGGCGAAGCTGATCACCGCGGGCGGCAAGGACATCGTGGCGAGCCTCGGCGGCGCGCCCGTCGCGCGGGCCCGCACCGCCGCGGTGCTGGACCAGGTGGCCCGGCTCGTGGCCGACGGCAAGCTCGACCCCTTGGTGACGCGGACCTTCCCCCTCGAACAGGCGGGGGAGGCGCTGCGGACCGTCGAGGAGGGCCACACGCGCGGCAAGGTCGTGATCGAGGTCGCCGTATGAGCGGGGCACGTCACCCGCTGGACAACCCCGCGCTCGGCTCGCTGACCGGCCCGCACGCCCACTTCGCCGAGCACCGCGGCCGTGTGCTGCGCTATCCCGTCGACGTGTCGCCCTGGCTGGCGCTGCCCGACGAGCCGGACGCCGAAGACTGGGCCGACCTCGCGGCGCTCGTCGGCCCCGGCGAGGAGATGGGGCTGCCCGCATTCGACGGCGGCATCCCGGACGGCTGGGAAGTGACGTTCAGCCTGGGCGGCGTACAACTCGTGGACGACGGCCTGGCCACCGCACCGGAGCCGGAGGCCGTACGGCTCGGCCCCGACGACGTACCGGAGATCCTGGACCTGGTCGAGCGCACCAGGCCGGGCCCGTTCCTGCCGCGGACCGTCGAACTCGGCACGTATCTCGGGATCCGTCGGAACGGGACCCTGATCGCCATGGCGGGGGAACGGCTGCATCCACCGGGCTGGACCGAGATCAGCGCGGTCTGCACCGACCCGGACTTCCGCGGCGAGGGCCTCGCGACCCGGCTCACCCTGGCGGTCGCCCACGGCATCCGCGCCCGGGGCGAGACCCCGTTCCTGCACGCCGCCGCCGAGAACACCACAGCCATCCGGCTCTACGAGGCGCTGGGTTTCCGGCTGCGGCGCAGGACGAGGTTCGTGGGGGCGCGGGTGCCCGAACCGCTCGGCGACCGGCAGACGTCGGGGGTCGCGTAGCGGAGGGCCTGAAGATGTGGGGGGTGCCTCCATGTTCTTCGTCGAGCGTGTGGGCGACTTCGGCCCGGGGTCCGATCATCTTCGTGGGGCATGAGACTGTCTGGTCGTGCCAGAGATGATGAGTGGGTTGGAGGCGGCCTTGGCTGAGGCCTCGTCTCTGTCGTGGACGCAACGTGCTCGTGCCGGGCGCGACCTCGCTTCCTTCCCTGATGTTCCTGAGGCTGCGGAAGCGCTGGTGGGGCTGCTGCTGGACGTCGAGGACACGGCGGTGATTCGACAGACGGCAGAGGCCCTGGCCCGGGTGGGGACGGTGGCCGCCGTAAGGCTCATCGCTCTCGCGGTTGCCGAGGCTGATGACAACCAGGCCGACTGGCTGCAGACCGGGGTGCATGACGCGCTCGTGGGACCGGACGGTGTGCCGGACGTCGCAGCGGCCTGCGCGAACCTCGCCCGGGACCAGAAGGACGCCGTCCGACGGGCTGCCGCAGATATCTCGGCGTGGACGCACGGCACAAGGGCGTTGACCTGAATCGACCTGCCTGTGGGCTGGTTCATGCAGCCGTCGCTTGGGGGAAGCGGGGTTCGTAGAAGGTGCCGTCGCGGAGCATGGCGAACGCCCGACGCGACTCAGTCGCTCGTGGGCGCGGTCTTCGACGTCACTCCGCCCGCCGCCGCGTTGTACCGCAGCAGATACCCCGCGAACCGCTCCAGGTCCTCCTCGGGCCAGTCCGCGAGCCGCTCGCGAAACGCGACCCGGCGGCTCACGGTCACCTGGGCGAGGATCTCCGTGCCGGTGGCGGTGAGGTGGAGCACCTGGACGCGCTGGTCCTGTGGATCGGCGCGGCGCTCGACCATGCCGGCCCGTTCGAGGGCCGAGACCTGGCGGCTGACCGTGGACTTGTCCAGGGCGTAGTGCGCGGCCAGGTCGGTGGCCCGGCAGCCGCCGACGTCCTCCAGATGGCCGAGCAGCGTGTACGAGACCAGGGACAGCTCGGGGTGCAGCCGTCCCGCCGAGGCCCGGGCGCGGCGGGCGAAGGCCGTCAGCTCGTGGTGGATCGTCTCGATGGACACGTCGGCTGCGTTCACGGTTTCTTCCTTCCTCTTCTGGTTGCACGGTACAACTAACTGGTTGCCTAATGCAACTAGAGATGCTCCGAGTGGGAAGCGAGGAGGGTCCCGAACCGGGTCCCGGCCGGAGTCGGCGCCGTGTAATGTTGCCGTCCGGCTGCGGACCGCCCCAGCCGCGAACGGACCGAGGAGGTGAGCCCCATTACCGCTGTGTCAGCTCGGGTGCTCTCACCTCGGGGCCTCACCGGCATCAGGTGACCTGGAGGGCGCCCTTCGGCTTCCCGAAAGGCTCTCGGCTTCCATGCCACCTTCTTACGCACATGTCGTGACCGCGCTCCGCTCCGCCGGCTGTGTCTTCGCCGAGGACGAGGCGCGACTGATCCTCTCCACCGCTCGTACGCCCGCCGAACTCACCGCGATGACGGATCGCCGTGTCGCGGGCCTGCCCCTCGAACACGTCCTGGGCTGGGCCGAGTTCAGGGGTCTGCGCATAGCCGTGGAACCCGGTGTCTTCGTGCCTCGCCGTCGCACCGAGTTCCTGGTCGAGCAGGCCGTCGCGCTCGCCGCCGAGGCCCCCGTCGTCGTGGACCTGTGCTGCGGCTCGGGCGCGGTGGGTGCGGCGCTCGCCGCCGCGCTTCCCGGTGTCGAGTTGCACGCCGCCGATATCGACCCCGCCGCGGTGCGGTGCGCTCGGCGGAACGTGGGTGCGGGTGCTCGTGTCTACGAGGGGGATCTCTTCGAGGCGTTGCCGCGCTCCCTTCGCGGGCGCGTCGGCATTCTGGCCGCCAACGTGCCGTACGTTCCCAGCGGCGAGGTCGGGCTGCTGCCGCCTGAGGCCCGTGACCATGAACCTCTCGTGGCCCTCGACGGGGGCGGGGACGGGCTTGACGTCCTGCGTCGTGTCGCCGTGGAGGCGCCGCGGTGGCTGGCGCCCGGCGGGAGTCTCCTCGTCGAGACGAGTGAGCGCCAGGCGGGCCTTGCTGTCGAGATCCTCACCGGTGCCGGACTGACACCGAGGCTGGAGGTCTCGGAGGAGTTGTACGCGAACGTCGTCATCGGCGCGAAGTAGCGCCGCAGGGGCCTGCCATTGTGCAACTAGTTGCAAAAACCTCTCTCCGTCGTCTACAAAGACATGACGACACCGCGTACGGAGGGGCCCATGAGCCGTTACCCGCATCTGCTGAACCCGCTCGACCTGGGCTTCACCACGTTGGCGAACCGCGTGCTCATGGGCTCCATGCATGTCGGCCTCGAAGAGGCCGAGCGCGGCTTCGAGCGCATGGCGGAGTTCTATGCCGCCCGGGCGCGCGGCGGTGTCGGCCTCATCGTCACCGGCGGCATCGCCCCCAACGAGGCGGGCCGCCCGTACGAGGGCGGGGCCAAGCTCACCACCGAGGCGGAGGCCGGGCAGCACAGCGGGATCACCGCCGCGGTGCACCGCGAGGGCGGGAAGATCGCGATGCAGATCCTCCACTTCGGGCGGTACGCCTACCACCAGGACCTGGTCGCCCCGAGCGCGCTCCAGGCGCCGATCAGCCCGTACCCGCCGCACGCGCTCACCGGCGAAGAGGTCGAGGGGACCATCGACGAGTACGTCCGGGCCGCGCGCCTCGCGCGGCGGGCCGGCTACGACGGCGTCGAGATCATGGGCTCCGAGGGCTACCTCATCAACGAGTTCATCGCCGCGCAGACCAATAAACGCGAAGACCGCTGGGGTGGTTCGTACGAGAACCGGATGCGGTTCCCCGTCGAGATCGTCCGCCGGGTGCGGGAGGCGGTCGGCGAGGACTTCATCATCATCTACCGTCTTTCGATGCTGGATCTGGTCCCGGGCGGATCGTCCTTCGACGAGGTGATCACCCTCGCGAAGGCCGTCGAGGCGGCCGGGGCGACCATCATCAACACCGGTATCGGCTGGCACGAGGCCCGGATCCCGACCATCGCGACCTCGGTGCCGCGGGGCGCGTACGCCTGGGTGACCAAGAAGGTCATGGGCGCCGTATCCATCCCACTGGTGACGACCAACCGCATCAACACCCCTGACATCGCAGAGCAGTTGCTCGCCGAGGGGTACGCCGACATGGTGTCGCTGGCCCGCCCGATGCTCGCCGACCCGGACTTCGTCGCCAAGGCGGAAGCCGGGCGCCCCGAGGCCATCAACACCTGTATCGGCTGCAACCAGGCCTGCCTCGACCACACGTTCAGCGGCAGGATCACGTCGTGTCTGGTGAACCCCCGGGCCTGCCACGAGACGGAGCTCGTCCTCTCACCGACCCGAAGGCGCAAGCGAGTTGCAGTGGTCGGCGCGGGCCCGGCCGGACTCGCCTGCGCGGTCAGCGCCGCCGAGCGAGGCCACGACGTCACCCTCTACGACGCCGCTCCCGAGATCGGCGGCCAGCTCAACGTGGCCCGCCGGGTCCCCGGCAAGCAGGAGTTCGACGAGACCATCCGCTACTTCCGTACGCAGCTCGAACTGCACGATGTGGACGTGCGGTTGAACACCCCGGTCACCGCCGAGGACGTCTCCGCGTACGACGAAGTCGTCGTCGCGACGGGAGTCAGCCCGCGCACCCCCGAGATCCCGGGCGTCGACCACCCCAGCGTCGTCGGCTACCTCGACGTGCTGCGCGACGGTGCGCCCGTCGGCGACCGTGTAGCGATCCTCGGCGCCGGGGGCATCGGCTTCGACGTCGCCGAGTACCTGACGGACGGCGGCGACAAGGCGAGCGAGGACCCGGCGACGTACTTCCGGCACTGGGGCGTCGACATGGACTACCGGGCGCCCGGCGGCCTCGGCACCCCCGAGCGGCCCGCCCCGCTGCGTACCGTCCACCTCCTGCAGCGCAAGGCGTCCAAGGTGGGCGGGGGACTTGGCAAGACCACCGGCTGGATCCACCGCACCGAACTCAAGCACCGCGGCGTCACGATGGTCCCGGGCGTCCAGTACGACCGCATCGACGACGCCGGCCTGCACGTCACCGTGGACGGCCGGGCCTCGGTCCTCCCCGTCGACACGATCGTGCTCTGTACGGGACAGGAACCGCGCCGCGACCTGTACGAGGCGCTGCGCGCCGACGGCCGCAGCGTGCACCTCATCGGCGGCGCCGACGTGGCGGCCGAACTGGACGCCAAGCGGGCCATCAAGCAGGGCACGGAGCTGGCGGCGGCGCTGTAGGCCGACAGGATCCGGGAGCGTACGGGCCCGTCCCTAGGATGACTCCATGTCACTCCCGCACGCGATCCTCACCGCCCTGCTAGAGAAGCCGTCGTCGGGGCTTGAGCTGACCCGTCGCTTCGACAGGTCGATCGGCTACTTCTGGTCGGCGACGCATCAGCAGATCTATCGCGAGCTGGGAAAACTGGAGGCAGACGGGCACATCAGGGCCCTCCCGACGCAGCAGCCGGCCCGGGGGCAGAAGAAGCGGTACGAGGTCCTGCCCGCGGGCCGCGCCGAGCTGGCCCGGTGGACCGCGGCGTCCCAGGACCCGAAGCCGCTGCGCGACACGATGCTGCTGCGGCTGCGGGCCGCGGCGGTCGTCGGCACGGCGGGCATCGAGGCGGACCTGCGGCGCCATCTCGACCTGCACCAGCGGCAGTTGGCGGAGTACGCGGAGATCCAGGAACGCGACTTCCCGCCCGGCAAGGACGCGCCCCAGGACCGTCTTCAGCACCTCGTCCTGCGGGCCGGGATCGACCTGGAGACCTTCTGGACGCGCTGGCTGACACACGCGCTGGAGGAGTTCGAACGGCTGCCCGCGCAGGACCCGGCGTCCTGACGGCCGCAGTCGCCGGTGGTGGGCGGCGGCGGCCCGGCCCACCCGTCGGGACCGGGGTGTCGGCCTTCGAGACCGGGGTTCCGGACCGCCGCCGTGCTCACAGCCGGTGCGGCTTGGCGCGCCGGCGCAGGACCCAGACCGTGGCCCCCACTCCCGCCGCCACCAGCACGCCGCCCGCCGCGTAGGTGGCGGCGCCGTAGTCCTTCGTGCCGCCGCCCATCCCGCCCATGACCCCGCGCGACGGTGAGGCCGACGATGTGGCTGTCGCCGTCGCTGTCGCGGAGATCGTGGGGCTGGAGACGGGGGAGACCGTGACGGACTGGGTGCCCGCCGTCGTGCCGTCGGCGCAGACCACGATGACGGTGTAGGTGCCGGTGGTGACGCTGGACCAGGCCGCGGCCTGGCTGGTGCTGGTCCCGGACAAGGTCGCCTGGCGGCCCTGCGCGAAGTTGGCCTGACCGCTGGAGAGCAGTGAGGCATTCCCCATGGAGCCGTTGGACCTGGTGGCACAGTCGGTGGTGGTCACCTGCACCGTCGTGCCACTGGTGGTCACATTGATGGCCGTGTTCACCGCGACGGCCTCCGTGGCGGTGAGGGTCAGCGGCAGCGCGGCGGCGGCCGCCACGGTCAGGCCGGAGCGGACGAGCATCTGGGTAATACGCATAGAACTGCCCTCCGACAGCACGGTTGGCGGTACATCCCATGCGCCGCCGAGGATTGGGAACGCCCGTGCGCCTTCGGACCGAGCCAATGCGAAGATCACCGGTTCCGCACGCGGGCCGGGACCGGGCAGGTGACGGATTCCTTCGTCCGGCCGACCGCCGATGGCGTACCACCGGGGCGCTCCGCTACCTGCCGCGGGCCGTCACCAGGTCTGCCGGCAGCCAGGATCCGTCCCCCTGCGATCGCGACACGCGGCACCGCCGCCCCCGTCGTGCCGCCCCGTCGCCCCGCGCCTATGACCGCTCCGCTCCCGTCGTCACCGTCCGCTCCGCCGAGAAGCCGCTCCACGTCCCGTCGGGCAGCTTCGCCCTGATCCGCACCCGCTGGGTGACCCCGGCCTCCCGCCCCACGTAGAAGCTGTACGTCGCCTTGTCGCGCGGGGTGGTGTCGCCCCAGACGAGCGAGGTGGCGGGCTGCCGGTCGAGCTGGATCTGGTACTCGGTGATCACCCCGTCGATCGTCTCGGCGTCCGGCGGAATCCAGGAGAGATCGAGGTAGTACGCCCCGTCGGTGCGATGCGTCGCGGCCCGGAAGCCGGTCGGCGCCAGGCCGGTGCCCGTGCCCTTGCCGTCGTCGGAGCCGGCGGTCGTGATCCGTACGGCCGGGCTCGCGGGCGAGACGTTGTCCGCCGCGTCCCGCGCCCGGACCGTGAAGGAGTACCGCGTGCCCGGCCGCAGCCCCGTGACCACGGTCGCCGACTGTGCGCCGCCCACACTGTGGATCTTCGATTCGCCCTGATAGATGTCATACGAGGCCACGCCCCGGTCGTCCGTGGACCTGTCCCAGGACAACTGGGCGGCCCGGCTCCCGGCCGCCTTGCCGCGGGGGCGCTCCGGGGCGCTCGGGGCCCGTTTGTCGGAGGCGGTCGCGGCCGGAGTGGTGGCCCGCACCCGCTCGCTGAGCGGACCGAGCCGTCCGTCGGCGTCCCGCGCCCGTACGGAGAAGGCGTACATGGTCGACGGCTTGAGCCTGGTGATGTCGACCATGTGGTCCGAACCCGGCACTTCCTTCACCATCGTGGTGCCGCGATACACCTCGTAGTGCGCGACCTCGGGCTTCCCGGAGGCCCGGTTCCACATGACGTGCACGCTGGTGGAACTGCCCGCCGCCGCGGTGACGCCCGCCGGGGCACCGGGCGGCCGGTCGCCCGCCGCCGTGCCGTCGCCACCCCAGCCGCAGGACACCACCATGAGCAACGTGCCGGGGAGCACCGCGGCTCGCAGGAGTACGCGTCTCACAGTCCTGCCCCCTCGACGGGAATGGTCCGGACCAATATGACTCGGTCGGCGTGACCACATCAAGAGGGCCTTGTTCGCGATATCGACCGGACGTTACGTATGCTGATGCTCTTCGCGGCTGAACTCGCCCTTGTCGTAGGGCAGTTCATGCCCACGGTGCGGAACGCTGTCGTCGCTGATCCCGCGCCGGCGAGGGCGGCCGGGCGGCCGGAGCCGACATCGGCTCCGGCCGCCCGGCCCCCGACGAGACGTCACCGGGCGTGCTCCGTACGGCCCCCCAACGGTGGCCACATGATCGAACCCCCACCAGATTGGGCCGAGTGTTCGTCAGTGCCCGCCCAGGAGAGGGTCTCTTATCGTGCGTGCCCAGTCGCTGAGGCTGGCCGCGGCCGGCGCTGCCCTGCTCGCCCCCACCACGATCTCCGACGTCGCCCCGTTGCCCGATGCAGTGCACGAGCGCGCGGGGAACGCGGGACCCCCGGGGAACGCCGCATCCGCAGGGGCTGTCCGGGCCGCCGACCTGCTGGCCGCGGTGCGCGACTGCGTGCCCGTCTCCCGCGGCCTCTACCGCACCGACGACGGGGCGCCCGCGGACATCCCCGTCTGCGGAAAGCGCGGCGCGGTCTTCTGGAAGGCCGACCTGGACATCGACTGCGACGGCCGGCCCGGCCCGTACTGCAACGAGAGCACCGACCCGCTCTTCGCCGACACCACCGCCTTCCAGCAGTCCGACGGGCACCACCTCAGCGCCGAGACCCTTCCGTACGTCGTGGTGCCCGCCGCGAGCCACATCTGGGACCACGAGGAACACGGCGTCCGCAGCGGCACGGTCGCCGCCGTGATCCACGGCGACCGTGTGCAGTACGCGGTCGTCGGCGACCTCGGCCCCGAGGGCCTCATCGGCGAGGCGTCGTACGCCACGGCCCGCGGCCTCGGTATCCGCCCCGACCCGCGGGGCGGCGGGGCCGCCTCCGGGGTCACGTACATCTTCTTCGAGGGCTCCGGCGTGTCTCCCATCGAGAACGCCCGGGCGGCCGTCGCCGAGGGCGAGCGACTGGCCCGGGAGTTCATCCGCCGGAACGAGGCCCGCTGAGGGCGCCCGTCTCACACCTTCCGATAGCTGTACGCGTCCGCGGCGGCCGCCTCCACCGCCGCCAGGTCGGCTCCCGTGGACGCCGTGACGACCGCCGCCACCGCGCCCTCGACGAAGGGGGCGTCCACCAGACGGGTGCCCGCCGGGAGTTCGTCGCCCTCGGCGAGCAGGGCCTTCACGGTGAGGACCGCGCTGCCGAGGTCGGTGAGGACGGCGACACCGGCGCCCCGGTCCACGGCTGCGGCTGCCGCCGAGATCAGCTCGGAGCTGGTGCCGAAGCCGCCTCCCTCGACGCCGCCCGCGGGTGCCACGGGAGCGGTCGTACCGCCGCCGGCGAGCCCCGTCGCCAGTTCGGCGACCGAGGCGGCCACCGCCGCGCTGTGCGACACGAGCACGATGCCCACCAGTTTCTCGTCGCCTCCCGTCGCGCTCGGCATGTCACTCACCGGCCGTCTCCGCGAGCGCCGCGATCAGGAGGGCCGAGGAGGTGGCACCGGGATCCTGGTGTCCGATGCTGCGCTCACCCAGGTAACTCGCCCGGCCCTTGCGGGCCTGCAACGGCGTGGTCGCCAGGGCGCCCTGCTCTGCGGCCACCCGTGCCGCTGCGAAGGACTCACCGAGCGCGTCGACCGCGGGCACCAGCGTGTCGATCATGGTCTTGTCGCCGGGCGCGGCCCCGCCGAGCTGCATCACCGCGTCCACGCCGGTGCGCAGCGCGTCGGCGAGTCCCTGCTGGTCGACCTCGGCCGCGTCACCGAGCGCCTTGCCCGTGCGGCGCAGCAGCGTCCCGTACAAGGGGCCCGACGCGCCGCCCACCGTCGAGATCAGCTGCCGTCCGGCGAGCATCAGGACGGCGCCGGGTGTCTCCGGTGCCTCCTTCTCCAACGTGGCGGCCACGGCCCTGAAGCCGCGCTGCAGGTTGCTGCCGTGGTCGGCGTCGCCGATCGGCGAGTCGAGGGCGGTCAGCCGCTCCGCCTCACGGTCCACGGACGCGGCGGTCGCCGTCATCCAACGGCGGAAGAAGTCGGCGTCGAGCACTGGATCTCCTTGCGTGGTAAAGGTGTTGACCGGTCTCACCGGCACTGGCCGGGATCGCACCGGCACGGGCGGGGGAACGTCACATGCCCCAGCGCAGGCCCGCCGTACGCACCGGTGCGTCCCACAGCCGCAGCAGGTCCTCGTCGACCTGGCACAGGGTCACCGAGGCGCCGGCCATGTCGAGCGACGTGACGTAGTTGCCGACGAGCGTGCGCGCCACCGGGACCCCGCGCTCGGTCAGCACCCGCTGGACCTCCGCGTTGAAGCCGTACAGCTCCAGGAGCGGTGTGGCGCCCATGCCGTTCACCAGGACCAGGACGGGGTTGCGGGGGCTCATGTCCTCCAGGATCGCGTTCACCGAGAAGTCGGCGATCTCCCGCGAGGTCATCATGGCCCGTCGCTCCCGGCCGGGCTCGCCGTGGATGCCGACGCCCAACTCCAGCTCCCCGGGCGGCAGATCGAAGGTGGGGCTGCCCTTGGCCGGAGTCGTGCAGGCGCTGAGCGCCACGCCGAAGCTGCGCGAGTTCTCGTTGACCTGGCGGGCGAGCGCCTCCACCCGCTCCAGCGGCCGGCCCTCCTCGGCCGCGGCGCCCGCGATCTTCTCCACGAACAGCGTCGCTCCGGTGCCGCGGCGGCCGGCCGTGTAGAGACTGTCGGTCACGGCCACATCGTCGTTGACGAGGACCTTGGCGATCTGGATGCCCTCGTCCTCTGCCAGCTCCGCCGCCATGTCGAAGTTGAGCACGTCACCCGTGTAGTTCTTGACGATGAACAGCACACCGGCGCCGCTGTCCACGGCGGCCGCCGCCCGCACCATCTGGTCCGGCACCGGGCTCGTGAACACCTCACCGGGACAGGCCGCCGACAGCATCCCGGGGCCCACGAACCCGCCGTGCAGCGGCTCGTGCCCCGAACCGCCACCCGAAACAAGCCCCACCTTTCCGGGCACCGGAGCGTCCCGCCGTACGATCACCCGGTTCTCGACATCCACGGTCAGCTCGGGATGGGCGGCCGCCATGCCCCGCAGCGCGTCCGCGACAACGGTCTCCGCGACGTTGATGAGCATCTTCATGGGTACCTCCTGGTGAGCTTCGCAGGCGGGGTCTCGTCCTGCGTTGTTGCTGGTCAGAGTAGGGGAAGCCGGTTATCGATCTTGGTGATCCGTGATGACCCGCGGCGGGTCGTGGTGGTACTGATGCCGAGTCGATGTTGACTTTGGTGACGGAGTGTCAGATTGTCGTTGTAGGTCGGATATGCGGCGGCTGGAGTACTGCTCTGGGCAGTATCAACCTTGCGGCAGCGAAGGTCACCTGTGCCTGCGCCGTCGCTTCCCGTCCCGCGATGCACGGCGCGGTTCGGATGACGCCGTGCCGCCCGTTGAACCGCGCCTTCGAACTGCCGCCTCGTCGAACGGCGGCCAGGAGTGGAAGGTCTTGGCACCGCGGTGCCGCGGTGCCGCGGTGCCGCGCGTGCTCCGGCTTCGGGGTGGTGCCGGTCGGGCAGGTTGTTGCTCTGCTGGTGGTACACGAGCGCGATGCCTGCCGGCCTGCGAGGGGCGGTGTCCTCCAGGGATTCTGTTCAGCGCCTTGGCCCGTGACTGGCTGGCTCGGATCTTGGATCGGGAGAGGCGCGCAGGCTGGCGCTTACGGTTGTCGTGACCGCGTGGAGCGTCGCCGAGCCGCTACAGCACGAACTGATCGAGGCCGAGGGTCGCCACGCACGTCGGCGCCCGCAGGGAGAGCACACTGATGTGCCGCCCCTGTGCAGCGGACCACGTTCTGGGCATCGAAGAAGACAGAGGAGTTCCCTTGGACACCCCCGTACGCATTGGACTGATCGGCTACGGTTTCGGCGGCCGCGTATTCCACGCTCCGCTGCTCGCAGCCGCCCCGGAATACGACTTCCTGGGCGTGGTCACAAATTCACCCGAGCGCCGAGCCCAGGTCACTCAGGACTTGAGCAGACCGACCTTCGACTCGCTGGAGGATCTGGCCCGCGCCGGTGCGGAAGCGGTCGCCGTCTCCACCCCCGCGGCCACGCACATCCCTTTGGTGCGGCAGGCACTGGAACTGGGCCTGGCCGTCGTGTGCGACAAGCCATTCGCACTCGATGCGTCCTCGGCCCGTGCGGCTGTCGAGTTCGCGGAGAAGCAGGGGCGTCCACTGACGGTCTACCAGAACCGCCGGTGGGACTCCGACTTCCTCACTCTGCGGGCGCTGCTGGACCGCGGCGAAATCGGCACGGTGCTCCGCTACGAGTCCCGGTTTGAGGTCTTCAGCCCCGAAACAGGTGCTCCTGCCGCGGGTGGTGGCACGCTCATCGACTTCGGCAGCCACCTGGTCGACCAGGCTCTGGTGGTGTCGGGTCCGGTGGAGCGGGTCTACGCGGAGATGCATCATCGCGAGGATGAGGGTGGACTCGACGACGACATCTTCGTGGCCCTGACCCACCGCAACGGGGTGCAGTCCCACCTGTGGGGCAGTTGGCGGCAAGGGGCCCCGGGACCCAGCCTGCGCGTCACCGGGAGTACGGGCACCTTCGTCGTCGACCACAGGGATGGCCAGGACCGCGCGCTGATGACCGGTGCGACACCGCAATCCGAGGGCGACAGCTGGGGTACCGAGCCCGAACACCTCTGGGGTCGGGTGCGGCGCGGAGATACGGTCGAGCCCATCGCCTCGGATCGCGGCAGATGCGACCTGTTCTATCCCGCTTTCGCGCTCGCAGTCCGCGGTGAGGGACCTGTTCCCGTCGATCCCTGGGACGCGGTGGCCACCGCCACCGTCCTGGATGCCGCACGGGCCAGTGCCCGCGATGGTCGGGTGACGCCCCTGCCTTGAATGCGCTTGCCCACAGAGTGCGACCGGCACGGGCCCCCACACGGTCCAACTCCGAGTGGGCTGCCACCGGCCACGCACCAGCGACCGGATCGTGGGCCTTGTCCTTGATCAGATCGCGGTCGACGACTCCATCATCAAGGCACCCGGCGGCGGTGAGGCCGCCGGACGCTCACCGGTGGGCCGCAGAAAACAAGGTCTGAAACGCTCCCGCTTGGCGGATGGCTACGGCATCCCGCTGGGCCGCGTCCGGGTCGGAGCAAACGGGCACGACTCACCCCTGCTCGCTCCGACCCTGGACGACCTGGGGGTCTGCCGCACGATCGGGTGACATCTGAACTGGCTTGCCCTGTGGGGCGGGTGGGAAGGATGTCGCTGTGCCGAAGCCTTATCCGGAGGAGTTCCGCGAGGACGTCGTGCGGGTCGCGAGGAACAGCGGCCCGGGTGTGACGGTCGAGCAGGTGGCCACCGATTTCGGGGTCCACCCGATGACGTTGTGGAAGTGGATGCGCCGGGCGGACATCGATGACGGGTCCAAGCCCGGGGTGACCAGCCAGGAGAGCGCGGAACTGTGGGAAGCGCGTCGGCGGATCAAGCTGCTGGAGCAGGAGAAAGAGGTCCTGCGCCGGGCCGCGGCTTACCTGTCACAGGCGCATCTGCCGGGAAAAGGATCTACCCGCTCGTGAAAGAGCTGGCCACGGGCGGAGTTCCCGTCACTCTCACGTGCAGGGTCCTGAGACTTGCCCGCCAGCCCTACTATCGCTGGCTGGAGCGGCCGGTGACCGATGCCGAGTTCGAGCAGGCCGCACGCGCGAACGTGTTGTTCGACGCGCACCGCGAGGATCCGGAGTTCGGCTACCGGTTCCTGGCCGACGAGGCCCGCGGCGCGGGATCCGGCATGGCCGACCGGACCGCGTGGCGGATCTGCCGGGACAACAACTGGTGGAGCGTGTTCGGCAAGAAGTGCGGCAGCACCGAGAAGGCCGGCCCGCCGGTGCACGACGACCTAGTCCGCCGTGACTTCACCACGACCGGACCGAACCGGTTGTGGCTCTCCGATTTCACCGAACACGCCACCGGCGAAGGCAAGTTGTATCTCTGTGCGATCAAGGAGGTCTTCAGCAAGAGGATCGTGGGCTACTCGATCGACACCCGGATGAAGTCCCGCCTGGCCGTCACAGCCCTCAACAACGCTGTCGCCCGGCGTGGACACGTCGACGGGTGCATTCTGCACAGCGATCGCGGATCGCACTTCCGGTCACGGAAGTTCGTCCGGGCCCTCGACCACCACCGGATGGCCGGCTCGATAGGGAGGGTCGGGGCGGCAGGCGACAACGCGGCCATGGAGTCCTTCTTCAGCCTGCTGCAGAAGGACGTCCTCGACCGCCGATCGTGGGCCACCCGCGAGGAACTGCGGATCGCGATCGTGACCTGGATCGAGAGGACCTACCACCGACGCCGCAGACAAGCCGCACTCGGCCGGCTGACCCCCGTCGAATTCGAGACCGTCATGACCACACCGGCCCTCCAGGCCGCGTGACCGAACCTGTCACCCAAAGCTGCACCAGACCCCCCGGCCCGCAGCCCGCAGCCGGTCTGCGAAGCCGGGGCGGTCGTACGCCTCCAGCTCCACCCGGGGCACGGCCGCGAGGATCTGGAGGTCCGCCTGGGATGCGACTTCCGGGCGAGAGGCGCGGAGGCGTACACGGCGAGTGCGTCGGCCGGGGCGGACGAAGCCCGCCCGACGTGTGAGGACGAGTTGCCGAGTGCCGACAGGAGGCCCGGGGACGGAACGTCAGAGGGCCGGCCGGTGCCCTCGATCACCGGTGAAGGAAGGCATCGGCGTCCGCTGCCGGCGCTGCCCACCAGTCACCCCTTGCTCGTGCACCGTTGGGGATGCGCTCCGGGTGCGGCGCCACTGGTTCGGACGCAGACTGGCGGGGTGAGCCGTACGCACGCGCGACGCAACGAAAGCGCATCCGGTGCCGGACGCGCGGCCTCCCAGCCGCTGGCGCTCGCGGCGATGATGTTCGCGGTGGCGATGACGTTCATCGACCAGACGATCGTGTCGATCGCGGCGCCCGACATCGTCTCCGAACTCGGCCTGTCCGCCTCGGGCATGCAGTGGGTGGTCAACGCCTATTTGCTGTCCCTGGCCGCGTTCTTCGCCGTCGGCGGACGCCTCGCCGACCTGTGGGGACCACGTCGAGTCGTCGTGGCAGGCACCCTGATCTTCGTCGTGTCCTCCGCGATGTGCGGCTGCGTACCCGACGGGGACTACGCACTGACGTGGCTCGTCGCCTTCCGCGCGACCCAGGGCCTTGGGGCGGCGCTGCTCTTCCCCGCCGCTCTCGCGGTCGTCGTGGCGGTGTTCCCCATCGAGCGGCGGGGACGCGCCCTGGCCCTGTTCTTCGGCCTCACCGGTGCCCTCACCGCCGTGGGACCGCTACTCGGCGGCTGGCTGACCACCTGGACCTGGCGGGCGATCTTCTGGGTCAACGTCCCCGTCGCCGTCGTGGCGCTGATCCTCACCGCACTCGCCCACATCTCAGACCGGCGACGCGACGAACCGCTGGACGTCAAGGGCGCTGTGCTGATCGCCGTCGGCATGGGCACAAGTGTGCTCGGGTTCCAGCAGGCGGCGGCCTGGGGCTGGGACAGCGCGGCGACGTGGGCCTGCATCGTCGGTGGCCTCGCGGTGCTGTACGTCTTCTGCCGCTACGAACTGCGCACCCGCCACCCCTTGATCAACCTGTCGGTCTTCCGCGACCGCGCCTTCACGGTGGACTCGCTGGTGCTCTTCTTCGCCATGCTGGCGTTCGTCCCCGTGTTCTTCTTCGCCTCGGTCTACGCCCAGGTCTCCCTCAGCGCCTCGGCCAACCAGGCCGCCCTGTACCTGCTGTACTTCTTCGTGGGGTTCGCCATCGCCTCCCAGTGGGGCGGCCGCATCCTCGACAAGCGGGGCGCACGCCCCGCGTTGAAGATCGGCTGTGTGGTGGGCGCCGTCGGGTTCGCGCTCTGGGCCGGCAAACTGACCGACCTGTCCATGCACGACCAGTGGCCGTACGTCGCACTCGCCGGCGCGGGCATCGGGTTCATCCTCGCCCCCGCCTCGACGGATGCCGTCAACCGGTCGATCGACGCCTCCTACGGCGAAGTCACCGGCATCACCCAGACCGTCCGCAACTACGCGGCCAGCATCGGACTTGCCGTCTTCGGCACCATGCTGACGCACACCATGACGGACAACGTGGAGAGCACCCTCCGGGCCCGCGGCGTACCGGCGGACCAGGTCGACTCCGTGGCCGGGGACGTGACGCAGTCGATCACGGGCCAGGCGGACGCCCGCACCCCCACCGGCGACGGCCCGGCCGCGACCGCCATGCGCGACGCGATGTCCTCGATCCGTATGGACTTCGCCGAGGCCAACCAGTGGGTGTTCTACGGCATGGCCGTCGCACTCGCCATCGGCTACCTCTGCGCCCTGCGCCACCCGGGCGGCAAGGCGCCGGGCACGACGGAGGAGTCGCCCGCGCGGACCCCCGTACGCCACTGAGCACAACTTCCGCCCGGCCCGGCCACTTTGACGCCCACCTCGGTCACCGGCCCACTGCCAACCGCACACTTGGGTCGGGACAGAGCTCAACGGGTCGGTTCCGTCGCGAAGTTCGTGGAGAGCCGGCGTCAGCGGTCGGTCAAGTGGTCGGCCGGTGTTGGCGAGAGCTGCTGCATGAGGCTGATCATGTCGGGGGCGACCCACTCCTCGGCGATCTTGTCGCCTTCGACGCGGTAGAGCTCGATGCTCCGGAAGCTGATCTGCCGGTCCGTCGCCGGGATTCCTTGGAAGGTGCCTCGGTGCGTTCCGCGGAAGCGGACCCGTACGGCCACCTTGTCGTCAGCGCCGAACATGTCCTCGACGTCGATCCGCAGGTCAGGGAAGCCGTTCCACATCGCCTGAGCACCCAGTCGCCAGAGCTGCGGGCCGTGCAGCGGGTCGGGCAGCCCGGGGACGTTGGCGATGAAGTCCTCGGTCAGCATCTCGACACACGCGTCCAGGTCGCCGCGCTCCAGCGTCTTGTAGGCCGTGCGCAACAGGGACAGGTTCTTCTCGGTGGTCGTGTTCATCTCGTCCCTCTCGGTGTCCTCTCCAGGGGGATCGCCCCGACGAGCGCGGTGACCGCTCCGATCCGCATGGCTCTCAGTAGAGACCCTGCCGCTGCGTCAAGGTCAAGAACGGCCCGAGGCTCCCCTGCGGTGCCCCCGATCCCGGCAGACGATCACCTCCGGCAGCCTCGCCGTCGGAGTTCTCCGAGGGGTGGCTCGGCAAGAACGCCTTCGCGGAAGGCTGATCGACGTCCGTAGCATCCGGGCGTGCAACGCATCCTCGTAGTCGGCATCACCGGAGCCGGAAAGACCACCATGGCCCAAGCCCTCGCTGCGCGGCTCCAGTTGCCGTTCCACGAGATGGACTCGCTCATGTTCACCGGCCCCGGCTGGACGGTCGACCCCGACTTTCGCCAACAGGTCGCGAGGATCGCCGCCACCCCCGCCTGGGTCTTCGACTCCTTCGGCCACCCCGAGGTCCGCGACCTGCTGTGGACCGGCGCCGACACCGTGGTCTGGCTCGACTACCCCAGAGCCGTCGTCATGCCGCGCGTACTGCGCAGATCCCTGCGACGGACCCTGCTGCGCGAGCGGGTCTTCGGCGGCAATGTGGAGACCCTGTCCTCCTGGTTCGGCGGCGACCACCCCGCGTGGTCGTCCTGGGCCCAACACGCGGCCCGCCGCGCCGAGATCAACCGCCGCACGACCGACCCACGCTTCGCGCCGCTGAACGTCATCCACCTCCACTCTCCGCGGCAGGCCACCGCGTGGCCGGCCGGCCCCACCTCACCTCCGACTGACCTCGCGATCCATGAACGCGGCGATTTCCGTCACCTGTGACTGATGTGGCTGAGGAGTCACCTGTGGGGCAATTGTTTGCGTCTTGTAAAGGTGCATGTCGTCCTCGCCCCAAGCTCGTTCTGGCGTGAACGGCAAGACCTTATTCAGGACAACTGTCTGTTCAGGCCATGACACTGACGGCCTTTCAGTGTGAAGATCTTCACGCCGCGCGGCACTCATCGCATGTTCTCTCCGGATGGCCGACACCACCATCCGGTCTTCCCACACGGCCGCCGCCGAGCGGCCGGAAGGAGCAGGAGTGCCGAGATCCTTACGTCCCCGCAGGCCCGGACCGTCTCGTAGTCCCCGGCGCGTCACGGGAGGCGCGCTGGTCGTCGTGACCGCCCTCATCGCCGGCGCGGCCGCGCCGGCGACCGGAGCGCCCGCCCGGCCGAATCAAGTCCCGGGTGCCCAGGCCCGGATCGCCGCGGACCCCAGAGCGGGCGCGGCTCCCGTCCCGCTCACCCCCGCACAGCGCACCGGACTGCTGAAGTCCGCGGCGAACTCCGCCAAAGCCACCGCCGGCTCCCTGAAACTGGGCGCCAAGGAGAAGCTGCTGCCGAAGGACGTCATCAAGGACGCCGACGGCACCGTCCACACCCGTTACGAGCGCACCTTCGCCGGACTCCCCGTCCTCGGCGGTGACTTGGTGGTCCATCAGCGCGCCACCGGCCGGACCGTCACCCGGGCGACCGACGCCCCGGTGTCCGTACCGACGACCGACGCCACGGTCGCCGCCTCGACGGCGAGGAAGTCGGCGCTCGCCGCCGCCAAGGCCGACGGCACCGGGCAGGTGCAGGCGGACGGAACACCGCGACTGGTCGTCTGGGCGGCCGACGGCGCACCCGCCCTCGCCTGGGAGTCCGTGGTCACCGGCGTCGAGGACGACGGCTCTCCGCGCAAGGTGCACGTCGTCACCGACGCGAAGAGCGGCAAGAAGCTGAGGGAGTTCGAGACCGTCCACCCCGGCGTGGGCAAAGGCCAGTTCAACGGCGAGGTCGACCTCGGCAGCACACGTGACGGAGACGTCTTCGAACTGACCGACACACAGCGAGGCGGCCACAAGACGTACGACATGGGCGGCGCCACGAGTGGCACCGGCACGCTCTTCACGGGCGCCGACGACATCTGGGGCGACGGAGACCCGGCCAACCGCGAGACCGCCGCCGCGGACGCCGCGTACGGCGCTCAGAAGACCTGGGACTTCTATCACGACCAGTTCGGCCGCAACGGCATAGCCAACGACGGTGTCGGCGCGTCCTCCCGGGTCCACTACGGGAACAACGTTGTCAACGCCTACTGGGACGACGACTGCTTCTGCATGCTCTACGGAGACGGCAAGGACAACGAGAACCCGCTGACCGCGCTCGACGTCGCAGCCCATGAGATGACCCACGGTGTCACCAGCGCCACGGCGAACCTCTACTACAACAACGGCGAGTCCGGCGGCCTGAACGAGGGCAGCAGCGACATCATGGCCGCCGCCGTGGAGTTCTTCACGAACAACCCGAACGACGTGCCCGACTACGAGGTCGGCGAGCGGATCGACATCAACGGCGACGGCACCCCGCTGCGTTACATGGACAAGCCCTCCAAGGACGGCCTGTCCCAGGACTACTGGTCCACCGAGACCGAAGGGCTCGACCCGCACTTCTCCTCCGGCGTGGCGAACCACTTCTTCTACCTGCTCGCCGAGGGGAGCGGAGCGAAGACCGTCAACGGCGTCGGCTACAACAGCCCGACCCACGACGGCGAGCCGGTCCCCGGCCTCGGCCTGCACAACGCCACGAACGTCTGGTACCGGGCGCTGACCATGTACATGACGTCCACCACCGACTTCGCCGGCGCCCGCGTCGCGACCCTCCAGGCCGCCGCCGACCTGTTCGGCCGGTCCAGCGAGGCGTACGAGGCCGTCGGCAACACCTGGGCAGCGGTGAACGTCGGCCCGCGCTTCGTCAACCACGTCGCGCTGACGGCGCCCTCCGGCCAGGAATCCGCGATCGGCCAGCCCGCCACGCTGAAGGTCACGGCGGACACCAGCCGTTCGGGCAGCCTCACCTACGGGGCCACCGGCCTGCCCGACGGCCTGGCCATCGACGGCGAGACCGGTGTGATCTCCGGGATCCCGGCCGAGACGGGGGAGTTCACCCCGACCGTGACGGTGAGCGCCGCGGACGGATCCGGAGCCGAGGCGGGCTTCGCCTGGAGTGTCATCGCCTCGGGTGGCGACTTCTTCGTCAACCCGGGCAATGTGCGGATCCCCGACGCGGGTGACCCGGTCGATTCCCCGCTCATCGTGACCGGCCGCACCGGCAACGCCCCGAGCACCCTCCAGGTCTCGGTGGACATCGTCCACACCTACCGCGGCGACCTGGTGATCGACCTGGTCGGCCCCGGCGGCACCACCTACCGGCTGAAGGACGCCTCCGACGACGACAGCGACGACGTACACACGACGTACACCGTCGACGCCTCCGCCGAACCGGCCGACGGCACATGGAAGCTCCGCGTCCAGGACGACTACTCGTTCGACACGGGCTACATCGACAGCTGGAAGCTGACCTTCTGATCCACGCCTCCGGGTCTGTGGTGCCGACGGGTGCCACAGACCCGGGAACGGGCGTGGGAGATCGAGGCTCTTGGGGCGAAACCGCCCACCAGGCCGGTCGGTTGCGGGCTCCAACGGCCGGAGACGGCCTACCCTCGCCGGGTGCGGCCGGGGACAATGAGGCGTTGTCCGGCCTCCATCGAGTCTCGTCGGTGGCGCGCTTGAACCTGACCGACCGTCTTCGGGGGAGATTCGGGTGATGAGAGCACGCGGTACCACCATCGGACGTTCCCGGCTCGCCGCCTCGGTGCTGAGCCTGCTCGTCGTGGCCGCCCTGGCTGTGTCCGGCACCAATGCGACCGCGGCACCCACGGCCGCCGCCGCACCAACCGCGGCCTCGGTGTCCGGCGCGGCCTCGGCGGTCGATTCGCTGGGGATCGCCGGGACGAGCTGGGCCCTGGACGAGCGGACCGGGAGGCTGCGGGTTCTCGCAGACTCCACGGTCGGGACCGCGGACCTGGCCGATGTCCGTCGGGCCGCCGGCCGTTTCGCCGGTGCCGCGACCGTCGAACGGCTCGACGGCCGGCTGCGTCCTCTCCTGTCGGGCGGTGACGCCGTCTACGCCTCCAGCCGGCGCTGTTCGGCGGGGGTCAACGTGCAGAGCGGTTCCAGCTACTACTTCGTCACGGCGGGCCACTGCACCGACGGCCTGCCCACCTGGTACACGAGTTCCGGCCTGACCACGATGGTCGGCCCCACCACGGGCACGAGCTTCCCCGGCAACGACTTCGGCGTCGTCCGGTACTCCAACCCGTCCGTGCCGCACCCCGGCACCATCGGAACGGTCGATGTCACCGGGACCGCGACCGCCTACGTCGGCCAGAGCGTCTGCCGTCGGGGATCGACCACCGGTGTCCGCTGCGGCAGGGTCACCGCGCTCAACGCGACCGTCAACTACGGGAGCGGAGACGTCGTCCACGGCTTGATCCAGACCAACATCTGCGCCGAACCGGGGGACAGCGGCGGCCCGCTCTACGCAGGCGACAAGGTCGTCGGCATCCTCTCCGGCGGCTCGGGCAACTGCACCTCGGGAGGGACCACCTTCTACCAGCCGATCCAGGAAGTGCTGAGCGCCTACGGCCTGTCCGTCTACTGACGGGTTGCCGGCCCTGGGCAGGCGAATGGCCAGCCCAGGGCGGTTTCGCCCCATCCTGCGTTGTCAACTGCCGCACACCTCTAGACATCCGATCTATTCCCCGGCGACGATGATCGCGCCCTCGACAGGTGTCGATGTGGCTGCGACCTCCTCTGCGATAGAGCCGATGAATGGGCCGGAGACACCGTGATCAATGAATCCCAACCGCAGCGACGAAGCATCCTCAAGTTCGGCGGTGCCTTCGCCCTTGCACCCCTGATCACTCAGCTGGCCGGTGGAATCCCCGCGGGACAGGCCGTCGCCGCGGGGACGGGCGCGCAGGCGGGCGTCCAGTGGCCGACCCTGTCGCGCAAGGCGCTGAAGTACTCCGTACCCGCTCTGGACTGGCAGTCGCAGGCCCTGCCGATCGGCAACGGCCGACTCGGCGCCATGCTCTTCGCCGACCCCTACGAGGAGCGCATCCAGTTCAACGAACAGAGCCTGTGGGGCGGGGTCAACAACTACGACAACGCTCTCGCCGGCAAGCCGGACAGCGACTTCGACACCGGGATGACCGGCTTCGGCTCGTACCGGAACTTCGGTGACGTCGTCGTCACCTTCGCGCCCCGTGCGAGCCCGAAGGTCACGGCACCGGGGGGACCGTACAGCAGCTCCTCGTCGGAGGGTGTCGACAAGACGTACGACGGTGAATCGAGCACCAAGTGGTGCATCGAGGGGCCCGGTTCGAAGGTGCAGTGGCTGGTCGAGCTTCCCGAACCCGTCGAGGTCGCGTCCTACCGTCTGACGAGTGCCAACGACGTGCCGCAGCGCGACCCGCAGGAGTGGAAGTTCTCCGGTTCCGCCGACGGCACCACCTGGCGCACGCTGGACAGCCGCACGCTGGAGGCGCCCTTCGAGAGCCGTTTCCAGACGAAGGAATTCACCTGTGCCGACGCCGACAACGACCCTGCGGCCTACCGCTTCTACCGGTTCGACTTCGTCCCCAAGGCAGGCGTCAGCCACTTTCAGCTGAGCGAGATCGGCCTGTCCGGCGTCGACCTCGGCGGGGGCGGTTCGATCTACCTGTCGTCACCGAGCGGGCACTCCAAGGGATCCGGTGGCGGGGCCAAGTCCCGTGGCACGGACATCTCCAGATCGGTGGACGGTGATCCGGCCACGGTCTGGCGGGTCGACGCCGACGCCGACGCGCAGACAGTCGTATGGCAGGCCGACCTGCCCCGTGCGGTCGCCGTCACCTCGTACGCGCTCACCGCGGCCCCGGACCGTCCGCGGGACGACCCCCGGAGATGGGTACTGGAGGCGTCGCGGGACGGGCGTGACTGGACGACCCTCGACACGCAGAGCCCCGGAGCGCCGTTCGCCGACCGCGGCAAGACCCGTACCTTCCGGATCAGCAACACGACGGCCTACCGCGCCTACCGGCTCACCCTGACCCCCGGCGCGTCCTCCAACGGCCTCCAGATCGCGGAGATCGCGCTGGAAGGCGCGGGCTTCGACACGCGTACACAACGGTCGGTCGTCGACTACCAGCGCAGCCTCGACTTCGTGAAGGGCGTCCACACCACCCGTTTCGGTGCCCCGGGGCGCCGCGTCCTGCGCGAGGCCTTCGCCAGCCGGTCCGCGGACGTCATGGTCTTCCGGTACACGTCGGACGGCGCCCGGGCGCTCTCCGGAGCGATCTCGCTGAAGTCCGGACAGGACGAGGCCCCGACCACCGTCGACGCCGGCGCCGGGCGGATCGCCTTCAGCGGTGTCATGGGCAACGGACTCAAGCACACGTGCACCGTCCGGGCCGTGCACACCGACGGCGACCTCCGCGCCGACGGGTCGGTGCTCCGGTTCAGCGGCTGTACGACCCTGACCCTGTTCCTCGACGCCCGTACCGACTACAAGCTCGACGCCGCCGCCGGGTGGCGCGGGGCCGATCCGGCACCGCTCGTCGCCAGGACGCTCGACAAGGCCGTCGCCAAGTCCTACAAGAAACTCCGCGACGAGCACACCGCCGGGATACGAGCCCTCATGAACCGCGTCTCGGTCGCCTGGGGCACCACCGACAACGCCGTCGCCGCTCTGCCGACCGACGCCCGGCTCGCGCGTTACGCGGCGGGCGGTGAGGACCCGACACTCGAACAGGCCATGTTCGACTACGGCCGCTACCTGCTGATCAGTTCCTCCCGCCCGAACGGCCTGCCCGCCAACCTCCAGGGCCTCTGGAACGACAGCAACCAGCCGGCGTGGGCCTCCGACTACCACACCAACATCAACATCCAGATGAACTACTGGGGGGCCGAGACGACGAACCTGCCGGAGAGCCATGAGGCGCTCGTCCGGTTCATCGAGCAGGTGGCGGTGCCCAGTCGCGTGGCGACCCGCAATGCCTTCGGCAAGGACACCCGCGGCTGGACCGCCCGCACCAGCCAGAGCATCTTCGGCGGCAACTCGTGGGAGTGGAACACCGTCGCGAGTGCCTGGTACGCCCAACACCTGTACGAGCACTGGGCGTTCACCCAGGACCTGGGCTATCTCCGGACCACCGCCTACCCGATGATCAAGGAGATCTGCGAGTTCTGGGAGGACCAGCTCAAGGAGCGCGCGGACGGACTCCTGGTCTCCCCGAACGGCTGGTCGCCCGAGCACGGGCCGCGCGAGGACGGCGTCATGTACGACCAGCAGATCATCTGGGACCTGTTCCAGAACTACCTCGACTGCGAGGCGGTCCTCAAGGCGGACCCCGCCTACCGGGCCAAGGTCGCGGACATGCAGGCACGCCTCGCCCCGAACAAGATCGGCAAGTGGGGTCAACTGCAGGAGTGGCAGGAGGATCTGGACAGCCCCACCGACTACCACCGCCACACCTCGCACCTCTTCGCGGTCTACCCTGGCCGCCAGATCACCCCGGAGACAACCGAGTTCGCAGCCGCCGCCCTCGTCTCGCTCAAGGCGCGGTGCGGCGAGAAGGAAGGCGTCCCGTTCACCGCCGCGACGGTGCCGGACGACAGCCGCCGCTCGTGGACCTGGCCCTGGCGGTCGGCCCTCTTCGCCCGCCTCGGTGACGGGCAGCGCGCCCAGATCATGCTGCGCGGGCTGCTGGCCTACAACACGCTGCCCAACCTGTTCGGCAACCACCCGCCCTTCCAGATGGACGGCAACTTCGGTATGACGGGCGCCGTGGCGGAGATGCTTCTGCAGAGCCACGACGGCGTCATCCACCTGCTGCCCGCTCTGCCGGACGGCTGGAAGGCCAAGGGGTCCTTCACCGGGCTCCGCGCCCGCGGCGGCTACGAGATCGACTGCGAGTGGCGGAACGGGAAGGTCACGTCCTACAGAATCGTGGCCGACCGGGCGCGCGGCCGGGGGAACGTCACCGTGCGGGTGAACGGCGTCGACAAGAAGGTGAAGCCGACCAAGCCCTGACGGCGGTACCGGCTCGCCGCCGCAACTGCCGGGTCGACGGCCGCCCGAACCGCAACTGCCAGGCCGACGACCGCCCGCCGCCCGAAACGGAGCGGCACGGGTCGTCGGCCTGGCCGCGCTCCGAAGGTGCGATGCGGTCGCTGCCCGGTTGCCGCAGGCTCAGCCCCCTGCCGGCGAGCCCCTGACCCCCTGGCGGCATGGCAGCAGCCAGGGGGTCAGGAGCGCACGGCACCTGCCTCCGGTCAGTTCGCCGCGCGGAACGAGCGCAGGCGCAGGGAGTTGCCGACGACGAACACCGAGGAGAAGGCCATGGCCGCTCCGGCGATCATCGGGTTGAGCAGGCCGGCTGCGGCGAGCGGCAGGGCGGCCACGTTGTAGGCGAAGGCCCAGAAGAGGTTGGACCGGATGGTGCCGAGGGTGCGACGGGCGAGGCGGATGGCGTCGGCCGCGGCGCGCAGATCGCCTCGTACGAGTGTCAGGTCGCCGGCCTCGATCGCGGCGTCCGTGCCGGTGCCCATGGCCAGGCCCAGGTCGGCCTGGGCGAGGGCGGCCGCGTCATTGACGCCGTCGCCGACCATCGCGACCGAACGGCCCTCGTCCTGAAGCCGCTTGACGACGTCGACCTTGTCCTGCGGCAGCACCTCGGCGATGACGTCCTCGGGCGCGATGCCGACCTCACGGGCGACCGACTCGGCAACGGCCCGGTTGTCGCCGGTCAGCAGGATCGGTGTCAGGCCGAGTGCGCGCAGCCGCGTGATCGCCTCCGCGCTGGTCTCCTTCACCGCGTCGGCGATTTCGAGGACGGCCCGTGCCTCGCCGTCCCAGGCGACCGCGATGGCGGTGCGGCCGGCCGCCTCGGCCTCGGCCTTGGCGCGCGTCAGGCCCTCGGGCAGTTCCATGGCCCAGTCCGCGAGCAGCCGCTCACGGCCCACGAGGACCGCGTGACCGTCGACGATGCCCTGGACACCGAGACCGGGTACGTTCGCGAAGTCCTCGGGGGTGGGCAGCGAACCCAACTGCTCAAGTGCCCCCTCGGCGACGGCGCGGGCGATCGGGTGCTCGGAGGAATGCTCCAACGCGCCTGCCAGGCGCAGGACTTCGGCCTCGTCGGTGGTGTCGGCGGTGTGCACGGCCAGCAGGGTCATACGGCCGGTGGTGACGGTGCCGGTCTTGTCGAGCACGATGGTGTCGACCTGACGGGTGGACTCCAGGACCTCCGGGCCATTGATCAGGATGCCGAGTTGGGCGCCGCGGCCGGTGCCGACCATGAGCGCGGTCGGGGTGGCCAGACCGAGGGCGCACGGGCAGGCGATGATCAGTACGGCGACGGCCGCGGTGAAGGCCGCCGTCAGCCCGGACCCGTTGCCCAGCCAGAAACCGAGGGTGCCCAGCGCGAGCGCGATCACGACCGGCACGAACACGGCGGAGATGCGGTCCGCGAGGCGCTGCGCGGCGGCCTTGCCGTTCTGCGCGTCCTCCACCAGCCGGGCCATCCGGGCGAGTTGGGTGTCGGCGCCGACCCGTGTGGCCTCGACGACCAGTCGGCCCCCGGAGTTGATTGTGGCGCCGGTGACCGGGTCGCCCGTGGAGACCTCCACCGGCACGGACTCACCGGTGAGCATCGAGGCGTCCACCGCGGAGGAGCCCTCGACGACCGTCCCGTCCGTGGCGATCTTCTCGCCCGGGCGCACGAGGAAGCGGTCACCGACCTTCAACTCGGCGGTCGGGACGGTCTGTTCGCGGCCGTCGGGGCGCAGCAGGGCGACGTCCTTCGCGCCCAGCTCAAGGAGGGCCTTGAGCGCCGCGCCCGCCTTCCGCTTGGAGCGGGCCTCGAAGTACCGGCCGGCCAGGATGAAGGCGGTCACGCCTGCGGCAGCCTCCAGGTAGATGTTCCCGGCGCCGTCGCCCCGGGCGATCGTCAGCTCGAAGGGATGCGTCATGCCGGGCGTGCCCGCGGTGCCGAGGAACAGGGCCCACAGCGACCACAGGAACGCGGCCGAGGTGCCCACCGAGATCAGCGTGTCCATGGTGGCCGCGCCGTGCCGCGCGTTGGTGAACGCGGCCTTGTGGAACGGCCAGGCGGCGTACGTCACGACCGGCGCCGCCAGCGTCAGGGACAGCCACTGCCAGTACTCGAACTGCAGGGCCGGGACCATGGCCATCGCGACGACGGGAGCGGCCAGCACCACCGCGGTGATCAACCGCTCGCGCAGCGGCCGCAGTTCGGCGTCCGCACCCGCCGCTGCGTCGTCGTCCTCGGGCTGGGTGCGTAGGGGCGCCGGTTCGTGCGCGGTGTACCCGGTCTTCTCGACGGTGGCTATCAGGTCCTGGACGGATACGTCACCGTCGTAGGCGACCTTGGCCTTCTCGGTGGCGTAGTTGACGGTGGCGGTGACCCCGTCCATGCGGTTGAGCTTCTTCTCGATACGCGCCGCGCACGAGGCACAGGTCATGCCGCCGATGGCGAGCTCTACCTCGGTGCCGGTCGTCGTGGTGGTCATGGCTGCTCCTCGTACGGGGTGGGTGGCCGGGGCCCGGCAATGCGCGGGCCCCGGCCGGTGCGGGGGAGTGCCCGGGGTCAGACCCGCCCGGTCAGCTCGTAGCCGGCGTCGTCGACGACCTCGGCGATCAGCGTGTCGTCCGGCTCAGAGGCGCCGACGACGGTGACCCGGCCGGTGTCGAGGTCGACGTCGACCCCGGTCACGCCGTCCAGCTCACCGATGACCTGGGTGAGCGTGGCCTTGCAGTGGCCGCACGTCATGCCGGAGACGGCGTAGGTCGTGGTGACGGTGACGCCCTCGGTGGCCATGGCGCGGTCGGTGGTGGCGGTCGAGCAGGAGCCGTCGGTGGAGCAGCAGGACGAGGACATGGGTTCCTCCTGGTGAGTACAGTCGATGGGTCGCAGATACGGGGTGGGGGTATCCGTGTCGAAATCCTGTATACCCCTGTAGGGTATCTGACGCAAGCCGTGCGGCCGCCTTGACTTTATACCCCCTAGGGGTATGTTGAAGTGCATGGAGGGCCTCGTCTCCCAGTCATCGGCCCCCATCCCTCAGGAGATGGCCATGCATACCGGAGTGAAGATCACCGCGTTCGCCGCCGCACTCGCCGCGACCTTCGGCACCGCCTACGGCGTGGGTCAGGGCATCGACCCCGTCGTCGCGGAGCGCGAGCCCGCGAGCCACGACACCCACGCCGAACCGTCACCGGAGCCGGGAGGAGGCGGGGGTCACGCGGAGGGCGAGTCGGCAACGGAGGGCCAGTCACTCCCGGCCGGCGGGCTGCAGATCTCCGAGAACGGCTACACCCTCGACCTGAAGACCTCCCGGATCGAAGCCCGGCAGCGCGCCGACCTGCGCTTCTCCATCCGGGACGAGAAGGGTCGCGCGGTGACCACGTACAAGCGCGAGCACGAGAAGGAACTCCACCTCATCGTGGCCTCGCGCGATCTGGTCACCTATCGCCACCTGCACCCCACCCGCGCCGCCGACGGCACCTGGAGCATCCCCGTCGAGGTGCCCCGGGCGGGCGGCTACCGGGTCTTCGCCGATTTCACCCCGGCGAGGAAGGGGGCCGAGAACCTCACCCTCGGCGCCGACCTCGCGGCCTCGGGCCCGTACGAGCCGAAGGGGCTGCCGGCGGCGAGCGCGACGGCGAAGGTGGACGGATACGAGGTCAAGCTGGCGGGCGGCCTGCGACCGGGCGCGGCCGGCGAGCTGGAGCTGAACGTGTCCCGCGGCGGAAAGCCCGTCACCGACCTCCAGCCCTATCTCGGCGCCTACGGCCACCTGGTCGCCCTGCGCTCCGGTGACCTCGCGTACCTCCATGTCCACCCCAACGGCGAACCCGGCGACGGAAAGACCAGGTCCGGCCCCGGCATCTCGTTCACGGCCACCGCGCCGAGCCCGGGCGCGTACCGCCTCTTCCTCGACTTCAAGCACCAAGGCGTGGTCAGGACCGCCGCGTTCACGGTTCACGCGGGCCGGGCGACGGGCGGCAACGGCGAGCACAGCGAGGCCGCCGAAGAGACCGCCGAAGGGACCACCGAAGGGACTTCGGACGGGCACGGGCACTGAAGGGGACCGTCCGTTCTGAGTTGGACCGTCGAACGCCACGTACGTAAGGGAGCAAGTAAGGGTCGGCGATCGGTGAGCCGGAGAACGGGCCCGGCTCCCCTGAAGGGTGGCGTCATGACGGGACCGCTTCTGGGCTGGACGTTGGTGGTGTTGGGCGTCGGCGTGGCCGGCGGCAACCTGCTTCGTATGGCTCTCGTCAGAGGCTGGGCCCGGTTCGAAGCGGCGGCCGAGGCTGTGATGGGCGGGGGCATGGCCGTGATGGCCGCGCCGCCGACAGCGGGTGCCTACGGCGCGCACAGCACCTGGTGGGCCGCGGTGTTCGGCGCCTTCTGTCTCGGAGGCGTGGCACTGTCCGTACGGCATGCGGCCCGGGGCGGTCTGCGGTATCTGCGTCATGGCGGCCACGTCGTGATCGGCAGTGCCGCCATGGTGCTCATGACGCTGGCCATGTCCGGCACGACGTCCTCACCCGCTCTCGCGCTGGCCGGTTCCTCCGGGCACGGGGGGATGGCGGGCATGGCCGGTATGGAGAGCGTGGGCGCCCATGGTCACGGCGGTCTGGCCGAGGTGGCCGGCTCCGCGGGAGGCGCGCTCGCCTGGCGTGTGGCCTTCTGGGCGTTGGCCGCGTACTTCGTGATCTTCATGGCTCTGGCCGTGCGTGCCCGTCTGCGCGGCGGGGACGGGTCGCTGCCGGCGGTGGCCGACGGCACGCGGACCCGCCACCGTCACGCCCGACGCCATGCCTCGCTGCTCACCGTGCCGAACGCGCGGCTGGCCGGTCGTGTCGGGATGGGCGGGCCGATGGCGACGATGCTTCTGATGATGGCCGCCTGAAGACGGCCGCGGATGGCGACCTGCCGGTGGCTCGGAGCGATCGCGGCCCCTGGCGTCATGGCGTGTCCTGGACCGGGAGGCGCAACCGGAGTTCGTAGCCGCCGTCCGCGGTGGGACCCGACGTGACGGTGCCACCGAGGAGTTCCGCCCGCTGGCGCAGACCGACGAGGCCGTGGTGCGCGCCGGGCAGGGGAAGCGCGGGACGGGTGGCGGAGGCGTTGGTGACGATGGCGTGGACCGTGTCGTCCGCGTGATGGACGTCGATGGCGGCGGTGGCCCCGGGAGCGTGCTTGCGTACGTTGGTCAGCGCTTCCTGGACCGTGCGGTAGACGGCGCGCTGGACGGTCGCGGGCAGGTCGTCCGGCAGGTCCGTGCGCAGCGCGGCCTCGATGCCGCTGGTGTCCACCAGCCGCTGGAGGTCCGCCAGGGACGGCTGCGGAGTCAGTTCCGTGGGACGGCTTCCGGAGGCGCGCAATACGCCGACCATGTGCCGCAGCTCGTCCAGTGTCTGCACGCTGAGCCGGCGGATCGTGGCCGCCGCCTCCTTCGCTTCCGGGTCCCGGGTGCCCACCTGGAGCGCTCCGGCCCGTACCGCGATCAGGCTGACCTGATGGGAGACCACGTCGTGCATCTCCCGGGCGAGCTGCGCGCGTTCCTTCGCCAACACACTCTGGGCCAGCAGCCGGCGTTCGTGCTCCCGTGCCTCGGATATCTCGGACAGCCGCAGGGACAGTTCACGGCCGGTCTGGACGAGCTGGCCGAGGAAGACGGGAGCGGCCGCCGTCGCCAGGCTGTACGTGACGATGACCAGGTCGGAGGAGTCCGACAGGTCGGAGAACTCGGGTGACGGCCACGACCACCAGGTGAGATCGCAGGCCGCGCACACCAGCGCGCAGAGGGCCAGCAGCACGCGACGACGGCTGAGGGAGGCGAGGGTGTACAGCGCGATCAGCGTGGCGAGTACCGCGTCGCTGACCAGGGTGGCCGGCAGGGCGAGCAGGAAGGTCGGCAGCGGCAGACGGCGACGGAGCACGAGGGAGAAGGCGGCGAGCAGCGCGCAGGCCATGCGCAGCGGTTCTTCGCTGTCGTAGTGGATCCAGACGTCCAGCAGGCAGACCGCGACGAGCATGGCGTCCATGACCGGGGCGGGCACGCGGCGGTGCCTCATCCGCGCTTCCGTTCCTGAGAGTTCGGCGAGTCCCGAGAGCCTTGCGGGTTGCGCGAGGAGCTTCATCCGTCCTCCGGGTCCCGCGGTGGCCTGAGCAGACCCGCGCGTTCGGCGAGCAGGGCCGCCTGGACACGGCTGCCCACCTCCAACTTGGCCAGGACGGCGCTCACATGGTCCTTGACCGTGCCGATGCTCAGATGCATCCGCGCCCCGATACCGGTGTTGGACAGTCCCTCGGCGATGAGGACGAGAACGGCGCGCTCGCGTTCGGTCAGCCGGGCCACGCAGCGGGCGGCCGACTCGTGGGGCCCGTTGTCCAGGTACCCGTCGACCACGGTCCGGGTGACCCGGGACGACAGAACGACGCCGCCGTCGGCCAAACTGCGTACCAGCAGCGGCAGTTGCACGGGGTCGGTGTCTTTGAGCAGGAACCCGGCCGCCCCCGAGCGCAGTGCCGTCGCCACGTACTCGTCCATGTCGAACGTGGTGAGCATGGCCACCGTGGGCGGCTGCGGCAGCCGGCGCAGCTCGGCCAGGACAGTGAGCCCGTCCACGTCCGGCATCCGGATGTCGAGCAGCACGACGTCGGGACGCAACTCCCGCGCCGAATGGACGGCTTGGCCGCCGGGGACCGCCGCCACGACCTCGATCCCGTCCGCGGAGTCGAGGATGTGCCGGAAACCCGTACGGATCAGAGCCTCGTCGTCGACCACAAGTACCCGGATCACCTGCGCTCCCTCGCCCCGGGGCCGCCGCTGGACTCCTACGACGCCCGGCAGCCTCCTCCGGTTCCTTCGCCTCGGCGCTCGCCGGGCGACGGGGGCGGCTCCGGCCGGTCGGCGGGGCAACTCCGGCCACCTGCCGGATGGGTTGGAACCCGCACCCGCCCGATCCTGAAGCACATGACACACGACGCGCCATCGGTCTCAACGGCTCTGTCCCCGGCGCCCGCCTCGGAACAAGGCAGCACTCCCACCACCGCTCCCGCGCCGTCGGCAGGGCGGCTGATAGGCATCGACCTGGCCCGCGGACTCGCGGTCTTCGGCATGTACGCGGCCCATGTCGGCCCGGACCCGTCGGAGGGCGGGCCGCTGGGCTTCGTGCTGGAGCTGGCGCGCGGGCGTTCCTCCGCGCTCTTCGCCCTGCTCGCCGGTTTCTCGCTCGTCCTCATCACCGGCCGCCCGCACCCCCGGACCGGTCGGGCCGGACGGCAGGCCGTGGGCAGGATCCTCATCCGCTCCGTGGTCCTGGTCGTGCTGGGCTTCGCCCTGACCGCACTGGACACCGACGTCGACGTGATCCTGGCCTTCTACGGGCTGATCTTCCTCGCCGTGCTCCCGCTGTACCGGCTGCGGGTCCGGACGCTCGCGGCAATCGGCGTCGCGAGCGCGCTGGTCATGCCCCAAGTCCTGTACGTCATCCGCCAGTCGATCGACAACGGCAGCTGGGCCGACACCGTCATCGGCCGGGACCCGCTGGCGCGGATCAGCGACACGGACGGTCTGATCGAGCTGCTGTTCACCGGCGAGTACCCGGTGCTCACCTGGATGCCGTTCATGATCGTCGGCATGGTGGTGGCCCGGCTCGACCTCGGCCCGGCCAAGGTCCGTACCCGTCTCGCCCTGACCGGCGGCGGGTTGGCCGTCCTCGGCTACGGCGGCTCCTGGCTCGCCCTGCGCCTCGTCCCGGACGCACAGGCCACCATCGCCGCGGCCACGGACGGAGACTCGGCTGCCTCGGCCTGGTGGTCCGACACCGTCGGCTACCTCACGGACGGCACCCCGGCCACCTGGCTGTTGGTGGCCGCGCCGCACAGCCAGACGACCTTCTCCATCCTCGGCAACACGGGCGCCGCGCTCCTCGTGGTGACCGCCTGCGTCGCCGTCACGGCCCGGATGCCCCGAGTCACGCGCCTGGCCACGCCCGTCGCCGCGGTCGGCATGATCTCGCTGACCGCCTATGTGCTGCACATCCTCGCCATTCACGTGGTCGGCATGGAGGAGGAGACCGGCCCTGCCCTGATCGCGCTCCTCGCCTTCATCGCGACCGCCATGCTGCTGGCCACCGCCTGGACACGACGGTTCCGCCGCGGCCCTCTGGAGTACTTGCTCCACGCCACCACACGCGTCGCCCGCCACATCAAGTGACGCCTGGATCGGACCGAACGCCTCAGCTGCCTCAGCTGCCTCTGCCGCCCGGGCCGACCGGGCGGCAGAGGCCCGGGTGTTCAGGAGTGGCCGGCCGCGATGCCGACAACTGCCGTGCGGGCGACCAGGACGGGAGTAGCGTTCACGGTCCGCCCTGTCGCCCTGTCGCCCTGTCGCCCTGTCGGCCGCAGCGCCTTGCGCAGGGCGGAGACCTCCTCGTCCGGGACGACGGGAGTGGCAGGTTTCCGGAGCGGGGGGAGGGTGCCCGCCCGGCGAGTCGGTCGGACATCGGGGACCCCCCGGTAGGACGTGATACCCCGGGTAGGTATCATCCCCTCGTATCCACTCCGGTGGCACCTGAGACGCAAGGGACCCATGGCCAGTGCCTGCGACGAGGCGGTGAACCGCCTCGGACGGCTTGCTCGACCGCGATCGACGTCGCGGTTCGTGGGGCTGCTCGTGAGCGCGCTGCTCCTCGGCCTGGTCGGCATGCACGGCCTCGGGCCGGTTCCCGCGGGCGGTGTCGGCTCCGGTCATGATCCGATGCCGGTGGCCGCGCCCATGAGCGTGGTGGCGTCGATGCCGGACGAGTGCGATCACGGCGAGGGCGGCTGCACGGGCCACGCCCAGCACGCGGATCCGACGTGCGCGTCCGCGTCGGTCGCCGGTTCGCCCGCCATGGTGCCGGTGCTGCTGCCCGACGTGGCGGCCTGCGCCGGAGTGCCACGGGCCGGCACCGCTTCGACCGGCAGCGGCCCCGACGGCGGCCGGGCGCCACCATCGCTCTCCGAACTCCAACTCCTGCGGATCTAGAGCGGCCCGCGAGGCGTCGCACGCCGAACGGCACGGCGCCGCGCTCCGGCACGCCCTTCATCCGTACCGTCCCAGGAGTTCCACCATGACCGCGCAACGCGCACTCGTACGCCGTACCGCCCTCTCCGTCACCGCGGGAGCCGCCGCACTCGTCCTCGCCGCCTGTGGCAGTGACAGCGGCAGCGAAGGACACGACATGGGGTCCATGGAGTCCGGCTCCACCCCCACCGCGACCGCCTCGGCCAAGGCCGGCGACCACAACGACGCGGACGTCGACTTCTCCAAGGAGATGATCCAGCACCACCGCCAGGCCGTCGACATGGCCGAACTGGCCACCGACCGCGCCTCCTCGCAGGAGGTCAAGGACCTGGCCACGAAGGTCAAGGGTGCACAGGACCCGGAGATCAAGACCATGTCCGGCTGGCTCACCTCGTGGGGCGAGGACGTTCCCGGGAAGATGTCCGGAGCCATGGACCACGACATGTCGTCCGCCATGCCCGGCATGATGAGCGGCAAGGACATGGACAAGCTGGAGAAGGGGTCCGGCGCCGAGTTCGACACCATGTTCCTCACGATGATGGTCGAACACCACGAGGGTGCCGTCGAGATGGCCGAGACCGAGAAGGCCGACGGCAAGTACGGTCCCGCCACGAAGCTCGCGGACGCCGTAGTGACGGCCCAGACCGCCGAGATCAAGCAGATGAACAAGATGCTCGGCAAGAACTGACGCCTCGTCAGGTAGCGGTGGGCCGACGGGGCGAGAGTCTCGTCGGCCCACTCGGGCGGCAGGCGTTCCCGCGCTCCGCCCGCTCCTTCGGTGATCTCGCCGCTCGGAACGCAACCTTCGATCGTGTACGGGTGAACGGCCGCCCGCGTTCACCCGTACCCCTTGTCGTACGCCTGGCCGCTCGTGCGGACGGGAACAGCCCGGATTCGGAGAGGTACGTGTCACAGCAGCCACAGCGAGGACGGACCGGCCGCACTTTCACCGCCTGCGGGGTGCGCCGCGCCGCCCTGATCGGCAGCCTCGCCCTGCTTCCTCTGGTCACGGCCTGCAGTGGCGGGAGCGACGACAAGGCAGCGGGGAACAGCAAGCCGTCGACCGCCGCCATGGCCGCGGTCGTGGCGCCGGCGAAGGTCGAGGTGATCGCCAACCTCACCGGTTGCAAGGTCAAGATCCGAACCGACGCGGACGAACTCCGCGAAGGGGTCTGCCACACCCCCGAGGGCGACTACCTCATCACGACCTTTCCCGAGGAGAAGTACAAGCTGACCTGGCTGGACAGCGCCGCCATCTACGGGGGCAAGTACCTAGTCGGCCCGCGCTGGGCCATCAGCGCGAAGCCGAAGATGCTCGGACCGCTGCGCAAGAAGGTCGGCGGCACCATCCAGGACCTGGAGGCCATGCACGCGACGCAGCCCTCCCCGACCTCGTCGAAGTACGGACCGGCGCCGAGCTCGTCCTAGCGGGCGACCTCGTTCCTGTTTCCGCCCGTGCCGCCGTGGTCATGGGCGGCCTGTTCTGCGTGGCCGCCACCCTCGTGGTCGCCGTGGCCTTCCCGGCCCTGCGCCATGCCCGCCTCACCGTGTCGCCGGAGTCGTCCATGTCATCCGTGGCACCCGAGTCGTCCGACGAGGCTGCGCCGAACGCGACCGACGGCGCCGGTCACGCCGACACGGAGCCACCGACGAAGGGATCGGCGCGCTGACCGGCGTTTCAGGCCGAGTTCGTCCATGACCCCCATGACCCCGCGGATGTGGTCCGCGAGGTAGCCGAGCGGATCGGCGCCGTAGAGCCGCTGCCGAAAGAACCGCTGACACAGAGGCCCTCACCCCTGCCAGATACAGGAGTTGGCCGGATGCGTTCTGCGCGAAGCGTTGACTAGAAAGCGCTTGCCCCTTACGTTTCCCGTTCAGCAGCGTGACCCGCCGCTGGCATCTCGTATATGAGATGCCAGATGCCGGAGGCGTTATGGCCTGGGGACGTGCACTCTCCAGGATGTCGCCGCGAGCCCCGTGCGGGGGCGCTGCGTCCGCAAGGCGATCCAAATGGTGAACGTCGTTCACGTACATGAAAACTGGACGCTCTCGAAGGGACGCACCCCGCATGCGTACTCTCCCCCCACGCTCCCGTCCGAGGAGACTCGTCGTCTCCACGGTCGCGGCAGCCGCTCTCGCCGTCACCACCGCCGTCGCTCTGCCGCAGCCCGCGGGTGCCGCCGAAACCTCCCCCATCGGCTTCGGCGCCGGCACCACGGGCGGCGGCGGTGCGAGTGCCGTCACCGTCTCCTCGCTCGCCGCGTTCAAGACGGCCGTCACCGGCAACACCGCCAAGGTCGTCCGGGTCAGCGGGCTGATCCCGCTCACCGGTCAGGTCGACATCGGGTCCAACACCACGGTTCTGGGCGTCGGTTCGTCGTCCGGCTTCACCGGCGGCGGGCTGCGGCTGAAGGAAGTGACGAACGTCGTCATCCGCAACCTCAACATCAGCAAGCCGCTCGCGCCCTCGGACGGCGTCACCGTGCAGAAGTCCACGAAGGTCTGGATCGACCACAACTCCTTCTCGGCGGACCGCGACCACGACAAGGACTACTACGACGGTCTGCTCGACATCAATCACGGCTCCGACAACGTCACCGTGTCCTGGAACACCTTCAAGGACCACTTCAAGGGTTCGCTCGCCGGTCACAGTGACAACAACGCGAGCGAGGACACCGGTCACCTGAAGATCACGTACCACCACAACCACTTCAGCAACGTCTACTCGCGCATCCCCAGCCTGCGCTTCGGCACCGGTCACTTCTACGACAACTACGTCGAGGGTGCCGACACCGCCGTGCACTCGCGGATGGGTGCCCAGATGCTCGTCGAGAACAACGTCTTCCGTACGACGAAGATCGCGGTCACGACGAACCGCAGCAGCGACGTGGACGGCTACGCCAACCTGCGCGGCAACGACCTCGGGGGAGCCGCCACCGAGATCTCGCGCACCGGCACCTTCACGAGTCCGCCGTACGGCTACTCCGCCGAGCCCGCCTCCTCCGTCGTCGCCTCGGTGACGAGCGGCGCGGGCGCCGGAAGGCTCTGACCGCCCCGACCGATCCCCCCAAACCAACCCCCACAACCGGAAGAAGGCACAGGGACATGACTTCTCCAGCGACCCCGCGCGCCCGCCGACGCGCACTGACCGGCACCCTGACCGCACTCGGTCTCTCGTCTGTCATGATCACGACAGTCGGAGCGCCGCAGGCGAGTGCCGCGACCTGGCCGACGCCGGCCGGCAGCCAGCCCGTGAGTTCGACCATCTCCGTCTCGGGTGTCAGGGACGGCGGCATGGTGCGGTACTACGGCAGCGGCGCCCTGGCCGGTGACGGCCAGGAGGAGGGCCAGGACCCGATCTTCAAGCTCGCGGCCGGCGCGACCCTCAAGAACGTCATCATCGGCGCGCCCGGCGCCGACGGCATCCACTGCGAGGGCAACTGCACCCTGCAGAACGTGTGGTGGGAGGACGTCGGCGAGGATGCCGCCACCTTCCGCGGCGGCTCGACGTACACCGTGACCGGCGGCGGCGCCAAGAAGGCGGCCGACAAGGTCTTCCAGCACAACGGACCCGGCACCCTGAACATCTCCAACTTCGCCGTCAGCGAGTTCAAGACGCTGTACCGGTCCTGCGGCGACTGCTCCACGCAGTACACACGCAAGGTGAACCTCAGCAACATCGAGGTGACCGGCACGGGATCCACCGCGCGGCTCGTCGGCATCAACGTCAACCGCAACGACGTGGCGACACTGCGGGGGATCACGATCCTGAACGACTCCAGCCGAAAGGTCGTCCCCTGCCAGAAGTACAACAACAACACCGCGGTCGGCACGGGCCCCGACAGCACCAACTGCCTGTACGCCGCTTCGGACATCACCTACAGGTAGGCGTGACGGACGACTGGCCCGGGTGAGCCGACACTGGTGACCTGACCCGGGTGAGCCAGGGCCCGGCGGTCGGGCGAACTTCCCCTTCCCCCACGGAGGTTCGCTCGGCCGCCGGGCGTAGTGCCGTCAACCGACGTCGAAGAGATTCGGCAGTCGCAGGAAGTGGCGGGTGCGGTCGTGGCGTTTGAGCGCCTCTAGTTCCGGGGCCCGGTACAGCGGGGTGACGGTGCATCGTTCGGCGGCCGAACCGACCCTGTCCAGCAGGGCGTTGACGGCCTGCCGGGCCGAGGTGTTGGCGCCTTCCATGGTGGCCAGATCGATGGGCACGGCCACGTAGTCGCCGGACAGGAAGAGGTTGGGGATCCTCGTGGCCGACTGCGGACGGTGGTGGAAGGTCCCCGTCGGATGGATGAGCAACTGTTCCTCGTTGACCGGGTTCGGGGTGCCGAGCCCGTCCACGGCCGGGTCGAGGAACCAGGAGTGCAGCACGGAGTCCCTGAGGACCGTACGGCCGGTGTCGTTGAGCGCCGCCTTCAACTGTGCCCACACCTCGCGGGCGACCTCGGTGCGGGTGCACTGCTTGGCCGTCTTGCCGTACAGGATGCCCGGCCGGTCCCACTCGGAGACGTCCACGGACAGACAGTCCGCGACCGTGCCGTCACCGAAGTCCCTGGGAAAGTCGTGGCCCGGCCAGTGCTGGGCCTGGGCGATCGCGGTCAGTGACCAGGGGGAGTCGATGAGGTCGAGATGGCCGTGCAGGATCGGCGTACGTTCGGTCAGGTAGAACTGGATGCCGGTCATCCAGTCCGTCTCCAGCCGGTCGCACTCGGCGAGTTGGGGGTCCGCGGCGCGTACGGCGGAGTTCCAGGTGCGGCGGGCGTGCTCGACGGGCATGGCCGAGATGTAGTGGTCGGCGGTGACGGTCCGGCGGGCGCCGCCCGGGTCCTCCATGACGGCCCCGGCGATCCGGCCCGCGTCCAGGGTCAGGTCCCGTACGGCCCAGCCGATGTTGAACTCGACCCCGAGCGACTTCAGATACGTCACCCAGGGGTCGATCCAGGCCTCGTTGGTGGGCGCGTTGAGGATCCGGTCCAGTGGTCCGTCCGCGCCCCGGCCGAGGATGTTGAAGGCGAAGGCCTCCAGCAGGGTGGCGACCGTACGGGTACTGGCCTCCTCCGCCTTGGTGGCCACGATGTTGCGGGTGATGCCGATGGCGAGGATCCGCTGGTAGTCGTACGACATCCGGCCGGCCCGTACGAACTCCCACCACGGCATCTGCTCCCAGACGTCGACGCGGCGTTCGTCGCAGCTGGTGAGGAAGACGAGGAAGCGGTTGGCGAAGTAGAGGGCCTCGTGGAGGGGGAGGTTGAAGGCGGTGTCCAGGAGCGAGGTGAGAGCGCGGCGGATCTCGTCGGGGGTGAGTTCGGCCGGGGTGTTCCCGGGCCAGGGAAGCGGGATCCGGATGTCCTCGCGACCGCCCGAGCGTGCGAACAGCATCTCCTTGGGGGTGACGAGGTTGTCGTGGACGCCGCCCGGGTTGCCGGGGAAGGGGATGCGCCGCATGGTGTCGGGCAGGTTGTGGTAGATGCCCGGGATGAAGCGGAAGCCGTGCTCCCCGGGCAGGGGCCCGCGACCGCCCGTGGCGCTGTCCGGTACGTCCATGCTGCGGGCCTTGCCGCCCAGCGCCTTGCGCTCGTAGACCGTCACCCGGAAGCCACGCTCGGCGAGTTCGTGCGCGGCCGTGAGCCCGGCGACGCCCCCGCCCATTACGGCCACGGTCTGCGGGGCGGCACTGCTCTGGGCCGCGGCCCGTTGAGGGGCGGCCAGAGCGACCCCGCCGGCGGCCGCGGCTGTGCCCAGGAACCCTCTGCGCGTGGTGCCGCCCATCGCTCCCCCTTACCGTCGGTAACCATTGGCGCACGAGGATACGAGTGCCGCATCGATCTCGGAAGGCGACCGACGAGGCCCGAGTCACTTTGGCTTGATGCCGCATCACGTCGGTGGTACCGAGTGCGAGCCCTCGGCTGTCACTCTCGGCAGGATCGCGGTGTTGATCGGGCGGTTCCGATGCCTCCGCTCCCGAAGCGGGTGGGCGGCGCCCGCCGGTCCGGTGTGACACGCTCACCGTGCTGCCCACCGACGCGGTCGGCGATTCGGCTTCGCCGCCACGCGTGTTGTGTGAGCGCCGCCTCCGACAAGGGGTCGGCGCCTGGCTGAGGGCGGCATCGGACGAGTGCCGTGCGCGGGTGGCTGACGGCCGCCGGCTGCGTTCGCCGCTCGCAGATGAAACACCGTCAGAGGGGCAGTCGTCCCGTTGTACGTCGGCCCCATCGAAGGAGCCTCACATGTCTCTGCGCTTCCGCAAGGCCAAGGCCGTTCGGATCGTTCCGGGGTGCGCCTGAGTATCAGCAAGGACCGGCTGTCCATCACCAGCAGCGGGAAGCACGCGCATCACTCCGCGCTCCTCCATCAGACCTCGCGTCAACCCCCGCCGTGAGCGGGACAAGTCCGGCCGTCACGCAGTGACCGCCGGACTCCGGAACTACCAAGGGACATTGATGGAGAATCTCAGAAATCTCAGAAATCTCAGGGACGAAGAGGAACGGGCGCCCAAGCGCAAGGTGCTCGACCTGACTGTTGTGCAGGTCGTGGCGAGCGCGCTCGCGACCGTGGTGGGCGCGGTACTGGCATCCCTGCTGGGCGTGACCGGGACGATCATCGGCGCCGCCGTGGTCAGTGCCAGCGCGACCACCGGCGCGGCGGTCTTCTCGCATGCGTTCCGACGGACGGGCGAGGGGATCCGTGGCCGGGTGCCGCCCGTAGGAGTGCCGAGGACGCCGGGCGAGGATCGGGCGGAACACCGCGCGGACGCCCGGGCGGCGTTCGCTCTACCGGCGGACGCTTCGGTCGCCGACGAGACACCGCCCGGCACGCCCTCCGATACGCCCTCCGAAGACGAGTCGGTCACCACTTATCGGGGCGGCTCGGTCCGGAAGTCCATCGGCTGGAAGAAGTACGCCCTGGCGACGGGCCTGGTGTTCGCCCTGGCGATGGTCACCGTGACCGCGGTCGAGCTGATCATGGGCAAGCCGGTCGCTGCCGTGGTCAAGAACGAGCCGGGCAGGGGTACCTCGGTGGGCGGTGGCACGGCCGGTACTCCCGCTCCCGTCGGCAGCGGCACACCCACCCCGGACGCGTCCAGTGGCACGGCGCCGCAGCGAAGCATTTCTGCCTCGCCGGAAGAGAGTTCGGCGCCGGAGACCAGTTCTGGTTCCAGGGCCAGCTCCAGCCCCAGCGTGAGCTCCAGCTCCAGTGCTCCGGTGTCGTCCGTGCCGTCCAGCGGCGGCGCCGTGAACAGTTCCGACGCCACCGCTGACGAGCGGTGACGCGCCCGGAGGAGCTGCCCCGCAACCTGGTTGAGTTCAGGCCGAGTTGGCGGGCGACTGAGTGCGGGCAGAGGCGAAGCGTCTGGGCGGACGCAGGATCGCCTGAACTCCAACGCGGCAGATGACGAACCGTGGCCGGTAGAAGCAGGCGGACGAAGGTGGATCTCATGGGAACGGCGCGGGACCGGTCGGTGGGGTACGACGGCATCCAGGTCCCCCCGGGCCGGACCAGGTGGTGGGTGGTCGCCCTCATTCTGGGTCTACCGGCACTCCTCCTGGTCGGCTTCCTCGCCATGGTCGTGATCCGACTGTTGGCCGACGACTCCTCCAGGGCTGAGCGGCGACTTTCCCAGGGGCTTCAGGTGAGCGTGGGAGGCGAATGGGCCGGAAGCAGATGGGTGGCCTGAGCGGGACGACGACGGTTCGTGTCGTCCCTGTGAATGCTGAAGCGTCTCCTGTTTCGTGTCGGCATTCGACGCGGCGACTCCGGCGAAACACGCTGGAGCCGCTTTTCCGGGCGACTGCGCGTGTGGGTGAACAAACGCACATTCAGTATTAATACGGTCAGTGCGGCTTTGAGTATGCTCACGCGTCGCATTGGCCCGCTTTTCTTCATGGGTATCCACGTTCCGAATGCCTTGGTGTGGCGGCGCGACCCGGCAGGCGTATATTCCGCTGCGACTCGACCGCGCTTGCGCTGCCCGCGTGATCGTCAAACGGGTCCGCTCCTGGTGAAGTGCCTGAGGCGATTGACCTCAGCGGTCTCACGCAGGGTCTGCGCGATCTTCTTGTGGCACCTTCCTGTTCCGTCGGCGGCGCTTGGCTGCCGCCCTTGGGGGAGATCGCCCAGGGGTGGGTTTCCCCCTCGTCGGCCGGGGTGGGGAAACTACGTCATCCGGCCTATTAAGTATTTCTATGCATTTCGCAATTCGCTCACCGATTCATTCGGTGGGAACTCCGGCGAAGCGAAATCGAATTTCTCTCATGCGTAATACGCCAGCGACAGATGAAGGCGATTCTGTGCGACCGAGAACCGCCGAGCAGGCACCATCCCCTCACAGGAGTTGGCCCCTCGATGACGCTGAATATCCCTGACGCGCCGCTACGGCGCACCATGTCGGTCTGGAGCGCGGTGGTGGCGGCCGTGGTGATCGCCGCTGCCGTACTCGCGTTGACGCCGACACGCGCAAACGCGGTAGCCACCCCTGTGCCTCTGGGCACGGCAGCCAGTTACGGAGTACTGGGTGGTGCGACGGTGACCAACACCGGCCCCACCGTGGTCAACGGTCTCAACGTCGGCGTGAGCCCCGGGCCGGCCATCACCGGGTTCTTCACGTCCGACGGAGGGCCCGGCACCGTGACCCCGCCCGGGGTTCTGCACACGACCGATGCTCACGCGGCGCAAGCCAAGGCCGACCTGACGACGGCGTACAACCAGGCTGCCGGACAGACTCTGACAGACGCGGTGTACAACGACGCTCCCCACGAGTTCGGCGGCCAGACGCTGACGCCGGGCCTCTACAGGGCGAACAGCTCCGCAGCGATCACCGGCACGCTCACCCTGGACGCCGGGGGCAATCCCAATGCCGTCTGGGTGTTCCAGATCGGCTCGTCCCTGACGACGGCAGCCGAGAACAGCAGCGTGAGCTTCGTCAACGGTGCATCGCCGTGCAACGTGTACTGGCAGGTCGGCAGCTCGGCCACGCTCGGTACCAACACCTCGTTCGTGGGCACCATCATGGCCGACACCTCGATCACCGCCACCACGGGTGCGTCCATCAACGGCCGGCTGCTGGCCGATGCCGGCGCCCGCGGTGACGGCGCCGTGACGCTGGACAACAACAGGATCTTCCTGGGGCCCTGCGGCACTGGTGGCACCACCGGGGGTCTGATCTCGGGCGGCGTGATCGCCGGTGCCACGTCAGGTGGTGCCACGACCGGCACGACAACAGGCACCACGGGTAGCACCACGGTCGGCGTCATCGGCGGCGTGCCGACGGGCGGCGGAACCGGCGGCGCCCTGGGCGGCCTCCTCGGCGGCGTCCTGACGTCCGGCGGTACCACTGGTGGTGCTCTGGGTGGCCTCGTCGCGGGTGCCACTTCCGGCGGTGCCACAGGCGGCGCCCCGGGCGGCTCCACGGGTGGTGGCAACGGCGGCACGACCGGCGGGAACGGCCACGACCATCACGGGGAGAAGCCCGGCAAGCCCGGTCACCATGACCACGGCGGGAAGCCGGATGATCACGGCAAGCCCGACGACCACGATGGTCACGGCAAGCCCGACGAGCACGGGAAGCCCAACGACCACGAGGGTCACGGCGGCAAGCCCGATGATCACGGCAAGTCCGAGAACCACGAGGGACATGGCGGCGATCACGGCGATCACGGCGATCACGGCGATCACGAGGATCACGAGGATCACGAGGATCACGACAAGAAGTCTGCCTGACTCCATGTGAGCGAGCAGGACGGGCGGCGCGCGGCGGATCGTCATCGATTCCGTCGCGCGCCGTCGGTCGAATCTGTCGGTCGAATCTCAGGCGAAGCGGAGAAAGCCGGAATGGAAAGGCCGGGTGGGGCCGTGCGAGGCGGCGTTGAAACGGTGGATGTCGACGAAGAGGATCGGCCCGGCGCCGGGCCGGCCCCACACGGGGGCGCAAGACCCATTGCGTCCCAAGGGGTTTCGGGCCGTCCGTCCCGCCCCGCGAAGGTCCTGAAGGCGGGAACGGGAGCCGCCGTGGTCCTGTGCCTGGCGACGGCCCTGGTCCATGTGCTCCTGGTGTTTCTGCACGTGGCACCGCCGAACCCCCTCTCTCAGCAGTACAGCCGCCAGGTCAATGCGTGGGTCCTCCCACTGTTCGAGCAGAACTGGCGGCTCTTCGCGCCGGATCCGGAATCGGTGAACAGGGAGATCTCGGCGAGGACCATGCACACCGCCCCGGACGGCAGTGTGCAGGTGAGCGACTGGTTCGATCTGACGGGCGTGGACAACTCCGCGGTGAGGCACCAGGTCTTCCCCAGCCATACGGCGCAGAACATGCTGCGGCGGGCCTGGAGTTCGTATCTCGAAACCCACGGTGGTGACGATCAGCCTCGCTCGCAGCGGGCGCTGATGATCCAGCGGTACCTGACCAACATCGCGGCGGATCGCATCGCCGGCCACCGTGGCGGCACCTTCGAATCCGTCCAGCTACGGGTGATCGTCGTGCCCATCGCCGCCCCCGCCGGTCCTGCCGCAGCCGGTGGGCCCGGCTTGGCCCCCGCCGCGCCGACGCCTGCCGATACGCGGTATCTGCCCTGGTGGAAGGTGGACTCCCATGGAAACTGAGCAGCCACGCTCGCCGCACGGGAGTATCCCCGAAGGGGTGGACGGAGGCACGCCCCGCCGCGCACCGGATCGGATCGGAGACTTGCTCACCGTCCTGACCGAGCGGCCGGTCTCCCTCTACGCCGCGGCGGTTCTGCGCATCGGCTACGGGTTTCTCTATCTCGCCTTCCTGCTGCGGGAGTTTCCGCACCGCGACGAGATCTGGGGCCCCGGATCACCGTGGACCCCCGAGCTGGCCGGGCAGCTTTTCGACCAGACGGGATGGGCCGGCATCCTCACCCTGTCCGACAGCCGGCCGTACTTCGAGGCCTGTTACGCGGCAGCCCTCATCACGTCCGCCCTGTTCCTGCTGGGCTGGCGGACGAGAGTGATGTCCGTACTCTTCGCCGTCATGGTCGCGTCCTTTCACGCCAGGGCGATCTTCATGACCGACGGAGGGGACAACCTCATCCTCCTCATGGCCATGTACCTCGTCCTCACCGCGTGCGGCCGACGCTGGTCCCTGGACGCGCGCAGGGCGAGGCTACGAGCCTCCGCGGGGAAGGCGAAGAGCGGCTCGGCGGGCCTGGACGCAGGCGAGCTCCGGCATCAACTGGGCGCATCTCGCCGGACGTTGACGGCGGTGCTCCACAACTGCGGAATGTTCGTCATCGCGGCCCAGGTCTGCTTTCTCTACGGGTCCGCGGGTCTCTACAAGGTGCAGGGCGGCTCCTGGGGCAACGGGACCGCCCTGCACTACGTCCTGAACCTCGACCTGTTCCGGCCCTGGCCCGAGCTCTCGCTCCTGGCCGACGAGCACGACGTACTGATCACCGTTGCCTGCTACCTGACGGTGCTGTTGCAGGTCGCGTTCCCGTTCGTCCTGTTCGGACGGCTCAAGTACCCGGTCCTGACCATGCTGTTGGGCATGCACCTGGGTATCGCGGTGCTCATGGGACTTCCGCTCTTCTCCGGCGCGATGATCGTGGCGGACGCCGTGTTCCTGCCCGACGGTTTCTATCGGAGCCTTGGGCAGTTGCTTCGGCGGATTGGCCGGTCGGCCCATGTGGGGGAGGCGGGGGTCACGCCTCGCGTAGAGCCGGTACTCGTCCCGCCACAGCCCGCACCATCGAGCCACTGAAGGCCCTGCGGCCCGCACGGCGACAGCATGAGACGTGCTGTCGCCGACGGCGGAAAGAGGACCCGGGCTTCGACCATGGCCTCCCGCATCTCCTCCGTGCCGCTCTGATCGCGTGCCGCCCTGTGCATGCTGCGGTAGCCCTGCACGAAGCGGCCGTGGTGGACGGAGAGGGTGGACACCTGCTCCTCGAACCGCTCGCTGTCAGGGAAACCGCGGTCCTTTGCCAGGTGAGCCGGCGGCGCATCCGCCTCGGTGACGGCCTGCCGCGGTGATTCCACGAACTGCTCTTGAAGCGCGGCCCATTCAGTCAGGTAGTGCTCACGGGCCTCGGGCGACAGCTCGCTTGCCTCGGGCCCCCTTCCGGAGACCTGGTCGGCCCTGGCCGTCGCGCTGTGGATCACCGGCGGCCGTATCGGCGCCTGCCGCCGCCGCGCCCGCGCCTCGTGAAGCCGACGATCCAGACGACCAGCAGTACGGCAGCGACCCACCAGAGGGTCTGCATGGTGAAGCCGATTCCGAACACCACGAGGATCAGCAGTAGGAGAAGGATCCAGAGAAGCACGGCCGAGCCTCCACGCGGTCACAGGGACAGTTCCTGCGTTCCGCGGGGTCAGGGCGAAGCGGAAGGTGGAAGGCCTCGTCCGGAGAGTTCCGGAGCGTCGCAGCCCCACGCCTGCCGTCAGTCAACGCCCGGCAACCCCCCTTGTCAACGCGGCCTCGACACCGGGGAGTTCTGGGAGCTGGGCAGGGGCCACCGGGGTGAACGGAGCCCCGACGGGGGCTTCGGCCGGCTCGACGGGCGGAGGCGGCAGGACGTGGTCCTCCCACCAGGACAGGCCCAGCACGGTGGCGAGCAGCACGAAGGGGGTCAGAACCGGGACGATCAGCGCGTACATGTGTACCGCCTGTTGTGGATGCGTGCGACGCGTCGGGCAGCGGATCGTTGCCCGCTCGGAGCGCATCGGGGTCGCGCCGTGGATCACAGGAGGACGGGCGCGTGCGGGAACGGCGTCGCTCGTGACGCGGCAGGTTCCGGAACAGATGCGCAGGGTGCGCCCTCTGCGGAGCGCGATGGCGGTGCGACGCAGCCGGGGGCCGGGGCGGCACGACGCACGCTAGCCCTCCCCGCATTTCCCGGATAGACGTCAAGCGGCCATCCATACCGGACCGTACGCAGTCGCGTCGCACGGTATCCGCCGTCGTCGGGCAGGACTACGCTGCGCGATGAGGCCCCAGTCCCCGGTATCGACGCTGTGTCCCGCGCCCGGGGAGGCCATCCGTGTTCGCCCTGCTACTCGTCCTCATCCTGGTCCTGTTCGGCCTCGGCTTCCTCGATCCCGTCTCCTGGGCCGCGGCAACAGGTCCGACCTCGGGGACCACCGGGTCCATGAGCGGCGCCGGGATCGTCAGGACCGCTGGGACCGCAGCCACACCCGCCGGCACCGAGCGCGCTGGAGGCGCGAGAAACGGCGCGACCGCGAACGCCGCAGGTGACCCGCGATGAGGTTCATGCCGACCAGGAAAGTCCTTCCGAGGGAGAGACCATGATTCACGCGGCCGATGTCCGGGAATGGCGCGCCCTCGATGTCGTCGACACGGATTCCCACAAGATCGGCGTCCTGGAAGCGGTGTACGTGGACACCACCACCGACGAGCCGGCCATGGCCACGGTACGGACCGGCCTGCCCACCCGGCACCGTCTGGTGTTCGTCCCTCTCGATGACGCGATCGTCGGGCCGGGCTACCTCAGGGTCCGCTACGTCAGGACGCTGGTGAAGCAGGCTCCTTCGATCGGCACCGACGACGTACTGCCCGCCGAACAGGAGGAAGCGATCTTCAAGCACTACGGACTGGCCTACAAGCCCGGTGCGGCCGGTGAGCGGCAACTGGCACGCCGCTGAACCCTTTTGGCCAGGATGGCCGCGTTGTGAGGTACGCAGCATGCACCAAGTGACCACGCACCGCGAGGTACCGCCGCTGTTGACGGCTGGGACGTCGGCGGGGGACGGCGCCCTGGCTGCCGAGGTTCTCGAACTGCGGGCCAGCAATGAGCAGTTGAGCCAGGCGCTGGTGAGTCGTTCGGTGATCGACCAGGCACGCGGGATGGCCATGGTGCTGGCGCCGTGCTCCAGTGACCGATCCTGGGACCTGCTCGTGGACGTGTCGCAGCACAGCAACGTCAAACTCCGCGACGTGGCCGCGGCCCTGGTCGCCACCACGGAGGGCCGGGAACTCCCGGAGGCGATACGCCGCGAGTGGCGTCGCGCGTTGCGTCGTCTGCACGCGCCGGAGTGGCCGTGACGGCTCAGGAGCAGAGACCGAACTGGGTGACCGAGGCCGCTCGGTCACCTGGCACTGCGAAGGATCCGAGTCGCCCTGACCGGCTGGCCGTAGGCGCCTGTGCCCCGGTTCCTACGCCTTGGCCGGGCGCGGGCCGGTACTCGCGTGGTACGTGTCCCGTGCCTTCTGGACTCGGTCCCGTGCGGGGCCCTGTGCCGCGCCGTCGAGATTCAGAGGTGGACGCAGGCTGGAGATGAGTGCGGTCTCCAAGGGGACGGGTTCGGGGTGTTCGGCCAGGGTGCGGCGCAGGGTCGATCCACCAGGCGTACAAGCCCGAAGTCCTGGGCAGCGCGGTGGTCGCCGCGTCAAGAGCTCGCGGCGTGGTCAGCAGGGCAGCCGTGACCTGACGAAGGGGTGCGTCATCAAGCATGGGCCGCGCCCTGGGCGAAGGACGGCAAGCGCGTTGTTGTTCTTCGGAGTTGAGCAGCCTCGTTGACGTCTGGTGTCCCCGAGGGGGACGGCCTGGGAGGCTTCTGGATTCGGCCCGGGCGCGTCATCCGCCGGCCCCGTCCGCTTCGCCGGGCAACCACTGCAGGGCGAACCAGAGTTCCATGCGTACGCCGGGGTCCTGAAGGTCGACGTCGAGGAGCTCGCCGACCCGAGCCAGGCGGTGGCGCACGGTGTTGCGGTGGACGTGGAGGGTCGCGGCGGTGCGGTCCCAACTGCCGTGCAGGCTCAGCCAGGTTCGGAGTGTGTCGAGGAGGACCGAGGTGCCCGGCGCTCCGGCCCCGTCGAGCGGGGCGAAACGGGTGCGGGCCAGATCCCGGGCGTCGGCGGCGTGGACGAGTCCGTGCACGGTGAGTGGGTCCTCGGTGTGGACGACGGCGGGCGCTTCGGCGGCGATCGCGCGTTGGAGGGCGCGTTCGGCCTGACGCTCGGCATGCGGCAGGTCCGACGCCGGCGCGGGTGTGCTGAAACCGAGCACCCAGCCCAGGTCGGCCGCCTGCGCGGGAGCCTCGGGGCGGGCGTCCGCTGCGCTGGGGACCAGTGCCTTCAGTTCCGCGCTGTCGACGTGCAGGTAGGGAGTTCCCAGGGCGGTGGCCAAGGCGGCCAGTTGCGCAGGGTCGTCGCCCGGGTGCGGTGACCGCGTGGAGCCCGGGGGCGTGTGGCGGCCGTGGACCACGATCCAGGACTGTTCGGCTTCGGTCGTGTCGGCGGGCGCGAGGGCGGGTGCGACCTCCGCCGGGGCGGCCCCGAGCATGAGGCGTACCAGTGCGCCCGCGCCGCGGGTGTCGGTGCCCAGGGCGTGCCGGGGGCTGGTGAGCAGGGCCAGCAGCACGGTCGCCGTGCCGGTGACCTGGCGGTGGACCAGGGTCGGTGCCGTGGTGGCGGCCTGTCCGAGGGCGAGTGTCGTAGTGGTGCCGTCCGCTGCGGGCAGCGTGTGGACGGTCAGGTGGGTCCCGCCCTGATGATCGGCTGCCGCGGCCGGTGCGGAGCGTCCGGCGGGGCCCGTACGGGCGCGGGCGGTGGTGCGTACGGCGAGGTCACGGACGCGTTCCGGCGTGGGAGACGCGGGTCGGGGGCCGGCGCTGAACAGTTCGGAGCCCTGGGCGTCGTAGAGCACGGCCCAGGCGCCGGCGTGCGCGCTGAGCTGGGCAAGCACTGCCTGGAGCGCATCCGGCCGGGCGGCGGCCGTGGCCAGCGCCGACTGCGCTCGCGAGATCGCGCGCAGCTCACGGTTGCGGGCCTCGGCGATGGCCGCGTACGCGGCCTGCCCGACGGCCACGAACGGCGTGGCAGGCGGCAGCCGCAGGAGCGGGAGCCCATGGCGGTCGCAGGCGGCGACGAGCTCCGGCGGAACCTCCTCGTGCACGGGTGCGACGCCGAATCCGAGCGCGCTCACTCCGGCGGCGACCACCCGTCGTACGTACGTGTCGATGCCCTCCGCGTCGAGAGGAAGACGCACGCCCGCGGTGAGCAGCAGTTCGCCGCCCACCAGATACGGCGTCGGGTCCTCGATCTCCGTGGTGCCGACCGTGCTGACCCGGACCCGGTGGTCCCCGGCGGGGCCCGCGATCTGGCGCAGACCCAGCACCGGGTCGGCGAGCAACGTGCTCAGGGGTACGGACGGCTGCTCGGACTCGGTCATGAGGAGACATCCTTCCGGTCCGGCGGCATCACATGGGACTGCCGGAATCATCCAATGGGAGACTCCATATTGGACAGAACCGCCACTTCGGCGCGAGCGCGTACGCCGATACCGTCATGCCACTCCCCGGGTTTCCCCACTCCCAGGGCACCCCCGGCTTCACCCCGGAAGGAGAGCCACTCATGACCGAGTTGTCCCTGCGCCCCGACCCCACCGTTCCGACCGCGGCGGCCGGTGAGGAACCGCGCCTGCGTCGCGAACTCGCCGCGGTCTACCGCCTCGTGGCGCACTTCAGGATGACCGACCTGATCTTCACGCACATCTCCGTCCGGCTGCCCGGTCCGGAGCAGCACTTCCTGATCAACCCCTACGGCCTCCTCTTCGAGGAGATCACCGCGTCGAACCTCGTCAAGATCGACCTGACCGGCCACCCCGTCGAGGAGAGCCCCCACCCGGTCAACCCCGCCGGCTTCGTCATCCACAGCGCCATCCACGCCGCCCGGTCCGACGCCCACTGCGTCCTGCACACCCACACCAAGGCCGGCTGCGCGGTCGCGGCCCAGGAACACGGCCTGCTGCCGCTCAACCAGATCTCCATGGAGTTCTACGGCAGGCTCGGGTACCACGACTACGAAGGTGTCGCCCTCAACCTCGCCGAACAGCAGCGCCTCGTCGCCGACCTCGGTGGTCACCCCGCGATGATCCTGCGCAACCACGGCCTGCTCACCGTCGGCGAGACGCCCGCCCAGGCGTTCCTGCGCATGTACTACCTGGACAAGGCATGCGAGATCCAGACCGCGGCCACCGCCGCGGGCATCGCTCTCGTCATCCCCGGCCCAGACATCTGCGAGCTGACGGCACGTCAACTCGCAGGCGAGGACGACAGTTCGGACCTCCAGGACGACCAGGCGAACGATCTCGCCTGGTCGGCACTGCTGCGACTGGTCGAGCGCGTCGCCCCCGACTACAAGGACTGACCCGAGGGCGAGGACGAGTCGTGCGCCGACGGCTGCCCACCACCGGGGACGCCGACGGGGCACGCCGACGGGGTGCGGTGATCGGTCGGCGCACATCCCGGCGCTCCGACCGCGAACCGTTCCGCTGCTCATTTCGTCTCCATGTTCGATGCGGCACCTCGACGTGAGATGCCTCGGGGTGCCATCGAGGCACATGGATGTCCAGGGAAAGGACTGCCGGAACGGTGTTAGTGAGCCACAGGAAGAGGACTGCCCGCTGGATCGCCGGAGGCGCGCTGGCGGCTTCGGTCGCGGGTGTCACGGGGTGCTCGAGCGATTCGGGCTCCGCCGCGGACAAGGAGCCGACCGCAAGCAGCTCGTCCGCGGCCGACGCGGAGAACGCGAACAAGGAGAAGCAGAAGGACGGTTCGGCGGCGCAGCCTTCGGCGGGAGGCCAGTCCACAGCCGAAGGTGCCGTTGCCGCGTGGGTCACCGCGGTCATCAAGGGGCAGCCGAAGCAGGCGTGCCTGCTGATGGGGGAGGAGGCCACCGATTCGTCGCCCGCCCGAGCCGGCACCGCTGAGAGGTGCGACAGCGACGCGCCCGAGGTGCGGCAGATGCAGGACAACATCGGAGAGTTCCGTACGTCGTTCATGCCCGAGCCGCCCACGGACAACCCGAAGGTGGAAGTCGCGACTGTCAAGGCCACCGGCGACAAGGCAGTGGTCCCCGCCGACAAGGTCACCGTCGAAGGAAAGACCCTCGACAAGATCATCCTGTCCCACTCCACCGGGTTGGAGGCAGGGCAGTTGGACGTCAACTTGGAGTCCACCAAGATCGACGACGCCTGGTACGTGACCAATCTCGATTTCAACGTCGGCTAGTGCCGTGACCGGGTGGCCCTCCCGGGTGGGTGGTCAGGCTGTCGAGCGGCTTGGCCATCCGGTCGCACTCGGGGTCTTCGGGGCTGACCGCCCTACCGGGACCGATGCCCTCGGTTCCTCGGCCAACTGGTACTCCCCGGTGGCGGGTTGCCGTCTGCCGCAGGCAGGCCCGGCGATCAGCCGTGGACGGTGTTGAGGACGGAGGCGAGCTTTTCGGGCGCGCTGATCATTGCCATGTGGCCGGTGTCGAGGTCGATGACGTCGGGCCGAAGCAGCGCGATGGATCGCTGCTGGAGTTCCTCGACGTAGCACCGGTCCCGCGTGAGGTGCACGTACGTCCGCGGGATCTCGCGCCGGTAGCCGCTCAGGTCCACGGGCTCGGTCAGCAGGGCCGCCGAGTCGTCGGCGAGCCGGTCCAGGGTGGATGTGGCGGTCGCCTCGTCCATGTCGTCGCAGAGCATCGCGGCGGCGCCCTCGCGGCTCTGGTGGTAGATGCCGTCGGCGATGGACTGCTTCACCAACTTCCGTACGTCGGGATCGATCTGGTCAAGGACCCGGGAGCCGTCCGTCGGCACCACGGCCGACACGAGGACGACGTGACGGATCCGGTCGGGTACGAGGTCCAGAACGCGCGGGACCGTGACTCCCGCGAAGGAGTGGCCGACCAGTACGACATCCCGCAGGTCCTTTGCCTCGATGTCCTCACGGACCGCGTCGGCGCAGTCCGTGAGGGTGACCGTGCCCAGGTCGGTTTCGGCCCGGCTCCCGCGCCCCGGAAGATCGACCGCCAACGCCTCCGCGCCGAGATGGGGGATCAGCTCGTCCCAGCAGTTCGCGCCGAAGCCCGCACCGTGGATGAGAACGAACGCCATGGTTGACCTCCTCGTCAACGACTTCAACCGAACCTTAAGTGAATTCAGTTCTGTTGTGGAGGCTTGGGGCGGACCGGATGGACTGTGATGCCAGGTCCGGATGGACTGTGATGGCAGGTTCTGTCGGTAGGCGATGCGCCGCAATTTTTGGACAGGTGTAGACAGGTTCGTGTCCAGGGTCTAGCTTTTAGACATGCCTGGACAGGTTCATAAACATCATCGTGTCGCTCATGTGCTGGCCGAGGAGATCCGTGCGGGGGTGCATGCCGACGGCAGCAGGCTGCCCGGCGAGCATGCCTTGCGAGAGCGCTTCGGGGTGAGCCGGACGACGGTGCGGCAGGCCCTCGGTGTCCTCGGTGAGCAGGGGCTCATCGAGACACACGCCGGCATCGGGTCGATTGTCACCTTTGACGGCACACCCCTTGACCATCGCCTCGGCTGGACTCGTGCGCTCGCCGCGCAGGGCACCGAGCTGACGACCGAGACCCTGCGCTTCGAGCGGATACAGGACGAGGTTCTCGCGGGCGAACTGGGCCTGGAGTCAACCGAGTTCATCGCCCTCGACCGTGTCCGTCGACTGGTCGGCGGACACGGTGTCTCGCTGGAGTTCAGCCGCGTGCCCGCTGTCGCGGGCCTCGCCGATCTCCCCGAGCGCGGCCTCGACGACGGCTCCCTGAGCCGCACCCTCGCGGCCGTGGGCCGCGTCGCCGACTCCGGTGAGGCACACATCGCGGTCGCCGGACTCGACGCGGACGAGGCGGGGATTCTGCATCGCTCGCCCGGAGAGTCCTTCCTCCGCGTCGCCCAGGTGTTCCGGGGCGCGGACGGGGATGTTGTCGAGCAGGTCACCAGCCTGCTCGATCCGTCCCGGTTCCAATTGCACGTACGGACCGGCCGAGGAGCCCAGCTGTGACGTCCACCCCTGATCCCGCCCTGCTCGACCGCGCTCTCGGCGCCTTCTACGGGCTCGCGCTGGGCGACGCCCTCGGGATGCCGACACAGGTCATGTCCCGCGCCGATGTCGTGCTGGTCTACGGCACGCTGAGCGGCTTCGAGCCCGCGCGGTCCGACAACCCGGTGAGCGCCGGGATGCCGGCCGGGTCCGTCACGGACGACACGGACCAGGCGGTGATCCTGGCTCGGCTCCTGATCGAGGGTGGCGGGCACGTCGATCCACTGCGGTTCGCCGCGGAACTCCTGTGCTGGGAGAAGGAGATGAAGGCCAAGGGGTCGTTCGACCTGTTGGGGCCGTCGACGAAAGCGGCCCTGGACGCGGTGGCCCGCGGTGCCGATATCAGCGAAGCGGGCAGACACGGCACGACGAACGGCGCCGCGATGCGGGTGACGCCGGTGGGTATCGCGTTCGACACCGCCGACTCGGAGCGGTTTCTGGACCGGGTCGTCGAGTCCTGCCAGGTCACACATGACACGACCATCGGGATCGCGGGGGCGGCGGCCGTCGCGGCGGCCGTCTCCACCGGCATCGCCGGCGGTTCGCTCGACGACGTCTTCGACGCGGCGGTCGCGATGTCGGCGGCCGGTGCCCGGCGTGGGCACTGGATCGCGGGTGCCAGCATCTCGGCGCGTATCGCCTGGGCGCGCGAACTGGTGACCGGCCTGGACACGGCGGTGGCGCTCGACCGGATCGACGCGCTCATCGGCACCAGCGTGGCCAGCCAGGAGTCGGTCCCGGCCGCGTTCGCGGTACTCGCGCTCACCGACGGTGACCCATGGCGGTCCGCGTTGCTGGCCGCGAACCTCGGCGGTGACAGCGACACCATCGGTGCCATCGCGGGTGCCATCGCCGGGGCCGTGGCGGGGCTCAGCGCCCTGCCCGGCGACGCCGTACGCACCCTGCGGGAGGTCAACGATCTCGAACTGGAGCCTCTGACCAGGCAGTTGCTCACCCACCGCACCCGCTGAAGTCTCCCCACTCTTCCCAGTACCCCTCTGCGTACCCCTCTGTACGGAGCAAAGGCAAGGAGTCCCGCGATGGCCGCTTCAACGAAGAACGACCGCGTCGGCACCGTGGAGACACGTGGAATCGAACCGGTCCCCGACAGTGAACGGCACGGTCACGCGAGTCAGATGTTCTGGACCTGGTTCGCCGCCAACATCTCGATCCTCGGGCTGCCGCTCGGCGCGACCCTCGTCGCGTTCCGCGGCCTGAACATCTGGCAGGCCGTACTCGTCGCGGTCTGCGGTTCAGTGGGCTCGTTCGCGTTGGTGGGCGCGTTGAGCATCGCGGGCAAGAAGGGCGGGGCGCCGGCCCTGACGCTCTCGCGTGCGGTGTTCGGGCAGCGCGGCAACCACGGGCCGACGCTGGTGACCTGGCTGAGCCGGGTCGGCTGGGAGACGATCACCACGACCACAGCGGCGTACGCGCTGCTCGCCCTGCTCAACACGGTCTTCGGGGCCGGCCGCGGGACCGTCCTCACGCTGCTCTGCCTGCTGGTCTTCATCGCCTGCACACTGCTGATCAGCGGGCTCGGCCACGCCACCATCATGTGGATCAACAAGTGGGCGACCGTGGCCTTCGGAATCCTGAACCTCGTCGTGATGGGTTTCCTCGTCGCGACCGTCGACTGGTCGAAGGTGCTCGACATTCCGGCCGGCCCGGTCAGCGGCGTCGTCGCGGGCGTCGGCTTCATCGCGGCGGGAACCGGCATCGGCTGGGCCAACGCCGGTGCGGACTTCGCCCGTTACCTGCCGAGGTCGATACCGGGCATGCGGCTGGTACGCGCCTCGGCGTTCGGCGCGGGAATTCCGCTCGTGCTGCTGATCTCTCTGGGATCGCTGCTCACGGCCGGTGACCCGAAGCTCGCCACATCCGCCGATCCGGTCGCGGCGATCAACGCGATGCTGCCGTCCTGGATGGCCGTGCCATATCTGATCGCGGCATTCGGCGGACTGCTGATGTCCAATCATCTCTCCACCTACTCGGCCGGATTGACGATGATCACGCTCGGCCTCCGAGTGCCCCGCGCCTGGGCGGTCCTTCTGGATGTTGTCCTGATGTTCCTCGGCGGCATCTACTTCATGCTGATCGCAGACGACTTCTACGGTCCGTTCAGCACCTTTCTGACTCTGCTCGCCGTGCCGATCTCCGCATGGATCGGTGTCATCGCCGTCGACATGATGCGGGGACGGCACTACGACCCCGAGGGCCTGATGGACACGGGACGCGGCAGCCGTTACTGGTACACGGGTGGGTTCAACCTCCCCGCGGTCGTCGCGTGGCTGGCCGCGATCGCGGCCGGGCTGCTGTTCACCAAGGCCGCGACCAACGCGGACGACGTCTGGTTCGCCGGGCCGTTGGCCGATTCCTGGCTCGGTACGAACGGCCTCGGGTGGCTCATCGCGATCGTCACGGCCGGTGCGGCCTACGCCCTGTTCGGACGGCGCCCACAGGCGACCGCCGACTCCGCCACCCGTTCCACCACCGTCGAGGAGGCCGTTCGATGACCACCGACTCTCGTGTTGTCCTGGTGGGGAATGTCATCGCCGACCTGGTCATCGATGTGCCCGCACTGCCCGAGCGGGGCGGCGATGTCATCGGGACCCGCACCGAGCTCTATGCGGGGGGCGGCTTCAACACACTCACCGCGGCGCGTCGGCTCGGTGCCGAAGCCGTCTACGCCGGCCTCCATGGCACCGGCCCCTACGGCGAGTTGGTGCGTGCCTCGCTCGCGGCGGAAGGCATCGGGCTGGTACTGCCGGCACGCTCGGACGGCGACACCGGGTTCTGCGTGGCACTGGTGGACGGAGGCGGCGAGAGAACCTTCGTGACGAGCTTCGGGGTCGACGCGCGCATGACGTCGGACGAGGCGGAGACGATCGCCGCGTCCGTGCGCGGCGGCGACCTGGTACAGGTGTCCGGCTACAGCCTGGTGATGGCGGTGAACGGCCCTCTGCTGTCCCGCATGATCGCCGGCCTCCCGGACGACGTACGGGTCTGCCTGGACCCCGCGCCGCTCGTGGCGGACATCCCGGCCGAGGTCCTGAACCCGGTGCTGGCCCGGACCGACTGGCTGAGCTGCAACGCGCGGGAAGCCCAGCTGATGACCGGGACGGCGGAGCCGCGGGAGGCCGCGCTCGTGCTGCGCGGACGGCTGCGGAGCGGGGCCGGGACCGTTGTACGGGCCGACAAGGACGGATGCTGGCTGGCGGCACCCCACTTGCATGACGTCGTGCACGTCCCCGGGTTTCCCGTTGACGCGGTCGACAGCAACGGGGCCGGGGACGCACACGTGGGAGCGTTCCTGGCGCTCCTGGGACGGGGAGTATCCGCCCACGACGCGGCACGCGGGGCGAACGCGGCGGCGGCGTTGGCGGTGACGCGACGTGGTCCTGCGACCGGACCGACCTCGGGCGAGCTGGCCGCGCTGTTGGGAGAGGACATCTCGGGCGCCCTGGGACTGAGCTGACGGACCGGCGCGGTCAGAAGGGCGTCACCGACACGAACGAACTGTCCTGGCGGAACAGGTCGGTGCCGTCCGACGGGTCGACGCGGAGCTGGTAGTTGTAGTGGCGCAGGTAGTAGCCGGGGTAGTTGTACGACTCCAGTCGTACGGAGCTGCCGGTGCGGGCGATGAAGGTGGCGTCCCTGGCGAACGTCGACGAGCCGTCGTTCGCGTCGAAACGGGCCCGGAAGTCCCAGTGCCGAAGGTAGTTGCCGGCCGCGTCGCGGAACGAGTAGCCGTTCGTGTCGGCGAGGCCCGCCACGATCGTGAACGTGGACGCCTGCTTCTCCGCCGTCGTGCTGGAACTGGTCAGCACGGGCAGGTTGAGCAGGGCGGACTGCTCCTGCCAGTAGCGGGTGGTGAAGTTGCCCGACCGGAGGTAGCGGGTGACGCCCGTCGGCAGGGTCACACCACCGGACACCGTCTCCTTGACCACCGTGAAGTGGCGTGCCGTCCCCGAGATGCCCGGCAGTGTCTTCGGCGCGCTCCAGGTCGCGAAGGTGTCGTAGCTGTCGCTGTAGTAGTAACTGCCGTCGCCGTAGCCGTCGAAGAAGATCCGCCACGCGCCGTTGTCGAGCTGTATCAGCGCGGCGCCCTCCCGAGTGCCGCCCCAGCCTGCCCAGTTGCCCGTCCTGCTGATCGTGTACGGGCCGGCGAGCGCCGAACTGGTCGCGTACTCGATGTACTTGGACGTCTCGTTCTTCGTGAACGCGTGATACGTCGAGCCGGTCTTCACGATGAACGTGTCGATGTGGTTGGCGCCGATGCCGGACAGCGCCACCGGTGAAGTCCAGGCGGTGAGCGCGGAGTTGGTGGCCCTGAGCAGATACGGGGTGAAGATCCACTCGTTGCTGGTCACCGAGCAGGACACGATGATGTTCACGCTGCCGTCGCTGTCGACGAACCACTCCGGCGCCCAGGCGCGCGACAAATTCGCGATCGGCACGGTGTAGTCGTACAGGAAGGTCCAGTTGCTGCGGTCCGAGCTGCGGGCGAAGCCGATGGTGGTGCTGGTGTCCTGCCAGGTGTGCGTGGTGTAGGTGATGTAGTAGTAGCCGTCCGTGTGCTTGAAGACACTGGCGTCGCGGATACGGCCCGCGGGCGGCGTGTACGCGGACGCCTTGAGGAGCCGGAAGTCCGTCGCGTCGTCGGACTGGTAGACGTTCACCGTGCCGTCGTTGCTGTTGAGGAACGGCACGATGGTGTAGCGGGTGGCCGATCCGCGGGGCGGCGCGGCCGCGGAGGCCGCGCCGAGCAGGCCGGGCAGCCCGCCCACGACGAGCGCCGAGACCGGCAGGGCGGCCATCGCCCGCAACAGGCTCCGGCGGGAGGGGGCGAAGGGGCGGGACGTGCCGGTCGCGTCCGGGGCGGTGGCGGGTCTGCGGGAGTTGTCTGGCGTGATCATGTGCGGCTCTCCTCGTTCGGACTGCGCTGGTGCTGCTGGTCGTGCCAGTCCCGTGGACCCCGGGGTCGTCCGTCCCGGGGCCCACGGGGTGGTTCAGAAGCGGGCTCCGACGGCCGCGCCGTTCTTCGGGACGAGCAGGTCCCGGGCGGGCGGCAGGGAGCCGTCGGACGAACGCGGTCCCGTGATGGCGCCCGTGTTCGTGCTCACGACCGACGAGTCGTCCCAAGTGCCGCCCAGATCCCACGAGTTGCCCGTGGACGTGGTGCCGGAGCCGAGTGCCGCGGGCCGTGCGTCCGCGACGGACAGGTTGGCGGTGAGGACCGCCTTTCCGCCCGAGCCGTCGGCGTCGAAGCCCGTGCCCGTGTTGCGGAACGTGGTGGTGCGGCTCAGGGAGAGCACGCCCGGATTGCCGTTGTCGGTGACTCCGTGCGCCGCGTTCCGGTACGCGAGCGAGTTGCGCAGGGTGTGGGCCACCGCCGGTGCCGGGCTCCCGCCGCCCAGCTTGAAGCCGTTGCCGTCACCCGCGAAGTCCGGGAAGTTCCACCGGTTGAAGCCGTTGCCGTACGCGATCGTGTTCTCGACGACGACCGGCGAGGTGAACTTCCAGGCGTCGTAGCCGTCGTCGACGTTGTTCCACAGCCTCGCGCCCCGCACGACGTTGCCGCTCCCGCCGCCTTCCTTGATGGCCAGCCCGTCCGCGCTCTCGCCGTTCTTGCGCGGGTCGCGGTTGCCGTAACTGTCCAGGTTCAGGATCTGGTTGCCCGCGGAGGCGCCCTGGAGCTGGAAGCCGGACTCGTAGTTGTCGTGGGTGGTCAGGCGGGAGAACACGTTGTTGCTGCAGCCGTCGCAGTAGTAGCCGTACGGACCGTTGACGATCTCCAGACCGGAGACCTTCCAGTACGAGGCCTCCTGGTGGACTGCCCCGCGCTCGGCGCGCGGGATGCTGCCGCCGACCGGTGTGTGGCTGGCCGGCAGCTGCTCGCCGTCGATGACGACGCGCTCGCCCTGGTAGGCGCCGAGGGAGATCGGCTGCGACGCCGTGCCCGAGGTGGTGATCGTGATGTTGTCGGTCAGGGCGTAAGTACCGCCCCGTACGAGGATGGTGTCGCCCGCCTTCGCCCTGTCGACGGCTTTCTGGACGGTCCGCAGCGGTTGGTCGAGGGTGCCGGCGGCGGCGTCGTTCCCGTTGACGGCCACGACGATGGTCGACGCCGCGGCTGCCGGGGTCGGTAGCACCGTCGTCGCCAACACGGCACCCAGTGCTGTCCCGGTGAGCATGTCCGCGATGCGCACGAGGCCTCCTTGTCTGCCGATCCGAAGGTTGTCGCGGGTCAGTGGTCGCCCACACCGGGTTGGTTGCCGGGGTGTGCGCACCCGCCACGAACGGATCGATATACCGAACGTGGTTCGGTAAACCGGTCAGAACGTAGAGTCTGGCCGTGAGCACGTCAATAACTTCGACACGCTCAGCCACTTCTGGCTCCGCGGCCCGGTGTGAAGGCGGGTTTGGCGTGGCGATGTCCGGCTACCCGAACCGCGTGTCATTGACAGAGCAGCAGGAACTCGTTCGTTTCCTCGAGGACCGGTTCGCCTGTGCGCAGGCATGTAGCGAGTGCGCACGGGTCTGCGCCCTGCGCGCGAGCCTCGCCGAACTCGACGGCCCCGACGATCAGCAGGAGTTGAGGCGCAAGGGCATCCTCTGCGCGGAGGTCTGCGACGCGACCTGCCGCGCCCTCGCCGAGCAGACCACGCAGGCCGAGGCCGGGATGCGCGCCCAGGTGGAGTGGTGCCGTGCCGTCTGCCTGGAGACCGCCCATGCCTTCGACCGGAGCCCCGGCGCCGAGAAGGGCGCCGAGACCTGCCGCGACTGCGCGCGTGCCTGCACGGAGTTTCTCGCCGTCCTGAGGTGAGGTTCCGTGCAGCGAGGCCCCGTGCGGTGCGGTGACGTACGGAGGTGACGTGTCCGGCGGAGGTGACGTTTCCGGTCGGGTGTCGGGTGTCGGGTGTCGGGTGCCGGGTGCAGTGTTGCGGGGGAGGGCGCCACGCCCCGAGGTGCCGTGTCGCGAGGGGCCGTTCAGTTGGGCGCCCGCCTGACCTCACTCCCTGGGCTCTCCGAGCGCCCGTCCGACCCGTACGTTCCAACGCCCGGCCCGCCCGCTGAACTCCGTCGCGGCCAACGGCGGCACGTCGACGCGCCAGAACGCCGACTCCGGGGCCCCGAGTGCCCGCACCACCCCGGCCCGTACGATCTCCGGCTCGACGACGGCGATGATCCGGACGGAGCCTGGTCCTGAACCCTCGGCCGAGCCTGAGCCCGAAGCCCCGGAACTCGGATCCGCCACCGTCTCCAGCCACTTCGCCACGCGCTCGCACAGCCCGGCCACCGACTCGCCGCCGTGCGGTGCGGACGACGGGTCCGCCAGCCAGCGCCCCACGGCTTCCGGTTCGTCGGTGCTCACCTCGGCGAGGGTCGCCCCGCGCCAGCGGCCCACGTCCAGACCGGCCAGGTCGGGCTCGGTGACGGCGAGGGCGTCGAGCCCGAGGGCCGCCGCCGTCTCCCGGCAGCGAACGGTGGGTGAGACCAGGACCCGGTCGGCGGCCGGCAGCGAGCCCGCGGCCGCCCCGGCGAGCCGCAGCCCGGCCGGGTCGACGGGGCATCCGTCTTCGAAACGCGCCTCCCGCAACGCCGCGCTCATCACTGGTGAGATCAACATCACTCGGCTGGTCATCGGCCCGCCCTCGCGTTCCACACGTGCTCAACACCCCTGCCCGTACCGGGAATTGGGGTCGTGACCAGGGCACCGGCGCACCCCCGGCATTCCGTGCGCCCTTGGCCGCGACTCCGCTTCGCGGTACCTTCTCGTCGATATTGACGACGGTACGACGGAAGCCGGTGGGAATCCGGCACGGTCGCGCCACTGTAAGCCCCGCGCAACCGCCTCCCAGCAGGGGAGGCGGAGGTCGAGCAAGTCAGACCCGTGGCCGTCGTCCTGTGCACCACCGAGATGGGACGCGAGTTCCCCCAGGAGGTCCTGCCATGGCGCAGTCCGCCGTCGCCCAGCCGACCGTAACCACCCCCGACGTACCCGCAAAGCTGCCGATCGGCGCGATCGCCCCCTGGGCGGTCTTCCTCGGCATCCTGATGCTGGTGCTCCTCTACTTCGTCGGCGCCGAACAGGGCGCCACCTCCCTGGTCTCCGGCGAAGGCGTGCACGAGTGGGTGCACGACGCCCGCCACCTGCTCGGCTTCCCCTGCCACTGACGGCGACAAAGAACCGACAGGACAACTCGATGAACTCCGTCACCGTCAGAAATCTCCTGGTGCGCGGCATGCTCGCGGGTCTTGCCGCGGGCGTGCTCGCCCTGGTCGTCGCCTACTTCCTGGGCGAACCCCGGGTGGACCAGGCCATCGCGTTCGAGGAGGCCCACGCCCACGAACACGGCGGCGAGGAACTCGTCTCCCGTGCCATGCAGTCCACCGGTGGTCTGTCCACCGGCGTCCTCGTCTACGGGGTCGCGTTCGGCGGCATAGCCGCCCTCGCGTACTGCTTCGCCCTCGGCAGGATCGGCCGCTTCGGGCCGCGAGCCAGCGCCCTGCTGCTGGCCGCCGCCGGTCTGGTCGCGGTCTACCTGGTGCCGTTCCTCAAGTACCCGGCGAACCCGCCCGCCGTCGGCGACCCCGACACCCTCAACCAGCGCACCGCGCTGTTCCTCCTGATGATCGTGCTCAGCGTGCTGCTGGCCGTCGCCGCGGTGATCCTCGGCAAACGCCTCGCACCGCGCCTGGGCAACTGGAACGCCACCCTCGCGGCGGGCGCGTCCTTCGTCCTGGCCGTCGGCCTGGCGTACGCGTTCCTGCCGTCCTTCAACGAGGCGCCGGCGGGCTTCCCGGCCACCCTGCTGTGGCAGTACCGACTGGCGACCCTGGCCATCCAGGTGACCCTGTGGACCGCGTACGGCCTGGTCTTCGGGCTGCTCGCGGAGCGCGTGCTGGCTCCCGAACCGGCCGTGGCCGAGGGCGAGAAGGCGGCCGAAGGGCGGGCAACTCCGGTCGCGCACTGACCCGTTCACACACCGAAGGGCCCCTGGAGCACATCCTGGGGCCCTTCGGTGTGTGCGTGCGTGGCAGTCGCGTACGTCGTCGGCATTCCCAATTTCTGGAACACGTTCTACGGTGTGCGCCGTCAGGTCCGGGTGGCCGAACGAGCGGGCCAGTGGGAGCCAGGAGGCGCCGTGCATCTCGAATACACGCCGGAGCAGGAGCGGTTGCGCACCGAACTGCGTTCCTACTTCGCCGAGTTGGTCCCCGACGACGTGTACGCCCGCTACGGCGATCCGGCGGCGCAGAAGCGCTTCTACCGCGAGACCATCCGACGGCTCGGTTCCGACGGCTGGCTCGGCGTGGGCTGGCCGAAGGAGTACGGCGGGCGCGGTCTGACCCCGATGGAACAGTTCATCTTCTTCGACGAGGCCGCGCAGGCCGGCGTACCGCTGCCGCTGATGGCTCTCAACACGGTCGGGCCGACGATCATGCAGTTCGGCACCGACGAGCAGAAGGGGTACTTCCTGCCGAAGATCCTCTCCGGCGAGCTCGACTTCGCGATCGGCTACAGCGAACCCGACGCGGGCACGGACCTGGCCGCCCTGAAGACCAAGGCGGTGCGGGAGGGCGACGAGGACACCGGCCATTACACGGTCGACGGCCAGAAGATCTGGACGACCAACGGCGACACCGCCGACTGGGTCTGGCTCGCCGTCCGCACCGACCCCGACGCCCCGCCGCACAAGGGCATCACCATGCTCCTCGTGCCGACGTCCGACCCCGGCTACTCCTGCACGATCATCAACACCCTCGCCTCGCACGACACCACAGCGAGCTACTACGAGAACATCCGCGTACCCGCGTCCCGCCGCGTCGGCCAGGAGAACAAGGGCTGGCGGCTGATCACCAACCAGCTCAACCACGAGCGGGTCACCCTCGCCGCACACGGCACCATGGCCATCCGCGCCCTGCACGACGTCCAGCGCTGGGCCATGGAGACCAAGCTCGCCGACGGCCGCCGGGTCGTCGACCTCCCCTGGGTGCGCCGCCGCCTCGCCCAGACCCACACGAAGCTCGACGCGATGAAACTCCTCAACTGGCAGATGGTGAACGCCGTCCAGGAGGGCACACTCACCCCGCAGGACGCCTCCGCCGTCAAGGTGTACGGCTCCGAGGCCCGCCGGGACGCCTACGCCTGGCTCATGGAGGTCGTCGCCATCGCCGGTGTCCTCAAGGAGGGCTCCGCGGGCGCCGTACTCCACGGCGAACTGGAACGCGGCTACCGCTCAGCCGTGATCTTCACCTTCGGCGGCGGCAACAACGAGATCCAGCGGGAGATCATCTCGTGGATCGGTCTGGGGATGCCGAGGGTGCGGCGCTAGATCCAGCCGTTCGTCGAACTAGCAGGTGCATGGCCGAGGCGGAACAGCCCGCGTGTGTCGAGACGGGCCCGCCCCACTCCTCGTCCCAGTGTCCGAAGGCCGCGCGGAGCGCAGACGCCGCTGCGGTATTGCTCCAGCCGGCCGCGCCTCAGGGGGTCGAAGCGGTCGCGCGTACTCCGGAGAAGGCCTCCACACGTGTTCCGTCGAGTCGGCAGACGTGGTCGGTGCCGACGAAAGGGTGCCGAGCGGTGTGCATGCGGTGTCCTGGACGCTGACGGCGGAGAAGTGTCGACTTCCTGGCGGGTGGTGAGGTACGGGGCGGCGGGATGGCGGCTGCGGGCGGCCACACCCGGTACGACGGACCAAAGGCCGAGCGGGGTTCTGGAGGTCGGCGACGACCTGGGCGCCTGCGGGAGCGTTGCCGCAAGCAGGGACCGCCGGTCCATGGACAGACTCTCCTCTCCCGCCCCTGCGGAGATGCTTTTACGGTCGGTACTGCCGACGGTTCACCGGCCCGCAGGAGCGAAGCTCTTCAACGATCAAGCGTCGCCCATGTCGTTGCCGGCTGTCCGTGCATCCGGTTGGACCACGAGGACCTACGACGCGACCGACCGCGGCGCCGCGGTGATGGACATCTTCCGGTTCGAGAAGGGCAAGATCGTCGAGCACTGGGACGTCATCCAGGCCATCCCCGAGACGTCCGCCAACGACAACACCATGTTCTGAGCAGCCGCTGTCCTGTTGACCAGTGACCTCGCGACTCGCACCGGATCGCGGGAGTTGGTCACAGGCCGTACATGGTGCGAAAGAACTGGTCGATCTCCCGGCGGCCGGGGGCCGGTTGGGACAGCGTCTCGGCGCCGGGGGCGCGCAGTCCGTCGAGGAGTACGCCGACGCAGCGGTCGGTCAGGTCCGCCGTGGGGCCGTCGTCCTCGGCATCGGGCAGGCGTGGGGGGATCGAGTTGAGCATCAGTACGACGTCGTAGGCGGTCACGTCCTCGCGCATGGCTCCCGCGCGCTGGGTCCGGGCCACCAGGTCTTCCAGGGCGGTCAGGAGCTGGGCGCGAATGCCGGCCAGTTCGGGGCTCGGTTCCTTGGCGCGGCCCCGGGACACGGGGGAAGAGCTGGCTGCTGCGCAGCCGCACCATGTGGCGCACCACCCGGGCGAAGGCGGCCCACGTGGCCGGTTGTTCGGCCAGGGCGTGTTGTACCTCGGCCACACTCTCCTGCATCACCTTGATCGCGACGTGCTCCACCAGGGTGGTCTTGTTCGGGAAGTGCCGGTAGATCGTGCCCATGCCCAGCCCGGAGCGCCGGGCGACCTCCGCGATCGACGCCTGGTAACCGAGGTCGGCGAAGACGTCCTGGGCGACCTGGAGGATCTGCTCGACGTTCTGACGGGCGTCGGCGCGCAGCGGACGCTCATCGGGGGGTGTGGACGGGCTCATGGGACTCCGATGTTGGCCACCCTGCGAATCGACGGCTCCTACTTGAAGGACGTTGACCTCGTCGAGGTCCTGATGGAGGGGCGCCAGGAGTCGTGGCGGGTCTTGTCGTCGAGGTCCTGGTGTAGCAGTGCGAGGGCGGCCTTGGGGCCGGGGTGTCGGGGGTCTTGAGGTGGTCCGCTGGACCATGGCCACCGCTAGTTCCGCGAGACCAGATTGGCCACGGGGTGGCCGAGGGCGGCGAGGGGCTCGATCACCTTGTCCGCCGTTTCCGGGTCCCCGCTGTACACCGGGACGAGGACCAGCACCGGCCGGCCGTGCGCCTCCTTGGGCAGAGCCGGCAGCGGGGGCGCGTCGGTGATGGCGATCAGCAGCCCGAGTTCACGGGGGGGCGTCCGCCATGTGGCCGGGGATCTTCGCAAGGATCGAGGCGGCCTGGTCCCGGGGGAAGATGATCTGCCCGCTGACGACGTCGGGGCCCAGCGGGTGGGCCTGGAACTCGAACGAGGTGACGACTCCGAAGTTGCCGCCACCACCGCGCAGCGCCCAGAACAGTTCGGGGTTCTCCTTCTCGTCCGCGCGGACCCTGCGACCGTCGACGGTGACCATCTCGCAGGCCAGCGGATTGTCGACGGTCGCTCCGAAGCGGCGCATGAGGTGTCCGATGCCACCTCCGAGAGTGAGTCCGGCGACGCCGGTGGTGGTGACCGTCCCGGCCGGCACCACGAGACCGTGCTGCTGTGTGGCGGCGTCCAGTTCCCCGAGCAGTACACCGGGCTGTGCCCGCACGACACGCGTCTTGGGGTCGACACTGATCGCACGCATGCCGGAAAGGTCTACGACCAGGGCTCCGCCGGGCATCGCCAAGCCGTCCGACATGTGGCCGCCACCCCGCACGGCGACCGGGATGTCGCGCGCGGATGCGGAAGACGGCGCCACGGAAGTCGGCCGGGAAGTCGACGTGCGGGTTCGAGGTATGGGCCGTGCTCATACATGCCTCCAGGCTGGATCGCTTCAGCTAACCGGAAATTCAATTTCCGGTTACGGGATGAGGCTGACGCAGCTTTGGATGATCTTCGCCTTCGGTGTCGAGCTTCGCCTGCGCCCCGGGTCGGCGCCGACCGTTCACCCCGGTGGAGGTGTTCCACGCGGTGCTGCCGGAGACGACCGAACGCGGCGACGGCGCCGCCTGATGGGCACCGGCTACTCGGCCATCCAGCCGATGCCCAGCGCCAGCGGCCTCGGCCCGGTGATGGCCGCCGCCCGCAACTGCCTCTACTCCCTCAACGACGAACTGGCCGACACCGGCGTCTATGCCGGCACACTCTCCGTCGCCGCCCTGATCGCCCGCAGCGCGGCCGCCGAGGCCCAGTCCGGCGCCCCGGTCGGGTCCGAGCCCATCGTGATGAACGGTTTCGAGCTCCCCGTCGTCGACCCGGACGACCTCGCCGAGCACCACTGGGACATGTACACCGAGCGTGACCGCGTCGAGCGGATCCACCCAGAGCCTCTGAGTGCGCTGCGTGTCGACATCTGGTCGGATGTCGTCTGCCCGTGGTGGTACATCGGCAAGCGGCGCCTGGAAACGGCGGTCGACCGGTTCGAGCACGCCGACGCGGTCGAGATCCACTGGCACAGCTTCCGACTCGACCCCTCCCATCCCAAGGGCCACCGTCGGCCCGTCTTCGAAACGCTGGTGCAGAAGGCCGGGCCCCGCTCCCGCAGGTGCGGGCGATGACCCGGCAGATCACCGAACTCGCCGCCGCCGAAGGGCTGGCGTTCGACTTGGAGCGGGCCGTCTCGGTCAACACGATCGACGCCCACCGTCTGAGCCACTTGGCTGCAGCGCACGGACTGGGGGGCCAGATGCACGAGAGGCTGCTGCGCGCCCACCTGTGCGAGGGTGAAATCGTCGATGATCCCGACACGCTGGTACGGCTCGGCGCCGAGGTCGGCGTACCCGAGGGCGAGGCCCGGCGGACGCTGAACAGTGACGAGTACCCGGACGCCGCCCAGGCGACCCGCTGAGCCGAACCGGCCGGGAGACGACGGCTGGACCGGAGAACCAGCGCTGGAAGGTCCCGCCCGGACCCTCTGAAGGCTCAGGCCGAACCCCGAACACCCAAGAGTGCGGACGCCGTCCAGGGCCGATCTCCGGACGTGGACGGCGTCCACCAGGAGAGGCGAGAGACCGTACAAGCCCCCTGCAACGGCACAAGGAAGTACTGCCAGGCCGGACGCGCTCATGCCAAAATGGTGCGCCCGGGCATAGTGTGAACACTGGTGCGGGGGATGAGTTCGGACAGGCACCCGGAGGTGGCAGTTTGGCACGTCACCCCAGTCGGGATGATTCGCGTCACTCCAGCCAGGACGAACCGTACGGCGAGCTGCAGCCTCGACAGGCGCCGTCGTACGACTCCCCGGCCGACCCCGCGTTTTTGCCCGGCCTTCGGCGCCCCCCGGCACCGTCGTCCGACCCGCCGCCTCGTACGGCACCGTCATATGCCCCCCGCCCCGCCCCCGACTTCGTCGGGCGGGGGACCGAACTCCTCGCCGTGTACGAGGCGTTGGAGAACGGGCCGGCGCTCGTCGTGGTGGAGGGCGAGGCCGGTATGGGAAAGACGCGGCTCGTGCGGGAGGCGGTCGCCCGCGCGGTCGGACGCGAGGCGGTGATCGCCACCTGCCCGCCGCTGCCCGAGCCGTTCACCCTGGGCGCGGTCGTCGACGGCATCCGTCGCCGCGTGCCCTCCCCGCCCGACGGCCTGGAACTCAGCCCGCTCGCCGGGGCGTTACGGCCGCTGTTCCCCGACTGGGCCGACCGGCTGCCGCCGCCGCTGGACGTGCTCGACGATCCCCACGAGACCAGGCACAGGATCCTCAGCGCACTCACCGAGCTGCTGGGTCGCCTCGACATCGGTGTGCTGGTCGTGGAGGACGCCCACTGGGCGGACACCGCGACCCTGGAGTGGCTTCTCACCCTCACCGCCGCCGGACGGCCCGATCTGTCGATCGTGGTCTCCTTCCGCCCGGACGAGGTGCCGGACGGCTCGCTCCTGACCCGGCTGACCTCCCGGGTGCCCTCGGACGTCACGCTCGTACGGCTGACACTCGGGCCGCTGGACCTGGCGGACACCCACGAGCTGGTCGCGTCCATGTTCGACACCTCGACGGTGTCCACCGAGTTCGTGTCCTTCCTGCACCGGCACACCGACGGCATCCCGCTCGCCGTGGAGGAGTGTGTCCTCCTGCTGCGGGACCGCAAGGACATCGTCCACCGCGACGGCACCTGGATCCGCAGGGTGCTGACCGAGTTACAGGTCCCGGCGACCCTGCGGGACTCGGTGCTGGAGCGGGTGGAACGGCTCGACGCCCCGGCGCGCAGGGTGCTGGAGGCGGCTGCCGTACTGGACGCGCCGTCCGAGGAGGCGCTGCTGAGCACGGTCGCGGACCTGGCCCCCGAGGCCGGCCGCGCCGGGCTGGCGGCGGCGCTCCGGTCGGGGCTGCTGCGGGAACAGACACCCGGTGCGTACGCCTACCGGCACGCCCTGGACTGCCTGGCCGTGCGCGGCGCGATCCCCGCGCCGGACCGGCGCCATCTGCACGGCAGGGCTGTGGCGAGCCTTCTCGGGCTGCGGCCCGAGCCCGTCGCACGGCTGTCCTGGCACTGCCGCGAGGCGGGCGACGTCGCGGGGTGGTGCCGGTACGGGGAGGCCGGCGCCGACGTGGCACTGGAGTCCGGCGACGACCGTGCCGCGGTCGTGACCCTGCTGGGGCTGCTCACCGCAGCGGACCTCACGACGGCGGACCGGTCGCGTCTCGCCCGCAAGATGGGTGGCGCCGCCGTCTTCGGCGCGCGGGACGTCAGCGATCTCTCGCGGGCCGTCCTGGACGCCGTACGGAAAGTCCTGTCGTACGAGGATCTGCCGCGCCAGGAGCGCGGTGAGACCAAGCTGCTGCTCGGCCGGCTGCTGCGGGACGCCGGTCAGGAGTCCGCGGCGTTCGACGAGATCGAGGATGGTGTTGCCCATCTGGGGGACCGGCCCGAACTGGCCGCGACGGCGATGTCCGTCCTGGCGATGCCGCTGGTGCCGGAGTGGCCGGCGGCCCGGCACCGCATGTGGCTCGCCCGGGCGACGGAGCTGCTGCCGAGGATCGAGTCGCCGTCCGACCGGCTCCGGGTGACCACGAACCGTGCCTCGGCCCTGCTCCTGCTCGGCGAGGAGGAGGGCTGGCGGGCGGCCGACGAGATCCAGCGTGCCGCGGCCGACGCGCCCCCGGCGGAGCGCGGACTGCTCGCCCGGTTCCTGTTCAACGCCGGTCAGACTGCGGTCGTCTGGGGCGACTACGCCGGGGCCCGGTCCCGGCTGACCGCGGCGGCGGCACTCGCGGAGTCCATCGGGTACCGGCGGCTGCTGAGCATGGTTCGGGTCCCGTTCGCGTATCTGGACTGGTGCACCGGCGAGTGGGCGGGCCTGGACGGGACCGTCGCCGCGCTGGTTGCCGACCGGGATGTCAACCCCTACGGCTCGCGGCTGGCCCGGCGGATCCAGGCGGTGCTGGCACTCGCCGGGGGCGGCGGCGCGGCGGCCCGGCGCGGGTTGCGGAAGGTCGTCGACGAATTCGCCGAGGGCGGCCTGTGCGAACCCGAGGCCGGGCTCTCGGCGGCGGCACTCGCCCGGTCGCACCTGATCGTCGGCGACTGGGCCGCGGCCCTCGAAGTCACCGGCCGGGTCCTGGAGTTGATCGAACGCAAGGACGTCTGGCTGTGGGCCACCGACATTCTCCCGGCGCACGTCGACGCCCTGACCCGAACCGGCCGGACCGACCGGGCCGAGGAGTTGCTGCGGCAGTACGCCGACGGGACCGAGGGCCGCAACGCGCCCGCGGCCGTCGCGGCCCTGTCCTCCGGCCGCGCGATCCTGGCCGAGGCCCACGGCGAACCGGCCCTGGCCGCCGAGGCGTTCGCGACGGCGGCCTCGGCGTGGGCCGCCCTGCCGCGCCCGTACGACGAGTTGCTGGCCCTCGAACGGCGGGGCCGCTGCCTGCTCCGGCACGGTGACACCGGGCAGGCGCTCGCGCAGCTCGCCACCGCGCAGGAGCGGCTGTGGACGCTGGGCGCGCGCACGGACGCGGACCGCGTGGCCCAACTGCTGCGCGAGCACGGGGTGGAGGTGGCCCGTGCCTGGCGCAGGGGGCCGCGCGGCTACGGCCCACGGCTCTCCCCGCGGGAACAGCAGGTCGTGGCGCTGGTCGCACAGGGGATGACCAACCGGCAGGCGGGCCAGGCGCTGTTCGTCTCGCCCAGGACCGTGTCCACCCAACTCAGCGCAGCCATGCGCAAGTTGGGGGTGTCGTCGAGGGCCGCCGTGGTCCGGGCGGCGGTCGAGGCCGGCGTACTGCCGCTGGAGTCCGAGGACTCGGCACCCCACGGCTAATTATTCGGTCACCTGCCTGATCGCCGTGCGGCCGGTCGCGTACGAGGCTGGTGTGTCATGCGAGTCGACCCGCAGGAGCCACCGCGCGCCGAGGAACAGAGCGAGCAGCATGCAGGGAACGCACCGGGTGACCCCGGGCCGCCTTGCGCCCAGGAGCCCTCCGGCGAGGAGGAACCCCTCCCTGAGAGCTGCGACGACGGCCGGTTCGAACCCCTCTGAGCCACCGTCCCCCACCTTCGGCACTCGGAAAGGAACACCTTGATACCCCCCACCCCCCATCACCTCCACGGCAGGCGTCCCAGACCTCCCCGCCTGACCACTGCCCTCACCGCCTCCGTCATGGCCGTCTCCCTGACCGCTGCCGCACTCGCCGCCTCACCCCCCGCCGGTGCCTCGGGCACCGCGACGGAGGGGAACGACGGCCAGACATCCATCACCCTGATCACCGGCGATGTCGTCGACGTCACCGAAGCCGGCAGCGGTAGGCGCGCGGTACAGGTCAAGGCAGGCGAGGGCCGCTCGGACATCGTCTTCTACCAGCGGGAGGACGCGGGCGAGTTCAGCGTCATCCCGTCGGACGCGATGGGCCTGGTGGCCGAAGGCACCCTGGACGCCCGGCTGTTCAACATCACCGCCCTCGCCCGGACCGGATACGACGACGCCGAACTCGACGCGCTGCCGCTGATCGTCGAGCACACCGGGGACCGTACGCCCGCCAAGCTCGCCCAGGCCGACGGTGCGACGGTCGGCCACACGCTGCGGAGCATCGACGCGACCGCCGTCGAGGAACGGCACGACAAGGCAGGCGAGTTCTGGTCGGACATCGTCCGCGAGTCGGCGTCCGCGTCCGCAACGAAGTTGGAGTCCGGCCTGTCCAAGGTCTGGCTCGACGCTCCCGTCGAGACCCGCGACGACGTCGGGAACGCCCAGATCGGCGTCCCGGCGGCCCGGGCGGCCGGTTACACCGGCGAGGGCGTGAAGGTCGCCATCCTGGACACCGGTTGGGCCCACGCCCACCCCGACCTCCAGGGCAGGGTGACGACGGAACGGAACCTGATCAACGGCTCCGACAACGCCGAGGACGACAACGGCCACGGCACCCATGTCGCCGGCATCGTCGCGGGCAGCGGCGCCGCCTCGAACGGCCGCTACGAGGGTGTGGCGCCCGGCGCCTCGCTGCTCGTCGGCAAGGTCATGGACGCCGGCGGCTCGGGCTTCAGCTCCGACATCATCGAGGGCATGGAGTGGGCGGTGGCGCAGGGCGCCGACGTCGTCAACATGAGCCTCGGCTCGCGGCTGCCGAGCGATGGCGCGGACCCGTTGTCCCAGGCGGTGAACACCCTGTCGGCGCAGGGGGATTCGCTGTTCGTGGTCGCCGCCGGGAACTCCGGTCCCGGTACCACCACCATTGGGGCACCGGCCGCCGCCGACGCCGCTCTCACCGTCGGCGCGGTGGACTCCACGGGTGCGCTCGCGTCCTTCTCCAGCCGGGGCCCGCGTCTCGGGGACGGTGCCATCAAGCCGGACGTCACCGCCCCCGGTGTGGCCGTGATCTCGGCGCGGGCCAAGGGCACCTCGATCGGCGACATCGACCCCGCGGGACCGCAGGGCCCCATCGACGACAACTACACGGCGCTGTCGGGCACTTCGATGGCGACACCGGCGGCGGCGGGCGCCGTGGCCCTGCTCGCCCAGGCGCACCCGGACTGGGGCGGCCGGCAGCTCAAGGACGGGATCAGGTCCGCGGCGAGTCCGCAGCCGGACCAGAGCGTCCACGTCCAGGGCAGCGGCCTCGTCGACGTGGCCAGGGCGACGAGCAGGACGGTGACCGCGTCCCCGTCCGGCCTGAACGCGGGAACGTTCACCTGGCCGCACACCGCGGCCCCGGCCGCGACGAAGACGGTCACCTACCGCAACGACGCCGACACCCCGGTGACCCTGACCGTCACCCCGTCGGCGGCGGACGGAACGGCACCCCCCGCCGGCACCCTGCGCCTCTCCGCCACCGAGGTCACCGTCCCGGCAGGCGGCGAGTCCACCGTGGACGTGACGATCGACCCGGCCACCGGCATCCCGTCGACCGGAGCGTCGTACGCCTGGCGGCTGGTGGCGGCGAGCGCCGACGGTTCCACCCGCGTCCAGACCACGGTCACGGCGAAGTTCGAGGAGGAGAGCTACGACCTCGACCTCACCGCCCTCGACCGCAACGGAAGCACCCCGCTGGCGCCGTACACGTCCGTGATCGCCGTCGATCCTCTCGACCGGACCGGCGCCTCGTCCTTCGGGCTGATCAACACGACCCGGCCCGGGGCTCACCTCAGGCTGCCCAAGGGCAGGTACGGTCTCACCGCCCTCATCAACACCGTGGACCCGGAGACGAAGACGTCCGTCGACCTCACCCTGGAGAGCAGGCCGGAGGTCGCGCTCGACCGGAACACCGCGATCGAGTTCGACGCCCGCAAGAGCAAGCCGGTGTACGTCGGTGTCCCGGACGACACGGTCGCACCCTGGTTCCGTGAGTTCGGCGCCCAGCACACCTCCGTCGACTCCACGGGCAACCAGGAGCTGTCGAGCCTCGGCGTCATGACCCCGTACTACTCGACGACGGCCCTGTCCGCCGTACCGACCCCGGCCGCAGAACGGGACAGCTCCTACCGCTACTTCTACCGCTCCACCCTGGCGGCCCCGGCGGAGCCCGACGCGTTGAACGAGGGTCCGGTCTACTCACTGGTGGAAGAGAAGAAGGGAGGCGTGCCGAGCCGGCTCTCCTACACCGTCCCGCTCCACCGACTGGCCAAGGTGAACGCCTCGTACGGCAAGCGTGACGGTCAGCTCGCCGGAGCGGCCCGGGTCATCCTCGGTTACGTGGGCGGCCAGACCAGCCTCTTCTCGGTGACGCGCAACGTGCCGATCCCGACCGAGCGGGTGGAGTACTACAGCGCGGACCCGGATGTCACCTGGACAGGGTTCCTCGGGGAGTTCATGACCCCGGACGGCAGCAGCTACTACGCGCTCGGACGGCAGCAGTCCAACCCACGGACCTACAAGCCGGGCAGCACCACGAAGGAGACCTGGAACCATCCGGTGGTCGGTCCGGCGCTGGCCGCGAACGGGCAGTTCCTGAGCCGCACCGGGAACCGGATCGCCCCGGCGTTCGCTCTGTGGGGGGACTCCGACCCGAGCCACTACAACTACAACAACCGCGCGTTCAGCCGGGGCGATGCAACCCTCTACCGGGACGGGACCGAGGTCGGCAAGCTGGACAGCCCCTGGGAGGACGAGGCGAACTTCGACAACTTCGACAACTTCTGGACCGTACCCGCCGAAGCGGCCGACTACCGGCTCGACGTCACCGGGACCCGCAGCACCAGTTGGCACGGCCAGCGCTCACAGCGCGTCGAGGCCAGCTGGACGTTCCGGTCGGCGGGCACCGACGCGACCGCCCCGCCGGCGCTGACCGTGCTGCGCTTCCAGCCGCCGACCGACCCGAACGGCATCGCCCCGGCGGACACGAAGTTCACGATCCCGTTCGTCGTGCAGCAGCAGGGGCCTCGTCGGCACCGAGGCCTCGACACGGTGAAGGTCGAGGTGTCGTACGACGACGGCGCGACCTGGACGACCGTCCCCACGCGAGTCAGGGGCACCACCGGGCGGGCCGTCCTGACCCACCCGGCGGCCTCCGCCACCAGCGGCTGGGCGACCCTGCGCGCCAGCGGTGAGGACCACTCGGGCAACACCTTCAGCGAGACGATCACCCGGGCGTACCCCATCGGCTGACGGACCGACGGAACACAGGCCGGCCCGGGGCCGGGTGGGAGCACGCCGCGCTCCCACCCGGCCCCGGGTGGAGCCGCGGCGCCACTCGGGCCCCATGTCGGTGGTGAGGTTGACGTAGCAGTTGTCCAGCGTGTGCGGCTTGAGATCCGCGTGCAGGGAAGCCAGTTTCAGATGTTCGGTGACGGTCGGGACGGTCGTGTGGACGGCGGCGACGGACACACCTTGCGCGGCGAACGCGAGGGTCGCGACCCTTCGGGCGCCGGCCTTGGACGCAGGACGCCGGGGCCGTGCAGGGGACTTCGGGGGCCACTCCGCGCGACCGCTGATGCCCTGGGCGCGGTCCAGTAGGTCGTCACGTACGGGACGAACGGGGCCGCTGCGAGAGCCGGAGCGCGCGTGCGGAAGATTCACACAATGCTCACGGCGACGGGCCCCGAGTCGGCCGCGGGGCCGGAGGCGCGGGACGTCGACGACTTCCGGCGGCGGCGGATGGCGCAGCTGGCGTACGCCTCACTGCCGCCGTACGCCCATGAGTTGTACGGAAGATCCGTACGGTCGCCCGGCGCGGTGACGCGGCAACTGCGACTCACAGGCACCGTGTTGCGCTGTGTTCCCGCACGTCTACGCTGGCAACTGCCGCCCAAACACATTATCCGCGCGATGTCACGGCTCGGCCCCGGCTCGCGCCCGGCCCCGTACAAAGTCGGACGCTAGCTCGCCATACTGGACGGGCCAGGGGAGGGCGGGGTCAAGCGACGGGGGCGATCGCAGCAGATGGGGGACACCAGGCTGATCCAGGGCCGGTACCGGTTGCTCGACCTGATCGGTCGAGGGGGGATGGGTGAGGTGTGGCGTGCCCGGGACGAGTCGCTGGGCAGACAGGTCGCCGTGAAGTGCCTCAAACCGCTGGGCCAGCACCACGACAACTCGTTCACCCGTGTCCTGCGGGAGCGGTTTCGCCGAGAGGCGCGGGTGGCGGCGGCCCTCCAGCACCGCGGGGTGACCGTCGTGCACGACTTCGGTGAGTCGGACGGCGTGCTCTATCTGGTGATGGAGCTGCTGGACGGACGCAACCTCAGCCAGCTCCTGGAGGACAACAAACACCATCCGCTGCCCGTCGCCGACATCGTGGAGATCGGTGAACAGGCGGCCTCCGCCCTGGCTTACACCCACCAACAGGGCATCGTGCACCGGGATCTGAAGCCCGCGAACATCATGCGGCTCGGCGACGGCACGGTGAAGATCTGCGACTTCGGCATAGCGCGCCTCGGCCACGACATCGGCTTCACCTCCAGACTCACCGGTACCGGCATCGCCATGGGCACCCCCCACTACATGTCGCCGGAGCAGATCGGCGGCGACCACGTCGACCACCGCAGCGACCTCTACTCCTTCGGCTGCGTGCTGTACGAGATCGCCACCGGGGCGCCGCCGTTCGACCTCGACGACGCGTGGGCGGTCCTCGTCGGCCACCGGGACACGACCCCCGAGCCGCCGCGCAGCCATCGGACCGAGCTCCCCGAGTACCTGGACCGGGTCATCCTGGACCTGCTGGCCAAGGAGCCCGAGCAGCGACCGCACGACGCCCGTGAGCTGGGCCGCCGCATCGGCGCGGGCCGCACCGCACCGGCGTACGTGCCGACCGTCGTGTCGCCCCCGGTGCGGCCCGCGGCGGCCGAGCGGCCCGCCGCCCGCGAGGAGCGGCTGCCCTCCTGGACCCGCGGCATGACCACCGGCCACAAGGCGACCGGCGCGGGCCTGCGCACCACACCGCCCGACGCCGCGGCGGGCCTCACCGGCGACTGGATCGCCCGCACCGACACGCGCGGCACCCAGGACCCGGGTCCCGCCGAACGGCCCACACCGTCACCGGAGTTGGTTACCACCCTCACCGGCCGGCACAACGCGGGACTGAGCCTGGGGCGGCTCGGCCGCTGGGCGGAGGCGGGCGAGGTGCACCGCGCGGTCGCCGCCGAACGCGAGCACGCGCTCGGCCCCGACCACCCCGACACGCTGGCCAGCCGCTACGAGGTGGGCTTCACCCTCAGCCGCACCGGCCGCCCCGCCGACGCGCTGCGCGAATACGGGCACGTGGCCCAGACCAGGGAGCACGTGTTCGGCCCCGACCACCCGGACACCCTGGCCGCCCGCCAGGAAATGGCCTATGTGCTCGGGCAGTTGGGCCGCCACTTCGAAGCACACCAGGTCTACACGGCCGTACTGGCGGCCCGGGAACGCGGCATGGGCCCCGAGCACCCCGACACCCTGCGCTGCCGCCACAACCTCGCCTTCAACCTCAGCAGACTCGGGCGCCTGGAGGACTCGTACCGGATGGCGAGCGAGGTGGCCGTGTCCCGCGCCCGCGTGCTCGGCGCGAACCATCCCGACACGCTCGTCACACGGTACGAAGTGGCGTACGCGCTCGGGCAGTTGGGACGTTGGCCGGAGGCGCTGCAGACGTACCAGGAGGTCGCCGAGGCACGGGTGCAGGCGCTCGGCCCCGACCATCCCGACACGCTCGCCGCGCGCTACGAGGTCGGCATCAGCCTCGGCCGGCTCGGGCGCAGCGCCCAGGCACTGGAGCTGTACCGCGGCCTGATCGACGACCGCACCCGCGTCCACGGTCCCGCCCACCCAGAGACCCTGCGCGCCCGGCACGGGCTCGGTGTCAACCTCGGCCGGCTCGGCCGGTGGGAGGAGGCCCTCGCCGAGTCCCGTGACGTGTGCGCGATCCGTGAGCGGGTGCTCGGACCCGACCACCCGGACACCCTGGTCAGCCGGCGCGAGGTCGCCGTCGGGCTCGGCTGGCTCGGCCGGTGGGCCGACGCGCTCACGGAGTACCGCCAGGTGGCCGCCGCGCGCGAGCGTGTGCTGGGCGGCGACCATCCCGACGCGCTGGCCAGCCGGAACGACGAGGCGCACTGTCTGGAGCAGCTGGGGCGTGGGGCGGAGGCGGTGGAGTTGTACCGGAGGGTGGCGGCTCTGCGTCAGCAGCGGTGACGCTCCGCCGGGGTGCGCGGGTTCGAGACCGGGGCTGCGCCCCCCCCCCGAGCCCCCGCCAGGGTTGTTCGTCGGCCGCGGGTGGGCCGTGGCCGGGTGCGCAGTTCCCCGCGCCCCTTGCAGGGCGCCTGCGACTCGGCCAGCTGCCACGCGCCCCTGGCCGTCCTAGATCATCGCGTGTTACGAAGGGGCATGGCTGCATTCGAGGGGTACCGGGAGCAGGACGTCGTCATCGTCGGCGGGGGCCACAACGGTCTGGTTGCCGCCGCCTATCTGGCCCGGGCCGGGAAGTCCGTACTGGTCCTGGAGCGGCTGGGGGTCACCGGCGGGGCCGCTGTGTCCACCCGGCCGTTCGCCGGTGTCGACGCCCGGCTCTCGCGGTACTCGTACCTGGTCAGCCTGCTGCCCCGGAAGATCGTGCGGGATCTCGGCCTGAACTTCCGGGTCCGCGGTCGCACCGTGTCCTCGTACACCCCCACCGAACGTGACGGACGCCCGACCGGACTCCTCGTCGGGGGCGGCGAACGGCGCACCCGGGAGGCCTTCGCCAAGCTGACCGGATCAGCCCGCGAGTACCAGGCATGGCAGCGCTTCTACGGGATGACCGGCCGCGTCGCCAAGAAGGTGTTCCCCACCCTCACCGAACCGCTGCCCACACGCGACGAACTACGCGGACGCGTCGACGACGACGAGGCCTGGCGGATCCTCTTCGAGGAGCCGCTCGGGGTGACCGTCGAGGACAGCTTCGGCGACGATCTCGTACGCGGCGTCGTCCTCACCGACGCGCTCATCGGCACCTTCGCCGACGCCCACGACCCGTCCCTGCGGCAGAACCGCTGCTTCCTCTACCACGTGATCGGCGGCGGCACGGGCGCCTGGGACGTCCCGGTCGGCGGCATGGGCGCGCTCACCGACGCGATCGCCGGAGCCGCGCGCGCCGCGGGCGCGGTCGTCGCCACCGGCCACGAGGCGGTCCGTGTGGAGACCGACGGACGGGCCGCCGAGGTCACGTACCGGACCGCGGACGGCGAGCGGACGGTCGCGGCCCGGCACGTCCTCGTCAACGCCTCCCCGCAGGAGCTCGCCCGGCTCACCGGCGACGAGCCGCCCGCCCCGGCCGAGGGCGCCCAGCTCAAGGTGAACATGCTGCTGAAGCGGCTGCCCCGGCTGCGCGACACGTCCGTCGATCCGCGGGAGGCCTTCTCCGGGACCTTCCACATCGCCGAGGGATACGAGCAGTTGGCGACCGCTCATGCCCAGGCCGCGTCCGGTGCGCTGCCCGAGTCGCCGCCCTCCGAGATCTACTGTCACTCGCTCACCGATCCGACGATCCTCGGCCCGGACCTGGTGCAGCAGGGCTATCACACGCTTACACTCTTCGGCCTGCACACGCCCGCCCGGCTCTTCGCCCACGACAACGACGGCGTACGCGAGGAACTGCTCAAGTCGACGCTCGCACAACTGGACGCGCACCTCGCCGAACCACTCGCCGACTGCCTGGCGACCGACGTGGAAGGCCGCCCCTGCATCGAGGCGAGGACACCGCTCGACCTGGAGCGCGACCTGCGGCTGCCCGGCGGCAACATCTTCCACCGCGACCTCGCCTTCCCCTACGCGCAGGAGGGCACGGGCCGCTGGGGCGTGGAGACCGCACACGCGAACGTCCTGCTGTGCGGGGCGGGTGCGGTGCGCGGCGGCGGGGTGAGCGGAGTGCCGGGGCACAACGCGGCCATGGCGGTGCTGGAGGAGTCTCCGTGACCGTCTCCGTGGCCGCCAAGTAGCGCCCGACGACGGCTCGTTCACGCCGTCGCCGTCGGTCAGTCCTTGGCCGCCGTCCAGCCCACCGCCTCGATCCGTGCCGCGTCCGCGGGCCTGGCCTCGTCGAACACGACCCGGTCGCCGTCCGCGACGCGCTGTGCGTCCACGTACGCGCCCCGGCCGACGTAGAGCCGGTCCGTCGCGTACCGCCAGCGCAGGACGAGTCGCCGTGACTCAGGGAGATCGGCGGAGAGCCGGTGCCAGGCCCGGCCCGACCAGCCGGTGACGGAACCGGTGGGGTGGTCCTGGGCGGCCTGACCGTGCCGGACGGTGGTGAACGGCACCTGCCGCCAGGTCGTCCCGCCGTCCGTCGAGGACTCCAGGAAGAGGGCGTCCGCCCCCGGTTCGGTGTCCCACCACAGGGCGCACCGGAGGCGGCCTCCCGCGGCGAGATCCAGCGCGGGCAGCGTCAGCGTGGCGGACGCAGCGATCGACATGCCGGAGAACCAGGCCGTACGTCCTCGCGCGGGCCGGACCGGAACGGCGCGGGCCAGGTTGTTGGCGGCGGCCACCCGGGGAGCGGACCCCGACCGCCAACTGCGCACGGGATGAACGGAGTTGCCGAGCAGGATGAGGAACGAGTCCGTCGTCGGGTCGAGGACCAGCGAGGTGCCGGTGAAGCCGGTGTGGCCCGCGGTGCGCGGTGTGGCCATCGCGCCCATGTACCAGTGCTGGTAGAGCTCGAAGCCGAGACCGTGCTCGTCACCCGGGAAGGCCGTGTTGAAGTCGGTGAACATCAACTCCACGGACTCGGGTTCCAGGATGCGTGCCCTGCCGTACACACCGCCGTTGAGCAGCGTCCGGCCGAGGACCGCCAGGTCCCACGCGGTGGAGAAGACACCCGCGTGGCCCGCCACACCGCTGAAACTGTACGCGTTCTCGTCGTGCACCTCGCCCCAGACGAGGCCGCGGTCGAGCCCAGACCACGGTTTGCGGGCGTCCTCGGTGGCGGCGATCCTCGGCTTCCAGGAGGCGGGCGGATTGAAGCGGGTGCGGCGCATCCCGAGCGGAGCGGTGATCTCGCTGCGCAGCAGGGTGTCGAGGGCGCGACCGGTGATCTTCTCCAGGACGAGCTGGAGCGAGATCAGATTGAGGTCCGAGTAGAGGTACGTGGTGCCCGGCGGGTTGAGCGGCGCCTCCTTCCAGATGAGCCGGAGCTTCTCCTCGTACGTCGGCGCGCTGTAGAGCGGGATCCAGGCGCGGAACCCCGAGGTGTGGGTGAGTAGTTGACGGATCGTGATGTCCTGCTTGCCGGCACCGCCGAAGTCCGGGAGGTACGAGGCGACCTTCCCCTCCAGCTCCAATGTGCCGTGCTCGATCTGCTGCACCGCGAGGATCGACGTGAACAGCTTCGACACCGACGCGAGGTCGAAGACCGTGTCCCGCGCCATCGCGATCTGCTGGTCGGCGGGGAACTCCACGGCGGTGTCGGTCTTCTCGTCGTACGCCGAATAGCGCACCGCCTTGCCGATCGGATGGTGCAGCGCGACCGTGCCGCCGCGTCCGGCGAGGAGGACGGCGCCCGCGTACCAGGGGTACTTGGGGGAGGGGCCGAGGAACACCTCGGCGTCGGTGACGAGTTGGCGCAGCCGGGCGGGGAGCAGTCCGGCGCGTTCGGCGGAGCCGTGCCGCAGGGTCGGGCGGCTGCGAGCGGGGCCGTTGCTCGCTGCGGCGCCGGGGGCCGCCGACGCCGTGGAGAGGGGCGCGAGGATCAGGGCGCCGCCCAACGCCGTGAAACCGCGGCCCAGTTGACGACGGGTCGGCCCGCCACCCGCTCTGTCCGTCATCGAGGAGCCTTCCGTTGAGACGCTGTGCCGCCCGTGGCCGACTGAAAGTATCTTTCCGAGATCGCCGTGCCCGGTGAAACTTTTGTGTCGGACGGGGGACGTGTCAACGGTGCAGTCCGGACCGGTCCCGGTTCGAGAAAATCAGCGGAAACTGACGGTCCATCAGAAAAGGTCTTCCTTCGTCCGGAGGACTGCGGCATCCTGCGCCCATGCAGACGGAGCTGAGCAACAAACTGGGAATCGAGCACGCCCTCTTCGGCTTCACGCCGTTCCCCGCCGTCGCCGCTGCCATCAGCAGGGCCGGCGGGTTCGGTGTGCTCGGTGCGGTCCGCTATACCGCCCCCGACGACCTCAAACGCGACCTCGACTGGATCGAGGCGCACGTCGACGGCATGCCGTACGGACTGGACGTCGTCATGCCCGCCAAGAAGGTCGAGGGCGTGACCGAGGCGGACGTGGAGGCGATGATCCCCGAGGGGCACCGCCAGTACGTCACGGACACCCTGGCCAAGTACGGAGTGCCCGAACTGGCCGAGGGCGAGGCCTCCGGCTGGCGCATCACCGGCTGGATGGAACAGGTCGCCCGCAACCAACTCGACGTCGCCTTCGACTATCCGATCAAACTGCTGGCCAACGCGCTCGGTTCACCGCCCGCCGACGTCATCCAGCGCGCCCACGACCAGAACGTACTCGTCGCCGCGCTCGCGGGCAGCGCCCGGCACGCGCGCAAGCACGCCGAGGCGGGCATCGACATCGTCGTCGCCCAGGGCTACGAGGCCGGCGGCCACACCGGTGACATCGCCTCGATGGTGCTGACGCCCGAAGTCGTCGAGGCCGTCGACCCGTTGCCCGTGCTGGCGGCGGGCGGCATCGGCAGCGGACAGCAGATGGCCGCCGCGCTCGCACTCGGCGCCCAGGGTGTGTGGCTCGGCTCCATATGGCTGACCGTCACCGAGGCCGACATGCACTCACGCGCACTGACCCGGAAGCTGCTCGCCGCCGGGTCGGGCGACACGGTCCGCTCGCGCGCGCTGACCGGGAAACCCGCACGTCAGCTGCGTACCGAATGGACCGATGCCTGGGACGACCCCAACGGACCCGGCACACTCCCCATGCCCCTGCAGGGGCTGCTGGTCGCCGACGCGGTCTCGCGGATCCAGCGGCACGAGGTCGAACCGCTGCTCGGGACACCCGTGGGACAGATCGTCGGGCGGATGAACAGCGAACGCAGCGTCCAGGAGGTCTTCGACGACCTCACCCGCGGCTTCGAGAAGGCCGTCGACCGAATCGACCGCATCGCCGGAAGGAGCCACGAGTGAGCCAGCCCCCCAACGGCTTCTGGGCCCAGGCCACCGCCGACCCCGAGCGCACCGTCCTCATCGCGACCGACGGCGAGGAGTGGACCGCCGGACGCCTGCACGCCGAAACCAACCGGCTGGTGCACGGTCTGCGCGCCGCCGGGCTCGAACGCGGCGACGCCTTCGCCGTCGTGCTGCCCAACGGCGTCGAGTTCTTCACCGCGTACCTCGCCGCCTCGCAGGCCGGTTTCTATCTCGTGCCCGTCAACCACCACCTCGTCGGCCCCGAGATCGCCTGGATCGTCTCCGACTCCGGCGCCAAGGTGCTGATCGCGCACGAGCGGTTCGCCGACGCCGCACGCCACGCGGCCGACGAGGCGAAGCTCCCGGAGGAGCGGCGGTACGCGGTCGGCGAGGTCGAGGGCTTCCGGCCGTACGCCGAACTCCTCGACGGGCAGCCCGGGTCGGTGCCCGAGGACCGCACGCTCGGCTGGGTCATGAACTACACCTCGGGGACCACCGGCCGCCCTCGCGGCATCCGGCGCCCCCTGCCCGGCAAGCTCCCCGAGGAGACCTACCTCGGCGGCTTCCTCGCCATCTTCGGCATCAAGCCGTTCGACGACAACGTGCACCTGGTGTGCTCGCCGCTCTACCACACGGCGGTCCTCCAGTTCGCGGGCGCGTCCCTGCACATCGGGCACCGGCTGGTGCTGATGGACAAGTGGACGCCGGAGGAGATGCTGCGGCTCATCGACGCCCACCGGTGCACGCACACCCATATGGTCCCGACCCAGTTCCACCGCCTGCTCGCGTTGCCGGACGATACAAGGGCGGCGTACGACGTGTCGTCCATGCGGCACGCCATCCACGGCGCCGCCCCGTGCCCGGACCACGTGAAACGGGCCATGATCGAGTGGTGGGGCCAGAGCGTCGAGGAGTACTACGCGGCCAGTGAGGGAGGCGGTGCCTTCGCGACCGCCGAGGACTGGCTGAAGAAACCCGGCACGGTCGGCAAGGCCTGGCCCATCAGCGAGTTGGCCGTCTTCGACGACGACGGGAACAAGCTGCCGCCCGGTGAACTGGGCACCGTCTACATGAAGATGAGCACGGGCGGATTCTCGTACCACAAGGACGAGAGCAAGACGAAGAAGAACCGTATCGGGGACTTCTTCACCGTCGGTGACCTGGGGTATCTCGACGAGGACGGCTATCTCTTCCTCCGTGACCGCAAGATCGACATGATCATCTCGGGTGGGGTCAACATCTACCCCGCCGAGATCGAGGCCGCCCTGCTCACCCACTCGGCCGTCGCGGACGCCGCCGCCTTCGGGATTCCGCACGACGACTGGGGCGAAGCGGTCAAGGCCGTCATCGAGCCTGCTCCCGGCTTCGAGGCGGGTGAGGCCCTGGCCGCCGCGATTCTGGAACACTGCGAGCGGCAGCTGGCCGGGTACAAGCGGCCCAGGAGCGTCGACTTCATCGAGACGATGCCGCGCGACCCCAACGGGAAGCTGTACAAACGGCGACTGCGGGACCCGTACTGGGAGGGGCGGACCCGTCCCGTGTGACCTCAGGATCTGACGGACACATCGCCTTGGGCTGCTGCTCGGTCCGGGGCGATGGAACGTCCGGCGGGATGTGTGGTGCGACGCGCCTCAGGTGGACTCTCGGGGCGCACCTGCGGCTTCCTCGAGTGCACCGGCGGCACAGGTGCCCGGCGCGACGGCCCCACGCGGCGTGCCAGCTTCCGGCCCCATGCCTGGCCCGGAGCTTCGACGAACCGATAGGTCAGCGCGCACAGCGGCAGCAGCACGGTGAGGAACGCCACCACGAGTACGGGATTGTCCCGCGGCCACCGGCCGATCGTGCCGTCACTCACGGCCAGCAGTACCGGATGCAGCAGGTAGACCGAGTAACTGATCATTCCCAGCCGGACCAGCGAGTGCGGGATCCGCCGGTGGCGCAACGCCAGCGCGACACCGAAGGTGAGCACGGCCAGCAGGAACGCCACGATCCAGCCCTGCCGGGTGAAAGGGGCCTCGTCGCTGTTCCAGTACGCGCAGGCCACGGCGCAGGCGACCACCACCGCGGCCGTGCGGGCCGGCCGCCACCAGGTGCTCTGGCCGTGTTCGGCCCGGTGGACGGCGGTGCCCAGGAACATCACGGCGAGGATGATCAGGCCCTCCCACAGCGGGACCGTGCCGTTGAACGGGACCAGGACGAGCGCCAGCACTCCGCCCAGCACCCCGCCGAACACGCGAAGCGCGGGCGCCCCGGCGCTCGCACAGCAGATCGCGACGACCAGGGCGCCCGAGGCGAGCCCGATCAGCGGGCCGGTGCCGACCAGGCCGGACAGGGCGGAGGCCGGGAGCGTGACCCCTGCCGCCACGCTCACGGCGGCGAGCACGGCCAGGGTGCCGGCGACCGCCGCCGACCGCTGGTGCAGGCGGACCGTGAAGAGTGCGACGACCAGCAGATAGAAGGCCATCTCGTACGAGAGCGTCCACAGGACGAGCAGAACGCTGGGCGTCCCCAACAGCTCTTGAAGCAGGCCGACATGGGCGACGGCCGTCGTGGCCGTGCTCTGGTGACCGGAGCCGCGCATGTCCGCGAGGCCCAGGAGGCTGACGGCGAGGACGGCCGCGACGGCAGTCGCCCACAGCGGGTACATGCGGAACACCCGGCCGATCCAGAACGTCCGGACACAGCCCCGGCGCTCCAGCGACGCGGGGATGATGTAGCCGCTGACCAGGAAGAACACCAGGATGCCGTACCGGCCGGTGTTGAACTGCGGCATCAGTTCCTGCCGGAACTCCGGCATGTAGGAGTACGACGCGTGCTCGAACACCACGACGAGTGCCGCGATGCCACGCAACGCGTCCAGCCAGGCCAACCGCCGTGGACCGGCCGACGTCCGATGTGCGGGTAGTTGTTCGGATGCGGGGAGTGACCGCTCCAGGGCGCGAGGCCGGATTGGTGGCCTGATGTCCATAACTACCATTACGCACCCTTTGTCGCCGATGGTCAACGACAGGGCGGGCCGGTGCGCACGCGTGTGGTCCCGCCCCGGCCGGGGCGGGACCACACGTTTCCCCGCCTACTCGTGCACACGCACCACCTTCAGCGCGGGCGACGAGAGGATGTCCTTCTCGCAGAAGCGGGACGTCACCCACTTCTCGCGCGAGAACAACCGCGTCTGATCGGCGAAGTGGGCCGAGTTCGGATCGGACGACTGGGAGTACGTGAGGAGCGTGCGGGCCACCGGGCATCGGCTCCCGTCCCAGCCGACCGCCTGGACATGGCTCGAACCCGTTCTGACCTCGCTGTAGCCGCCGGCCGTCGCGTTCCACACCGGCTCGATCTTGTTCCACACGCCGAGCAACTCGGTGCCGCCCGGAACCGGGATGCGCTGACCACCGCGTACGACGACCTGGTTCGCCCCGAGTTCCGCGTCCAGGGCGATCCCCGCCGCACGCAGTTCGGCCACGCTGTCGGCGAGGGCCCCGGCGAAGCCCGGTGCGTCCGTGTTCAGCGTGTTCGGAGTGCGGACCGGGTCCGCCGCCGAGAACGGCACCTTCCACAGCTGCGCACCCGGCACCGCCCTGATCAGCTTCCGCCAGAACCGGTCGAAGAGCAGCGCACCCCTGCTGTCGGTGTCCATGGAGTGGTCCCACGCCTTGAGCGCACCGCAGGCCTCCGTGACGTCGACCGCCTTGCCGTCGCTCCCCGTTGCCGTGCCTCCCGGGAGCGCGGCACACGCGCGGGCGGCGGCGTCCGCCGCGAGAACACCCGCGGGCACCCGGTTCGCGAACTGCTGGTGCTGGAGGTCCTTGACGGTCAGTCCACCACGTTCGGCCATGGCGGCCACGTCCTCGATCGCTCCACGCGTGCGCAACGAGTGCTGGGTGCCGACCGTGCCGAAGATCCGCTCGTAACCCGTCAACGGCCGGTCCGCGTTGGCCAGCCAGGCACTGTCGTTGGAGTTCTCCGCGTATGGCGCGTCCTTCAGCGTCGGCATCCGCGCGGGCCCGAAGATCCCCGGCTGTACGGCGTCGGCGTCGCTGCCGAGTGCGCAGTCGCCACGCGCCCCGTCGAGGACCGCGACCCCCGCGGCCGGATACGTGGCCTTGCCGAGCGTGGTCGAGCAGCGGGTCGCCAGGTCGTCCGTGACGCGGGGCAGTACCTGCGACTGGGTGAACAGGGAGTGGCCCGAGGAGTCGGCCGCGACGGTGTTCACCCAGGGCAGGCCCTGGTTCCGGGTGAGTGATCCGAGGACGTCGGCGGTGCCGCGCGCCTTGCCGAAGCCGAGGGAGGTGTCGGCGAAGCGCAGGTTCGCCGCGTTCGGGTCGTTCAGCGCGTACGCCGTCGTCGTGGTCCAGGGCAGCGGGAGGTCGCCCTCGGGGGAGGAGACGACCGGGCCGTAGCGGGTCCACCACTGCGATCGGGTCACCGGTGTGCCGTCCTTGACCGCGACGGTCACGGTTCGCTCGGTCATCCGCTCGGGTGTGCCGTCGACCAGGTAGGCCGTCGGGTCGCCCGGAACCAGCGTGAGCTGATGGATGGTGAACGGGACACCGGTCGAGACGGTGTGGCTCCACGCCACATGCGCGTTGTACCCGATGGAGATCGTCGGCGTGCCGAGCAGCGAGCCGCCGGCGACGTTCAGCTCGCCCGGGATCGTCTGCTGCGCCTGCCAGAACCGGCGCCCGCCCTGCCACGGGTAGTGCGGGTTGCCCAGCAGCAGACCACGGCCGTTCGCCGTCGTGCTGCCGTCGAAGGCGACCGCGTTGGAGCCCATGGAACTGTCGGGCAGCAGATCACGCACGGCTCGGACCAGGCCCTCGGCGTCCGGGGTACGGGCGTTCGTGGTGGCGGAGCCGGTGGGCGGCCGCGCGGCGGTGATGTCGTCGACGGTGCCTCCCTGACCGCCGAGCACGGACAGGGCGTACAACCGGGTGGCCACGTCGAGCGCGGTCACCGGCCGCACCCAGGCGGCGCCCCTGCACGCCGGGTCGCTGATCCGTCTCTGCTTCAGCCAGGCGTTGTAGCCGGCCGCCCAGCCGCGCATCAGGTCCTTCACCTGGTGGCTCGGCCCTCGGGGTGCCGGCTGGTCCAGCAGCTTGCGTACGGTGCCGGTGTCCCGCACCCCGCGGAAGTACAGGTCGCTGGAGAGGTTCTCGCCGGCCGACGAGAGCGAGCCGTCCGGCGCCGCGTCGGCGCCGAAGACGCGGGAGCGCTCTCCGCGGACGGTCACGAAGCCGTCGGCGAGCACACATACCTGGTCGGCGGCCTGCGCCCAGCCGGTGCCGAATCCGAGATTCGCGTAGTCCTTCGCGACGACGTGCGGAATGCCGTACTCGGTGTAGCGGACGACGGCGGACAGACCACCGTGCGCGGGACGTTCCTGACGGTCCTGGCTCTGAGCGGTAGCGGCGGGCAGCGTGGCCGAGGCGGTGGCCAGGGCGACGGCCGTGACGACGAGCTGTCGCAGACGGGTACGCATCGTGCCTCCCAACATCATTGAGGGAAGGGGCGGTTGAGCGTGACAACGTGTACTCGGTGCAGGCGCTTGGGTCCTGACCTCCTGGTGCGGGACTTGACCCCGCTCGCGGACCGGAACGAGGATCATGTGTCATGACGCCTGGACACGGCAGTACGGTTGACGGGGTGCTGCTACGCAGCGCCCGACGTACCCCCGAGCGCACCGCGGTCACCTACCGCGACCGCTCCTGGACATACGCCGAACTCGACGAGGCCGTATCGCGCGCGGCCCAGGTGCTGAGCGGCTCGGGCCTGGCCCCCGGCGACCGCGTCGGCGCCTACGGCCACAACTCGGACGCGTACCTCATCGGCTTCCTGGGCTGCGCCCGGGCCGGGCTCGTACACGTACCGATCAACCAGAACCTGACGGGTGACGACCTCTCGTACATCGTCGACCAGTCCGGCAGCACGCTCGTGCTGGCCGACCCCGACATCGCGGACCGGCTCCCCGACGGCGTACAGGTGGTGCCGCTGCAGGACGCCGACGACTCGCTGCTCGCGCGGCTGGAACGGACACCCCCGTACGACGGCCCCGAGCCGCGTTCCGAGGATCTGGTCCAGCTGCTCTACACCTCCGGTACGACGGCCCTGCCCAAGGGTGCGATGATGACGCACCGCGCGCTCGTGCACGAGTACCTGAGCGCGATCACCGCCCTCGACCTGAGCGCGGGCGACCTGCCCGTGCACTCGCTGCCGCTGTACCACTCGGCGCAGATGCACGTGTTCCTGCTGCCCTATCTCGCGGTCGGCGCGCAGAACACCATCCTCGACGCACCCGACGCCGATCAGCTCTTCGACCTGATCGAGGCCGGCCGCGCGGACAGCCTCTTCGCGCCGCCCACCGTGTGGATCGGCCTGTCGAACCGTCCCGACTTCGCGACCCGCGACCTGAGCGGGCTGCGCAAGGCGTACTACGGGGCGTCGATCATGCCGGTGCCCGTCCTCGAACGGCTGCGGGAACGGCTTCCCAAGCTGGCCTTCTACAACTGTTTCGGCCAGAGCGAGATCGGCCCGCTGTCCATGGTCCTCGCGCCGAACGAGCACCGGAAGTCACGCCTGGACTCCTGCGGGCGCCCGGTGCTGTTCGTGGACGCGAGAGTGGTCGACGAGGACGGCAAGGACGTGCCCGACGGCACGTCCGGTGAAGTCGTCTACCGGTCACCGCAGTTGTGCGAGGGCTACTGGGGCAAGCCCGAGGAGACGGCCGAGGCGTTCAGGGACGGCTGGTTCCACTCCGGCGATCTCGCGGTGCGGGACGCCCAGGGATACTTCACCGTCGTCGACCGGGTCAAGGACGTCATCAACTCCGGGGGCGTCCTGGTCGCTTCACGGCAGGTCGAGGACGCGCTCTACACGCATCCCGAGGTGGCCGAGGTCGCGGTGATCGGGCTGCCGGACGACCGCTGGATCGAGGCGGTGACCGCGGTGGTCGTCCCCCGCGGCACGGTCACGGAGGACGAACTGGTCGCCCACGCACGCGAGAACCTCGCCCACTTCAAGGCGCCGAAGCGGGTGGTGTTCGTGGACGAACTGCCCCGCAACGCCAGCGGGAAGATCCTCAAGCGGGAGTTGCGGGACCGGTTGGGAGAGGTTTGACCTTAAGCGGGCGCGACGGTCACATTCCCGGTGGTTGAATCCCTGGTGGTCGGCTCCTCGGTCGTTGAACTGAACCCGCCGGTGAGCCGTACCAGTAACGGCGGCCCGACTACCCGAGCCTGGCCCGCCGCATCACCACCGGGTTTCGCACGGAAGGACCTTCGGGTTGTCGCGCACCACGAACTCTCGCCAGCTGCCGGACATGGACCGGACAACCCCGGAGCCCGACGTGACGCCGGAGGCCCCTCCGGCGGACACGCCCGACGACACCCAGCACAGCACCCCTCTCGAAGAAGCCGCCCCCGGCAAGGGCATCGCGGCCGAGCACGGCGTTTCCACTGCGGCGGGGGACACGGCCGAGGAGGCGACTTCCGAAGACGCTCCCGCGGCGGAGAAGAACACGCCATCCGGCGAGGCTCCTGCGACGGAGGAGAGCGCGGCTTCTGAAAAGGCTCCCGCGGTCGTGGAGATCACGGCCGTCGCGGCGGACCCCGTCGTCGAGGGGAGCACCGCCTCCGACGAGGGCGACTCCGCGAGTGATCGCCCCGCCGGTGAGACCCCGGACGAGCCCGTCGCCCCCCGCAAGTGGCGGGACCGGCACGCGGTCGCCGCGCGCAACGTGGGATGGACCGTCACGGGTCTGTCCCTCCTGCTCGTGTGTTTCGCGCTCCTCATGCCGACCTCCGCCCCCAAGTTCACGCCCGGTGTGTTCCTGCGTATCCCGGTGGAGGCGGTCCTCGGCGCCGCCGTCCTCATCGGCCTGCCGCGCAGGCCACGGATCGTGGTGGCGATCCTCTCCGGCGCGATACTCGGCCTGCTGACCGTCCTGAACCTCCTCGACGTCGGCTTCAACATGTTCCTCGGCCGTGGATTCAACGTGGTCCTCGACTGGGTCCTGTTCGACGACGCGGAGTCGTACCTCAAGGACACGATGGGCAACGGCGGCGCGATCGGCGCCGTGATCGCGGTCGTGGCACTCATTCTCATCGTGCTCGTCGTGATGACCCTGGCGGTGCTCCGGGTGAGCAACGTGATGGCCCGCAACCGTGACGCGGCCAGCCGCGCCACCCTGGTGTTCGGGATCGCCTGGGTCACCTGCGCGGCGCTCGGCCTGCAGCTGTCCGGTCCGGGGATCGCGGCCAGGACCACGGTCGCCCGCGTCGAGGACCGCGTGAACCGGGTGCAGGCGACCCTGAAGGACGAGGCGGCGTTCGCCAAGGAGGCGAAGAAGGACGCCTTCGGCGGCACCCCGGGCGACCAGCTGCTCACCGATCTGCGCGGCAAGGACGTCATGATCGCCTTCATCGAGAGCTACGGCCGCAGCGCGATCGAGGACGAGGCCACCGCCGCGGGCGTCGACGCGACGCTCGATGCCAAGAACGAGGCACTGACCAAGGCCGGCTACTCCGCCAAGAGCGGCTGGCTCACTTCGGCGACGTACGGCGGAAGCAGCTGGCTCGGCCACTCGACCTTCCTGTCGGGCCTGTGGATCAACAACCAGAACCGCTATCGCACCGTCACCGCGGGCGAGCACCTGACCCTCACCGGCGCCTTCCAGCGCACCGGCGCCTGGCGGACCGTGGGCGTCATGCCCGGCGTCCAGAAGAACTGGCCGGAGGGCAAGTTCTACGGCCTCGACAACGTCTACGACTCCCGGGAACTCGGCTACGAGGGACCGAAGTTCAGCTGGTCGACCATGCCCGACCAGTACGCCCTGAGCGCCTTCGAGCGTCTGGAGCACGGCAAGAAGCGCGACAAGCCGCTGATGTCGGAGATCATCCTGACCTCCAGCCACCAGCCCTGGGCGCCGATCCCCAAGATGATCCCCTGGGACCAGGTCGGCGACGGCTCGGTGTACGAGGGCATCGAGAAGGCGGGCAAGGACCCCGCGGACGTGTTCTACGACTCCAAGAAGGTCAAGGAGGAGTACGGCAAGTCCATCCAGTACTCGGTGAACTCCCTCATCGACTACGTGGTGAAGTACGGCAGCAAGAACACCGTGCTCGTGTTCCTGGGCGACCACCAGCCGCTGGCCAGCGTCAGCGGCAGCAACGCCAGCAGGGACGTGCCCGTCTCGATCGTCGCCCACGACAAGTCCGTACTCGACAAGATCGACGACTGGGGCTGGACGGACGGCATCAAGCCCGACAAGTCCGCGCCGGTGTGGCGGATGGACGCCTTCCGCGACCGCTTCCTGACCGCCTACGGCTCGACGCCCGCCAAGCGGTAGAGGCGGTTGCCCTCCGCACCGGCTCCGCCCTCCTGGGCCGGGGCCGGTGCGGGTGCAGACGGCAGGTCTAGCGCGGGCGCAGGTCCACGATCCGCCTGATCTTGCCCACGGACCGTTCCAGCGACTCCGGTTCGACGATCTCGACGGCGACCGAGACGCCGATGCCGTCCTTCACGGCCGCCGTGATGGCGCGCGCGGCCTCGTCGCGGATCTCGGGCGTGGCACCGGCCCGGGCCTCGGCGCGCACGGTCAGCGCGTCGAGGCGGCCGTCGCGGGTCAGCCGCAGCTGGAAGTGCGGGGCGACACCCGGTGTGCGCAGGACGATCTCCTCGATCTGGGTGGGGAAGAGGTTCACGCCGCGCAGGATGACCATGTCGTCACTGCGCCCGGTGATCTTCCGCATCCGGCGGAAGACCCGGGCGGTACCGGGCAGCAGCCGTGTGAGGTCCCGGGTCCGGTAGCGGATCACGGGCATGGCCTCCTTGGTGAGCGAGGTGAAGACCAGCTCGCCCTCCTCGCCGTCCGGCAGCACTTCACCGGTGAACGGATCGATGACTTCCGGATAGAAGTGGTCCTCCCAGACGTGGAGTCCGTCCTTCGTCTCGACGCACTCCTGGGCGACTCCTGGGCCGATCACCTCCGACAGCCCGTATATGTCGACCGCGTCGATCGCGAACCGTTCCTCGATCTCCCGGCGCATCTCCTCGGTCCAGGGCTCGGCGCCGAAGACACCCACTCGGAGCGAGGTGCCCCGCGGGTCCACGCCCTGCCGCTCGAACTCGTCGAGGAGCGTCAGCATGTAGGAGGGCGTCACCATGATGATCCCGGGCTTCAGATCCTGGATCAGCTGCACCTGGCGGGCCGTCATGCCGCCGGACGCGGGGATCACCGTACAGCCGAGCCGTTCGGCGCCGTAGTGGGCGCCGAGCCCACCGGTGAACAGCCCGTAGCCGTACGCCACATGTACCGTGTCGCCGGGCCGGGCACCGGCCGCGCGGAGCGAGCGGGCCACCATGTCGGACCATATGGACAGGTCGTTCTCGGTGTAACCCACGACCGTGGGCCGCCCGGTGGTACCGCTCGACGCGTGGATACGGCGGACACGGTCCCGCGGCACGGCGAACATCCCGTACGGATAGTTCTCGCGCAGGTCCGCCTTCGTGGTGAACGGGAAGCGCGCCAGATCGGCGAGCGAGTGGCAGTCCTCGGGCCGGAGCCCCGCCTTGTCGAAGGAGCCCCGGTAGAAGGGCACGTTCTCGTACGCGTGCCGCAGCGATGCCCTCAGCCGCTCCAGCTGGAGTGCGCGCAGCCCCTCCGCGTCGAGCCGCTCGCCCTCGTCCAGGAGGTCCGTCGCATCCGCCATGGGGCCGCTCCCTCGCCAAACGCGCCATTACGGGCGACCGATCATTCGGTCGCTCTGTTCTGGATCAGTAATCCAGGGCTACGGGCCGTCGTCAAGACATGGGGCGGCCGCAGGGGGAGGGGGCGGGTCCCGTGCGCGATGGTGCGGCGGAGGAAGCGGCCGCCGCACCATCCTGCTGCCCTGCTGCCCTGCTGCCCTGCTGCTCTCGGCAGGCCTAGTGGGCGGCCTCCGCCGCCACCGAGCGTGCCCACCGGTAGTCGGCCTTGCCGCTCGGCGAGCGCTGGATGGAGTCCGTGACGACCAGCTGGCGCGGGATCTTGTAGCCCGCGAGATGGGTGCGGCAGTGGGTCTGGATGTCGTCCAGGGACGGCCGCCCGGCGCCTGTGCGCAGCTGGACCACGGCCGCCACGTGGTTGCCCCACTTCTCGTCGGGCACTCCGGCGACCAGGGCGTCGTACACGTCGGGATGCGACTTGAGCGCCTGCTCGACCTCTTCCGGATACACCTTCTCGCCGCCGGTGTTGATGCACTGCGAACCGCGCCCGAGGACGGTGACGACCCCCTCCTCGTCGACGGTCGCCATGTCACCGAGCAGCACCCACCGCGCGCCGTCCTTCTCGAAGAAGGTCTCGGCGGTTTTCTTCGGGTCGTTGTAGTAGCCGAGGGGCACATGGCCGCGCTGGGCGACGCGACCCACCTCGCCGACGGGAATCGGCTCGTAGGTGGCCGGATCCACCACCTGCGTACGGGAGTTGACGCGGATCCGGAACCCGCGGCCGGGGCCCGAGTCCTCCGTCGCCGTGCCGTTGAAGCCGGACTCGGAGGAACCGAAGTTGTTGAGCAGCATCACGTTCGGGATGAGCGCCTGGAACTGCGCGCGCACCGTCTCCGACATGATCGCGCCGGAGGAGGAGACGCTGAACATGGACGAGGTGTCGGTGCCCTTCATGGGCCCGTTCAGCGCGTCGATGAGCGGCCGCAGCATCGCGTCGCCGACCAGCGACATGCTCGTGACCTTCTCCTTCGCGATGGTCCGCAGCACCTCCTCGGGCGCGAACTTGCGGTGGATCACCACGCGTTGGCCGAAGTTGAAGCCGATGAAGGCGGTGAGGGTCGAGGTGCCGTGCATCAGCGGGGGCGTGGGGAAGAACGTGATCCCCTCGCCGCCGGCCGCGACCCGCTCGGCGAGCTCCTCCGGCGTCTTCACCGGCTCGCCGGTCGGGGCGCCCCCGCCCAACCCCGAGAAGAACAGGTCTTCCTGACGCCACATCACACCCTTCGGCATCCCGGTCGTGCCGCCGGTGTAGATGATGAACTGGTCGTCGGGGGAGCGGGGCGGGAAGCCCCGCTCGGACGATCCGGACGTGTCGATGTCGGCGAAGTCCACCGTCGGCAGCGCGGGTGCGTCCGGGGCCGGGGTGCCGACCCGGACGAGATGCCGCAGCTTCGAGGCGCGTGGCAGGGCCGCCGCGACCCGCTCGGTGAACTCCGTGTCGAAGACCAGCGCCGCCAGATCCGCGTCCCGGTAGAGGTAGACCAACTCCTCTTCCACATAGCGGTAGTTGACGTTGACCGGCACGATCCGGGCCTTGAGGCAGCCGAGGACGGTCTGCAGATACTCGATGCCGTTGTAGAGATGCAGCCCGAGATGCTCACCAGGGCGTATGCCGCTGTCGATCAGGTGGTGGGCGACGCGGTTGGCCGCCGCGTCCAGCTCCGCGTACGTGAGCCGGCGTTCCGCACCCGTACCCGGGTGGTCGATGTAGACGAGCGCCTCCCGGTCGGGGACCACGTCGACGACCGACTCGAACAGGTCGGCAAGGTTGTACTCCACCGCTCCTCCTGACCCCTGGCAAGCTTCGACGATCGGACGTGCGTCATCGCTTCGCCGGTCATCAGAGCAAAGCCCGCCACAACTGTGAAGGGTCCGCGCAGAAGAAATCTGACTGACTGTCAGAAAACCCTTGAACTGGCCCCTCCGCTCCTGCAACCTGTTCTCGTTCCTGAGACGGGAGGACGGCAATGGGTGGGACGGAACACCTCACCGTGCAGCGCGAAGGCGCCACACTGGTGCTCACGCTCAACAGGCCCGAGGCCAAGAACGCGCTCTCGCTGCCGATGCTGGTCGGCCTGTACGACGGCTGGGTCGAGGCCGACGCGGACGACGCCATCCGCTCGATCATCCTCACCGGCGCGGGCGGCGCGTTCTGTGCCGGCATGGACCTCAAGGCCCTCGCGGGCAAGGGGATGGAGGGCCAGCAGTACCGGGACCGGCTCAAGGCCGACCCCGATCTGCACTGGAAGGCGATGCTGCGGCATCACCGGCCCCGCAAACCCGTGATCGCCGCGGTGGAGGGCTACTGCGTGGCCGGCGGTACCGAGATCCTCCAGGGCACCGACATCCGGGTCGCGGGGGAGTCCGCCACGTTCGGGCTCTTCGAGGTGAAGCGCGGTCTGTTCCCGATCGGTGGCTCGACGGTCCGCCTCCAGCGGCAGATTCCGCGGACGCACGCGCTGGAGATGCTGCTTACCGGCCGTGCGTACTCGGCGCGGGAGGCCGCCGACATCGGTCTGATCGGGCATGTCGTCCCCGGTGGGACGGCTCTGGAGAAGGCCCTCGAGATCGCCGGGCAGATCAACGACTGCGGTCCGCTCGCCGTCGAGGCCGTGAAGGCGTCCGTGTACGAGACCGCCGAGATGAGCGAGGGGGACGGGCTCGCGGCCGAGTTGAAGAAGGGCTGGCCGATCTTCGACACGGCCGACGCGAAGGAGGGGGCGCGGGCCTTCGCGGAGAAGAGGGCAGCGGTGTACCGGCGGGAGTGATATCCGCGTGCGGCCGGTCTGCAGCCGCGGGCTCGTTGTGGCCGGTCGCGCCCCGCGGCGGAGCCGCAGATCAAGTACAGCCCCGCGCCCCTTTCGGGGCGCCGATCGCGCCCGTGCGACCGCGCCGCAGGTGCCACAGCTCCGCGCCCCCAGACGGGACGCGGCCATCCGTTCCGTGAGGAGATCCCGTGCCCGAAGTCCTCAAAGCACCCCTGGTCGTCGAGTTTCCCTTCACTCGTTCCCTCAGTCCCGTCCAGAGCGCGTTTCTCACCGGACTGCGGGAGCGGGTCGTGCTCGGGGTGAAGACCCGTGACGGGCGGACGCTGGTGCCGCCCGTCGAGTACGACCCCGTCACCTCCGAGGATCTCGGTGAGCTGGTCGAGGTCGGGTCCACCGGGACCGTGAGTACGTGGGCCTGGAACCACGAACCCCGCCGGGGCCAGCCGTTGGACACGCCGTTCGCGTGGGTCCTGGTGAAACTGGACGGCGCCGACACCGGCATGCTGCACGCACTCGACGCCCCGGGCCCCGACGCAGTACACACCGGAATGCGAGTCAGGGTCCGGTGGGCCGAGGAGCGCTCGGGGGCCATCACCGACATCGCCTGCTTCGAACCGTACGACGGTGCCGGCGCCGAACTCACCGGCAGCGACGGCCGGTTCGAGGACATGGTGACCGGCATCGTCGCGCCCGCCCGCCTCGACTACACCTACTCGCCCGGCCGCGCACAGTCCGGCTACATCAACGCGCTCTCCGACCGGCGGGCCGTCGGCGAGCGCTGCCCGTCCTGCCGCAAGGTGTACGTCCCGCCGAGGGGCGCGTGCCCCACATGTGGTGTGGCCACATCGGAACAGGTGGAAGTAGGGCCGCGCGGCACACTCACCACGTACTGCATCGTCAACATCAAGGCGAAGAACCTCGACATCGAAGTGCCCTACGTCTATGGGCACATCGCCCTGGACGGCGCCGACCTCGCCCTGCACGGCCGCATCGGTGGCATCCCCTACGACCAGGTGCGGATGGGTCTGCGCGTCGAGCCGGTGTGGACGGACGGGGGCCGTTACCCCGACCACTACCGGCCCACCGGCGAACCCGACGCGGACTACGACACGTACAAGGAGCTGGTGTAGATGCCCGCGCCGAGGCCGCTGAGGGACATCGCCGTCGTCGCCTTCGCCCAGACCGACCATCTGCGCACCACCGACGAGCTCTCCGAGGTGGAGATGCTCATGCCCGTCCTGCACGAGGTGCTGGCGCAGACCGGGCTCAAGACCAGCGACATCGGGTTCACCTGCTCCGGCTCCACCGACTACCTCGCGGGCCGCGCCTTCTCCTTCACGATGGCACTCGACGGCGTCGGAGCCTGGCCGCCGATCTCCGAGTCGCACGTGGAGATGGACGGGGCGTGGGCGCTGTACGAGGCCTGGACGAAGCTCCTCACCGGCGAGGCCGACACCGCGCTCGTGTACGCGTACGGCAAGTCGTCCCCCGGGTCGGTGAGGGACGTACTGACGCGGCAACTCGACCCCTACTACGTGGCGCCCCTGTGGCCCGACTCCATAGCCCTGGCCGCCCTCCAGGCCCAGGCCCTCATCGACGCGGGCGACACCGACGAGCCCGCGCTGGCCGCCGTCGCCACCCGCAGCCGCGCCTCGGCCGCCGACAACTCCCATGCCCAGCTGAGGGGTTCGGTGCCGCTGGGCGACTACGCCGTACGTCCTCTGCGTACCGGCGACTGCCCGCCCATCGGCGACGGTGCGGCCGCGGTGATCCTCGCCGCGGGGGAGCGCGCCCGGGACCTGTGCGAGCGGCCCGCCTGGATCCGGGGCATCGACCACCGCATCGAGGCACACGGTCTCGGCGTACGGGACCTGACCGACTCGCCGTCCTCGCGACTGGCGGCGGAACGGGCCGGAGCCTTCGAACGGCCCGTCGACACAGCAGAGTTGCACGCCCCGTTCACCTCGCAGGAGGTGGTGCTGCGCAAGGCCCTGCGGCTGGACGACAGCGTCGACGTCAACCCGTCCGGGGGACCGCTCGCCGCCAACCCCATCATGGCCGCGGGCCTCATCCGCATCGGCGAGGCGGCCGCCCGGATCCGGCGCGGCGACTCCGACCGGGCGCTGGCGCACGCCACTTCGGGTCCGTGTCTGCAACAGAACCTGGTCGCCGTACTGGAGGGAGACCCGCGATGAGCAAGGAGCCCGTGGCCGTCGTCGGGATCGGCCAGACCAAGCACGTCGCGGCCCGAAGGGACGTGTCCATCGCGGGACTTGTCCGCGAGGCAGCCCAACGCGCCCTCGCGGACGCCGAGTTGACGTGGGCGGACATCGACGCCGTCGTCATCGGCAAGGCGCCCGACTTCTTCGAGGGCGTCATGATGCCCGAGCTCTACCTCGCCGACGCCCTCGGCGCGGTGGGCAAACCCATGCTGCGCGTCCACACCGCCGGCTCCGTCGGCGGGTCCACCGCGCTCGTCGCGTCGAACCTCGTCGCGGGCCGCGTCCACGGCACCGTACTGACCCTCGCCTACGAGAAGCAGTCCGAGTCGAACGCCATGTGGGGCCTGTCCCTGCCGATCCCCTTCCAGCAGCCCCTGCTCGCCGGCGCGGGCGGCTTCTTCGCGCCGCACGTACGCGCCTACATGCGACGCACCGGGGCCCCCGACGGGGTCGGCTCCCTCGTCGCGTACAAGGACCGCCGCAACGCGCTCAAGAACCCCTACGCGCATCTCCACGAGCATGACATCACGCTGGAGAAGGTCCAGGCCTCGCCCATGCTCTGGGACCCGATTCGCTACTCGGAGACCTGCCCGTCCTCCGACGGCGCGTGCGCGATGGTCCTCACCGACCGCGCGGGAGCGGCCCGTTCGCCGCGCCCGCCCGCCTGGATGCACGGCGGCGCGATGCGCAGCGAGCCGACGCTCTTCGCGGGCAAGGACTTCGTCTCGCCGCAGGCCGGCAAGGACTGCGCGGCCGACGTGTACCGGCAGGCCGGCATCGTCGACCCCCGCCGCGAGATCGACGCGGTGGAGATGTACGTCCCGTTCTCCTGGTACGAGCCCATGTGGCTGGAGAACCTCGGCTTCGCCGCGGAGGGCGAGGGCTGGAAACTCACCGAGTCCGGGGTCACGGAACTCGACGGGGACCTGCCGGTGAACATGTCGGGCGGGGTGCTGTCCACCAACCCGATCGGGGCCTCCGGGATGATCCGGTTCGCGGAAGCCGCACTTCAGGTGCGTGGACAGGCCGGAGAGCACCAGGTCGACGGCGCGCGCCGGGTCCTTGGGCACGCCTACGGCGGCGGGTCCCAGTTCTTCTCGATGTGGCTGGTCGGAGCCACGCCGCCGACCAGCTGAAGGTGTCCCCCTCACGTGGCCTGTGCGCGGCAGTGACCGAAAGCTAGGCTGGCCGCGGACGACGAACCGGGAGGAGCACGGACGTGGCCGAGAGCACCATCCAACAGCACCCGCTCGCGGGCTGGGACAAGCCGGAGCTTGACCTCAGCAGCGCCGACTGGCATTCCAGCAGCCGCGGACTGGGGGATGTCCAGATCGCCTTTGTCGAAGGCTTCATCGCGATGCGCAACAGTGGCCGCGCGGAAAGCCCCTCCTTGATCTTCACGCCCGCGGAATGGGGAGCGTTCGTGTCAGGGGCGCGGGAAGGGGAGTTCGACCTCACGTGAGAGGACGTGGGGGAGCCTGACCCGACAGGAGGGGTGCTTTCTTCTCCTGTTCGGGCCACGCGATCCTCGGCCGTTTCCCGGGGCCATGCCTGAGCGAGGCGGACCCCGGGAAACCGGGGCCGCCGACGGGCCTTTCGCGGGAAGCCGGCCCGGTCAGGGCGTACGCCGGCTGCCCCCTTCAAGGCCACAGCGACTGCTTGTCCCAGCCTTCCCCGGAGCGTACGTACGCCAGCCGCGTGTGCCGTCGCTCCTTGTCGCCCCTGGCACGGAGTACCGGTGCCCGGTCCACGTACCCGGATCTGTCGTGCGAGCGGCGACCAGTGGAAGGTGAGCGCCGCGTAGGGCCGCTCCGCCAGGTTTCGGGCCTTGACGCTGCCGCCGTCCGACGCGAACTGCCGGCCGTCCGGACCGAGCCCCTTGAGGATCAGGGTCCGTGCCGTGGGATTCCCGTCGGCACCGGCCGTCGAGAGCGTCATCGCGTGCGGCTCGCGCACCCCGGCCGCCACGGCCGCGAGCAGCCACTCGGCGAACAGCTCCGCCGGAGTGTCCGGAGCCCCGGACGGGTCGAACACGGGCAGCTCGCCCGCGAACACCTCCAGGCCACGCGGCAGTTGACGCAGATCCTCCGCACGGCGACGACGAGTTCACCGCGGCCATCGCCTTCCTCGCGAGCCCCGACCGGCAGCGGCTGCGCGCCTGCCACGCGCCGCGCTGTGTGCGCTACTTCCTCAAGGACCACCCCCGTCAGGAATGGTGCAAGCCGTCGTGCGGCAACCGTGCCCGTGTCGCCCGCCACCACGAACGACACAAGAAAACGGCATAGCCTCCGGGTATGAGCGGTCCTGGCGGTAAGAGCGCGGAACGTGATCTCGGTCGACTGCTGAGCGGTATGGCACCCGCCCTGCATCCCGGCCGCTTCGTCTTCACCACCGTCCCAGGTGCCACAGCACCCCCAGGGCTCTCGCCGGTCGTCACCGTCGTCGAGGACGAGGGCCTCACCCTCGTCGTCCAGCAGGAGGACGCCGACGCCGCGCGTCTGACGTACGACTTCGTGGCCGGCTGGATCACCCTGCGCATCCACTCCGCGCTCGACGCCGTCGGCCTCACCGCCGCCGTCGCCCAGGCACTGGCCGAAGCGGGCCTGAGCTGCAACGTCGTCGCGGGCTTCCACCACGATCACCTCTTCGTGCCGCACGAGCGCGCCGCCGAGGCCGTGGCCCTTCTGGAACACCTGGCCGACCGCTCCGGTCAGTAACGGTCGAACGGGCCCGCGCCACTGGCTCCGGGCGTACGCTGAGCTGCCTGTAGGTCACGGAGCGCACCGTCTCCCCGCGCCGGTCGCACCACCGTGGCAGGGGGTGCGGCATGGGTCAGCGCGGCATGCGGAGCAGAAGGACGCTCTTCGAGCGCGAGAGTGAACTCGCGGCTGTGGATGAGGCGTTGGCCGAGGTCACCGGACTGGGAACGGACGGCGGACACACGCCCTCGCCGGAGCCAGTGGCGTGGACCCGCTCGACCGTAGACGGCACCGGTCCTCGTCGGGACCGTACTGGCCCTCGTCGGGACGATGTCGGCCCAGGTCAGAACGGCACCGGCCCAGGCCGGGACGGCGCCGAACCGTACGACCGGCCCCGCGGCGGGCTGCTCGCCTTCGCCGGACGTGCCGGAATCGGCAAGACCACCCTTCTCGCCGAAGTACGCCGTCGCGCCACCGCCAAGGGCTGCACGGTGCTGTCCGCGCGCGGCGGCGACCAGGAGCAGCGCGTCGCCTTCCACGTCGCACGCCAGCTTCTGCAGCCCCAGCTCGCGGGCGTCCCGGAGGCCGAACTCCGTGCCTCGCTGGGCAGTTGGTACGCCATTGTCGGACCCGCACTCGGCCTGTGCGCACCCGCCGAAGGCGCACCGCCCGACCAACAGGGCCTGCGCGACGGCCTCGACTGGGTGCTCACGCACCTCGCGGTGCGACGCGCGCCGATGGTGCTCGTCCTCGACGACGCGCACTGGGCCGACGCCGAGTCACTGCAGTGGCTCGCCGCGTTCGCACCCCGCGCCGAGGAACTGCCGCTGCTGCTCGTCGTCGCCTACCGTCCCGACGAACTCCCGGACCACGCCGAGCCGTTCAAGGCCCTGCCCGGCCGGGCAGGCGGACGTCCTCTCGACCTGGAACCACTCAGCGCGGTCGCCGTCGCTGATCTGGTGCGCGAATCCCTCGGCACCCAGGCGGACGACGCGTTCTGCCGCGAGTGCTGGGCCGTGACCGCGGGCAACCCGTTCGAGGCCGTCGAACTCACCGCGAAGGTACGCGACCGCGGTCTGACCCCCACCGAGACCGGGGCACATCTGCTGCGCGACCTGGCCGCCGCGGTCAAGGGCAGCGGACTCGTCGCCCGCCTCGAACGCCTGGGCACCTCCACCGTCCGCTTCGCCTGGGCCTGCGCCGTCCTCGGCACCGAGATCCCTCCCACGCTGGCCGCGGCCGTGGCGGGCCTCGGCTCGGAGGAGGCCGCCGACGCGGCGGACGCCCTGCGCGGAGCCCGTATCCTCACCGGCGCCGTGACAGCCGAGGGCACTCTCGAATTCGTCCACCCGCTGATCGCCACCGCCGTCTACCGGGCCATTCCCCGGGGCGTACGGGTGGCCCTGCACGGCCAGGCCGCCTGGTGTGTCGTCGACGCGGGTCTCGGCTCCGCCGCCGCTGCCCGGCATCTCATGGAGACCCACCCCGACGGCGACGTCTGGGTCGTCCAGCAGCTGCGTGCCGCCGCCCGCGAGACCCTGCGCGCCGGAGCTCCCGACGCGGCCCGCCGCCACCTCGCCCGCGCGCTGCGCGAACCCCCGCCCGGCGCGGAACGGGCCGCGGTGCTCTACGAACTCGGCAGCGCCTCCCTGCTCACCGAACCCGCGACCACCGTGAACCACCTGCGGGCCGCTCTCGAAGAGCCCATCGCCGACGCCGAGTTGCGGCACAACATCGTCTACCGGCTCTCCCAGGTCCTCGCCCACAGCGACCGCCTGGGCGAGGCCTCCGACGCCCTCTCCCGCGAGGTCAAGGTGACCGGCGACGCCCGCGTACGGCTGCGCATGCAGTCCGAGCAGTTCATGTGGGACGCCTTCCGGGCCGACGAACCCGACTCACCTGCCCGCTCCCGCCGCCTCGCCCGGCTCGCCGACCGGCTGACCGGCCGCGACCTCACCGAGCGCTATGTGATCGGCCTGCGCGCCTGGGACGCCACCCTGCGCGGCGAACCCGCCCACATCGCGATCCACCACGCCGAACGAGCCCTCGCGGGCGGCTTCGGCTGGGCCGAGGCGGACCGCGGCTTCGAGGTCCCCGTCCTGGTCGCCCTCACCTTCATGTACGCGGACCGGCCCGGGCGCACCGAGGAACTCTTCGCCGCCGGGATCGCCGACTTCGAACGGCAGGGCTGGCACGGGGCCCACCTGTCCTTCGGCTACACCCTCCTCGGGTACCTGCGCTTCCGCCGCGGCCGTCTCGCCGAGGCCGAGGACTTCGTACGCGCGGGGCTCAGGCTCGCCGAACGCGTCGGGCCCGGCACGCCCGCCCACTGGTACGCCGTCGGCACACTCATCGAGATCCTGCTCGCCCGCGGCCGGATCACCGAGGCCACGCAGACCGCCGAGGAGTACGCCTTCGGGGAACCGTTCCCGGCCGCCGTCGTCTTCCCCGACGCCCAGACCGTGCACGGCGAGCTGCTGCTGGCCAGGGGGCTGACGAAGGACGCCGCCGTCGAACTCGCCGCGGCCGGGCGCCGCCTCGACCCGCGCGGCATGCGGAATCCGTCGTGGTGCCCCTGGCAGCTGCACCTCGCCCGTGCGGAGAGCCACGATGCCCCGGAGCGGGCGGTGACCACGGCGTTCGAGGCCGTGGGCCGGGCTCGGCTGTTCGGTGCGCCGTCGGCGATCGGCCAGGCGCTGCGCGCCGCGGCCGACGTCTCCTCGGGCTCGACCCGCGTGAAACTCCTCGAAGAGTCGGTCGGCCACCTGGAACGCTCGCCGGCCGCGTACGAACTGGCCTGCGCCCTTGTCGCCCTCGGCACGGAGCTGCGGCGCACGGGCCGCGCGAGGGAAGCCGCCGAGCACCTCTACCGGGGGCTGGAGGCGGCCGTGCAGTGCGGCGCCGACGGGCTTGTCGAGGCCGCGCGCGACGAACTGGCCGCGGCCGGGCTGCGGCCGCGCCGTCTCCACAGCACCGAGACGGACACGCTCACCGCCCGCGAGTGCGCGGCCGCGACACTCACCGTGCGCGGTCGCACGCCGGCGGGCATCGCCGAGGAGCTGCACACCGAGGAGCCGGCGGTGGTGCGACTGCTGTCGGCGGTGTACCGGAAGGTGGGCACGGACCGGGCGGGGCTGGGGGCGGCGTTGGGGGAGACGGAGCCAGCGGCGGCAGGGGAGGCAGTGGAGGCAGGGGGAGAGGGGCCCGGAGCGGGAGAGGGAGCGGGAACGAACGGCTAGTCAACGGGTGTGGGCCCACCGGTGTTGGCCCGTATTGGTGGGCCCACGGGCGTCGGCCAACGGCTGTAGGCAAACAGGTGTAGGCCTACCGGTGTAGGCCTACCGGCGTCGGCCTACGAGCGTGGGCAACGGGCGGAGGCAAAGCCAACGCTTGTTGGCAAACGCTCGCTCGTGCTCGCCGAGGCCGGGGCAACGAGCGTTGGCAAACAGCCGGTGACGGAAACGGCTCGAAGTCGCCACGCGACGGTCAACGCCCGTTGATGGACCCGTCCCAGTCAACACGTGATGGCCAACGTTCGCTGGCCAACGGCCGTCGACCCCACGCCCGTCCACCCCTCGGGGCACGTACCATTGCGGCATGTCCTTCCTCCGCCGCCGCAGTGCCACTCCCGCCGGGCCTGAATTCGACGTTCTGGCCATGGACCCGGGCGACTGGCCCGGCAATCTCGGCGCGGGCCTGCTGCCCGCGCCCGACGGAAGCTGCCAGGGTGTCTTCCTGCGCTACGACCTGTTCGGCGGCCGCGGCCCCGCGATGATCATCGGCAATCTGCCGGAGGGCTCACCGGCCCGGGACGTCGCCGAGGGGGAGGTCCCCTTCGAGGTGGCGCAGCTGCTGCTGGCGCTGGAGAACGAGGAAGAGGTCACGGTCGTCGGTGTCGAGGACATGCCGGTGATGCAGGGCGACAACCTGCTCATCGTGCGCCGCCTCAAGCTTTCCGAGACGCGGATCTCCTGCGTCCAGTTCGACCGCAGCGACAACGTCCTGGTGACGATCGCCGCCTGGGACCGCCCCATCACCGACGACCTGTACGCGCTCCTCAAGCCCCTGCCCGCGGAGCTCTTCCAGCAGGGCTGAACCCCGCCGCCCGAACCCTGCCGCCCGAACCCTGCCGCCCGAACCCTGCCGTCCGCGGCGAACCGCCGGCGGACGGCGAGACCACGTTCAGGCGACCGCCGGACGGAGCCAGGTAGGTCTGGGGCGAGAAGCCCTAGCCCGGCGCCCCCTCACCCCCGGCCGATTCGGTGTCCACACCGTCCAGGAAGTGGAACCCGGGCCGCGGGTGCATGAGGAAGTCGTGGTGCGAGATGTTCCACGCGTAGGCGCCCGCCAGTGCGAACGCCACGCGGTCGCCCGCCCTCAGCCCCGGTGCCTGGACGTCCCTGGCCAGGACATCCTTCGGAGTGCACAACTGGCCTGTGAGCGTGACGAGTTCGCGTTTCGCGACCGGCCGTGGCCAGGAATGAGGCCAGTCCTCCGCCGCGAGCACGGTGCAGGGCTGGTCGTGCCCCTTGGTCGCGGGAGTGCGCATGTGGTGCGTGCCACCGCGCACCACGGCGAACTCCTCGCCGTGGCTCTGCTTCACGTCCAGCACCTCGGTCACGTACCAGCCGCAGTACGCCGTAAGCGCCCGCCCCGGTTCGATACGCAACGTCAGATCCGGGTACCGACGGGTGAGTTCGGCGAGTCCTTCGCCGTACGCGACCCAGTCGAAACGGTCCTCGGGAGCGGCGTAGTCGACCGTCATGCCCCCGCCGACATTGACCTCGGCGATCCGCACCCCGTCGTGCCGCTCGGCCAGTCCCACGGCCCAGCTCACGATGGACTCGGCCACCGCGAGCTGTTCAGGAGCCCGGAGTCCACTGACCAAGTGGGCGTGAATCCCCCGGAGTTCGAGACGCGGATAGATGCCGTCGGTCAGCAGACGCACGACCGTGTCCGCCTCGGACGGGTCGAGGCCGAAGGGCGTGGGACGGCCGCCCATCGTCAGCGAGCTCGCGGCCAACGAGCCGGACGCCACAGGGAGGTTGAAGCGCGGCAGGACAGCGACCGAGGTGTCGGGCGCGACCTGCCGCGCCAGTTCGGCCAGCATGTGCAGCTCGTACTCGCTCTCCACATGGAAACGCTCCACGCCCCGCTCCAGCGCGGCCGTGATCTCGGCGGGAGTCTTGCCCGGGCCGCCGAAGGCCAGAGGGCGGCCCGGGACCGCCTTGGCGACGTGGGCGAGTTCGCCGCCCGAAGCGACCTCGTAGCCGTCCACGTACGGGCCCAGCGCGGCCAGGATCTCCGGCTCCGGGTTGGCCTTGGCCGCGTAGTACAGCTCGACGCGCTCGGGCAGAGCGGCCCGCACGTTCGCGGCGTGTGCGCGCAGTGCCGCCAAGTCGTAGACGTAGGCGGGGAGTTCGCCGGAGAGCAGGGAGAGTACGCGGTCCCGTACGGCCGTGGTGGGGATGGTCATCGGGTGCTCCCGGTCGTGTGGCGCAGGATGTCCTCGCCGAGCGGAGAGGGCAGTCGGACGTAGCCGGCCTCGCGGTCGGCCTTGCGCTCCCAGCGGGTGAGGAGGTTCGCCTTGGCGGGCAGGGGCACTCCGGCGAGCAGCGCGGCCAGCGGCGGTGGGCAGCCGTGCCGGTCGGCGTACGCCTGGAGGGTGACGCGGACCTCCGCCCACAGCGCGGCCTCGGCATGGGGGTGCAGGTCGGCGAGCGCGGCCAGCAACTCGGCGACGTGGTTCACCAGCAGGCAGTAGACGACCCGGTCCCAGCCGCGCTGCGCGTCGTACGTCATCGGGCCCGCGACCTCGGGCGGCAGCGCGGCGAGGGTCTCGGCGTGGTGCTCGGGGACGAGCTTGGTGCCCTCCAGGTCGCGGAAGAGGACCTGGGCGGGCATGCCGTCGCCGTCGACGCAGATCAGCACGTTCTGCAGATGGGGTTCCAGCACCAGACCGTGGTCGAAGTAGGCGGCAAGGACCGGCGGCACGAGCAGCCTGAGGTAGGCCGACCACCAGTCGAGCACGGCCTGCGGACCGGCCCCGTCGAGGAGACGGGAGACGTGCGCGGAACTCGTCGGGTACTCGTCCGCGACGGCCGCAGCGAGCAGCGGGGTGGTGCCGGGCAGGAGGTGCCTGGTCAGGCCCTCGCGGACGATGACGCCGAAGCCTTCGAGCAGGTCGCGGTCCGGGGTGCCGTCCGGTCCTGGCAGGGCGAGGCTGCGGTACGCGGGCTCGCGGAGCACCGCGCTGCCGGGGAAGCGCTCGGCCAGGTCGGCCAGGGCCGGGCCCAGTAGGCGAGTGAGTGCGACGGCGCCGGTCAGCTCGTAACTCGCGTTCTTGCGCAGGCAGTTGGTGATCCGGACGTTCAGGCTGAACTTGAGGAACGACTCGCCGTCGTACAGCGTCCGTACGGATGCGGTGGCGGCGAAGGGCCTGCCGCCCGGGCCGAGGTCGAGGATGTCCCCGCGGCCAAGGGCCGCGCGCAGCACCGGGTGCTCGCGGAGCATCGCGTACTGCCAGGGGTGGGCGGGCAGCAGCCGGTAGCCGTCGGGCACGTCGGCGCCGCCCTGTCGGTCCCGCCTGTCCCGCCCGTCGAGCGCGTCCAGGGCGCCGGGCTCCGCCGCCTCCTCGGCGATCAGGTGTTCCCGTACGGCGAGGTGGCGCAGGGGGAAGGCCGCGCCGGCCTCCGGCGAGTAGGCGAGCCAGGAGTCCGCGTCCCCGGTGCGCGCCTTGGGCGTGGGGTGGAAGCGGTGCCCGAACAGCAGCGACTGCTCGGACGCGAGATAGGCGGCGACGGGCGTGCCCGCCTGCACGGGGAGAGCGCCCGGGCCGCTCCCGGTCCGTACGGCGAGAGATGCGGCGATGGTCCGGTGGCTTGAGTCGATCTGTTCCAGGAACTCCTCGTTGCGCACACCGGTACGCAGGGACAGCTCGTCCTGCGTGTACTCGGCCAGCCGCCGCCAGCCGACCACGTGCCAGCCGCCGTCGGCCGTCTGCTCGCTCACCGGACCGGCGAAGCGGTGCGCGCCCAGCAGCGACGTACGGCGCAGGGCGACGCGCAGCAGCACACCGCGGCGGGGGAGGCGCAGCAGCAGCCGGCCGTCGGTGAAGGCGGTCTGGCGCTCGGGCGCCGACACCTCGCGCAGCAGACAGTTGAGGAGGGTGCGCGCCACGGCCTCGTCGGGGGACGGGAGTTCGGCCGGCGCGGTGGGGACGGCGGTGGAGGTGGGGGTGCTACCGAGCGACTCGGTCAGCGAGGGCATGTGTGGCTCCAGCGGGTGCAAAGAGAGCGGAGGATGGTCGCGCATACGGTGATCAGTGCGACGGCCGCGCCGGTCAGTAGGGGTGCGGTCGGTCCGTAGCGGGCGCTGCCCGCCGCCGCGGCCACGCCGGCGGCGACCGCGCCGGCCTTGGAGAAGAACTCCAGCGACCCGAACAGCCCCCCGGGGGAACGGCCCTTGACGCAGTCGGCGGCCAGCACCGACAGACACACCAGGCCGAGCGTCAGCCCCAGGCCGAGGACCAGCCGTACGCCGATCAGGGTGGCGAGGGAGTCGGCCACGCTGTGCCCGGCCAGTCCGATCGCGACGCAGACGAAGCCGATCACGATCCCGGCCCGGGGACGGTCCCGGAAGGCGGTGTGTACGGGCATGGCGGCGATCAGGTAGCAGAGATGGGGGAGGGCGAACAGCGCGCCCGACAGCGTCGGTGACGCGCCCGGTATTCGTTCCTCGACAAGGGAGATGAGGTAGGGGAAGGAGATGACCGTGGAGAAGACGAAGGCGAACTCGAGCGCGTACAGGTTGCGCAGGGCCGCCGCCGGGGCGGGCTCGACAGTCGCCGCCGCCTCCGTCAAGTCGGCCTCGTCCGCCTGTGGTTCGGGCAGCACGGCGAGCAACAGGGCGGCGGCCAGCGGGAGAAGGGCGAGCAGCGCGTACTGGCGATGGGGTGAGAGCCAGGACGACAGGGAGCCGACGACGATCGGGGCGACGACCAGGGCCGCCCGCGCGCTGCCGTGCATCAGCGTGAGTGCCCTGGACAGGTGGGGCCCTTCCAGCGCGGCACCGAGGTAGCCGTTGGACGCTGCGAACGTGCCGCCGAGGATGCCCTGCAACACCAGCGCCGCGGTGAACGTGCCGAGCGAATCGGCCCACCCCGCGAGCAGGAAGGCGACGGCAAGTCCCAACTGGGCCCGCAGCAACAGCCGTTTTCGCCCGAAGCGGTCCGCGAGCCGGCCCCACAGGGGGGCGCCGAGCGCGCCGAACACGGTGGGCACGACATACAGCAGACCCGCCCAGCGCGCGGTCCGATCGCCGAGCTCCGGCAGGATCTCGGTCAGGAACGGCGGCAGCCCCAGTGCCGCGAACGACGCCACGAAGTAGCAGCCCGCGACAGCGTGCACGTGCCGGGGGCCGAATCCGGGGCGGGGCATCCGGAGGACTTCGGCGGTCATACCGAATCCCCCGTGTTCAGGAGGTAGTTGGGGCCGGTCGTGTAGTGCTTGTTGATGTCCGTGGCGCCCGAACGCTCCTTGGTGAGCAGGGTTCCAGCGGTGACCATCGCCTTCACGGGCAGGCGGGGCGAGTCCAGTACCTGGGCCCGCAGTACGGCACCGGGTTCGCCCGCTCCTGTTCCGAGCCGCTCGACCGCCTCGGCGAGCCGGTCGCGTACTAGCCGCAGCAGTACCGGAAGCGGAGCGCGACCGTGCCGGGCGAGCCCGAACGCGTAGGCGCCCGCGCACAGATGGACCGTGATGGTGGTGAACAGGTCGACGACCGGCTGGTCGCTCTCGCCGAAGGTCCGGGCGTCGTCGAAGTCACGCGCCCCGGGGCCGTCGTCACCCCACTGCTCACCCAACCGCTCACTCAATCCCTCACCCAACCGCTCCCGCAGCCGTGCGGTGTTGACGCGCGGCCCGTCGTTGTCCTTCAGCAGCAGCCGCAGCCGAGTGCGGCCGTCGGCTCGCCGGTCCAGGACGAGCGAGGTGTTCTGCTGGTGCGACTCCAGCGCGATCCCATAGCAGAACAGCGTGGTCTGCCAGTCGAAGAGCAGGGCGAGCCAGGCGTCCAGCAGGGCGAGCGGGTCACCACCGTAGAAGCGGTCGGCCAGATGATCGACGACCAGCCGGCCGCCGGGTGCTTCGGCGAGCAGCGCGGCCATCGGCACGACGACGGAGTCCTGGAGACCGGCGGGGTAGCGTCGGAACAGCGCGGCGAGCAGTTCGTGCCCGGCATGGGTGTACACGGTCTCGTCGGCGTGCAGGATCGTGTCCCGGAAGCGGGGCTCGCGAGCGACGACCCGCTCGATCAGACGCTGTCCCGCAGCCCCGTCGACCAGCGTCCCGGGCTTGATGGTCCGCTGGTTGCGCAGGCCCAACGTCGCGGTGACCAGGGGGAGTTTGACGTGCAGCAGCGGGTCGGCGGACAGCGCGACCGTGCGCATCGACAGGGTCGGCACGACTTCGCGGTGGGCGCGGTCGGCGAGCACCGCGCGGTCCGCCAGACCGGTGGCGCGCAGAGCCCCCTCCAGTGGGGCGCCGAGGGTCAACGGGTGTACGGGCAGAGCCACATGCGTGAGGTCGACCTCCCCCAGCCCGAGCAGCGCGGGCGTGGGCCAGCCGTCCGGAAGTGTGCCGGTGACCGCTTCTCGTGGCACGGCGAGCCAGCGCAGCTCGAAGCGGGGGTGGAACTCCGGTGCGTACGCGCGCAGTTGATCGTCGGTCAGCCCCGAGCGGCCACGTGCCGTGGGATAGACGGGATGGTCGAGATGGGCGGCGAGGGTGTCGAACGCCAGCCCGGCTGTCATCCCGGTCCAGTCGGCCGGGTCCGCGCCGAGACGGTCCGTCAGCCGCTTGGCGACGTCCGACCGGACCGAGGCTTGCAGCCGCATGGTGGCCAGCGTCTGACGGCACTCCTCCGCAAGGCCGTCGAACCCGTCCTGGTCGACAGGGTCGGCCAGGACGCGCAGCGCGCCCAGGATCTCGTCGCACGTCTCGTGCAGGACGGGCGCGGTCTTCTCGGACTCCCCGACGAGCAGCGGCAGTCGGGCCGCGAACTCGCACTGGAACCCGTCCTCGACGACGGGCAGCAGGAGGAACCCGCCTTGCTCGTCCGGCCGTTGCAGCCAGGCACCGTCCGCGCGATGTACGAGCGTGCTGCGGGTGCGCAGGCCGACCACGTCCTCACGCAAGAGAGCGCTGAGTACCCGGATCACCAACTCGCCCTCGGTGGAGTCGGTTCCCGGCCGGGCACCGTACGCGTCGCCGGTGCTCAAGGAGACTTCGGTGCTCAAGGAGTCTCCGGTGGTCGCAGTCGGGGCCGTCACCGCTGGATCTCCCACCGCTGTCCGGCCAGGAACTCGGCCACCGCCTTGTCCACGGCCTCCTGGTCGGTACCCATGGCTCGCAGGACGCCGAGGTAGTCGCGATTGGTGCGATACACCTCGTGCCGCTCGCCGATCTCCCGGAGCGGGCGGTACGTCAACCGCACCCCGTCGACGGTCAGTTCGGCGGCAGCGGGGGCGACGGTCAGCATCCCGGCGCTCTCGGCGCAGGGATACTCCAGTCGAGCCGCGCCGTCACGTCGTGCTCCCAGGTCCGCGGGCAGGCGCTCACCCAGGTGCGTACGCAGGATGTGTTCGAAGAGCGGGATCTCCAGCAGGCGTGCCAGCAGTAGATCGCACTGGTCGCCGATGGCGCGGTAGTTGACTTCGATGATCCGCGCCCGGCCCTCGTGGACCACGAATTCGGTGTGGCAGGCGCCGAACCCCACTCCGAGCGTGTCGAGTTGGGCCAGCACCTGGGCGACGACCGGCTCGGGATGGGCCGCGACGAAGGTGAGCCGCTCCTCGACGAAGTGCGGCGGTGGTGACACCTTGGTGTGGAAGCCGCCGAGGACATGGCGGACGTGACCGTCGCCGAGCGTCTCCAGGGTGTACAGCTCACCCGGCAGATACTCCTCGACGACCAGGGCGGCCCCCGGGCGACGGCCGCGGATCTCCGTGCAGCGTGCCACCAGTTCCCCGGGACCGTCGACGAGTACGACGTCCTCGCTGGCCACGCCCTCGCGCGGCTTGACGACACAGGGGTACGGGAGGTCGAGGGCGGCCAGGCCCGCGGGATCGGTGACTTCGGTCGACCACACGGTGTCCGCGCCGAGGGAGGTGAGATGGCGACGCATCTCGGCCTTGTCCTTGGTGCGCAAGGTGGCCCGCCAGTCCTTGCCGGAGAGGCCGAAGTAGTCGGCGGCCAGGGCGGCCTGGGTCTGCAGATGGTCGCTGTTGGTGAAGACCGCGTCGGGGCGGTGATGAGTCGAGATCCGGGTGACGACGGCGCGGAAGTCGCGTACGTCGCACTCAAGGATCTCGATCTCCGGATACGCGCTCCGGTGGGCGTCCGGCTGGTCGGTGAGGAGCGTGATGTCCAGGCCGAGCCGCGCGGCGGCGGGCAGGAACCCTTCGGTGACGGAGTCGGTCGGGTTGAGGGCCAGGAGGTACATACGCATGCGAGGGGACAAGAGGTGACAACTTCCGCTCGTGGGTGGGGGGTGAGGGGCGGGCCCTGGATGCCGGGCCCGCCCCTAGGGCCCTTCTGATGGATCTCCGCGGCGTCGCGACGCCCGGCACGCACGCTCGCCGCACGGCGCGAAGGGCCAGGTGGCTCCGCCACATGACCCTCCACACCGCACGCCGATCGCACGCACCGACCGCCGCTTCTTCTCCCACGGAGATCCATCAGAAGGGCCCTAGCGGCGGGAGTTACTTCTTCGGGAGTGTCACGCCGGCTGCCCTCGCCACGTCGGCGAGCATCTGTTCGGCGGCCTGGACTCCGATGCCGGACATCCAGGTCTCGTCCGGCACCTCGAAGACCTTGTCGTTCTTGACGGCGGCCAGGTCCTTCCAGACCGGGTTGGAGACGACGTCCTTCTTCTGGGTCTTGTCCTCGGCGTCGGCGGCGGTGACGAAGATCAGGTCGGCGTCCGCCTGGTCGATCTGCTCGGGGCTGACGTCCTTCATCGTGACCTCCGGGTCGTCGGAGATCTGCGTCTTCGGACGCTGGAGGCCGATGTCGTCGAGGACGACGCCGCTGTAGGAGTTGGACTGGTAGAGGCGGGTCGGCCCGGCGATGAAGCGCACGACGGAGGCGGTCGGCATGGTGCCGCCGTCCTTCTTCTTGATGGCCTCGCCGAGCGCCTTGGCCCGAGTCTCGTACTCCTTGAGCTTCGCGGCCGCGTCGGTCTCCAGGCCGAGCGCCTCGGCGTGGACCTTCAGGTTCTCCTTCCAGACACCGCCGGTGGTCTCGGTGAAGACGGTCGGGGCGATGGCGCTCAGCTTGTCGTAGACCTTCTCGTGCCGGACCTTGGAGGACAGGATCAGGTCGGGCTTCAGCGAGGCGATGAGTTCGAGGTTCGGCTCAAGAAGCGGACCGACGTCCTTCGTACCGTCCAACTCGCCCTTGAGGTACGCCGGGAAGCCGCCCTCGGTCTTGAAGTGCGGGGCGACGGCGCCGACCGGGTCGATGCCCAGCAGGGTGACGTCGTCGAGCTCACCGGTGTCGAGCACGACCACACGCTTCGGCTGGGCGGGGATCTTGACGTCGCCCATCACGGTCTTGAGGGTGCGTGGGAACGCGGCGCCGTCCGCGACGGGCTTCGCCGCGCTGCTCGTGCCGGACGAGTCGTCGCTGCCGCAGGCGGCCAGCACCGCGGTGCCGAGCACGACGGCGAGCAGCAGCGAGAGGAGTCTGCCGATTCCGCGCAGGGGAGATCGCTTGAGCATGGGGTGTTCGTCTTTCTCGTAGGTGTGCGTCATGGGTGTGACTCATGGGTGCGCGGACGACAAGGTGTGGTCGGTACACATGCCATGAGCGGTGGCGCGCGGGTGCGCGCGGTGGGTCAGGCGGTCGTGGTGGTGCGCCGTGTCGCGCTGCTCCTGGGGACGACCAGCGGTGTGCCGGTCTCCGGGTCGGGGATGACCCGGCAGTCCACGTCGAACACGGATCTGACCAGCTCCGCGTCGAGCACGTCGGCCGGTGGGCCGGCGGCGGCGAGGCGGCCGTCCTTGAGGACCACCATGTGGTCCGCGTAGCGGGCGGCCTGTCCGAGGTCGTGCAGCACCATCACCACGGTGCGGCCGGCCTCGGCGTGCAGGGCGGCGACCAGGTCGAGGACGTCGAGCTGGTGCCGAAGATCGAGGAAAGTGGTCGGCTCGTCGAGGAGCAGCAGCTCGGTGTCCTGCGCCAGCGCCAGCGCGATCCAGGCGCGCTGCCGTTGCCCGCCGGAGAGCTGGTCGACGCTCTGGTCGCGCAGTGCGGTGGTGCCGGTGCGTTCCAACGCCTCCTCCACCGCCTTCTGGTCGGCCGTCGACCAGGGGCTGAGCAGCCGTTGATGGGGATAGCGGCCCAGTCGTACGAGCGCTTCGACTGTGATCGCCTCCGGGGTGACCGGCTGCTGCGGAAGCAGTCCCATCCGGCGGGCGAGCGTCCGCGCGGAGAGGCGGTGGATGTCGGCGCCGTCCAGGGCCACGGTCCCGGCGGCCGGTGCGAGCAGCCGGCTCAGACCGCGCAACAGGGTGGACTTGCCACAGGCGTTGGGCCCGACGATCGCGGTGACCGCACCGCCGGGCAGCGTCAGGTCGAGTCCGCCGACCACGAGCCGGTCGCCGTAGCGCAGGTCCAGCCCCCGCGTGGACAGTTGGTTGGTCGTGCTCATGCGTGGCTCCTGTGGACGGGCTTGCTCTGACGGAACATCAGCACCAGCAGGAAGGGGGCGCCGAGGGTGGCGGTGACCGCTCCGACCGGCAGTCCGTTCACCGGCACGAGGTGCTGCACCACGAGGTCGGAGGCGAGCAGCAGTACGGCTCCGGTGAGGGAGCCCAGCGCCAGGGTGGCGGCGGTCGGCGGGCCGGTGACGAACCGCACGATGTGCGGCACGGCCAGCGCCACGAAGGTGACGGGACCGGCGAGCGCGGCGGCCAGCGAGGCCAACGTGACTGCCAGGAAGAGGAGTTGGAGGCGCGCGGTGGAGGTGTTGAGACCCAGTGCGCCCGCCGAGTCGTCGCCCAGGTCGAGCACGGCGAGTCTGCGGTGCATGACGAGGGCGACGGCGAGCACGAGGACCATGGCACCGCCCGCGCCCCACACCTCGGCCCACGTGCGCCCGTACACCGAGCCGGTGGTCCACTGCAGTGCCGAGCCGGCCAGTTCGGCCGGGAACCGCACGATCATCAGGTTCACCGCGGCGGCGAGACCCGCCTGGACCGCGAGTCCGGTGAGCACGAGCCGGGTGACGGCGAGACCGGAGCGCCACGCGAAGACCCCGAGCAGCAGCGCCGCCACCAGGCCGCCGGTCAGCGCGCCGACCGGGATCAGCGTCTGTGAGGCGCCGGCCGCGAGCAGCGCGACCGCGCCGAGCGACGCGCCGCCTGTCACCCCCATGACATCGGGGGAGGCCAGGGGGTTGCGGAACAGCCGTTGCAGAACGCAGCCCGCCGCTCCGAGTCCGGCACCGGCGACGATGGCCGCGACCGCCCGCGGCGCGCGGAACTCGCGCACCACGAGGACGTCATCGGGGTCGCCGGCGCCGACAAGGGCTCGCAGGGCAGTGGCCGGGGGAATCCGCATCTCGCCGGTCGCCAGAGAGACGGTCAGCAGCACGAAGAGGGCGGCGAGACCGCAGACGCCGAACACCAGGACACGCCTGCGCGTCCGGGCCGCGGCACGTCCGCCGACGGCCGTGTACGTGAGGGTCATCGGGCCACCTTCCGGGCCAGGAGCGCCAGCAGCGGCGCGCCCAGGAAGGCGGTCACGATGCCGACTTCGAGCTCGGAGGGCCGTACGACCAGCCGTCCGAGGACATCGGCCGCGAGCAGCAGCAGCGGACCCGCGACCAGGCAGGCGGGCACCAGCATCCGGTGGTCACTGCCGACGAGCGGGCGTACGAGATGGGGTGCGGCGAGGCCGATGAAGGCGACGGGCCCGGCCACGGCGACCGCGGACCCGGCGAGCAGGACCACGGCGATGCCCCCGGCCAGCCGGATCCGCGCCACCGGCACACCCAGCGCCTGGGCCGAATCGTCGCCCAGCGCAAGGGCGTTGAGAGCGGGGGAGACGGCCAGCGCGAGGAGCAGACCGAGCACGAGGGTCGGCAGGACGGGCCAGAGCACGTCGAGCGTGCGACCGGCGAGCGATCCGGCCAGCCAGAAGCGGGCCTCGTCCAGGGTGCGCTGACTGGCCAGCATCACCGCGGACGTCCAGGACAGCAGCACGAGTTGGAGCACGGTCCCGCCGAGCGCGAGCCGTACGGGATCGATGTCACCGGCCCGCCGCGCCAGCGCCTGGGCGAACACCGCGGCGCCTGCCGCTCCCGCGAACGCGAACCACATGTACTCGGCGGGGCTGTTCAGGTGCAGGACGTAGATGGCGACCACGACCGCGAAGCCCGCACCGGCGTTGATGCCGAGGGTCGTCGGCGAGGCCAGTGGATTGCGCGTGATGCCCTGCGCGACCGCCCCGGCGACCCCGAGCGCGGCACCCACCGCGAGCCCGATGACGGTACGCGGCAGCCGCAGCCCCGTCACCACGAGCGCGTCGCGCCCGTGGGCGTCGCCGAACAGCGCGCCGGCCACGGTCGACAGGGGCACGGAGCGGGCTCCGAGGGCAAGGCTCAGGGCGGCGCAGAGCACCAGGGCTCCGACACCGAGGAGGAACACGGGTATGTGCCGGAGGGCACGTGGGGGCACACCCGTAGGTGCGGCCCGTTCGGTCGCAGTCACAGTTAGTGAGCTTAGGTTAGGCATGCTTTACTTTTCAACCAGCTATGGATGGGCTGTGACGTGCGCCTCCCTTGATCGTTGCTTCAGGGGTGCGATCACACGCTGCTGTCGGTGATCTCTATACTAAGGTAAGCCTTACCTGCTTTGCTCGCTTCGCCCCCCATGCACAGGAGTACCGATGACCGTGGCCGTGGAGACTCTGTCGGCCGGTGCGGCCGCGTCCGTGTCCGGCCTGCTCGCGGGCACGTACCGGCAACTGGGGGAAGTGTGCGAGGCGTTGACCGTTCGAGTCGCCGACCCGGATTCGGCCGTCACTCAAACGGGCGTCAGTGGAGCGGAGTTGACGAAGGATCAGGAGGCCCTGGACGCTTTCCTCCTGGCCGAGACCGCCCGCACCCAGGACCGCTACGACCACACCCCGCGCCGGGACGTCGCCGCCTCGCGAGCCCTCCACGACTACGCGTGGTCCGTCGGGCTGCTGATGAGCGGCGTCTGGTACCTCACGGGACGGGTGCCGCGTGTCCGCCCCGAAGACGTACGGCTGGACCTGACGACCGGCGTGTTCGAGATCAGTCCCCGCTCGGACCTGACCTGCCTCCCGGGCGACCCGGTAGCCGCACTCCCCGGCGCGCTGACGGCCCCTCACGAGGAGGCTCTGCGTGCCGAGTTGAGGGTGGCCGTCGCCGATCACATGGAACCGCTGCTCTCCGCGATCGCCCCGCACATCCGGCGCGGCCCGCGCGCCCTGTGGGGCATGGTCACCGACGACCTCGTCTCCGGCATCTGGTACCTCGGCCGCATGCTCGGCCAGGAACCCGACGCCGTCCGGGCGGCCACCGCGCTCCTGCCCTCGGCCGTCGCGCCCTTTCCTGGCGGAGCGGACTTCCGCCGGCTCACCGGCAGCGACGGCCGGCAGCACACCACCCGCACCCGCATGGGCTGCTGCATGTACTACACGATCCGCCCCGACGAGGCCTGCGCCACCTGCCCCCGCACCTGCGACGCCGAACGGCTGCGCCGGATCGAGGGCTGAGCCCCGTCACACGCCCGGCTCCATCACACGCCCGGATCCGTCACGAGGGTGGCTGTCCGCCGCACGAGCGGCACCGGCGCGGAGGGCGCCCGCGTTCCGTCCCGCGTACGGTGGTCTGAGGCGGCCGGCCCATGTCTCACGACAGGAGACGCGCGATGAGCGGCGAACCGACCTTCTTCGAAATCGGCGTGGCCGACCCCGAGCGGGGCCGCGCCTTCTACGGATCCCTCCTCGGCTGGACCTTCGAACCCGGCACGTCCGAGGGCGGAGGCTTCGCCGTCACCACCGGCGGAGTACCGGGCGGAATGCACGGCGGCGACGCCGGAGCCTCCCCCTACCTCTTCTTCAGGGTGGACGACCTCGACGCCGCCGTCGCCCGGGTCCGTGAGCTGGGCGGCACCGTGGAAGACCCGGGCGACGGCGGCGACAGCGAGGAGTCGGCCGCACGCTTCGGCCGCTTCAAACTGTGCCGCGACGACCAGGGCTCCGCCTTCGGACTCCACGAGCCGCCGAAGTGACCCTTCAGGAGACCGACGGCACCACCCGTACGTCGGCGGCGCGCACAAACGCCACCCGGTGCCCGAACTGGATCTCGTAGTACATGTCCTTGCCGCGCACCACCCGGTGCGGTGCCGTGTCGAAGGTCGGCGCGTAGAAGTACTCGCCCGGCACCTTGTCGCCCGCCGAGTACTTCTGCCCCTTGAGCAGCTTGTACGGCAGGGGCGAGACCTCCTGGACGGGCACGCCCGCCGGATAGGCCGCCTTCTCCGGGTACGCGCGTCCGTACACGGGGATCTCGGTCAGCCCGGCCTTCGGTGTCACGACGGGACCGCTCGCGTTCACCGCCGTCGGCTGCTTCGCCGGATTCTTGAACCACGCCTTCTGGCCGAGATACCAGATCGCGGTCCAGTCGCCGTCGCGCCCGGCGACCGCGTACCGCTGGCCCGTGGAGACACGTGAACCCACGTCGTTCACGTCGATCGTGGAGTCCTCGCCCTTGGGCCGCAGACCGATGTCCTTGACGAGCGGCGCGTCCGAGCGCGGCTGCGTGTGCAGCCGCACGGCGCTGGAACCGTGCGCCGCGCACGGTTCACCCTTGGTGACGCAGCCCGTGAACTTCGGCTTGTGCTTGCTGAATTGGGGCAGCACGGTCACGAGCCCGCCCTTCGCTCCCGCGGTGGCGTGCAGCGGCTTGCCCAGCAGGGTGAAGTAGTGCCGCCAGTCCCAGTACGGGCCCGGGTCCGTGTGCATCCCGGGGATGTTCGCCGTCGTCGTTCCCGGCACGGTGTCGTGCCCGAGGATGTGCTGCCGGTCCAGCGGGATGCCGTACTTCTTCGCCAGGTACGTCACCAGCCGCGCCGACGACCGGTACATCGCCTCCGTGTACCAGGCGTCCGGCGCCGCGAGGAACCCCTCGTGCTCCAGGCCGATCGACTTGGCGTTCACATACCAGTTGCCCGCGTGCCAGGCCACGTCCTTGGCCTTCACATGCTGGGCGATGTGCCCGTCGGTGGAGCGCAGGGTGTACTGCCACGACACATAGGTGGGGTCCTTCACCATGTTGAGGACGCCTTCCCAGGCGCCCTCCGTGTCGTGCACGACGATGTACTTGATGCTCTGGGACTTGGGCCGGTTGCCGAGGTCGTGGTTGCCGTAGTCGCCGTCGCCGAACTCCTGGTACGGCGCCGGGATCCACTCGCAGGACACGGTCGCCGGGCACTCGGTGCCGGCCGCGCGCGCCGCCCGCAGTCCCGTCCCGCCCAACTGTTGTGTGACAGGCCGCAGTTGAGGCTGGGCCGCGAGCGCGACCTGCTGGCCCGCATCCGTCGTGCGGTGCTCACCGCGGCGGATCACGTCGAAGACGTCCTCGGCGTACGTCGCCGCCGTCGCCGTGTCGTCGGCACCCGAGTAGCGTGCCACCGCCCCGTACCAGTCGGCCGCATTGCCGCTGAGCGGCTCACCGAGCTGCTTCTGGGCGGCGGCCAGCAGCGCGGCACCGCCGGCGACGTTGGCGGCCGCGTCCGTACGCAGCCGCTCTGCGGGGATGCCGGTGAGTTCGGCCGCCTTCGTCAACGTCTTGAGACGGGCGGGGAGTTGGGTGTTCTCCGGGACCTTGGTGTCGGGTAGCAGCGGCGCGCGTGAGTCGTCGCCTCGCGCGTCCTCCGTACCCTCGCCGTGGTGCGGTGCCACCGTCCGGGCGATCGCGGTGCGGGCGTCCGTCAGATGCATGGGGCCGTAGCCGCCGGTGACACTCGGCGCCCCGCCGTGCGCGTCCCAGCGGGACTGCAGGTAGGAGACGGCGAGGAGGACACTCCGCGGTACGCGGTACTGGGCGGCCGCGTCGGTGAACGAGCTCTGCAGACGCGCGGAGGACGTCCGGGCGCCGCTGTCGGACGGGGCCGCGCCGAGCAGTGGCAGGAGCAGGGCCGCCGAGGCGACGGCGCCGGCCGTTCTGCGTGCGCGTCTGTGCCCGGTGGAGGGGCTGGGGTCGGTGGGGGATCCTCGCAAAGCAGGCCTCCTGGGACGATCGGTCGCGATGGTGCGTGCGGGGCCGGGCGTGCGTCAGTGGTACCGGCTCCCCGACGATCCGTCAATCATGCCCAGAGACAGTTGATTTCCCATGTCAGCGGCGGGTGTCGCGGGTTTCGCGGCGACGGCGACCCGGCCTGCGAGGCGTCAGTGGAGTGGACCTGTGGCCTGTTCGGGTGAACGTCCCTCAACGGAGGAGTACCGGGCGCGAGTGGCTGCCCGGACATGACGAAGGTCCGCGGTGCGCCCTGTACTGCCGGGCGCACCGCGGACCACCATCCCCGTCAGCGAGTGCCGACCGCCGCTCGGACGGCCTTGCGGGCCATCTGACAGTCGTCGTGCAGCCGCCTCAGCAGCAGCCGCTGTTCCTCGCCGGACGGCGCAGCACCCGGGTGGGCCGGTCCCGGTGCCGCCGGGGTCGTCTCGTGCATCGACCGCTGCACGGCCGTCTCGTACGTACGGATCTCCCTGGTGACGACGAGCATGAGATTCACCAGGAACGCGTCACGCGCCGCGGGTCCCGCCGACTGCGCGAGCTGGCTGATCTGCCGCCGGGCGACAGGCGCGTCCCCGAGAACCGTCCACAGCGTCGCCAGGTCGTACCCCGGCAGATACCAGCCCGCATGCTCCCAGTCCACCAGCACTGGACCGGCCGGTGACAGGAGAATGTTGGACAGGAGAGCGTCGCCGTGGCAGAACTGGCCCATGCCCTGGCGGCCCGCCGAGTACGCGATGCCGTGCACCAGCTTCTGCAGATCGCCCATGTCCCGGTCGGTGAGCAACCCCAGCTCGTGATACCGGGAGATCCGGGCCGCGTAGTCCAGCGGGGCGTGGAACGTCCCCGCCGGGGGCCGCCACGCGTTGAGCCGGCAGACCGCGCCGAGTGCCGCCCTGATGTCCGCGCGGGGCGGGGACTCCACCGGGTGCCGCTGCAGTGCCGCCACCCGTCCCGGCATCCGCTCGATCACCAGTGTGCAGTTGTCCGGGTCCGCCGCGATCAGGCGCGGCACCCGCACCGGGGGCCGGTGCCGCACGAACGAGCGGTACGCCGCTATTTCATGACGGATCCGCTCGGTCCACACCGGGGAGTGGTCCAGTAAACACTTGGCGACGGCGGTGCTGCGCCCGGTCGTGCCGACCAGGAGTACGGAGCGGCCGCTGCGGCGCAGCACCTGCACCGGAGAGAACTCCGGACAGATCCGGTGCACCGACGCGATCGCCGTGCGCAACTGCGCCCCCTGGGGGCCGGACAGGTCGAGTCTCCCGCTGAGCGGTTGCGTGCCGAGCCCCGGTACGCGCCGGGACCGACCGGCACCGAGCACGGGAGCCGCCCCCGGACGTGCGGGGTCGAGGTATGGGCCGCTGCCGACCGGGCGGGCGTGCAGTGACCGGGGCGGAGCGGACACGGAGGACGATGCTGCGTACATGGGCGAAACAGATCCCTTCGTGTGCCTGCAAGTTGCTGCGCTACCCGCCCCGGCCGCCCTGGTGCACCCTGGGGAGTGTCCCTTCGGCGACCGGGTCGGGGTGGCGCTTTCCTACCTGACACCCGATGCCCAGTGGCACACCATCTGGCGTGCCCTGGCGAACCCTGGCGAATAGTCGCTCAGCAACTGACAGACGGTTAGTGTCAACTCAGCCGAGAACCTGGGGGCTTGACGTGAGCGGACAACCCAACACCCGCCTTTCGGACCTGTTCGGCCTGGCCGGCTGGTCCAAGGGGGAACTCGCGAGGATGGTCAACCGGCAGGCGGCGGCCATGGGCCACCCCCAGCTGGCGACGGACACCTCAAGGGTGCGGCGGTGGATCGACATGGGAGAGATCCCGCGCGATCCGGTGCCGCGAGTGCTGGCAGCACTGTTCACCGAGCGTCTCGGCCGTGTCGTGACCATCGAGGATCTCGGTCTGGTCCGGCACGGGCGCACGGGGAAACGGCAGGGCGGCGGGAGTGTGGAACATCCCGACGGTATGCCGTGGGCGCCCGAGCGGACTGCCGCGGTCCTCACCGAATTCACGGGAATGGACCTCATGCTCAACCGACGCGGCTTGGTGGGCGCGGGCGCCGCGCTCGCCGCCGGATCCGCTATCAGCAGCGCCATGCAGGACTGGCTGCACTCCGATCCGGCCCTCGCGGCCGACGCCCCTGACATCGACGATCCCCTGCACGCCGACCCCGCTGGGTTCGACCGCTACGAGGCCGCCCCCATCGGGTCGCAGGAGATCGAGGAACTGGAGCGCTCGGTCGAGGTGTTCCGGGCCTGGGACGCGGCCCGCGGGGGCGGACTGCAACGCAAGGCTGTCGTGGGACAGCTCAACGAGGTGGGAGGCATGCTCTCCTACCGACACCCCGACCATCTGCAGCGGCGCCTGTGGGGCGTCGCCGCCAACCTCGCCGTCCTCGCGGGCTGGATGTCGCACGACGTCGGCCTGGAGCCCACGGCCCAGAAGTACTTCATCATCGCCGCGCACGCGGCCCGAGAAGGCGGTGACCGGCCCCGCGCGGGCGAGGCGCTCTCCCGAGCGGCCCGCCAGATGGTGCACCTGGGCCGGCCCGACGACGCACTCGACCTCATGAAGCTCGCCAATTCGGGATCGGGCGACGAGGTCCTGCCGCGCACCCAGGCCATGCTCCACACCATCGAGGCCTGGGCACAGGCGTCGCTGGGCAAGGGCCAGGCCATGCGGCGCACCCTGGGGGAGGCGGAGGACCTCTTCGTCTCGGACAAGGGTGACGTGCCGCCGCCGAGTTGGATGCAGCTGTTCGACGAGGCGGACATGCACGGGATGCAGGCCCTGGCCTACCGGACGCTCGCGGAGCACGACCCGTCCGCGGCCGCCGTCGCGCAGAGCCACGCCAAGGAAGCCCTGGAGCTGCGGCAGAAGGGCCGGGACCGGTCGAAGATCTTCGACCACATCTCGCTCGCGTCCGCCTGCTTCATCGCCGACGACCCCGAACAGGCCGACCGGTACGCACGCCTGGCCCTGACGTCGATGGGCTCGAACTCCTCCCACCGCACCTGGGACCGGCTGCGTGAGATGTACCGGCTGACGGGGCAGTACTCCAGCTATCCGAAGATCAACGAACTGCGTGAGGAGATCAAACTGGCGCTGCCCAAGGGCTCGTTGAAGGCCAGGGGCGGCAACAGCACACGGGCATAGGGGGCCTGTGCGGCTGTTCACCGCCGTCGGCCTGTGCTGCTCGCGTGCTGTCGGGTGTCGCGCTCGCGTCGCGTGGCAACCCCGACGATGTCAGGTTGCGACCCTGGCGATCAGTACGCAGGCGTCGTCCTCGCGCTCCGTCTCGCCGAACTCCTCCACGACCATCCGTACGCAGTCCTGTGCGGCGCGTGCCTCGCCGAAGCGGGGGGCCAGGTCGAGGAGACGGCTGACGGCCGTGGTGTCGCCTCCACTCTCGGCTTCGCTCGAGTCGGGGGACTCCCATGACTGGGACCGGGGGGACACCCATCGCCGGGGCACCAGCCCGTCGGTGTGAAGGAGGAGCAGGTCGCCCGGTTCGAGCGTCTCCTCGGCCTGTCCGTAGACAGCGCCGGAGGTGGCGCCGAGCAGGACGCCGTCCGGCGGCGCGAGCATGCGCCCCGTCCCGTTGCGGAACAGCAGTGGGGCGGGGTGTCCTGCCTGCGCCCAGGTCAGCGTGCGGCTCTCGGGCCGGTAGCGGCAGCACACCGCGCTGCCCAGGGCCGGCTGGACCGAGGCGTCGAGTAACTGGTTGAGCCACGCCATGAGCTGTCCGGGTTCGGTACCCGCCACGGCCATACCACGCAGGGCGCCGATCATCATCGCCATGCCCGAGGTGACGGTCACACCGCGGCCGGTGAGGTCACCGACGCTCAACAGCGTGTCCCCACCAGGCAGTTCGAGTGCGTCGTACCAGTCGCCGCCGATGAGCGCGCTCGTCGAGGACGGCAGATAGCGGGCGGCCAGGTCCAGTGTCTCCGGTCCCTGGCGCGGCAGCCGCAGGGAGCCGCGCCACGGCGGCAGCACGGCCTCCTGCAACTCGACCGCGAGCCGGCGCTCGGTCTGCGCGAAGTGCCGTTGGTGCTGCAGGGAGTCACGGGTCTCACTGACCGTCCGCTGGCTGCGGCGCAGCTCGCTGACGTCTCTCAGGACCGCCCACATCGAGGCGGTGCTGCCGTCCGTGTCGAGCACGGGCTCACCCATCACGTGCACGGTCCGTACGTCGCCGTCGGGCCGGACGATGCGGAACTCGCCGTCGATCGGCTTGGCGTCGATGAGGCAGTCCGTGACCATCGCCGTCAGCCTCGGCCGGTCCTGTTCCAGCACCACGGAGGGCAGTTCGTCGAGGGTGAGCGGGGGAGCGGCGGGGTCACGGCCGAGGATCTGGTAGAGCTCGCCGGACCAATTCGCCTCGTCCGTCAGCAGGTTCCACTCGGCGCTGCCTACCCGGCTGAGCAGAGAGCCGTTCCGGGGTGCGCCCGGCACGGCCCGTACGGCGGGAGCCGCCGCCTCGTGCTCGACGGGAACGGCCGGCGGTCCGTCCCTCAACTGTGCCAAGTGCTCGTCGAGATCGCTGAGTTGATGCATCGCCAGATCGCACAGAGCGCGCTGCCAGCGCCCCTCCGGGTCCGTGCCGTCGGCCGGCGCGTCGCGCCGTACGGCGTCCACCTCGCCCCGCAGCCGACGCGTCTGCGAAATGAGCGCGTCGACCGAGCCGCGCGGGGGCGGCTGGGCGGCAGGGTGGTCCGCCGAGAGATGGGACGGCATGACGTACTCCGATACAGGCACGGTACGACCAAGGCTGAAGGAAGGACCGGTTACGACTGTCGCACAGCCCGCGACGCGCTGTAAGGGATTTGGCAACACGCGACGCGGTGGTGCCACTGACATATGTCGGAGTCCTTGCGGCGGACGCGAGCGGGGCGTATTCGGAACGCGGACCGACCGGTCAAGTCATAGACAGGATAGGTGAGTTGATGGAGTGACGGGAGCGGTTACGGCTCACTCAATCGTATGTTCGGCGAGCGTATGTGCGGTGCTCGGTCGAGGTTTCGCCGCGTCGGCGCCGCCGGGCTCTGTGTCAGTACCGCTGGGCCTTGACCAGTTTCGGTGTCAGCACCGGCTCGGCGGGCTTGCGGCTGATGGCGAGCGGCTGTGCGCGCTCGCCCGGGGCGAGGTCCTCTGCGCCGACGAACCTCGTCTCCACCGTCTTGCCGGCGGAATCGAGGAAGTCGACCCGCACGGCGTACGAGGCCCGCGCGTCGGTCTTGTTGGTGATGCTCACGACGACGGCGAGCAGGCCGCCGGTCTCGGACCTGGGCTTGCCGGTCATGGAGACGTCGGACATCGCGTTGCCCTGGCCGTCGACGTCCCTGAGCTCGTTCTCCGCCGCCTCGTTGGCCCGGGCGACCTCCGCCGACACGGACGCCTCGAAGGAGGACGCCGCGGCCGAGGCGGAGGAAGCCGCCGCTGAGGCCCGGGCGCGTGCGGACTCGACGGCCGACTCGTTGACGGAGGGAGCCGTACCCGAGAAGGACGCGGTGTCGGGAGGGGACGGCCGTTCGCTGAAGGACGGGTCCGAACCGCCGGAGTCGCTGTCGGTGCCGCACGCCGCGAGCGTGCTCATGGCCGCGGCGATCGCCGCCAGTGCGACGGCAGCCGAACGAGTCCTGCCCGGCCGGCGGGGGCCACGGGGCGGCGGTGTGTTCATCGCGCGCTGTCCTTGCTGTCGGTGCCTGGTCGATCACTGCCGGGTCGGTCGACGAAATGAACCTTATGCCGGATGTTCCGGCGAGGCATTTCGGATCCGCCGGGCGCCAGTCACTCGCCCCGCACCGGGTCTGCCGCTTTCGCGGTCAGTAGCGCAGCACTCCGGCGATGCCCTCCGCGTTGCCGAGCGTGCCGTCCAGGACGAAGCGGACCTGTGCGCCGGTGTCCAGGCACTGTTCGACGATCTCGTCGCGGGCGTCCAGGTCGTCGGAGTCGGCCGGGACGAGATGGTCGCCGCCGTCGTCGCGTACGGTCACGCGGTAGTTCTCCTCGACGGCCAGCAGCCGGACCCGGCCAGCGGTCGCGTTCTGCCAGACCTCGTCGACGCCGGCCGCGAACGCCCTCCGGCCCTTGGCAGTTTCGAGTTCCCGCGCCACGGTGTCGGCGCTCTTGCGGTCCTCGGCGGTGACCAAGGGGCCGACCACCTGCCGCACGGCGTCGGCGCCGGCGTGCGCGAGACCGCCGTGCGCGATGTGGACGGCGTCCTTGGTGGCGGTGCCGACCTCGTCGAGAAGGGAGAGTGCGGCCTGCTCGCCGGTGACGTACACCGGTCGCGGGTCGCCGCGCAGCACACTGGCGAGGAGGGTGTCGCCGTCCCGCAGGAAGTGGCGGGTCCGCTCGTCGCGGAAGGTGCTCGGCAGGTCGCCGACGCGTTCCTTGCGCTCGGCGTCCGGGTCGTCCAGGCTCCGCGTCAGCGGGAAGCCGGCCGCCTCGGACTCGACGACGTGCTCTCCGCCGCCGCTCCACAGGGAGATGCGGTCCGCCGAGACGGTCAGTACCCAGAACGGACGCTCGGCGGCCTGTGCGGCGACGAGGTTGCGGGTCAGGAAGGTGTCCGAGAGTACGACGCGCTCCGGCACGGTCCGGGCCAGCGACCACACCTGGTGTTCCCCGGGAGCGGCGAAGATCGCGAGACCGTCCTCGGCGTGCGCCAGATCGACCTCCGCGAGCGCCTGCTCCAGCTGCCCGACGACATCCAGCCGCAGTTCACGGGTGACCGCGGGGTCGGATTCCAACTGCTTCTTCGCCGCGGCCACGACGTTGCGCAGCCGGACGGGATCCTGCGCCTTGTCGGGCTCGCGGCGATGGGTCGGAGTGAGCACCGACACGGCCGGGTAGGGCCGCGGGCGGCGCAGCTCGGTAAGCGTGGTGGGGCTCAGAACATGCTCCATATATGCACCATATGACCGAATGGGTGAACGGGCATGCGGAGGAACCGGATCGGGCGAGCGGGGCGAATGTCCGTTGATGTCACCGGGCAGTCGCATCGCGCTCCGAGACGCCCTCGGCCTGTCGCTCTCACTCCTCCGCGCCGCACGAGCTTCCGTCGGCCGGCAGTGAGCCGTACAGCAGGAAGTCGTCGACCTTCCGGTGCACACACCTGGAGGACCCGTATCCGGTGTGGCCCTCGCCCTTGTTGTCGAGGACGACCGCCGACGAGCCGAGCCGGGCCGCGGTCTCCGTGGTCCAGCGGTACGGGGTCGCGGGGTCGCCGCGGGTGCCGACGAGGAGCAGCTTCGGGGTGTCCACGTCGCGGACCTTCTCGCGGATGTAGGTGGTGCCCTTCGGGCGGCCGTAACACATCAGGACCTGGGTGAGGCGGTACTCGCCGAAGACCGGTGACGCCGCCTCGTACTCGGCGCGCAGCCGGTCGATGTTCTCGGTGACCTGGCCGGCGGTGGGCCGGTCGGGGTCGTCGGCGCAGTTGACGGCCATCAGCGCGGCCGGGAGGTTGTCGAAGGGAATGTCGCCCTCGTCGACCAGGCCCCCCTCCCCGTCCTCGGCGAGCCCGCCGTTGCCGGGGACCGTGATGCCGCCGGGCAGGGAGACGCCGCCGCCGGCGAACCGCATGATGCCCCGGGTGTCGCCGTCCTGGACCAGCGAGGTCAGCGCCTGCGAGAGGGCCGGCCACAGCTCCTTGCTGTAGAGCGCCTGAACGATGGCGCCCACCAGGTCCTGGCCGGAGAACGGTTCGCCGAAGTCACCCGGCACCGGGTCCTCGTCCAGCGAATCGACCAGCCGGACCACGTCCTCCCGGGCGGTGCGTGTGTCCTGTCCGAAGGCACAGTTGATGTCCTCGGTGCACCAGTCGAGGAAGCCATCGAGGGCTGTCTGCTGGCCCCGCGCGCCGACGATGCCCTGTTCGCTCAGTGGTTCGGTGAGGGTGTCCACGCCGTCGAGCACCAACCGGCCCGTCCTCTTGGGGAACTGGGCCGCGTACACAGCGCCCAGCCGCGTTCCGTACGAGAAACCGAGGTAGTTGAGCTTCTTGTCGCCGAGGGCCTCGCGCAGCACGTCGAGGTCGCGTGAGGCGTTGACCGTGCCTATGTGGGACAGCACGGGCCCGGAGTGCTCGGCGCATTCGGCGGCGACCCTGCGCAGCACGTCGAGGGCGGCCCGCGGATCGTCGCTCTCGTCCGCGTCGGGATCCGCCTCGTCCACGGCCTCGCCCGTCCCCTCGCCACAGCTGACCGGGGAGCTTCTGCCGACGCCGCGCGGGTCGAAGGTCACCACGTCGTAGCCGTCGGTCAGGCCCATGAAGTCCTCGCCGCCCGCGGCGAGTTCGCTGACTCCAGGCCCGCCGGGACCGCCGAAGTTCAGCACCACCGAACCCCTGGGCTTCCCAGTCGCGCGGATACGGGCCAGGGCGAGGTCGAGTGTCCCGGCGGCGGGTTTCGCGTAGTTGACCGGGACGGTGACCTTTCCGCACTGCAGATCCTTGGGCAGGCTGTCGCCCTCGCAGGCGGACCACTTGATCCGCTGGTCGTAGAAGCGGGACAGATCGGGGCGGTCGGTGTCCGCCGCGGCGACCGACGGCAGCCCCGCTCCCAGCAGGGCCAGCGTCACGGCGCCGGTGAACGAGCGGCGTTGATGCGTGGACAGCATGAAGCCTCCCGGGACGCCCCGGCGCGCAGCCGGGAATTCCCCCTCGATCACGATAAGGCGGCACCCCCGGCCACGCCTCCCGGCGGGCGGACCTGCGCCGGAGGCCTTACTCTGCGCGCCGCGCGCCCCACGGCGCGGCGTCACGACATCACGCCGGACAGTTCGACTGGAGCACCGCCCGTTGGGGTGAAAAATCGGCAACCCACTAACCCGCATCGCCCACCGGCGTTTTATCCGGTGCGGGTGAGTGCCCGCGACCATGTCTGGAAGGCAGGGAACCTATGAAACGGGTTGCCCGAAATGGTTTGATCATCGCGGCCGCCGCCTCCGGCGCCGTGGCCGTGACGATGCCGGTGTACGCGGACTCCGCGGCGGACGGCGGCACGGCACACTCGCCGGGGGTGATCTCCGGCAACACCATTCAGCTCCCGGTGCACGTTCCCGTGAACGTGTGCGGGAACACGGTGAACGTGGTCGGACTCCTCAACCCCGCAGTGGGCAACCGCTGCGCCAACGAGGGCGGCCACAGCAAGGGCGGCGACGGCAAGGGTGGTGCCCACGAGGGTTCCGCCGGTGCGGTCGCCGAGGGAGGGGCGAAGGATTCACCGGGTGTGATCTCCGGCAACGGCGTGCAACTCCCGATCCAGCTCCCCGTGAACGTCACCGGCAACTCGGTGAGCGTCGTCGGCATCGGCAACCCCGCCGTCGGCAACGAGTCCACGAACACCTCCGGAGAGCGGCCGCACCACCCGGGCAACCCGGTGTCGCCCCCCGCCCCGAAGCCGGTGGAGCCGCCGAAGAAGCCGGAGCGACCGGCGAAGCCGGAGAAGCCGGTGGTGGAGCCCGAGGCGCCGCGGGCCGTGCCGCAGGCGCCCGGAGCGTCCCTCGCCCAGACCGGCACGGACCTGATGGGTCCGACGGCCGCGGCCAGCGCCGCGCTGATGCTGGGCGGTGCCGCGCTGTACCGGCGCTTCCGTACGGCTGTCGCGCCCCGGCCCGGGCACGCCGGTGCGGGTGGGCCGGAGTCCGCGGACGGCTCCTGACCGGAGCCCGCGGCCGGTCGTGGGCCCGAGCAGGTGACCGTACGTCGACCTGGCCCGCGGTAGCCCACTCGGACCGCGGCCCGCGGACGGGGTCCCGGTCGCGGACGGATCCGTACCCACAGTCGTCCGCGTACCGCCGCCCCTCGGCAGTGCGCTGAATCGCGCCACGGCAGCACACCGCGTCGATTCTCGGCCGAGTGACACCTCCGAGGACGGAAGACCCCACCGGGCACACCGACCGGTGGGGTCTCCCTCTGACCGGCAGCGCTCACACGCCCGTCATGCCCGGCACGCGCTCAGGCCGCGGCACACCTGGTACGGCCCGGAACGCTGCTCAGGTCCCGGCACTCCCCATACGGCCAGGCGCTCATGAACCGGCCGGGGTCACGTCCTCGCGCAGCACGCTGTACAGCACGCCGTCCCGCCACCGCCCATCGCGGAACCCCGCACTGCGCAGCACGCCCTCGCGGGTGAACCCCGCCTTCTCCAGGGCCCGTTGCTCGGCGATGTTCTCCACGTCGGTGTCCGCCTCGATCCGGACCACCTGCGTGTGCGCGAACAGGTACTCGACCAGCAGCCGCTGCGCCCGCGTACCCACCCCCTTGCCACGGGCCTCGCGCAGCAGGGCGATCCCCATGTTCCAGTAGTACGAAGTGCGTGTGGCGACGATCTTGCGCCAGGCCACGAACCCCACCGCTTCTCCGTCGAGCTCCACGATCAGATGTCCCGCCTCGTCCGTGATCAGGCCCGTCTCGGCCCACTGCCGTCGCCAGCGTCCGGTGTCCCACCAGCCGTACCACTGGAAGGGCGAGGCCTCCTCCGGGTCGGTCAGGAACCGCTCCATCACGGTCAGGTCGTCCTCGCCCACCGGGCGCAGTGTCACGTGATCCATGAACGGCCAGCCTAGGCGGGGCCACCGGCCGTGTACTCCCTCCTGCGAATGACACTGGCTCATCGCGGCGCCACGGACCTCGGCCATCGGGAAGGATGCTGCGCGGATGCGGCCGGTCACCGCACTCCGCCTGCCGTGATCCGCCCGACCTCGACCTCTTCCCCCGCCTGCGACATCTTCCGAATCTTCCGACGAATGGAGCGCACAGATGACCCCTCCGAACCCCGAAGGCCTCGTCGTCACACAGGCCTCGCTCGACGACTGGCCGGTGATCAAGGAGTGGGCGGCCAACGAGGGGTGGGATCCGGGGGAGTCGGACGGCGCGTGCTTCTTCGCCCAGGATCCCGAGGGGTTCTTCCTCGGCAGGATCGACGGGGAGCCCGTCTCCGCGATCTCCGTCGTCAACTACGGTGCCGACTACGCCTTCCTGGGCTGCTATCTCGTACGCCCCGATGCGCGCGGTCGTGGTTACGGTCTCACCACCTGGAAGACGGCCCTCGCCCACGCGGGCGGCCGGACCGTCGGGCTCGACGGGGTGGTGGCGCAGCAGGGCAACTACCGCCAGTCGGGGTTCGAACTCGCCTACAAGACCTTCCGGTTCGGAGGCGTCCCGGCCACGAGGGAGTCCGCCGGAACCGGCGTCCGGGCCGCCGGGGCGGCGGACCTCGACGCGATCACCGCCTATGACAGCGCCTGTTACCCCGCCGACCGGGCGCGCTTCGTCGAGCACTGGATCAACGGGCCCGGGCATCGCGCCCTGGTCCGGATCGTCGACGGGCGGCTCACCGGCTACGGCGTGATCCGGCCCGCACTCACCTCGCTGCGCATCGGACCCCTGTTCGCCGACACCGCCGAGGACGCCCGCGCTCTGTTCGCCGCACTGGTCGGCGAGGCCGACGGCCGCCCGGTGTCCGTCGACATCCCCGAGACGAGTGCGGCGGGCGTCGCCCTGGCCGAGGAGTACGGTCTGACCCCGTCGTTCGAGACGGCCCGGATGTACACCGGCCCCGTCCGCCCGTACGCCACGGACCGGGTCTTCGGGGTCACGACACTCGAACTGGGTTAGCCGGAGGGGCGTCTGTCGGCCGTCGTGGTCTCGTCGCGGCGGCTGAACATCCACGCCATGCGGGGCTCCACGACGAACCGGAACACGGAGCGTACCGGGCCCGAGCACAGCACCGTGATGAGCGCCACGGCGGCCGCAGTGACGGCCAGTTCGCCGAGCGGGGTGCGCACCCAGGCATGGTCGTACCAGTCCCAGAAGCGGGATGCCTTGATGACGAAGCCGTGCAGCAGATAGCCGTACATCGTCCCGGCACCCAGCGCGGTGCACCACAGGTGCCGGCCCGGGATCCAGGCCAGGAAGCAGCCGGTCAGGACCAGCGCGAGCAGGAACAGAGCCGGGGTGGTGAACAGCCCAGCCCAGGCCGGCGCGCCCTGGCCCGTGACGCTGCCCCGGTGGTAGAACCATCCGGCGCTGAACCACGGCGCCACCGCGTACGCGGCACCGAGCGCCACCACGACCACCGGCAGGGCGAACAGCCGTACGCGCCAGGTGCGCAGCCGCTCGAAGTGCTCGGCGCGCAGCGTCAGTCCGAGCACGAAGAACGGCAGGAATCCCAGGATCCGTTGGATCGAGATGTCCCCGCCCAGGTCGGGTGAGACGGCGGCCAGTACGGCGAAACCCAGCGCGACCGGGACCGGGTGGCGCAGCGCCAGCCAGATCGGGGTCGTCAGCCGCCAGACGAACAGCGCGACCAGGAACCACATCACGTACCAGGGATCGAGCAGGCTGAACGGATAGCCCGGATCGTTCTGCGCCCAGCGGTAGAAGAGCGTGTAGGCGATCTCGAAGACGAGGTACGGAACGACGACGGTCGTCAGCAGCCGGCGCACCCGGCCCGGCGCCATGTCGAAACTCCGGGAGAAATAGCCGGAGATGAGCGCGAACGCCGGCATGTGGAAGGCGTACACGGTCAGATACGCGGCCGTCGCGGCTCTGCTGCCGTGGGTCAGCGGCTCCCACGCGTGACCGCAGACCACGAGCACGATGGTGAGGTACTTCGCGTTGTCGAAATACGGGTCTCTGCGGGCGGACGCCGGCTTGGCCCGCTTTTCGGGCAGGCGTTCCCGCAGAGCTACGGGCGCGGGGGCTGATAACTCTTGTGACACCACATCTCCTGGCCTCGGGGCGGGGGGAACCGATCCGTCCCGCCTGCCCCCTCTCGTACGGCTCAGTCGTCGCGTACGTTCGCTCCCCGCGCGGACAGCCGTTCGAAAGCGGCCTCCACGGCGCCCGGCAGCCGCTCCGGCTCGGCACCCGTCAGGGCGACGGCGGCCTCGTAACAGGCCTGGCGGACGGCGGCGGCGAGCACGGCTGTCTCCCGGTCGGCCCCGTGGCGCTCCAGCACGTCGATCGCCGCGGCCCCGTACGCGCGCCGCTTCAGCAGGCTGCGGGCGAGCAGTGCGGGATCCCCGCTGATCAGGCGTTCGTGCTCGGCAAGCCACCTGGTGTGCTCGGCGATGCTGCCCACCAGAGCCCTCAGGCCCGCGTGACCCGCGTCCAGCGCGCGGTCGAGTGAGGCGCCGATGGGGGCGAGGGTGGCGGCAGCGTGGTCGACGGCCGAGACGAGCGCCTCGTGGTGCTGCTCCTCGTCCGCGAAGAGGACTTCCTGCTTGTCGACGAAGTAGCGGAAGAAGGTCGTCCGGCCGACTTCGGCACGCCGGGCGATGTCGGCGACGGTGACCACTTCGAAGCCGTGCTCGACGAAGAGCTTCATGGCCGCGTCGATCAGGGCCCCACGGGTCCGTAGCCGCTTCCGCTCCCGGCGTCTGCACCTTCGACCCCGGTCTGATGCCGGGCACCGGACTCGCCCGCGAGGCGGGGCAGCTGGACCGCCTCGCCTGGAAGAGCCTGCTGCACCTCACCCGCGTCCATCCCGGCTCGACCAACCCGCGCGCGTCCGGCCGCAAACTCGCCGAGGCGGCCGTCGGCGTGCCGGTCGCCCCGTCCGGGAGCAATCTCGACCGCGGCCGTCCCGTCCGGTCCTCGCCAACGTCGTACGACCCCGCCCGCGAGACCGAGCTCTGGCAGGAACTGGAACGGCTGATCGCCGCCAAGGGTGCCTATCCCTCCGCGTGATGGAACCGCCGGTGCAGGGCTCGCACCTCGTCGGCCAGCTCCGGGACCGGGCCCTCGACGCGTACGCCGGGTGCCACCTCCTGGATCGGCAGCGGGCGGACCGGGGCAGCAGGGACGCCCAACTCCCCGAGCCATGACGACAGTTGCTCGGACGACGCCACATACACGATGCGGCCGAGGCCCACCCAGCCGTGCGCCGCCGCGCACATCGGGCAGTGCTCGCCGGACGTGTAGACCGTCGCGGCGGCCCTCTCCTCCGGCGTCAGATGCGCCGCCGACCAGCGGGCCAGCTCGAACTCCGGGTGGCGGGTGCGGTCTCCGGAGGCCACCCGGTTGTGGTCCTCGGCATGGACCGTGCCGTCCGCGCCCACGAGCACCGACCCGAACGGCTCGTCACCGGAGTCCAGCGCCTCGGCCGCGAGCTCCACACAGCGGCGCAGATGCTTCAGCTCGGCTTCACTCACCATGCCGTACCAGCCCTCCTGTTGACCTTGGGCCGACCGTACTCAACTCCGTGCGGCGCCGCGAGGGAAAGCGTGCCGACGTCCAGCGGCCACGATCGTCAGCGTCAGCGTGACCAGCAGGAACGTAGTCCAGGGGAGCGCGTCGGCGCCAGGGCCCGCCAGGATCAGACCGCCGATGAGGGAACCGGCCGCGATGCCCGCGTTGTAGACCGTGGTCTGCAGCGAGGCGGCCACATCGGCGTTCGCGGGACCGGAGGCGTCGACCAGCGCGGTCTGGATGAGCGTCGGCGTGCCGCCGAACGCCGCGCCCCACAGCGCGACCGAGACCAGGAGCGCGGCTCCATGACCGGCGTACCTGCCCAGCGCGAGCATCGCTGACGCGAGCAGAGCGAGCGCACCCAGCAGGGTCCGGCGCGGACAACGGTCGATCAACAGCCCGGTGAGCCAGATCCCGACGACGGTCGCGGCACCGAACACCAGCAGCACCGGCCCGGTACGGCCGAAGCCCGTGTGCTCCGAGAACGGCGCCACGTACGGGTACATCACCTGATGGCCGACGAGCCGCGTAAGCGTGACGGACAGGACCGTGCCGATGCCGGGCAGCGCGGCGACACGAGGCAACGGCACCCGTTCGTCACGCGCCTCACCGGGAAAGCCCGGCACCCGGCGGCGTATCCACACCACGAGCAGCACGGCCGGCAGCGCGAGCGCGGCGAAGGCCGCACGCCAGCCGAGTGCGTCGGCCGGCTCCGTACCCGCGGGAAGACCCAGGGAGAGCGCGAGCGTGATGCCCGCCAGCACGATCACGATGGCCCGGCCGCGCCGCTCGGCCGGCACCATCCGGGGCAGCAGGCCCGCCGGAAGGGAAACGTTCACATCAGTGTGAGGGCAAGTCGGGCCGCCGGACGCCGAGGCGGGTCCGCAGGGTGCCGGAGCCGTCAGCGGATCTCGTCGGCTCCGGCGTACGGGTGCGGGCCGGTGAGTGGCCTGCCCTCGGTGAACCGGTCGAGGGCGAGTCGGCGGTGGGGGCCGCCGGGTCGCGGGAGCCGCGGGTGCCGCGGGAGTCGCCGAACTGGACCAGATCCGTGACCAGCGGCGACCACCTGCACACCAGCGACGCGGGCCGGGATGCGGGGTGGCCAACTCCGCCTCCGCCGGCAGCACAGCGTGGCGTCCGAATCCCGCCAGCACCGGTGATCGGGACACCCCAGGATGAGGAGTGGAACGAAAGCGTATGAAAGGGAGGCCGAGATGACCGTCTTTACGACGACCGACAGCCCACTGGGCGAGCTGCTGCTGGTCGGTGAAGAGGCCCTGGACGGAGTGACGTTGACGTCGCTGTTCATGCCGGGGCAGCGGAACGCCCCCGCCGTGAAGCCCGGTTGGCGGCGCGACCCTGACCGCTTCGCGGACGTCGTACGGCAGCTGACCGCCTACTTCGCCGGTGAACTCGCCGAGTTCGACATCGAGTTCACCCCGGGCGGTACGGACTTCCAGCAGCGCGTGTGGCATGCGCTGGAGGAGATCCCGTACGGCACGTCGACCACGTACGGCGCGCTCGCCGAGCGGCTCGGCGTGCCCCGCGAACGGATCCAGGCGCTGGGCGCGGCGATCGGAGCGAACCCCCTGCTGCTGGTGCGCCCGTGTCACCGTGTGATCGGCGCGGACGGCACCATGCGCGGTTACGCCGGAGGTGTGGAGCGCAAGGTCCGGCTCCTCACCCACGAGGGCGTCCTGCAGCCCACCCTCCTCTGACCCCTGAGGCACCTCTCACCATGAACAACACCACAGGCCCGGCGGCCCGGGTCGCGGCGCAGGACTGGGCCGCCCTGACCGACGAACTCGACGAGCACGGCAACGCTCTCACCGGACAACTCCTCACCCCCGGGCAGTGCCACGAGATCGCCGCCCTGTATGACGAGGACGACCGATTCCGCGCGACGATCGACATGGCCCGCCATCGCTTCGGCTCCGGCCAGTACCGCTACTTCACGCATGAACTGCCTGATGTCGTAAGGAAGTTGCGCGAGGCGTTCTACCCGCGGCTCCTGCGCGTCGCCCGCGACTGGGCCGAGAGGCTGGGACAACCCGCGCCCTGGCCCGACACGTTGGGGGAGTGGGTGGAGCGGTGCCACTCGGCCGGACAGTCCAAGTCCGCCCAGATCCTGCTGCGTTACGGGCCCGGCGACTGGAACGCCCTGCACCGGGACGTGTTCGGCGACCTGCTCTTCCCGCTCCAGGTCGTGATCGGCCTCGACGCCCCGGGCACCGACTTCACGGGCGGCGAGTTCGTCATGACCGAGCAGCGCCCGCGCGCCCAGTCCAGGGGATCGTCCACGACCCTGCCCCAGGGCCACGGCCTGATCTTCACCACCCGCGACCGGCCCGTGGCCTCCAGGCGGGGCTGGTCCATCGGGCCCATGCGGCACGGGGTGAGCACGGTCCGCTCCGGGCGGCGACGCACCCTCGGACTGGTCTTCCACGACGCCAAATGATCACCCGGTCGGCGCCCCGGGACACCCACTCGCCCGAAACTCCGTTGCCCGCCCGTCCCACGGATGCTGGAGTGGCGTAATGGATCACGCAGCGGTACTGGCACTGTTCGACCGGGACATGCGCGAGGGCGCGCGCCCCTTCGGCCTCGACTCCGTGGTGGAGCGTGTCGGAGCGGTGGTGCGGCACGTCGGACCCGAGAAGGGCTGGAACGGGGTGCTCTGGTCCGACCTCTCGGAGACCGACGCGGACGCGGCGATCGCCGAGCAGGTGCGCCATTTCACGGGCCTGGGCCGGGAGTTCGAGTGGAAGCTGTACGGGCACGACCGGCCCGTCGATCTGGGCCGACGGCTGCGCGCGGCCGGCTTCACGGCCGAACCCGAGGAGACGCTGGTGATCGCCGAGGTCGGCGAGCTGGACCTCGACGTCCGGCTGCCGGAGGGCATCGAACTGCGGCCCGTCACCGACGCCGCGGGCGTCGACCTCGTGGCCGACGTCCATGAGCAGGCCTTCCACGGCACGGACAGCTCCCGGCTCCGGCACCTGCTGCTCACCCAGCTGGCCGAAGAGCCGGACACGGTGGTCGCCGTCGTGGCCCTCGCCGACGGCGTGCCGGTGAGCTCGGCCCGCATGGAACTCACTCCCGGCACATGGTTCGCGGGACTGTGGGGCGGCGGCACCGTCGAGGCCTGGCGCGGCCGCGGCATCTACCGCGCCCTGGTCGCCCACCGCGCCCGTATCGCCGCCGACCGCGGCTACCGCTACCTCCAGGTCGACGCCTCCGACGACAGTCGCCCCATCCTCGAACGACTCGGCTTCGCCCCGCTGACGACGACCACGCCGTACGTGTACGCGGCCTCGTAGCCGGGAGCGGACACGTCACTCGGGCAGGACAGCGCCGTCTCACAGATCGAGCTGGTACTCCACCGCCTTGTGCGTCGGCAGATAGCCGAGCCTGTCGTTGATGCCGCGCATGTGCGCGTTGCTGTCGGCCGTGTCCGTGAGCAGGCCGCCGAGTTCCGGATGGTGTTCGCGGGCCTGCCGGATGGACTGAGCCTTCATCCACAGGCCGAGACCGTGGCCGCGGTGTTCGGGCAGTACACCGGTTCCGTAATGCTGTGCGTCGCCTCGGCCGTCGCCGGGAACGACGAGTTCGGAGAAGCCGACGACCGACCCGCCCGAGGCATCCAACACGGCCACGGTGCGCAGCAGTTCACCCCGCTTGGCGATCGCCTCTGCGGCCGAGTGGACCCGGTCCACGTCCCAGACCACCGTGCCGTAGTCGGTGCCGTCCATCGGCATGTCGTCCATGGCCCGGCGCGAGTGGGCGAAGGTGAGGGCCAGTTCGGGCGGCACCGTGCCCTCCCACTGGATCAACCGGTAGCCCTCATGGGGCTGTTCGGCGATCTCGTCGATGCGGTGGAGGTCGGCGTCGGCCAGCGGGAGCCGGGCGTACGTCAGCGCCAGCACCCTGCGGAAGCCGCGCGCCGCCAGGAAGAGGTCGCCGGGGGAACCGGCCTCGGCCTGGGCGAGAACGGTGCGGCGCCGCTCGTCCCGCGCCGCCGCGACGGCCGCGTCCAGGAGGCCGCCGCCGACACCGCGCCGGCGCTCCGTCCGGTGCACGGCGATCTCCAGTTCGGCGAGATGCTTCTGCCCTTCCTTGGCGAACAGTCGCAGAAAGGCGGACCCGACCGGTGCCCCCTCGTCGTCGGACGCGAGCCATGCCAGACGGCGGCTCGACGCGCTGGGCTGCGGATCGGTGAGTGCGGTGATGCGGTGGAGCAAGGCGTCTCCGTCACGGTTGAGGTGCGGTGCGGGCTGCGGGGGGAAACCCGCAGACGCTAGCCGTGACGGAGAACGACCTGCAACAGCTTTTCCTACGGTGACGCGCCATGCGGCTGACGGCGGACACCTCGTGGAGCTTCGGCGTCCGGGGCGCCGCGAGCTGTCGTGGTCAGCGGCGCCCTGCCTTCGACCGGTCCAGGGCCGCGACACCGAACGCCGCGAGTCCGATCTGGATCAGCCACTCGATCCAGTCCACTCCGTTGGTGTCGGACACGTCGAACGCGTTGGCCAGTGCCGAACCGATGAGCGCGGCCACGATGCCGACCGCGATCGTCCACAGGATGCCGATGCGCTGACGGCCCGGAACAACGAGCCGGCCCAGCACACCGATGATGATGCCGATCACGATGGCACTGATAATGCCCGAGATCTCCATCTCAGCCCCTCTTCGCCCCTCTTCGTCATACTCCTTACCTCTACAAGTGCCCCGTCGGCGTGAGTGCAGTCCGGGCGGTTCTCCTCAGCCGGCGCCGTTTCCGGTCCAGCCGGTGACTGCCAGGACCTCCCGCGCGATGTCGATCACCTCGCGGTCGTCCGTGACCACCCGTACGGTGTCCGCGGGCGCCCGTTCCTCCAGCAGGCGGGCCTTGTTGGTGCTGCCCCGCAGCTCCTGTTCCAGCTCGGAACCCAGCTCGCGCCCCTTCAGCCGCTTGGCGGCGGTGGCGTCGGAGGCGGTGAGGAGCACCCGTACGAGCCGTACGTCCTCGCCCATCGCCCGCTCGAACATGCCCGCGGCCTCGGTCAGCACGCTCACGGTGTTCGTGTAGATGAGGCGCCGGTGGCCGAGTTCGGCGAAGTTCCCCCACACCGCCGCCAGATTGCGTTCGGTGATCCCTGCCCGGTGCGGGTCGTCCTCCGGCGCCGGATGCACCTGCCCCATGAAGTCGCCCTCCAGCACGGCGTGGGCGACCTGCGCCCGTCGCAGCCGGGCCGAGACCTCCCAGCCCACCGTCGACTTCCCGACACCCGCGCGCCCACCGATGAGCAGAACCTCCACATGATCCATGGGAGCAGCCTGCCAGCCGGGGGCGGGCTCACGCGATCGAGAACCGCCCGAAGGGTTACGCGGCGCCGCCGGTCAGGCTCCACGTCCGCAGGGTTGTCGGCCGCCCCCGTGACGTCCGCAGGACGGGCTCGTCGTCGGTGAGCGTGAAACCGGTGGACCGGGCGACGGCGATGCTGGCCGCGTTGCCCTCCTCGATGCACAGCACCACGCGCCGCGCTCCCGTATGGCGCACGGCGTACGCGGAGAGGAGGTGGACGGCCCGGGAGGCCAGCCCACGGCCCCGGTGGGCGGCTCCCACGCCGTACGCGATCTCGACGTCCCGCTCGTCGGCCTTGCTGCGGAACAGCAGCACCTCGCCCCGGGGCAGGACCCCGTCCGTGGTGATCGCGAGCTGCACCTTGCGTCCCTGCGCCCGCGCCTCCAGGGCCTCCGTGAGATACATCTGCGCCGCGACGGTGTCGAACGGCGAGGCCACCGGCGTCCAGCGGGCGATCTCCGGGTCGTCGTACACCTCGACCAGGGCGGGGATGTCCTCCTCGGACCATTCGCGCAGGTGAATACCCTCTCCTTCGAGCCGCAGGTACGGAGGCGGGGCGAGTGTCAGCGGGCTGTCCATGAGGTGATCCTGCCTCGCGCGTGGACGGGCGGCCAAGGGTGCGTGAGTGTCGCTCACCGCACGACGGAGCGCCCCAGATCGGCGAGCCCCCGGTCGGGAGCGGTCGCGCGGCGCACGGCCTCGCGGATCACCGACACGGGATCGTCCAGGTGGTAGATCCGCTCCGACGGCTCGATGCCGTCCAGGAACTCCTGGTAGCGGACCGCGTACGCGAGATGCGCGAGCGGCTCGGCGACGGCGAGGGCGCGGGCCGGGTCGCTGCCCGGCACCTGCTCCAGCCACGCGTCCACCCAGACACGGGCGGCGCCCGCTCGCACGGCCTCGGGAAGGAATGCGTGCACTCGCAGCGCGTCCAGGACCGGATTGCCCCAGTGCGCGTCGGCGAAGTCGACGACCACCGGCGGTCCGCCGTCGCTGCGCCAGTTGCCGGGGTGGAAGTCGCCGTGCACGACCGTGTCCGGCAGACCGCACTCGTCGAGCAGTCGCCAACGGTCCGTCAACTCCCTTGCCACGTCCAGCTCATGGACGGTCAGCCCGCCGGAGACAGGGCCGTCGAGCAACTCCAGGACCCGCTCGGCGAAGACGGACGTACGCCGGTCCGGCAGGCTCGCGGGCCGTTCCTCCGGCCGTGCGGCGAGGGTCGCCTGCGCCACGACGAATCGCCGCAGCCCGGAGGCGGCGGTGTCCGCCGACGCCTGCCAGCAGTCCTCGCCGGGGATGTGCTCCATCAGCACGCGCCCGTCGGCGGAGCCGAGGACGGTCGGGACCAGGCCCGGATCGACGCGGGCGAACGCGGCGATGACCGCCGCCTCGTCCGAGGCGAAGTGCGGAGTGGCCTTGAGCCAGACCGGGCCCCGGTCGGTGGGAAGCCGGAAGAGCCCGGCCAGGTTCCAAGTACGGCGCTGCTCCACCGGCCCGGTCACCGGGCGGCCCGCCCCGGCCAGCGTGCGCGTCGACCAGTCGAACAGCTCTCGGAGCCCGTCGATCCGCGCCCAGGGCGCCCGCAGCGGGTCCAGCCCGTGCAACGGCCTTGGATCCGCCGGGAGTTGGAGCAGTAGGCCAGGGCGGTCCAACGCCTCGACGTGGTACGTCACATGGCCGTCGCGCCCGCCCTCACCGCCGTCCACGGACAGTAGCCGGACCACCAACACCCGCACCCCGAGCGCCTGTTGCAGACGCCGGACGACCGGCTCGACCTCGGACCACCACGGCACGTCCACGGAGAAGGGGCCGACGGCGCCGAGGAAGTCCTCACCCGACGTCACCCACGCACTGAAAGTTCGGCTCACCGCGACAGTCTGAGCGAGCCGCCCGTACGCGGCCAGCGAATATCGCCGGGGTACCCCGGATGGCAGACGGCGCCGGACGGGATGGCGGAGGGCGCCGTACGATTGACATGCAGGTAATTGCCTGCATAACGTTGAGTGTGCGATCGGATGGCGGATGAGGAGCCGGAACGGGAGGGCGGACCAGTGCCGGGCAAGGACGCGCAGACGGACCAGGTCTTCAAGGCGCTGGCCGACGGGACGCGCAGACGGCTGCTCGACAGGCTGCACGAGCACAGCGGGCAGACGCTGGGGGAGCTGTGCGAGCACATCGACATGACCCGCCAGTCGGTCACCCAGCACCTGGCCGTCCTGGAGGCGGCCAACCTGGTCAGCGCGGTGCGGCGCGGCCGGGAAAAGCTGCACTACCTCAACCCCGTACCGCTCCACGAGATCCAGGAGCGGTGGATCGACAAGTTCGAGCGCCCGCGTCTGCGCGTGCTCAGCGCGGTCAAACGACGAGCCGAGGAAGACATGAGCGACAAGCCGACATTCGTGTACGTCACCTACATCGCCAGCACGCCCGAGAAGGTCTGGGACGCGCTCACCGACGCCGACCTGACCGCCTCGTACTGGGGTCACAGCAACGTCTCCGAGGACTGGCGCCCCGGATCCCGGTGGGAGCACCGGCGCATCGACGGATCGGGGATCGCCGACGTGGTCGGCACCGTCGTGGAGAGCGAGCGGCCCACCCGGCTGGTGGCCACCTGGGCCTCGCCCGAGGACGAGGGCCAGGAGGACAAGTACTCCAGGGTCACCTACGACATCCGGCCGCACGGCGGGATCGTCCGGCTCACCGTCACGCACGAGGACCTGGCCGACGAGACCGCGGTCAAGGAGGTGTCCGCCGGCTGGCCCGCCGTCCTGGCCAACCTGAAGTCGCTCCTGGAGACCGGCAGTCCGCTGCCGCAGGAACCGTGGCTGGTGCCGTAGCGCCGACCGGCGCGGCGTGCGTCGGCCGGCCCGCGGTGTGAACGCGCGGACCGGCCGACGGTCCTCATCGGCGCAGACGTCCTGCTACGTCTGTGATGTGTTCTTCGCGGACGTGGCCGCGCAGATGAACCCCAGCACCACGGCGAGAACGCCGATGATGATGTTGTTGAGCACGACGCCCGCGTCGGGGCTCTCGCCGACGATCCACGGCGAGATGATCATCCACGTACCCATGGCGCACATGGCCCAGCTCAGGCCGTACACCCGGGTCGGGGTGGTGGTGAATCCGAGGGCCAGAACGCCTATCGCGATGCCCATGATGAGGTTGTGCGTCACGAGTGCGGGCTGGCTTGTCGTGTAGTGGAGTATCCACGGGGAGGCGGCGCAGTACAGACCGAGCAGGAACACCGGTCCGTCCACTAGCGCCACATCGCGACCACCGAGCATGCGGGCGTAGCGATCCCGCATTTCGGATACATCAGGGTGGCTGGCTATGTCACCTCTGGTGTTCGAGACGTTGGCCATGACTCGACTCCTTTGTCTCTGCAGGCCTGACCGCGACTGTGCGGTATGCGGTAGACGCCGCGTATATACATTCTGCTCTTATTTCTTCTTTATGTGTAGAGGTGGGCGGGTCGGAGGAGGCAGGAGTCGCGTAGTCCGCACGCAGACAGCGACGCAGCCGGTACAGCCCGCGTCGGGCATGGCTCTTGACCGTCCCCAGCGGCCAGCCGGTGCGCTGGGCGATCTGGGCCTGGGTGAGGTCCTCGTAGAACGTCAGACGCAGGACCCGTTGCTGGGCCGAGGGCAGCCTGGCCATCTCCCGCCGGATCAGGATCCGGTCGAGGACGGCTTCGGGCCGTTCCTCCAGGGGATCGGTGAGCGCCAGGACGGATCCCGCCCGGGCGATGAGCTCAGTGCGGCGCGTCCGGGCCGCCAGCGCGTCGGCGATCCGGCGTCTGGTGATGCCCACGATCCAGGCCGCGACCGCGCCGCGTTCGGGCCGGTAGCCGTGACGACCGCGCCACACCCCCAGGAAGACCTGCTGGGTGACGTCCTCGGCCTCCCTCGCGTCACCCAGCGCACGCCAGGCGAGCGTGTGGACCAGCGCGGACCACCTGCGGTGGACGGCGGCAAGACAGGCCTCGTCGCCGTCGGCCAGGCCGCGGGCCAACTCCTCGTCGCTGAGCGGCTCCTGGTTGCTGGACGACTCCTTCGAACGAACCCTTGAGGGGGTGTCACCCTCCGCCGTGACCACCGGCTGTTCGGACATCGCACGTCCGGTCATGATCATGGCTCCTCGCGTCGTGCCCCGGTGCGGCCATCGTCGGAGCCGGGCCGTGAGGTGATCAATACGCATCGATTCTGCGTCGTATAGTCGGCCCATGCACGAGCCGACGGACGGGCGGAACCGCCCGGACGACACCTCTCCGAAAGCGGCCGAGTCGGTCGAGGCGGCCGATACGGGAATGACGACCGGGGCGGTGGCCCGCCGGCTCGGGGTGTCGCCGACCACGGTGCGCTCGTGGGACCGCCGCTACGGCCTGGGCCCCGCCGTCCGCGCCGACGGACGCCACCGCCGCTGGACGCCCCGGGACGTCGCGATGCTGGAGGCGATGTGCCGGCTCACCTCCGCCGGGGTCCCGCCCGCCGAGGCGGCACGCGCCGCCAGACAGGAGGCCGGTGAGGCGAGGGCCGTCAAGGAGAGGGCCGTCAACGCGGAGGCTGCGAAAACCCCGAAAGAGTGGGTCGCCGAAGAGAAGGCCGCCAAGGAGACGATCGGCTCGCCCTCGCCCTCGCCCTCGCCCTCGCCCTCGCCCGACCGGACCGCCCACGTGTGCTCACCCGCCGCCGGGGACCGGCCGCCCACGGCGGGCCCGCCGCTTCCCGGTGACATCCGCCAGGAGTGCCGTGGTCTGGCCCGGGCCGCTGTCCGGCTCGACGCCCCGGCCGTGGACGGCCGGTTGACCTCGGCCGTCGAGCGATACGGCCTCACGGTCGCCTGGCAGGACGTGATGGTTCCGACGCTGCACGCCGTCGGCCGCAGATGGGAGTCGTCCGGCGACCGGTATGTCGAGGTCGAGCATCTGCTGTCCTGGCACATCTCCACCACGCTCCGCCGCGTCACACCGCCCCCGCGACCGGGCACGCCGGAGACCGCCGCGGGGCCCGTGGTCCTGGCCTGCGTGCCCGGCGAGCAGCACACCCTGCCGCTGGAGGCGCTGAACGCCGGACTCGCCGAACACGGCCTGCCCACCCGGATGTTCGGCGCGGCCGTGCCCGCGGAGGCGCTGACCGCGGCGGTACGGCGCCTGGGGCCCTCGGCCGTCGTCCTGTGGGCCCAGGCACGCTCCACGGCGAGCATCCCGCTGGCCCGCCACGTGGCATCCACGCACTGGGGCGTGAAGGGCGCTCGCAGACATCCGACGCTCGTGCTGGGTGGCCCGGGATGGGCCGGGCGATCGGCGCAGGGCATGTTCCGGCCGCCGAGCCTGCACGACGCACTGGCCGTCCTCGCGGCCCGCTACGAGAACAGCGTGCCGGGACCGGCGGACTGACGGGCCGGTGGGCCGGCAGGCCGGCGGATCCTCAGGCCCGCCCGCGAGCATGTCTGAAACGGGCCAGCCCGTCGGCGAGTTCGACGATCGGGCCGGGATAGTCGTAGGCGGCGCGTTCGAGCCCCTTGAGTTTCCACGGCTCGTGCACGGCTGCCCCGCCGAGCCCTTCGAGTTCGGGCACCCAGCGCCTGACGTACGTGCCGTCCGGGTCGTACCGCTTGCCCTGGAGGACCGGATTGAGGACCCGGTTGGGCCGGGTGTCGGTGCCGGTTCCCGCCACCCACTGCCAGTTGAGCTGGTTGTTCGCGATGTCGCCGTCCACCAGCAGTTCGAGGAAGTGACGGGCGCCGACCCGCCAGTCGACGTACAGCGTCTTCGTGAGGAAGCTCGCGGTCAGCAGGCGTCCCCGGTTGTGCATCCAGCCCTCGTACCGCAGTTGGCGCATGGCGGCGTCGACAACGGGATAGCCGGTCCGGCCCTCCTTCCAGGCGTCGATGTCCTGCGCGGCCGACGTCTGTGACCGCCACAGATCGCGCCGGGTGCGGTAGTCCGCCGTCGCGGCGTCGGGCCGTGCGGCCAGCACCTGGTGGTGGAAGTCCCGCCACGCGAGCTGCCGTACGAACGCCTCGGCGCCCGGTCCGCCCGCCCTCCGCGCCCGGTGGACGAGCTCGACGGGGGACAGTGTGCCGAAGTGCAGGTGCGGTGAGAGGCGCGAGGTGGCGTCCCCGGGCAGGTCGTCGTGGCGATCCTCGTACGAGCCGATCCCGCCCCGCAGCCAGGCCGTCAGCCGTTTCCTGCCCTCCGTCTCGCCGCCCGCGGCCAGCCCCTCCGACAGGCCGGACAGCTCGCCGCGCCGGGGGAGTGCCTCCGAACCGATGCCCTCCTGTACGGGCACGGTGCGGGGTGCGCCGAGCACGTCGCGCGGGTGCTGCCGGGCCCAGTGCCGGAAGTACGGCGTGAAGACGGCGAAGTGGTCCGAGGCGGCCGGGGTCACGGTCCCTGGTGCCAGCGCGGTGATCACCGTGTCGTGGACGTGCAGTCGGCGCCCCTCCGACTCCAGGGCGGTGCGCAGTCGTTCCTCGCGCCGGTGGGCGTAGGCGCTCGCACCGGCCGCCATGTGCACCTCGTCGGCGTCCGTCTCCGTGACCACCCTGCACACCTGGTCGACGACATCGCCGGACCGGAGCACGAGACGGCCGCCGCGCTCGCGCAGCCCCGCATCGAGATCCCGCAGACAGTCGGTGAGGAACGCCAGCCGGTTCGGAGCGGCGAATCCGGCCTCGTCGACGGCCCGGTCACGGACGAACAGGGGCACCACCGCGCTGGAGCCGTCGAGCGCCGCGCGGAGCGGCGGATGATCGTGAAGGCGCAGGTCGGAGGTGAACAGGACGACCGAGACGTTCATGGCATGACTCCGGAATTCCGGGACGGGATGGGACGGCGACGGCGATGGGGTGGGGGCGGGGGCCGGAAGGGACAACGGGCCAGGGCGAGAGGGCGGGACGACGGGCCGGGCGGCGCCGTGTGGCGAGGAGGGGGTTCCGGTCGGAGAGCCAGGCGAGGCGCTCGTCAGCCGTGCGAGCGTCCCCGTCGGCTGTCGGCTGTCGGGCATCGGGCGGCAGGCGTTGGGCGTCGGGCATCAGCCACCGGGCGTGCCGAGCCGTGCCGGCGCGGGCTCCGTCCTGGCCGCGGTCCGGGCGATGTTGCGGGCCATGCCGCCGAACACGACCGCGTGGAACGGCGACACGCTCCACCAGTAGGCGTGGCCGAGCAGCCCGTGGGGATGGAAGAGGGCGCGTTGGCGGTAACGGACGCCGCCGTCGTCGTCCGTGTCGACGTACATCTCCAGCCACGCGAGGCCCGGCAGCCGCATCTCGGCGCGCAGCCGCAGCAGGCGCCCTCGTTCGATCTCCTCGACGCGCCAGAAGTCGAGCGAGTCGCCGACCCGCAGGCGTGCCGCGTCGCGGCGCCCCCGGCGCAGGCCCACCCCGCCGGCCAGCCGGTCCAGCCAGCCGCGCACAGCCCAGGCGAGGGGGAAGGAGTACCAGCCGTTGTCACCGCCGATGCCCTCGATCACCCGCCACAGGGCCTCGGGCCGGGCGTCGACCGCCAGCTCGCGCCGGTCCGTGTAGAGGCTGCCGCCCGCCCAGTCGGGGTCGGTGGGCAGCGGGTCACTCGGGGCACCCGGCACCGAGGCGGACGACCAGCGCGTGGTGACCCGCGCCTCCCTGACGCGTCGCAGGGCCAGCCGCACCGACTCCTCGAAGCCGATCGGCCCGCCCGGCGGGTCGGGCACAAGGCGGGCGATGTCGTGCTCGTGGCAGACGACCTCGTGGCGCAGCGACTCCGTGAGCGGGCGCGCGATGGAGTTCGGTACGGGCGTGACCAGTCCGACCCAGTGGCTGGAGAGGCGGGGCGTCAGGACCGGCACCGGCACGATGAGCCGACGGGGCAGGCCCGCGACCGCCGCGTATCTGACCATCATCTCCCGGTACGTCAGGATCTCCGGGCCGCCGATGTCGAAGGCCCGGCTGACGTCCTCCGGCATCCGCGCGGCGCCCACCAGCGTGCGCAGCACGTCCCGTACCGCGATGGGCTGGATCCGCGTACGGACCCAGCTCGGAGTGACCATCACCGGCAGCCGCTCGGTGAGATAGCGCAGCATCTCGAAGGAGGCCGAACCCGAACCGATGATGACCGCAGCGCGCAGTACGGTCGTCGGCACACCGGAGTCCAGCAGGACGCGGCCGACCTCGGCACGGGACCGCAGGTGAGGCGACAGTTCCTCCTCCGGCACCCCGGCGGGGGTGAGCCCGCCCAGATAGACGATCCGGCGTACGCCCGCCGCGCGGGCCCGCTCCCCGAAGGTGCGCGCAGCCCTGCGGTCGGTCTCCTCGAAGCCCTTGCCCGTGCCGAGCGCGTGCACCAGGTAGTACGCGACGTCGATGTCCCGCATCGCCCCGGCGACGGACTCGGGGTCCGTGACGTCCCCGCGCACCACCTCGACGTCGCCCGCCCACTCGTGGTCCCGGAGGGCGCCGGGGGAGCGGGCCATGCAGCGCACCCGGTGGCCCGCGGCGAGGAGCTCCGGGACGAGCCGGCCGCCGATGTATCCCGTCGCGCCCGTCACCAGGCACCGCAGCCCGCCTTCGGAGACGTCACCGCTCATGAGCTCTCAGCCTTCCGTGTGGTGTCCCCCTCCTGATCACTTCCCTCGTGAAGGCCCCGACGGATGCGCCGACCGGGACACTGCGGCCATCCGGGTCACGGGCGCCGGCACATGTCTTCGCAGATCGGGGGCAGACGAGGTCCAGAAGAGAGTCGTCGGTCGATGCCGGAGGTGGCTGCCGTCATGAGCGCCAAGGTGCTGGAGCGGTTTCCCGCGGGAGCCCCGCGCGGATCGTGGCCCGCGGAGGAGTACGCGGCCCGGCGTCGTGCCGAGGGTGAGCCCGCGGCGGTCGTGATGGACCTGGAGTCGGACGCCTTCCTCGTGGTGGTCCCGGCGCTCGACGAGGACTGATTCCGCGACTGGTTCCGCACGGGCGGGCGCCGTCTCGGGGCGAGTGCGGCCGGCGCCGTGTCACGGCCGGCCGGTCACCGTTCCCCCGAGTGCCGCCGCCCGGGCCACGAAGGCCTCGTGCAGATCGTGGGCGGCCCGCGGCACCGACTCCGCCTTGCGGCGCTGCAGCATCAACAGCACCCGCGTCGAGTCGTCGGCCAGCGGACGGCAGACGATCGAGCCCTGCCGTTCCAGCGGATCGCCGATCACGCTGAAGTCGGGCAGTACCGTGGCCCCCAGCCCTTCCGCGACCATCAGCTTGCCCATCTCCGCGCCGTCGGTCGAGTAGGAGAAGGACGGCTCACGGTCGCCCAGCAGCCGGTGGACGTAGCGGTGCATCACATAGCCGGAGCGCATCGCGATGAGCGGTTCGGCGAGCAGCTCGGACACCGGCACCACCGGGAGCGACGCGAGCGGACTGTCCGGCCGCACACACACCACCGGCCGCCCGCGCAGCAGCTCGGTCGAGTCGAAGTCGGCGGCCACGTCGTCACCCTCCAGGTGATTCACCAGACCCAGGTCGAAGCCGCCCTCCAACAGGGTCCGGTGGATCTCCGACTGCTGGGCGCCGACGACCTCCACCTGCGTCGCCGGATGCGTCGCGCGGAACTCCCGTACGGCCGGAATGAGCAGTGGCACCGTCGCCGCGTTCACCGTTCCGACGCGCACCATGCGACTGATGCGGTGCTGTTCGCCCGCGGCGCCCCGCAGCCGGTCCACCGCGTCGAGGACGTTGATGATGTGCGGCAGCAGCTCCCGACCCTCATCGCTCATCTTCGCGCCGGACCGCTTGCGCTCCAGGAGATCGACCCCGAGTTCACGCTCCAGATTCCGCACGGTCTCGCTCAACGCGGGCTGGGAGAGATGGAGTTCCTCGGCGGCCCGGCGCAGCGAGCCGAGCCGCGTGACCGCCGTGATGTATTCCAGCTGCTCTATTCGCACCCCAGCAGAATGCTGTGCACGCACCGCCCTGTTCAAGGGCTGCCCTGTCACGCCTTCGTGAAATTCGCCGGTCCGCGATGCGAGACCGATCGGGTATTCCTTGACGGTCAGGACCGACGGCTGCCACGATCGGGAACATGATGATGCGACTGGACCTCACGCGGCGACGCCATGTCGACCTCGCGCGTGTCTCCAGCGCCACCTGTTGCTCCGCGGCCTGATCCACCGGATCCGCTGCGCCTCTCATCCCCCTCTTCTGCCGACGCCCACGGCTGCCGTAAAGCCGTGAGTCGATTTCCGCCGCCCGAATTCGGCAACGCATCGCCATTCGCCGAATTCGGCCTGCCTGGATTCCCCGCAACAGGAGTTCCACATGCCTGCCGAAAACCCTTCCGCAGACCCCGTCCGCTTCGCCTACTGGGTGCCCAATGTCAGCGGCGGCCTGGTCACCAGCAAGATCGAGCAGCGCACCGACTGGGGCTACGAGTACAACCGCGAACTCGCCGTCCTCGCCGAGAACAACGGCTTCGACTACGCCCTCAGCCAGGTCCGCTACATGGCCAGCTACGGCGCCGAGTTCCAGCACGAGTCGACCAGCTTCAGCCTTGCCCTGCTGCTCGCCACCCAGCGCCTGAAGGTCATCGCCGCCGTCCACCCGGGCCTCTGGCACCCGGGAGTCCTCGCCAAACTCGGCGCCACCGCCGACCACTTGTCGAACGGCCGCTTCGCCGTCAACGTCGTATCCGGCTGGTTCAAGGGCGAGTTCACCACCCTCGGCGAGCCCTGGCTGGAGCACGACGAGCTCCCCCAGTTCTCGGCTTCGCTCGAACCGGGAGGGACCCCCATCCGCCGCTCCGAGGAGTTCATCCAGGCCCTGCGCCAGATCTGGACCGAGGACCACACCGAACTCGCCGGTGACTTCTACCGGTTGCGCGACTTCTCCCTCAAGCCCAAGCCCCTCAACACCGTCGAGCGCCCGCACCCCGAGATCTTCCAGGGCGGCAACTCCACCGCCGCCCGCGCCATGGCCGGACGGGTCTCCGACTGGTACTTCTCCAACGGCAAGGACTTCGACGGCGTCACCGAGCAGATCAGCGACGTCCGAAAGTCCGCCGCCGAAGTCGGGCGTACGGCACCGAAGTTCGGCCTCAACGGCTTCCTCATCGCCCGCGACACCGAGGCCGAGGCCCGCGAGACCCTCCGCGAGATCGTCGCCCACGCCGACCACGAGGCTGTCGAGGGATTCGGTGCCGCGGTGAAGCAGGCCGGACAGTCCGCCGCGGACGGCAAGGGAATGTGGCAGGACTCCTCCTTCGAGGACCTCGTCCAGTACAACGACGGCTTCCGTACGGGGCTGATCGGCACCCCGGAGCAGATCGCCGAGCGGATCGTCGCGTACAAGCGCCTCGGCGTCGACCTCCTGCTTCTCGGCTTCCTCCACTACCACGAGGAGGTCGAGTACTTCGGCCGCCGCGTGCTGCCCCTCGTACGCGAACTGGAAGCCCAACTCCCGGACACCGAGCCGGAGTCCGCCCCCGTCCACGCGTGAAAGCCCGCTCATCCACACCGCACCGCACCGCGAGAGAGGTCCCCGGCATGAGCACCGCCACGCCCACTGACTGGCAGACCCGCCCCACCCCCGAAACCGCCCAGGACTGGATCACCCGCGCCGCCGAGGTCGCGGCCGTCCTCGCCACCGACGCCGCCGAACGCGACCGCGTGGGCGCCACCCCGTACGCCGAGGTCCGTCTGCTGAAGGACGCCGGCCTCGTCACCCTGCTCGGACCCACGGAACACGGCGGCGGAGGCCAGGACTGGCCGACCCTCTACCGGGTCGTCCGCGAGATCGCCAAGGCCGACGGCTCCATCGGTCAGCTCCTCGGCTACCACTACCTGTGGAACTGGGCCGCCCGACTGGTCGGCACCCGCGAGCAGTGGGAGCACGTCGAGGCCGCCCGCAACCAGTGGTTCTTCGGCGGGGCCGTCAACCCGCGCGACAAGGACGTCGTCGTGACCGAGGACGGCGACGACCTCGTCTTCACCGGCCGCAAGTCGTTCTCCACCGGCAGCAAGGTCTCCGACGTCACCGTCCTGGAAGGCGTCCTCGAAGGTACCGACCAGCATGTCTTCGCCATCGTGCCGTCCGACAGCGCCGGTCTGACCTTCCACGACGACTGGGACAACATCGGCCAGCGGCTCACCGAGAGCGGCGGCGTCACCCTCGACGGTGTCCGCACCCCATGGGCCTCCGCCGCCGGTTACGTCGACAAGGAGTTCCGGCCGAGGATCTACAACACCCTGAACGTCCCCACCATCCAGCTGGTCTTCGTCAGCTTCTACCTCGGCATCGCGGGCGGTGCCCTGGAGACGGCGGCCGCCTACACCCGGACGAAGACCCGCTCGTGGCTGCACGGAGGCCACGAGCGCGCGGTCGACGAGCCGTACGTCATCGACGTCTACGGTGATCTGACCGCGAAGCTCTGGGCCGTCGAGGCACTCGCCGACACGGTTGCCGCCGAGGGCCGGAAGCTGCACGACGACCCGGACGGCGTGCCCGAGCAGGCCCGCGGCGACTTCGAGGTCCGGGTGGCCGCCGTCAAGGCGCGTGCCACCGATGTCGCCCTGGAGATCAGCAACCGCATCTTCGAGGTGACCGGAGCCCGCTCCACGGCCACCGCCGAGGGCCTCGACCGCTTCTGGCGCAACGTCCGTACCCACACCCTCCACGACCCCGTCGCCTACAAGCGGCGCGAGGTCGGCCGCTGGTTCCTCGAGGGCGAACTGCCCGAACCCACCTGGTACTCCTGACCGCTCGCTCTGGGGCGCCTCCCGCACGGAGGCGCCCCTCGTCCCGAAAGAGGACCCATGGCCACCATCCTGTCCGTCTCCGGCAGCCCCTCCGCCTCCTCCCGCACCAACCGGCTCCTGCGCCACCTGGACAACCGGCTGACCGCACAGGGCCACGAGGTGATCCCGCTCGACGTCCGTACGATCCCCGCCGAGGCCCTGCTCGGCGCCGACTTCAGGCATCCGGCGATCGTCGAGGCCACCGCGCTCTTCGCCCGCGTCGACGGAATCGTCATCGGCACCCCCGTCTACAAGGCCGCCTACTCCGGCGTCCTCAAGGCGTTGCTCGACCTGCTCCCGCAGTACGCCCTCGCCGGCAAGACCGTGCTGCCCCTGGCCACCGGCGGCACCACCGCACATGTGCTGGCCATCGACTACGCCCTGCGCCCGGTGCTCAGTTCCATGGGCGCCCGGCACATCGTCCAGGGCTGGTTCACCCTCGACAAGGACATCGCGGTGGGCGAGGACGGCGGACTCACCGTGGCACCCGCGGCCGCCGAGGCGCTGACCCAGGTGCTCGACCAGTTCTCCGAGGCCCTGGGCCGTACGCCGATCCTGGCCGCGGCGGGCTGACCATGTCGGCCAAGACCATCACCGGTGATGCCGAGGCCCTGACCGTCGCCGCCGCGCTGGCCGACGAGTTCCGGGCCGAGGCCTCCCGGCGGGACGCCGAACGTCGGCTCCCCCGAGAGGAGTTGGACCGGCTCTCCGACTCCGGCCTGCTCGCCGTCACCGTGCCCGCCGAGCACGGCGGTGCCGACGTACGCCAGGAGACCCTTGTCGAGATCTTCCGGCTCCTCGCCTCGGCCGACGCCAGTCTCGCGCAGATCCCGCAGAGTCATTTCGTCTACGTCAATGTGATCCGCCGTCAGGGGACCCCGGAACAACGGGAGTTCTTCTTCGGTGAGGTGCTGGCGGGGCGCCGCTTCGGCAACGCCCAGTCGGAGGCCGGCACGAAGCACGTCCAGGACATCCGCACCCGACTGGAGCCGGCCCCGGACGGTTCGTACGTCCTCACCGGGGTCAAGCACTACTCCACGGGTGCCCTCTTCGCCGACTGGATTCCGGTGCTCGCCCGCGCCGGGGACGACAACCTGCACGTCGCGTACGTGCCCCGGGACGCCGAAGGCCTCACGGTCGTCGACGACTGGGACGGCATGGGCCGGCGCACCACCGCCAGCGGCACCGTCAGGCTCGACGCCGTGCCCGTGCCCGCCGACCGGGTCCTCCCGCACCACCTCACCTTCCAGGGCCCCCAACTCCACGGCGCGGTGGCCCAGTTGCTGCACGCCGCCATCGACGCCGGGATCGCGGCGGGCGCACTCGCCGAGGCCGCGGAGTTCGTCCGCACGAAGAGCCGCCCGTGGTTCGAGAGCGGTGCCGAGACCGCCGCCGAGGATCCGCTGCTCGTCCAGCGCTTCGGAGAGCTGGCCATTCAGGTGCGGGCCAGCGAGGCGCTGCTCGGCGCGGCGGCCCGGGCGGTCGACACGGCCCGCGCCGACCTGACGGAGGCGTCGGCGGCCGAGGCGTCCATCGCCGTGGCCGCCGCGAAGGCGCACGCGGCGAGCACCGCCGTCGAGGTGTCGGGCGCGCTCTTCGAGGTGTCCGGCACCAGGTCCGCCATCAACTCCCTCAATCTGAACCGGCATTGGCGCGACGCCCGCACCCACACACTGCACGACCCGGCCCGCTGGAAGATCCAGCACATCGGCCGGTACGTACTGAACGGCACGCTGCCTCCACGGCACGGACTCCTCTGAGACCGCCCCCCATCAGCTCCCCCCCCGATCGGAGAACGGACCCGTGTCCCTCACCTTCCACTGGTTCCTGCCCACCAACGGCGACAGCCGCCATGTCGTCGGCGGCGGCCACGGCACCCCGGCCACGGTGTCCGGCCGGGACCGGCCGCCGACGGTCGCCTATCTCAGCCAGATCGCCCGCGCCGCCGAGGACCTGGGCTTCGTCGGCGCGCTCACGCCCACCGGCGCCTGGTGCGAGGACGCCTGGCTGACCACCGCGATGGTCAGCCAGAACACCGAGCGGCTGAAGTTCCTGGTCGCCTTCCGGCCCGGCTTCGTCTCCCCGACGCTCGCCGCGCAGATGGCGTCCACCTTCCAGCGCCAGTCCGGCGGACGGCTCCTCCTCAACGTCGTCACCGGCGGCGAGAGCCACGAGCAGCGCGCCTACGGCGACTTCCTCGACAAGGACGCCCGCTACCGCCGTACCGGCGAGTTCCTGCAGATCGTCCGGGACCTGTGGGAGGGCAAGACCGTCGACCTGTCCGGCGAGTTCCTCCAGGTCGAGGACGCCAGGCTCGCCCGCGTCCCCGACCCGGTCCCCGAGGTCTACTTCGGCGGATCCTCCCCCCTCGCGGGCGAGATCGCGGCCAAGCACGTGGACGTGTACCTCACGTGGGGCGAACCGCCCGCACAGGTCGCCGAGAAGATCGCGTGGGTCCGCGCGCTGGCGGAGAAGGAGGGCCGTAGCGTCCGCTTCGGCATCCGGCTGCACGTCATCACCCGGGACACCTCCGAGCAGGCCTGGGCGGAGGCGGACCGGCTGCTGGCCGGCTTCGACCCGGAGACCGTGAAGTCCGTACAGGCCGGTCTCGCCCGCAGCGAGTCCGAGGGCCAGCAGCGGATGCTCGCCCTGCACGGCGGCGGCAACCGCGACGGCCTGGAGATCCACCCCAACCTCTGGGCCGGCATCGGTCTGGTGCGCGGCGGCGCGGGCACCGCCCTGGTCGGCAGCCACGACGAGGTCGCCGAACGGATCAAGGAGTACCAGGCCATCGGCATCGAGGAGTTCGTCCTCTCCGGCTACCCGCACCTGGAGGAGGCGTACTGGTTCGGCGAGGGCGTCCTGCCCCGACTGGCCGCGCAGGGCCTGTGGCGGCACCCGTTCGCGCGGCCTGTGGCGCCCACGGCGCAGGTGCCGTTCGCGAGCTGAGGATCCGGGGGTGCGGTCGTCACCCGGCGCCCCCGGAACACCGCCGCCCCCGTACGCGCCGAAAATCGCTGTACGCGGCTGCCTCCCGGGTGATGACCTTGTGCGAGCCGCCCAGCTCGCACAAGGCAGCGAGGCGGCAGGGGAGAGGGGCGACGGCCGTGACCGCAAAGAACAACATCCTGCTGTCCGGCATCGTCGGCTCCACCGCCTACGGCCTGGCCCACGAGGGCTCGGACGTGGACCGCCTCGGCATGTTCGCCGCCCCCACCGAGGACCTCCACGGCCTTCACCCGCCGAAGGAGTCCCACGTCACGACCAAGCCCGACAGCACCCTCCACGAAGCGGCCAAGTGGTGCCGACTCGCCCTGGCCGGCAACCCGACCGTCACCGAACTGGTCTGGCTGCCCGACGAGTTGTACGAGGTCCGCACCCCGCTGGGCGACGAACTCATCGGCATCCGCACGACACTGCTGTCGGCGAAGCGCGTCCGTGACGCCTATCTCGGGTACGCCACCCAGCAGTTCAAGCGTCTTTACGACCGTGGCGACAGCTCCCTCTCCGCGGACACCCGCAAGCGCACGGCCAAGCACGCCCGACATCTGCGTCGCCTGTGCCACCAGGGTTTCGAGCTGTACGCCACCGGCCGCGTGAGCATCCGTGTCGAGAACCCGGAGGAGTACCACCGCTTCGGCGAACAGGTGGCAGCCGACGCCATGGCCGCGCTGCCCCTGCTCAAGCACTACGAGGCGGCCTTCGACGAGACCCGCAGCGCCTTGCCGGACCAGCCCGACGAGGCGCCCGTCGAGGCGTGGCTGCGCCGGGTCCGGGCCCACTACTTCACGCCGGACTCCACACCGGCGCGTGCGCCCGTGCGGTGACCGAAAAAATCTCCTGAGGATGTCGTGGCGTGTGTCGATCCGGCGGTTCCCCCTTCGTGTAGTCAGTGAGAGACCACCGAGGACGACACGTCGTGGAGTGAACCCTGGAGCGAACCGCTACACGCTCAGCGCCTCCCGTACCGACCGCTCCGCCTCCTGTCCGCCCTCGCCGAACGAGGTGACCCGGCCGGCCTCCAGGACGTAGTACCGCTGCGCCGCCCGCATCGCGAAGCCGACGTGCTGTTCGACGAGGAGCACCGAGAGCCCGCCGCGGGCGGCCAGCGCGAGGATCGTCTCCTCGATCTCGGCCACGACCGAGGGCTGGATGCCCTCGGTCGGCTCGTCGAGGAGGAGGATCCGAGGGTCCGTCACCAGGGCCCGGGCGATGGCCAGTTGCTGCCGCTGGCCGCCGGAGAGCAGTCCCGCCCGCCGCCCCGACAGAGCCCTCAACGCGGGGAACAGGTCCAGCGCCTCGTCGATCGCCGCCCTGCCCCGCTTGCGGCCGTCCGCGACGAGCTGGAGGTTCTCCGCCGTCGTGAGATGGGGGAAGGCCTGCTGGCCCTGCGGCACGTACGCCATGCCGCGCGCCACGCGTTCGTGGGGCTTGCGCCGGCTGATGTCCTCGCCGTCGAGACGGATCGCCCCGCTCGACGGGGTGAGCAGTCCCACGGCCGCCCGCAGCAGCGTGCTCTTGCCCGCGCCGTTGTGCCCGAGGACAGCGGCGACCCCGTCGTCGGGCACCTCCACGGAGACTCCGTGCAGGACGAGACTGCGGTGGTAGCCGACCCGGATGTCGTCGATCTCCAGCTTCATGTCGGTCTCACGCCTCCTGTTCCTGTACGACCGCACTCGGTGCGGTGGCGCCCGCGGGCTCGGGCTCCTCCGGCAGGATCAACTCGGCGTCCTGGACCGCCGCGTGTCCGAGATACACCTCCTGCACCTTGGGATCGGCCTGCACCTCGGCGACCGTCCCCTCGCTCAGCACCTTGCCCGCGTGCAGCACACTGACGCTGCGCGCGAACGACCGCATGAAGTCCATGTCGTGCTCGATGACGACCACGGTCCGCTCCTCGCTGATGCGCTCCAACAGCTCACCCGTGGCCTGCCGTTCGTCGTGACTCATCCCGGCGACCGGCTCGTCGAGCAGCAGCAGCCGTACGTCCTGCACGAGCAGCATGCCGATCTCCAGCCACTGCTTCTGCCCGTGGGCGAGCGTCCCGGCGGGGGAGTCGGCCAGCTCCGCGAGCCCGACCGTCTCCAGCGCACGTGCGACGGGCTCCGGCACGCCCTTGCGGCGCCGCAGCATCGTCAGCATGCCCCGACCGGCACCGGCCGCGATGTCCAGGTTCTGAAGGACCGTCAACTCCTCGAAGACGGTTGCCGTTTGGAACGTACGGCCGATCCCCGACCGGGCGATGGTGTGCACACTCCTCCCCAGCAGCTCCGTGCCGCCGAAGAGCACGGAGCCCTCGGCCTTCACGAGACCCGTGACGGCGTCGACGAGCGTGGTCTTGCCCGCGCCGTTGGGTCCGATCAGGAAGCGCAGATCGCCCGGCCGCACGTCGAGGTCCACACCGTCGACCGCGGTGAACCCGTCGAAGGACACCCGCAGTCGGCGTATCTCAAGGCCCGAGAGTTCACTCATGCTGCGTCTCCAAGAGCACTCATGCTGCTTCTCCAAGAGGAAGGGCAGACGTCTTTTCCCCGGTCGCGTCCCCAGTCGTGTCGCCGGTCGCGCGCGAGGACCTGCGCCGCCGTACGATCCCCACCAGCGAGGCGAGACCACCCGGCAGGAATGCCAGGGCCACGATGAACAGCAGCCCCTGGAAGTAGGTCCAGGCCGCCGGGAACTCCTCCGACAGCGCCGTCTTCGCCCAGGCCACTCCGACCGCGCCGAGCACCGCGCCGACCAGGCTCGCCCGGCCGCCGACCGCGGCACCGATGACGAACTCGATCGACGGCACGATGCCGATCATCGCCGGGGAGATGATGCCGACCGCGGGCACGAACAGCGCGCCCGCGAGCCCCGCCATACCGGCCGCCACGACGTACGCGACGAGCTTCACGTTCGCCGGGTTGTACCCGAGGAAGCGCACCCGCTCCTCCGAGTCCCGTACGGCGACGAGGAGTTCGCCGTAGCGGCTGTGGATCAGCTGCCGGGCGAGGGCGATCAGCAGCAACAGCGCGGCGGCGATGATGAAGTACACCATCCGCTGGTTGACGGGGTCGTTGAGGTCGTAGCCGAAGAAGCCCTGGATGTCAGTGAGTCCGTTGGTGCCGCCGGTTGTGGCCTGCTGGCCGATCAGCCAGATGGCGAAGGCCGCGGCGAGCGCCTGGCTGAGGATCGCGAAGTACGCGCCCTTGACCCGGCGGCGGAAGATGAACGAACCGAGGATCGCGGCGACGGCCATCGGCAGCAGCACGGTCGCGGCGAGTGCGAAGAGCGGGTTCTCGAACGGCCGCCACCACCAGGGGAGTTCGGTGGCCGTGCCGTACAGCTGCATGAAGTCGGGAAGGTTGCCGGGACCGGCGTCGGCGATCTTCAGATGCATCGCCATGGCGTAGCCGCCGAGCCCGAAGAACACTCCCTGCCCGAGCGTGAGCAGTCCGCCGCGGCCCCAGGCCAGACAGATGCCGACGGCGACCATCGCGGTGCACAGGTACTTGGCGAGCAGTCCGAGCCGGAAGTCCGAGAGGGCCAGCGGGGCCACGGCGAACAGGGCGAGGCCGGCCGCGGCGAATCCGCCCCAGGCGCGCGCCGACCGGCCTTTGAGCAGGGGCAGCAGGGTCATACGAGACTCCTCGTACGCAGCGTGTACAGCCCCTGGGGCCGCCACTGGAGGAACGCGACGATGGCCACGAGGACGAGCACCTTCGCGACGCTGACGGTGGTGGAGTATTCGAGGACGGACTGCAGGACACCGAGGACGAAGGCGACGATGACCGTTCCCTTGAGCTGTCCGATGCCGCCGACCACGATCACCAGGAACGCGTCGATGATGATGTTGGTGCCCATCGTCGGACCGATCGGACCGACCAGCGTCAGCGCGACGCCTGCGACGCCCGCGAGCCCGGACCCGAGGAAGAACGCGGTCCGGTCCACGCGCGAGGTGGAGATGCCGGACACCTCGGCCAGGTCCCGGTTCTGCACGACCCCGCGGATCCGGCGGCCGAGCGGAGTCAGCCGCAGCGTCAGCGACAGCGCGACCACGGCCGCGATCGCCAACCCCAGAATGAACAGGCGGCTGTTGGCGAACGTCAGCGGATCGTCGCCCCCGATGACGGTGATGTTCCCGGTGAGCAGATCGGGCGCGCGGGTCTGCACGTTCGGCGCGCCGAAGATGTCCCGGGCGGCCTGCTGGAGCATCAGCGAGACCCCCCAGGTGACGAGCAGCGTGTCGAGCGGCCGCAGATACAGGCGGCGGATGAGCACCCATTCGAGAAGCGCGCCGAGTGCGCCGGCGACCAGGAAGGCGACCGGCAGCGCGACGAGCAGCGAGAGGCCCGCGCTGGAGATGGACTTCTGGAGGACGTACGTGGTGTAGGCGCCGGCCATGATGAACTCGCCGTGGGCCATGTTGATGACGTTCATCTGGCCGAAGGTGAGCGAGAGACCGAGCGCGATGAGCAGCAGGACGGCACCGATGCTGATGCCGGTGAAGGTCTGACCGAGGATCACGGTCATACGGCGGCTCCGGGGAGGCGGGACGCGGGGCCGGCCCTCGTTGCCGAAGGCCGGCCCGCACGTGACGGTCGGTCAGGAGAGGCCGGAGGCCCAGGAGTAGCCCTTCAGATACGGGTCCGGCTTGATCGCCTTGCCGGAGTCCCACACCTGCTCGATCAGCCCGTCGGTGCCGATCTTGCCGATCCGGGCGGTCTTGTAGATGTGCTGGCTCGCGCCGTCCACGGTGACCTCGCCCTCGGGTGCCTCGAAGGTGATGCCGTCGGAGGCCGCCTTGACCTTCTCCGGGTCGAAGGACTTGGCCTTCTCGACCATCGCCTTCCACAGGTAGACCGAGGTGTACGCGGCCTCCATCGGGTCACTGGTCGGCTTGTCCTGGCCGTACTTGGCCTTGTACGCCTTCACGAACTTGGTGTTCGCCTCGCCCGCGGTCGTCTGGTAGTAGTTCCAGGCCGTCAACTGGCCCGCCAGGTACTGCGATCCGATCGACTTGACCTCTTCCTCGGCGATCGACACCGAGACCACCGGCATGCTCTTGGCGGTCAGACCGGCCGACTTGTACTCCTTGAAGAAGGCCACGTTCGAGTCGCCGTTGAGGGTGTTGAACACCGCGTCGGCCTTCGCTGCCTTCACCTTGTTGGCGATGGTGCTGAACTCGGTGGACCCCAGCGGCGCGTAGTCCTCGCCGAGCACCTTCATGCCGTTGGCCTTCGCGTACGCCTTGATGATCTTGTTGGCGGTACGCGGGAAGACATAGTCGCTGCCGACGAGGTAAATGCTCTTCTTGCCCTGGCTCTTGAGGTAGTCGAGCGCCGGGACGATCTGCTGGTTGGTGGTGGCACCCGTGTAGAAGATGTACGGGGACTCCTCAAGTCCCTCGTACTGCACGGGATAGAACAGCAGGGACTTGTTCTTCTCGAAGACGGGCTTCACGGCCTTGCGGCTCGCGGAGGTCCAGCAGCCGAAGGTGGCCGCGACCCGGTCCTCCTTGATGAGCTTGTTCGCCTTCTCGGCGAACGTCGGCCAGTCGGAGGCGCCGTCCTCGCTGATCGGCTTGACCTTCTTGCCGAGCACTCCGCCCGAGGCGTTGATCTCGTCGATCGCCAGCTTCAGCGAGTCGCGTACGGTCACCTCGCTGATCGCCATGGTGCCGGAGAGCGAGTTGAGCAGACCGACCTTGACCGTGTCGCCGCTCGTGTCCGCCTTGGCGGCCGCGTCGGACGAGCCGCCCGCCGCGTCGGTCTTGGCGCCGCACGCCGAGAGCACGACGACGGCGGTGAGCGCGGCGGCGCCCGCCATCACCCGGCGTCGGGAAGGACCGGACCCCTTGAAACCCCTGAAACGGCTGAAGTCACTGGAACCGCTGGAACCGCTGGACAAAAGAACCCCCTCGGGCTGGGAGGACAACCTCCTCCTGAAGTGCGGTCCACAGCCTCAAGTCACCCTGTTTCCACGGTGTTTCGCGGTACTTTCCCGGCGGTATCTTCCGGCTCTCACCGGGAAACAAAAAATGCCCGGGGCGGAATTCTTCGCATGAATTCACAGTTCGCCCGAGGCATTCTAATTACTTCCTGCGGGAAGTATCTTCGCGGATGCGCGGACATGTCAAGGCCGCGTTTCGTGAAGATCCAGCTGGGCCACGACGTCGAAGTCCACGCCGTCCGCCCGCGCCAGGTAGATGCGCTGGCGCACATGGCCGCCGCGCAGGTGGAGCAGCCCGCGCGGCCCTTCGTACGAGACGGTGTCCGCCGCCGCGCCGATCGCGGAGACGTCGAGGGTCCTGGCCCGGTCGATGAGCGCGGCCAGCAACAGGACGCCCTCGTAACACGATTCGCCGAGGCTGCCGAGGACCGGTGCCTCGACTCCGTACCGTCCGGCGTACTGGCCGTGGAAGTCGAGGGTGTCCTGGTTGGCGAGGGAGGCGAAGAAACCGGCCGTGCTGTAGAGGCCGGCGGTGGCCGTGGGGCCGCTCGCCATCAGCATGTTCTCGTCCATGAGGGTACTGAGCCGAAGACACCGCTCGTCGAGGCCGGACGCGGCGAACGCCCGGTTGAACCGGACCGCGTCGCTGCCCACGAGCAGCATCAGCACCGCGTCCGCCTCCGACCGCTCGATCCGTCGCAGCACCCCGTCGAAGTCGTGGGTGCCGAGCGGCAGATACGCCTCCGCGCAGATACCGCCGCCGGTCGACTCGCGCGCGTAGCGGTGCGCCGCCCGGGCCGTACGGCGGGGCCACACATAGTCGTTGCCCACGACGAACCACCGGCGCACCCGGTGCTCACGGGCCAACAGTCGCATGGCGGGCCGCAGTTGGTCGTTGGGGGTCTCGCTCGTCAGGAACACGCCGGCCGTGTCCTCGCCTCCCTCGTACAGCGCCGTATACACGTACGGCACGCGGTGGGCGATCCGCGGTGCCAGCTTCTGGCGTACGGAGGAGATGTGCCAGCCGGTGACGCCCTGCACGATGCCGAGGTCGACCAGCGCCTCGACGTTCTCGGCGATGCGGTGCGGTTCGGCGCCGCCGTCGACCGGCAGCAGCCGCAGCTCCTTGCCGAGCACCCCGCCCGAGCGGTTGACCTCCTCCACGGCGAGCCGCGCGCACAACTCGCACGTGGGCCCGAAGATCCCCGCGGCGCCCTGCATGGGAAAGACCAGTGCCACGCTGACGACCGAGTCGTCGGCCGTGAACCAGTCGAGCGGAGGCGGGTCGAGCCGGACCATGAGGGCATGATTCCGGGAACGCCCGGTGAACTCCAATCCGTCTCGGGGTACGGTCCGCGCCTGCGGCGCCAGGGACCTGGGCTCGACGGGTGTGCGGCGGCCGGACCCTGACATACGGTGCGCGTGTGCGGCGCCAGATGTGGGAGATCCTTGTGGGAAGCGGGACTTGTACGATGTGCTGACCCCCGGGAGCGAGGAGAAGGATGCCGACCCCACCTCCGCGTCGGTCTCAGGACCTCATGCACCTCTTGACGCGGGCCGAGCGACTGGCGGCACGCCGGCTCCAGGCCGCCCTGGACGAGCACGGCTGCTCGCTCGACGCCTGGCGTGTGCTCACCCTTCTCGCCGACGGTGAGGGGCACCCCATGGCGGCGGTCGCCGAAGCGGCCTTCCTGCCGCCGCCCACCCTCACCAAACTCGTCGACCAGCTCGTCGACCAGAACCTCGTCTACCGACGCGTCGACCCCCTCGACCGGCGCCGGATCCTCGCCCACCTCACCCCGCGCGGCGAGGACCACTGGCGGCGCGTCGACCGCGAGGTCCACGCCCAGTGGCCCGTCCTGAGCGACGGCGACGACGAACTGCTGCGGGGGCTGCTGAACCGGCTCGCGGACACGCTCGACGGGGCGGCGGCCGAGTCCTCCGTGTAGGTGTCGGCCGCCGGAGGGCCTCGCCGCGAGCCGCCGTTGCGCCCTCGGTGTGATCTCTGACGCTCATGACCAGTTGCTGTGCGTGGTACGGAATCATCATGCCGTATAAATGGTTGGCATATACATCGAGCTTGCCGCTCGACCTGACCGCTCGACCCACCGCACGCGGGCCACCGGCCCACTCCGACCAGCGAGGCACCGTGAACCAGCCCACCCCCGAGCAGCCCGCCGACGTCGTGGCCCGGCTGCGCGCCACCTTCCGCTCCGGCCGCACCAAGCCCGTCGTATGGCGCACCACCCAGCTGCGCCGCCTGCGCGTGCTGCTCACCGCGCACGGCGAGGACCTGGCCGCCGCCCTCCATGCCGACCTGGGCAAGAGCTCCACCGAGGCGTTCCGTACGGAGGTCAACTTCGTCGTGCGGGAGATCGACCACACCCTGGAGCACCTCGACGAGTGGCTGCGCCCCGAGTCCGCCCCCGTCCCCGCGCACCTCGGCGAGGACGCCACGGCCTGGACGCAGTACGACCCCCTCGGCGTCGTCCTGGTCATCGCGCCCTGGAACTACCCGGCGCAGCTCCTGCTCGCGCCGATGCTCGGTGCGCTCGCCGCCGGCAACGCGGTCGTCGTCAAGCCCAGCGAGCTGGCTCCGGCCACCTCCACCTTCCTTGCCCGGTTCCTGCCGGAGTACCTGGACACCGAGGCGGTCGCCGTCGTCGAGGGCGGCATCCCCGAGACCACGGCCCTGCTCGCCGAGCGTTTCGACCACATCTTCTACACCGGCAACGGCACCGTCGGCCGCATCGTCATGACCGCCGCCGCCCGGCACCTCACCCCGGTCACCCTCGAACTCGGCGGCAAGTCACCGGCGTTCGTCGACCGGGACGCCGACCTGTCCGTCGTCGCCGACCGCCTCGCCCGCGGCAAGTTCCTCAACGCCGGGCAGACGTGCGTCGCCCCCGACTACGTACTCACCGACCCGGAGACGGCCCGCGCCCTGGAACCGGCCCTGGCCAAGGCCGTCGAGGGCCTGTACGGAACCGATGCCGCCACCTCCACCGAGTACGGCCGTATCGTCAACGAGCGGCACTTCGACCGCCTCAGCGGACTGCTCGACTCCGGCCGTGTCGTGGTCGGCGGTGACAGTGACCGCGCCACCAAGTACATCGCGCCGACGGTTCTGGCCGACGTGGACCCCGATTCGCCGGTCATGGGCGAGGAGATCTTCGGCCCGGTCCTGCCGATCGTGACCGTGCCGGGGCTCGACGAGGCCGTCGAGTTCATCAACGACCGCGACAAGCCCCTGGCTCTGTATGTCTTCACCGAGTCCGACGTCACCCGCGAACGGCTGGCCGCCGAAACGTCCTCCGGCGGCCTTGGCTTCGGTCTGCCGCTCGCCCATCTCACCGTCTCCGACCTGCCGTTCGGTGGCGTCGGTGAGAGCGGCATGGGCAACTACCACGGCCGCTACTCCATCGAGACCTTCAGTCACCGCAAGGCTGTGCTGGAGAAGCCGCTGAGCTGAACCGGAGCGGCCGTGGGGCGAGTTGACTGGTCTACACCCTTGACTGGTCCAGACCAAGGGAGTTGAGTGTGCCTCCTCACCCCCCACCACGGCCGCCCCGTACGCCGTGGCCGGTCGCACCGGCCTGCGCGCACAAGGTTCCGCTTCGCTCTGCCCTCGTACGGGCGCGGCCGTGCTCCGCGAAGGAGTTGGTCCTGTGTCGAGGCGTCGTATCTCCGCGTTCGTGGCCGCGCTCGTGCTCGCAGGCGCCGCGCCGGTGCTCCTGCCGGCGTCGAGTGCGTCCGCGGCGGCCTGTTCGAGCTACCCGAGCTGGGTGGCCGGCAAGTCCTACGTCACCGGCAACATCGTCCGCTACACCGACGGCAAGGCCTACATAGCCGAGCACGACAACCCGGGCTACGACCCCACCATCAGCACCTGGTACTGGGAGCCGTACGCCTGTGACGGAGGCACCAACCCCTCCGGCTTCGTCGTGAGCGAGGCGCAGTTCAACCAGATGTTCCCGAGCCGGAACTCCTTCTACACGTACAGCGGGCTGAAGGCCGCGATGAGCGCCTATCCGGCCTTCGCGAACACCGGCAGCGACACCGTGAAGAAGCAGGAGGCCGCCGCCTTCCTCGCCAACGTCAGCCATGAGACCGGCGGACTGGTCCACATCGTCGAGCAGAACACCGCCAACTACCCCCACTACTGCGACTGGGGCCAGCCGTACGGCTGCCCGGCCGGCCAGGCCGCGTACTACGGTCGCGGACCGATCCAGCTCAGCTGGAACTTCAACTACAAGGCCGCGGGCGACGCGCTCGGCATCGACCTCCTGGGCAACCCCTGGCTCGTGCAGAACGACGCCGCCGTGGCCTGGAAGACGGGCCTCTGGTACTGGAACACGCAGAACGGCCCCGGCACGATGACCGGCCACAACGCCATGGTCAACGGCGCCGGCTTCGGCCAGACGATCCGCTCCATCAACGGCTTGCTGGAGTGCGACGGCAAGAACCCCGCCCAGGTGCAGAGCCGGGTGAACAACTACCAGCGGTTCACCCAGATCCTGGGTACGACGACGGGCAACAACCTGTACTGCTGAGGTACCGCTCGCGTACCCCTGACGGCCGTGGGGCGGCGGCGACCGGTGCCGCCGCCCGTGCACCGCGTCGGGCGACGTGCCGAGGCGTACTCGGCGCCGCCGGGGCGGACATCGGTCACGCACCCCGCGAGCGGAGCCTCCAGGAATACGATCGGGGCGCACCCCGAGGTGCCACGAGGCTCCGCTCGACAGGGGCGCCCTCATGCGGCCGGTCCGAGGTCCGCCAGTTCCGCCGCCGCATGGGCGACCGAGGAGAGCGTGGCGTGGCGGTGCCACCCGGCGAACGAGCGGCCGACGAAGTCCCGGATGCCGACGCGTTCGGCGCGCGGCACGCCTCGGCACTCGACTCGCCGGCTGAGACCCACCAGGCGCAGCAGGGCCGCGTGGTCGGCCCCCGCCATATCGGTCAGCCACAGCTCCTCGGGCCACTGAGCCCCGCCGCGGCCGACGCCGAACAGAACGAAGTCCCCACGCCCATGCGTGCGTTCCGGTGTGTCGAGCGCGGCGGGGAGACGGACGCGTACGGCGGTGACGAGTTCGGCGGCCTTCGGGGTGTCGGACGGAATCAGGGTCAGGCGTTTTCGGCCGTTCCTGGCCAGCTGTGCTATCTGGTGCGCCTGCAGTGGGCTGTTGCCCCAGCCGGTCAGTGCAGGGTCGTGGGGCAGCAGCCAGGTGTCCTTGGCGATCCTGGAGATGTGCCTCAGACCCGCCGCGCCGAGCTTGGTCATCAGCCGGATGGCGTCGAGCCGTTCGGCGTTGAGCACCACCGGACGGTGCGGCAGACACAGACGTGACGCCGTTTCGAGATAGGCGTTCACCATCGAGTCCTCCGGCGTCGTCGGGCCCGCGTCGTGGAGGATCGACGACCGGTCCGTCCTCGGCGTGGTCCCGTGGGCGGGCAGATGCAGCCACCAGTTCAGCGGACTCGCCGAACGGGCGGACACCCCCCACACGCCTATCACCTGCTGCGCCGTGACGGCCTGGCCGTGTTCCCACGAGAATGTCCGGGCCACGCCCACGGAATGGGCGCCCGACTTCGGGATGACCATGGGATGCAGCACGTATTCCTGTGGTGCCACGCGGCGGACGAGATGGCGAGCCAGGGCCTCACGCATGGGATCCCATTCCCACGTGGAGTCATTGATGAAGTGGTGCAGGCCCTGATCGTTGACCTGATCCCCGAGAAAGGCCGCGATATTACGCACCGACTTCCTGCCGGTCGCTCCCAGCAGGCCCCGCAGATACATCAAGCCTTTTCGACGCTGATCGGCACGCGGCAGTGAGGCGAACACCACCGGGGACAGATCGGCCAGCGATCGGTCGATGGCAACCTTTTTCGCTACGTCCGGACCGGAGCCGTTCGCTGGGTCTCCGGGAAGTTCGACGTAATTTGTTTCACTGCTCAAGAGCGTCATGCCACTACTCCTTGTGTCATGTGCCGTGCGATTCGTGCCAATGGATTTCTGGGCACGGGTGAGCACGAGACGCCGTGAAAGCAGGCGTCATCGATATGGGGTGAGGGCGCGGCGGCGTTCGCCGGGCGCGCGGCATCGTCGACGCACGCCGGTGAGCTCGAAGGCGGCCGGGTAGGAAGAGATCAGGTCTGCACTACGCATCGCGACGCGTCACATCAGGAGTGCGCGGGAACGGCCGGAACGCCGGCCGTCGAGCTCTCCTGTGCTGTGCCGCACGAACAAGGTGCCCGCTCGGGTGCGTGGCCGTCCGGGCCGTACGGGCGGGCACGCCGGGTGTCCATGGCGGGCGGAGCCGTACGCCGGGGGCGAGCCGCGGTGCGGGTGAATTCCCGATCCGGTCAGACGAATGATCGCCTGAGGTCAGGGAACGCACCTCGAGGGGGAAACGGGTAATGCTCGGCGGAGAGGGCCGGCCAAGGGATGCGTCACGGCCAGTGGGGTGAGAAATCTCGACGACTCGGTCGGACCCCGCGGATTTCCGTGCTCGTGCATTTATCCCCCTACGTTCTGGCCGTGTGCCATTCCGTGGCTGAACTCAGGAGCGGTGAGGCTGCAATCGCTTTCGATTGAGCGATTCGAGCAGCTTTTGCTTCCCCCGGTCCATTAAGCTTCAAAAATCCAAACCCACGGCCTGTGGCTGGCGCAAGGCCATCGGCCGGTCAGCTCGTCATGAGCAAGGTCAGACTGTCAGCATTGCGGTCGTCCGAGGAAGTCGCAAGGAAAACAGGAAGGCTGGCCGGTATTTTAATCAGCAACAGATTTCGATTTCGCAGGTGGGACGGGTGGCCGACTCGGGCGCGGATTCATCGAGGTCGGACCGGTGGCGACAGGGTCATGCCATGCAATTCGCGGGATCTCGAAAGTCTTCGCGTGCCGCGCCTGCCGTCTCCGGGGGACCGTCGCGCGACGCTTCGGGGGTGACTGCCGGCCCGGCCGCCCAGGGGATGCGGTGACGCTCCGTGTCAGGCGTCGGGCGGGGCCGGTCGACGGGAGCGATCGCGGCGGTCGGTCATTCGATGTCAGAAACATGGTCATAAATGGTCCTGACGTTTGTCATATAAGTCAGAAACCCGGTGGCGTCCATGTTTGGATCGTGCTGAACCCATCGTTTCCGGAGGCCGCGCGAGGGGAAGCGGCCGGGTTCCGCGGCGAGGGGGCGGCCGCCGCGCACCTTCGCAGGCCCGGTCCTGTACGTGGGCGCAGGCCCTGTCAGACCTCTGAATCCGGGCGCAGGGACCGTTCCGTGAGGTCGGCCGCGGCGCCCAGATAGCCGGTGGGGTCGCACAGGCGCGTGAGCTCGGCCGGCGCGATGCCGTCGGCGAGCTCAGGCTCCGTGGCGAGCTGCTCGGACAGCGGCCGGCCGTGCCGCTGTGCGGTCTCGACGGCCCGGGTGAGCAGGTCTCGCGCGGCGGCCTTGCCCAGGAGCGGCGCGAGCGCTGCCACGAGGCGTTCGGCGACGATCTGGCCGCCGGTGAGCCCGAGGTTGGCCCGCATCCGCTCCTGGTGCACCACCAGACCTTCGGCCAACTCCACCGCCGTGTGCGCGGCGCCGCCCGTGAGCCGCAGGCACTCGCGCAGCGGTTGCCACTCCGCGTGCCATGCGCCGGCGGAGCGCTCGTCCTCGGTGAGCATGCACTGGGTCAGCACGGCGGCCAGCGCCGGAACCTGCAGCGCGGCGCTGCGGATCAGCGTGGCCAGTACGGGATTGCGCTTCTGTGGCATCGCCGATGAGCTGCCGCGTCCGGGCACATGCGGTTCGCTGAGCTCGCCGACCTCTGTGCGGGCGAGCGACTGCACATCGACCGCGATCTTGCCGAGCGCACCGGCGCCGTGTGCCAGGACGGCGGCGAGGTCGGCGACCGGCGTCCGCAGCGTGTGCCAGGGCAGCACCGTGGTGGTGAGACCCGTCTCGGAGGCGAAGGCCGCCACCAGACGTTCGGCGTCGGCGCCGTACTCGACGTAGCCGGCCTGCGTGCCCGCGGCGCCGCCGAGCGAGACGGGCAGGGCCGACAGCACGGCGTCGACGCGTACCCCGGAGTCGAGCACCAGCCGCCGCCACCCGGCCGCCTTGAGCCCGAAGGTCGTGGGCACGGCATGGAGGGACAGGGTGCGACCCGGGAGCACGGTGTCGCGGTGCCTCCGGGCGAGGCCCGCGAACGCGTCAGCGACCCGGGCCAGATCGGCGCGCAGCAGCCGCAGCGCGTCGCGGGCGACGAGCATGGCGGCCGTGTCGAAGATGTCCTGGCTGGTCGAGCCGAGATGAACGTACGCGGCGGCGGCCGGGTCCACGGCGGACACGAGACGGGTCAGCTCCTGGACCAGGCCGACCACCGGGTTGGCGCTCTCGCGCGCGTGCACCGCGAGGGCCCGCAGGTCCAGCCGGTCGGCCCGGGCCACGGCGGTGATGGTCCGCGCGGCCGACCGGGGCACCACGCCGATCGCCGACTGGGCGCGGGCCAGCGCGGCCTCGGCGTCGAGCATGGCCTGGAGCCACGCCCCGTCGGACACGGCCTCCTCCACGGGTGTTCCCGCGCGTACCGGAGACAGGAGTCCGCCGTCCAGGGCGCAGGACCCGGTCTCCCTGTTGGCGTCGACCGCCGACGGCTCGCTCATACCAGGACCTCGATGGGGCCGCTCTCGGCCAAGGGGCCGGTTCCGGCCGCGCTCCGGTCCAGGGCCAGCACGGCGCGTGCGATCGCGTCGGCGTCGGCGATGGTCACCGAGTCCACGCCGGGCCGGATTCCGGCCGCCGTCACCCAGTGCACCGACTCGGTCGGCACGCCGTACGCGAAGCGCCGGGGATGCGCCCGGCCCTGGGCGTCGACCAGGTGGTACGGCCGCTCGGTCACCGCCAGGCCCCCGGTCTCGTACACGCCGCCGTCCGCGGTGCCTATGCGATAGGGGGCGCACGCCTCGGTGTTGAGGAGATGCCGCAGCAACGGGTCGTCGGTGCGCCGCAGATCGGGCTCCGGCAGCCGGGCCTCGATGAGGACCCGGGTACGGACGGTGGGCCCGGGCACCGTGCCGGAGTCGGCGACGAACGAGCCGTCGCGGGTGTCGATCCTGATCCGGGTGTCCGGGCCGGTCAGCTCCAGGACACCGGACCTGATCAGCGCGATCGTCTCCTCCACCCGCCGCGGCGGCGGACCGATGGAGAGGAACGCGTTGAGCGGGGTGTACCAGCGCTCCAGTTCGTCGCGGTGCGACACCCCGTCCAGACCGCCGTGATCGACCGCGAGTCGCACTTCGTTGCGCAGGTCGCGCAGGACGTCGAGGGCCGCCTTCAGCGGACCGCTGACGTTGCCCTCCCGTGCCTGCCGGACGTCCTCGTGCAGCCGGTCCAGCAGCCAGCCACGGAAGTCGTCACGGTCGGTGAAGTCCCGCTCCCGGGCGGAGGCGGTGAGGGCGTTCCAGTTCCACCGGTGCGCGACAGGGATGCCGTAGGCGTCCAGTACGCCGTCGCACTCGGCCCGATCCGCGGAGGCCAGGTAGCGTGCGGCGAACGCCTCCCGCTCGTCGGTGCGTCGGGTGCTCGCCAGCAGCGTCTCGTAGTAGACCGTCTCCACCTCACGGGCGATCAGCGGCCACAGGTCTTTCTTGAAGGACAGCGCCGCGCCCCCGTCCTCGGCACGGGACCGCAGACCGGCGACACGGTCGGCCGTGAGGAGACGGGGCAGGTAACGGCCGTGTGCGCCCTTCTCGTTCTCACCTCGTGAGTGGTACGGAACGGCCCGCCGCGAACTGGCGTACAGCACAGGCTCCCTGCCGCTGGGCCGGTAGACCAACTCGTCACCGACCCGCTCGAAACGGCCGCCGCGGCCGAGTGTGAAGAGCGCCAGGTAGTCGAAGAAGCACAGGCCGAGACCGCGCAGCAGCACGGGTTCACCGGCCGGGACGCCGTCGAGGTCGGCGTCCGCGGGGTTGGCCGGCGGCAGATACGTCAGGTGGTTGATCCGGGACAGACTCGCGATGCGCTCCTCCTGAGGGGTCGGCCGGGTCGGCAGATGACCCTGCGCGAGGACGACCGCGTCCAGCTGGTTCAGGCGTGTTCCGTTCGCCAGACGGACCCCCTGCGGCCCGCCCGGATATCCGTGGGTGTCGGCCATGGCCACGGCACGCGAGTGGTGCACCCGGATCTCGACGTGGGCGGGTGCGCCGTCCCGGACACGGCGGAAACAGTCGGCGAAGTACCGCCCGCACAGGGCACGCGTCGGATAGGAATTCGGCTCCAGACGCCGTGCCTCCGTCAACGTGCCGGCGTCGTACGCTCGGTCGGCGCCGTCGCCGTCCGGCCGGGGCGCGGCCAGGGAGACGGCCCATTCGTACAGGCTCGGCCCTGGTTCGATCGGCCCGTCTATCCGGGACGCCGCGTCGGAATAGACGGTGATCTGCGAGGCGACGGTATTGGCCAGCAGGTGCCTCGACTGGTCGGTTCGCCATACGGCACCCGCGCCGACCGGAGTCGAATCGACGACGTGGACGAGTACACGTGAGTGTGACGGTCGCACCCGTTCGTTCGCGCAGAGCCTTTCCAGTACGGCAAGTCCGCGAGGACCCGCGCCGATGACGGAGATCTCGTGCGCAGTCGCAGTCAATCTGAGCACCTCTTCTTCATTCCGGACCGCCGTGGGCGCGCGGGAGCACTGTGGCCGGGACGGCAATCGGCCGGGTCTGTCCGACGGAGCACGATTCGATCCTGGAATCGCCGCGGCTCGTCGGCAACGACGGCCGGGGCAATCAGTCAGGTGCGCTCGGGCATCCGGCGCGTGAACAAGCGAGTTGACACATTCTGTGGCCGATCGGGCCGGTCCGACGGGCGGAGCGAGGTCTCCCCGGAGAATGCACGGTATGCGTGCTGCGTATATCAACGAATTCGGTCCCGCGCATTCCATCCGCTTCGGTGAACTGCCCGAGCCCCGGCCGGGTAGGCACGACGTGCTGGTGGATGTCGAGGTGACGACGGCCAATCACGTCGACACCTTCATACGGTCCGGTCTGGTGGACGAGCGGGTGAGTTTCCCGTTCGTGGTCGGCCGGGACCTGGTCGGCCGGGTCGTCTCGGCGGGGGAGGCGGTGACGGGGTTCGCACCGGGAGAGCGGGTGTGGTGCAACAGCCTCGGTCACGGTGGCAGACAGGGCGCGGCGGCGGAGCGGGCGGTCGTGCCGGCCGAGCGGCTCCACCGGCTGCCCAACGACGTGGCTCCGGAGACGGCTGTGACCCTGCTGCACCCCGCCGCCACCGCGTACCTGGGCCTGGTCACCCACGGCGGGCTGCGCGCCGGCCAGACCGTCGTGGTGGTCGGGGCAGCCGGCAACGTCGGCTCCGCCATGGTGGTCATCGCTGCCCGGGCGGGCGCCCGGGTGGTGGCCGTGGCCCACGCCCGTGACGCCGCGTACTGCCGCGCGCTGGGCGCCGACGCGGTCGTCGACCGACGCGGTGACGATCTCGGCGCACGGCTGTCCCGGGCGTGCCCCGAGGGGGTCGACCTCTACGTGGACGCGGCGGGAGTCAACGACCTGAGCACCGCGGTCGGCCTGCTGGCCTGGCGCGGCCGGATCGTCCTGCTCGCCGGGCTGCGCACCATGCCCGTGCTGCCCGCCGGGCCGCTGTACGTGCGGGACGCGTCCATCGCGGGTTTCGCCATCACTCGGGCGACCGCCGCGGAACTCGCCGAGGCGGCCCGCTGTGTCAACGACCTGCTGACCGAAGGCCGCCTCCGGCCCCGGGAGGTACGCGTGCTGCCGCTGCACGCCACGGCCGAGGCGCACCGCATGCTCGAAGCGGGCGAACTGCACGGCGGGCGGGTGGTGTTGACCACGGCGTAAGCCACGACGGTGTCCCGGCGTACGCCGTCGGCCACGTTGTGGAGAGCCGCGGAGAGCCGCGCGACCGGTGCGCGCCGGGAACTCCTGCCGGGCTCACGCCGGTTCAGGACCGGACCGGGTGCCGTGCTCCTTCGAGTACGTCCGTCAGCAGTGTGCCGAGAATCCGCACCCCGTCCCGGGTGAGCACGGACTCGCTGTGGAACTGCACTCCGGCGAAGTGCGGGCCGCGCAGCGCGTGCACCTCTCCGGTGGCGGGGTCCCGGCAGACGTCCACCGGACCGATGCCCGCCGGGCTCAGCCGATCGGTGGCGCTGTGCGCCACGAAGCTGTTGTAGAAGCCGACGCGTTCGCGGCGGCCGAAGAGGTCGATGTCCTTCTGCACCCCTTGATGCGGTGCGTCACGCCGGCGCACGTCCAGGCCGAGCCGGTGGCTGAGGACCTGGTGGCTCAGACAGACGGCCAGGAACGGACGGCGCTCGGCGAGCAACTGGGCGGTCGCGTCGTGCAGCTGGGCGATCCTGGCCTCCCCCACATCGAGCGGGCCGCCGGGTCCTGGCCCCATCACGACGAGGTCGTGGTCGGCGAAGGAGTACGGCTCGTCGAAGCGGCGCACACTCACCCGCATCTCGACCGACCGCAGCTGGTGGGCGATCATCGAGGTGAACATGTCCTCGGCGTCGACGATCAGGATCCGCTGTCCGGCCAGATCCGGATGGCCGTACTCCGCGGCGGGCTCGGGCCCGTGCAGCCAGAAGTGCGCGATGTCCTCGTTGCGGGCCCGCAACGCCGACCGGACCGAAGGATGCCGGCCCAGCGGACCCTCCGGCTCGGCCCGAAGAGCGGTGAGCAGTCCGGTTGCCTTCGCCCGTGTCTCCGCCACCTCGGCCGTCGGCTCGGAGTCACGCACCAGAGTGGCTCCCACCCCGAGCTCCATTCGGCCCGAGGACTCGATGTCGGCGGTGCGGATGAGGATCGACGAGTCCAGCGTGCGGCGGCCACGGCCGTCCCGGCCGATGAGCGCCACCACCCCGCTGTAGTAACCGCGCCCCTCGGGTTCGTAGCGGTTGATCACCCGGCTCGCGCTCTCCAGCGGACTGCCGGTGACGGTCGGCGCGAACAAGGTGGTGTGCAGGATCTCCCGGACGTCGCGTTCGGTGCGCCCCTCGACGAAGTACTCCGTGTGCGCGAGGCGGGCCATCTCCTTGAGGAACGGCCCCACCACGCGCACACCCGCGTCGCAGACCCGGGACATCATCTTGAGCTCCTCGTCCAGGACCATGAAGAGCTCGTACGTCTCCTTGCGGTCACCGAGGAAGTCCATGACACCGCCCAGGGTCGGCCCGGCCGCCGGGTAGCGGTAGGTACCGCTGATCGGGTTCATCACGGCGGTACCGTCCCGCAGGCTGACGTGCCGCTCCGGGGTCGCGCCGACCAGGGTGCGGTCACCGGTGTGGATCAGGAACGTCCAGTAGACCCCGGATTCCCGGATCAGCAGGCGCCGGAAGAACGCGGCCGCCGTGGCGGGGGAGTAGTCGCTGATGTCGGCCAGGAAACGGCGCTTGATGACGAAGTTCGCGCCCGCGCCCGCGCTGATCTCCTCGGCGAGGACACGGCGCACCAGGTCCGCGTACGCGTCGTCGTCGATGTCGAAACGCTCGCGGGTGAGCCGGATCGGTATGTCCGGGACGCGGCCCAGCAGTTCCGCCAGGCCCAGCGTGGCCTGCTCCCGGACCGTCATCGCGAGGAGCGGCCGTCCGTCGTCCGGGGCCGGGAAACCACGCTCGGCCAACTGCCGGTAGGGCAGCAGCGCCAGTACGTCGGAGCCGGCCGGACCGTGCGGTGAATCGGGGACCGGCAGGTCCGCGACGCGGTCCACCGCCCGGATCGGGCCGGTGAGGATGTCCACCTGGTCGTCGGCGGTGGCGGTCGGACGGTAGAGCAGGGCGAACGGCGGCGGGTCGGGGGCGAGCACCCGGTCCAGGAGTGCCTCGGCCGCGCCGGCCCCCGGCTCCGCGACACTCATGCCGTCCCCGTCATGGGCGTCGCGGCGTGCTGCCCGACGAGCGCGCCGCCGACGGGCAGGCCGCGCGCGGTCGTCACCACGGAGCACCGGCGTGCGGCGTAGGTGAGCGCGAGCCGGTGCTCCTCCGCGGAGAAGTCGGCGACGGCGTCGGCCACGAGGAACGTCTGGATGTCGTGGGTGAACGCGTCGACGGCGGTCGCGAGGACCCCGATGTGGGCGTAGATCCCGCAGACGATCAACTGGTCGCGGCCGTGCGCCAGCATCCGCGCCCGCAGGCCGGACCTGAAGAAGGCGCTGTAGCGCCATTTGGTGATCAGCCAGTCGTCGCCGCGCGGGGTCAGTTCGTCGGTGACCGCCCGGTCCGCGGGGTCCAGGCGCATGCCAGGGCCCCAGAAGTCCATGAGGAGTCCGCGCTGCTCCTCGCTCATGTCGCCGGGCTGTGCGGTGAACGCGACCGGTATGCCCAGACGCGCGCACCTCTCGCGCAGGAGCACGACGTTGCCGGTCAGCTCCCGGCGCTGCGCGTCGGCGAACGGCCGCAGGAAGTAGCGTTGCATGTCGTGCACCAGCAGGACGGCGCGGTTCGGACTCACCGTCCACCGCGCGGTGTTGGCCGGCAGATCACGCTCACCGGGCATGGGGTAAGCGGCTATGTCGGGGATCCCCGGCATGATCGGCTTCCTTTCTGGTTCCGCTCAGGCGCCGAGTGCGGCGCCACCGTCGACCGTGAGGTCGTGCAACGTGATGTGTCCGGCCTGCTCGGACAGCAGGAACAGGACCGCGGCGGCGATGTCCTCAGGTTTGGCGGTTCGGCCCAGCGGGATTCCCACCCGGAATTCGGCGGCGTTGCCGTCGAGCGTGTGGGCGCGTCCGCTGTCGTCCTGCCACAACGACCACAGCATCGGGGTCTCGGTCGAGCCGGGAGCCACGACGTTGCAGCGGATGCCGTACCGGGCGACCTCCAGGCCGAGCGATTTGGTGAACATCGTGGCCGCCGCCTTGGACGCGGCGTATCCGCCCATCCGCACGCGTGGTGTCGCGGCAGCGTTCGAGGCCACCGTGACAATGGCGCCGCGGCCACGCGGCACCATCCGGTTCACCACCGCACGTGACACGTGGAAGACCCCGCTCGCGTTGACCGCGAACATGTCCGCCCAGTCGCGGCCGCTCAACTCGCGTATCTCGCCCACGCGCAGCAGGCCCGCCGCGTTGACCAGGTACTCCACCGGTCCCAGCCGCTCCTCGACCTGCTCGACGACCGCCTCGACCCGGGCGGAGTCGGTGACGTCGGCCGGATACGCCGTCACCGACAGCCCGGAGCCGGTCAGTTCGGCGACGCACTTGCGCAGGACGTCCCCGTCGAGATCGGCGGCGGCCACCACCGCGCCCGCCTCGGCCAGCCCGCGCACCACGGCCCGGCCGATCCCGCCCGCGGCCCCGGTCACGAGCGCGACCCTGCCCGCCATGTCCGTCGCGCCGGCTCCGGTTGTCTTCGCCATGTCCGTCACCCTCCTGTCGCCTGCCGCGGCGCGGCCGTCCCGGTCGCGGTCGTCAGAACCCCGCCCTCACCCCAGGCACCCAGGACGTCGAGGGCCTGGTCCACGGTGAGCCGCGGATCGCAGAAGCTCGTGTAGACCGTGCCGACCCGGTCGGCCTCCCACTCGTCGAGCACGCACTCGGTCACCTGGTCGGGAGTCGTCTCCAGGTGGATGCCGCCCGGGAAGGCGCCGGCCTCGGCCAGTACGGCACGGAACTCGCGGACCTCGCGCTGCAGCGTCCGTACGTAACGGGTCTTGTAACCGCCCTGCGTGACCACGGTGTTGCCGTGCATGGGGTCGGTCAGCCACACCACCGGATGCCCTGCCCCGTGCACCGCCCGGACCAGGGCGGGCAGCCGCTCGGCCACGGTGCCGGCACCCATCCGGACGATCAGGGTGAGCCGGCCCGGTTGCCGGTCGGGATCCAACATCTCGCACAGCGCCCGCAGTTCGTCCGTGTCGATGCCGGGTCCCACCTTGACCGCGACCGGGTTGACCACCTGGGCGAGCAGTGCCACGTGCGGGCCGTCGACCTGGCGTGTGCGCTCTCCGATCCAGGGCCAGTGGGTCGACGAGAGCAGCAGACCTCCGTCGGCGGTACGCCGCAGCAGTGGCAGTTCGTAGTCCAGGATCAGCGCTTCGTGGCTGGTCCACACCGGCTGCTCGATGCCGCCCGCGCGGCCCCGGTCGAGGTGGGCCATGATGTCGGCGGCGGCCATGTAGCCGGTGACCAGCCGCAGTGGATCCGGGCGCCGGTCGTCGGCGTCCGGCGCGGGACCGTTGACCAGGTGGCCGCGGAACACGGACAGTTCCCGCTCTCCGAGGCGTTCGGTCGGTCGGGACCGGGGCTTGGCGAACTGGCCCGCGATGCGGCCCACGCGCAGCACCGGTCGGTGGCCGGCCAGTTTCATCGCACCGGCGAGCAGATCGAGGACGGCGACCTTGCGGGCGACGTCGTCCGCCGTGCACTCGGCCGGGTCCTCGGCGCAGTCGCCGGCCTGGACGACCTCCGCCGCACCGGTGCTGACCCGCGCCAGGTGCGTACGCAGCACGCCCACGTCGGCCGTGTCGACAAGGCCCGGGCGGTCGGCCAGGGTCTCCCGGGCACGCTGTGCCTGCGAGGGATCATCCCAGTCCGGCTGCTGCCGTGCCTTTCCCAGCGGAATTCGCAGCATGTCCCTTGTCAATTCCGGCTCCAGCTGTCGAATGGCGTTCCGGGGCGGCCGCGGTCTTCGAAACCAGCGCCCGGTTTCGGTGATCACCTGGGTATTGATTTGAAACGAGTAAAGGCGCCACGTCCTCACCCTCGCCCGCCCGCCACTGGTCGGCCAAGAACCGATGACCCGGTTCGTCAGGTCGGCGGAAGTCTGTCAATCATGTGCACCTGACAGATGCCGCCGGACCGGCTTGGTCCACTATTTCTGATCTGCGACCGTGGTGCGGATTCCGGAAAGAACCGCTGCCGCAAAGGGAGTTCTGATGAGGCACCCCAGGAAAGCGAGGTCGCCGGAACCGGTGGTACGCGTCGGCGCGGGCGCGCTGCGTGGGACAGCGGCCGGGCCGGACGGAGGGACCGGGTCCGTCTCGGCATTCCTCGGGGTGCCCTTCATGGCCCCGCCGGTGGGGCGGCTCCGGTTCGCCTCACCGCGTCCGCACCCGCCCTGGACCGGGATTCGCCCCTGCGGCGAACATCGCTCCGCCTTCCTCCAGCCCCGCCGGGGACTGCCCCCGGTCACCGCCCCGGCGCCCGCCGGGAGCACCTCCGAGGACGCCGTTCACGCGAACGTCTGGACACCCGACGTCGCCGGTCGCCGGCCCGTGCTGATCTACGTCCACGGAGGCGGCTGGGAAGTGGGCACCGCCGCGAGTCCGACCTTCGACGGTGCCCGGCTGGCCGCACACGGGGACCTGGTCGTCGTGACCTTCAACTACCGCCTGGGGCCCTTCGGATTCGGACGGCACGAGCAGCTGACCGACCCGGTGACGGGCCTGTGCGCCAACTGGGGACTGCAGGACCAGATCGCCCTGGTCGAATGGGTGCGGACCACCATCACGGCCTTCGGCGGCGACCCGGAGAACATCACCCTGTGCGGCACGTCCGCGGGTGGCGCCGCCGTCTGGCAGCTCGCCCTGCTTCCGAGGCTGCACGGTGCGATCCGCCGGATCGTCCCGATCAGCGCCGCCCATGTCTGGACGCCGGCGTACGCACTGGAACCGGAGGAGGCGCGCACGGCGTACGAGGAGGTGGCGGGCCGACTCGGTGTCGACGTGCCCGGACTGCGCACGGTGGACGCCGAGCGGCTGCTGACGGTCTGGCAGGAGTACTTCGCGCAGGTGCCGGCCGACGGTCCGGCGAGGTCAGGACGCTGGTACCGGGGGCCCGTGGTGGACGGCGAGCTGATACCCGACCACGACGCCCACCGGCCGGTGCCCGACCTGTCGGCCCTGTTCGTCACGACCGCGACCGAGGGCGCGTTCTACACCGCCGCCACCCGTCCGCGCCCCGCCGACGACACCGGACTGCGCGCCATGGTCCGCGACCTGCTGATGAAGGGTCTCGCCGGCGTCCCGGAGCGACTCGTCGACGCAGCCGTCGGCCACTACAGCGCATGTGCCCGTGAAGCCGGACTCGCGAGCGATCCGTTCTCCCTGTACACGGAGATCCTCGGGGACGCAATGTTCCGCCACCAGATCGTCCGTACGGCCGAGCGCAGCGCTCGCGAGAGCGGCGCGCAGAGTTTCCTCATGCACTTCGAGTACGCGGTGCACCCGCCCGGGTTCGGCTCACCGCACGAGGCGACCTCGCCGTTCCTGTTCGGCACCCACGGAATTCCGCAGCACCGCGAGGCCTTCGGCGACGGGCCCCTGGAGCGGCGGGTCTCGGCGACCTTGACGGACCTGGTGGCATCCTTCGCGCACGACGGCGTGCCGCGCAGCGAACACGCTCCGCGATGGCCCGGGTTCACACCGGACCGGCCGAGCACGATGCTCCTCGGCAGCCCGGACGGCCCACGGATCGGCGCTGTCCCGAAGGCGGCCCAGCTCCTGTTCTGGGACACGGCCGCGTGGCATCCGCAGCGGCGGGGCCGGGACGGCTTGGGTCGCCGACCCGGCCCGCGGTGGTGATCGCCGGTTCAGGGGCGGCAGATCAGTCCGTGCCGCCGACGGCGCGTACGCGGAACGGTGTGCCCTCCTGGTCGGAGACCAGGGCACACCTGCCGCGCCGCGTGTCGAAGGGACCGTCGAGCAGCGAGCCGCCCAGCTCCACGGCCTTCGCCACCGCGGCATCGGCGTCGACGACACCGAACGTGACCTCCCACGACGACGGCACCCCGGCACGCTGCCTGCCGACACCGGCCACCGGGCGTCCGTCGAGTTCGAGCGTGGCGTGTCCGTCGTCCGCGCCCGCACCGGGCGCCGGTGTCACGGACAGGCCGAACACATCGGCGTAGAAGGCCGTCGACGCCTCGGCATCGCTGCTCAGACAGTGGTGCCACACGACGGAATCCGGCACATCGGCGATCTCCGAGCCCAGGTACTCGTCCGCCTGCCAGAGCGCGAACCGCGCACCGGCCGGGTCGGACGCGACCGCGAACCTGCCGTGCGTGCCGACGTCCGCCGGCGGCAGCAGCAGCGTGCCCCCGGCCTTGACGACCTTCTCCGCCGTCGTGTCCGTGCTCTCCACCGCGAAGCAGACGAGCCACCGCGGAGGGCCGGGGTGCGCCTCCCCGGACGGCCATGGCCCGATGTCGGCCACGCCCCGCCCGTTCAGCCGCGCCGTCAGATAGTGGTGGTAGTCCGGTCCGTGGTCGAAGAACGTCCAGCCGAACAGCTGCCCGTAGAAGGCGCTCGCCCGTACGGGATCGTCGACCTGCACCTCCACCCAGCACGGAGTGCCCTCCGGCCAGGGAGTGTCACGGAGTGTCATATCGCCCCGTCAGATGTCCAGGCCGAAGGTGCGCAGCCGTTCGTCGCTCACCATGGTGATCTTCGGTTCGGGGCGCAGACCCCGGGTCAGCGCCCCGGCGACCTGGAGGGTACGGAGCGTCTGGTACTCGATCGCGCCGAGGTTGTCCTCGGTCACGCTGTTCGCCTCGTGCCGCGAAATGGTGCCGGTGCCGTACGGAGCTCCGTTGCCCGGCTGATGCAGTACGGCGGCGGCCGAGCCGTTCGGCACGATCACCGCGCCCCAGTGGCAGAACGCGTTGTGCAGCGCGAGGATCGCGGCCTGCTGGCCGGCGTGGGGCATCGACCCGGAAGCGAACGCGGACACCGCCTTGTCCATCAGCTTGCCGGGTATGGCGACCGGTCCCGTGTGGTCGATGAAGTTCAGGATCTGCGGGGCCGGCAGGCCGTAGTGGACCGGCGTGCCGACCATGATCGCGTCGGCCCAGACGAGGTCGTCGAGCGCCGCGTCGGGGACGTCCGCGGTGGCCTTCGCGAGACTGGCGTGGGCGGCCTTGTCGAGGATCATCGGATCGGGGAGCTCGGGCGCCCTGCGCACGCGCACCTCGGCACCCGTGTCGAGTGCCGTCTTCGCGGCCTTCTCCACGAGCTGGTAGGTGTTCCCGCTGCGGGAATGGAAGACAATGGTGATGTTGGTCAAGGTGTCCGCTCCTTGTCGACCGAATCAGGTATCGCGGCGCGCGGATATCACCTGCATCATGCCGGTCTTGCAAAAGGCGGGGCCAAACCCGTTTCCGTAATCTGTCAGGTCCGGCCCACGGCCGGATCGTGCGGAAATCCGGAGCTGACAGACAATCGTCCCGCGCACTGTTCGCCGGGCATTCCGCACTGCTGTACTCGCCCCATGTCCGACATACCAAGCAGCGACGGTCTTCCCGTCGAACCCGCCGACCTGCCCCATGTCTTCGCCGACGCCTTCAACGCGCGGAATCTCGCATTGCTCGACGCCCTCTTCGAACCGGAGGCCATGCATGTCCTGCGGCCCGGTCGTACGTCCTCGGGCGCGCGGCGCCGGGCCGCCCTGCCGACGGTCGTGCGCGAGCGGATCCCGATCACCGTCTCACTGCGCCAGGTCTATGTGGTGGGCGACACGGCTCTGCTGATCAACGACTACGTCCACGACGGTGTGGGGCAGGACGGCGCCCATGTGCACACCGAGGGCACGGCGACCGACATCGCCCGCAGGGGTGCGGACGGCTACTGGCGCTACCTGATCTCCAACCCCGCCGGCACGGCCTGACGTTCCGGCGCCCGCCCCCTGCGCCACGCCACGACACGGCAAGGGGGCGGGGGCAGGGGCGGCCTCAGCGTTTGGTCTGCGCCTCGATCCCGTCCAGCAGGAACTCCAATCCGGCCACGAAGCTCGCGTCCCAGTCGTCATCGGCGATGTAGTTGTACGTGGCCACGGTCGGGTACTGGTCGCGCCGGCTCTCCAGGTACTCCTGCCCCAACCGGGTCTCCTCGGCGGAGAGTTGGAGGCTGGACTGAGTGGCCGTGGCACCCATCACGTGGTTGTAGAGCACCCAGGTCGCGGCGTTGAGCCGTTTGTCGGTCAGGCCCGCCCGCAGGAGCGCGGACTGCAGGAATTCCATCCAGGCCAGGAAGTTGGGCCCCATGAGCGGTCGTTGACGTGAGGGCACGGTGGCCGCCCAGGGATGCCGGAGCATGGCCTGGCGCCAGTCGTTGACCAGGGTCGCGATGTCGTTCCGCGGATTCTCGGAGTGCTGGTCCGGAACCGAGGTCTCGCCGAAGATCGCGTCGACCGCGAGGTCGACGACGTCGCTCTTGGTCGCCACGTGCCAGTACAGGGTGGTCGCGCCGACCTGCAGCCGTTCGGCCAGATGACGCATCGTCAGCCGGTCCATGCCCTCCTCGTCGAGCAGGGCGACGGCCGCCTGGACGATACGTGCGCGAGTGAGCGGTGGCTCTCCCTTGCCGCGTGGGGCCCGAAGCCAGACGTTACCCACTCCTCCGCCGGACTGGCTGCTCGAGCGCTCTTTGTCTGCGATGACGTTCACCTCCAGATTCACGCGGCTCACCCCCGGGGGTGTACTACGCGTCACCGTGTTTTCGGTTGAGTCTTGCATGCCCTGACGCCCGGTCCGCGCCCCGCCGGCACTCGTGACCGGCTGCCCGGCACTCGTGGCGACCCGTTGCGGAACCGGCGACGCCCGGTCGGTGCGTCGAATTCTGAAACTCCCAACTCCCATTGTTTCAGGGCTTGTTGAGGCCGCGCGGAGCGCCCCGGAGGGCGGTCCTCGGCCCCACCCGGTGCCCCGGTGTGTAGTAGAGTCACTCGCCACTAGACCAACGTTCGAGTTACCCGACCATAGTGCGAGTTGATGTGACAGACATGAAGCAAGAGGCCCCGACCCCCCCGGCTCAGCCCGCGAGGCGTTGGTGGACCCTTCCCGTAGTGAGCGTTGCTCAGCTGATGGTCGTGCTGGACGCGACCATCGTGAACATCGCGCTCCCGTCGGCCCAGCAGGAGCTGGGGATGACGGACACCGACCGGCACTGGGTGATCACGGCCTACGCCCTCGCCTTCGGCGGCTTACTCCTCCTGGGCGGCCGCGTCTGCGGCGCACTCGGCCATCGGAGGTCCTTCACCATCGGCCTGGTCGGCTTCGCGCTGGCCTCGGGGCTCGGCGGCGCGGCGGAGAACGCGGGCACGCTGTTCGCCGCCCGTGCGGGACAGGGCGTCTTCGCCGCGCTCCTGGCTCCGGCGGCCCTGTCCCTGCTGATCCTCACCTTCACCGACGGACGTGAGCGAGGAAAGGCCTTCGGTGTCTTCGCCGGCGTCGGCGCGGGGGGCGCGGCCCTCGGTGTGGTGGCCGGTGGACTGCTCACCGAGTACGCCGACTGGCGGTGGTGCCTCTACATCAACATCCCGATGGCCGTGATCGCCCTGGCCGGTGTCCCGTTGATCATGCGGGACCGCCCGAGCGGCGACCTGCGCAACGTCGACGTTCCCGGGGTGCTGCTCAGCGCGGCGGGCCTCGTCGCGCTGGTCTACGGCTTCACCCAGGCGGAACCGAACGGCTGGGACGACCCGAAGGTGCTCGGCCTGCTGGTCGGCGGCGTCCTCATGCTGAGCCTGTTCGTCCTGGTGGAGGCCAAGTCGCGGTTCCCGCTGCTGCCGTTGCACATTCTCGCCCACCGGGCCCGCGGTACCGCGTTCGTGTCCGTGTGCGTGATGTTCATCGCGATGTTCGGCTTCTACCTCTTCGTGAGCTACTACACGCAGACGATCCTCGGCTACTCGCCCGTCAAGGCCGGCATGACGCTGCTGGTCAACGCCGTCAGCACCACGATCGGAGCGATGCTGATCGCCGGAAAGCTGCACCGGCGGGTGGCTCCGAACGTCCTGATCGCCGGCAGCCTGCTCTCCTCCGCCGCCGGGATGCTGATCCTCACGCAGCTGGAGGTGGACAGCTCACAGGTGTTCCTGGTGTACCTGACCCCCTCCATGATCCTGACCGGCCTCGGTCTCGGTTGTCTGCTGGCCGCGGCCACCAACATGGCGACGGCCGCACTGGACCCGATGGAGGCGGGCGTCGCCTCGGCGGCGTACAACACGGTGCAGCAGGTGGGCGCCGCGTTCGGTACCGCACTGCTCAACTCCATCGCGACCAGCGCGACCGCGTCGTACCTGGACGACCACGGGGCTGGTCCGTCCGCCGTCAACGCCGGGACCGTGCACGGCTACACGGTGGCGCTCTGGGTGGCCTTCGGGGTTCTCGTGCTCGGCGCGGCCCTGGTCGGGCTGTTGTCGAGAGGGGGCCGGCGAACGGCGCAGCCGGAAGCGGTGCCCGAGACGGCGAACTAGATCGAGAAACAGTCGCAGAGGAGAAATTGGTCATGCACGACAACCAGGTGACCGCCACCGCTGCCCATGGGTTCGTACCCGTCATCGACTTGACTTCGAGGGACTCGGCGCAAGGCCGTGTCGAGATCGCGCAGGCGATCGACCGGGCGTGCACGGGTTCCGGGTTCTTCGTCGTCGTCGGCCATGGGGTCTCGCAGGACCTCATCGACCGCATGTTCACGGTGACGAGTGCGTTCTTCGCGCTGCCGGACGAGGAGAAGAACCGCGTCGCACACGGACCCGGAGTCTCCGGTTTTCGACGGATGGGCGGTACGACCGCCCTCAGCCTCGACCAGGAGTCACCGCCGGATCTGTGCCAGGCATTCGCCGCGCACGTGACCGGCGAGCTGTGCGACGAGGAGCGCAGGGCACTCGGCAACCAGTGGGCGACCTGGACTCTGGCGAACATCTGGCCGGAGAACCCCGCCGACTTCCGCGAGGTGTGGGCCGAATACATGGCCGCCGTAAGCGACTTGGCCGCTGATCTGATGCGGTTGTTCGCTCTCGCGTTGGGTCTGGAGGAGGGGTTCTTCGAGGACAAGTTCGACCGTCATGGTTCGTCGGTGGCGGTGAACTACTACCCGCCGCAGGTGGTGGCGCCGTTGCCGGGGCAGTTGCGGCGGGGTCCGCACACCGACTTCGGGAGTCTGACGATCCTGTATCAGGAGGACGACCGGGGTGGTCTTCAGGTGTTGCAGGGGGCGGACGAGTGGCGTGACGTCTCGGCGATCCCTGGGAGTTTCGTCGTCAACATCGGTGACCTGATGGCGTTGTGGACGGGTGGGCGGTGGGTGTCGACCATGCATCGCGTGGTGAACCCGGAGCGTGGTGACACGTCGTCCCGGCTGACCATCCCGTTCTTCTATCTCCCCAACCACGACGCCTCCATCGAACCCATGCGGCCGTTCACGGTGCCGTGCGACGACCGGCCGCATTTCGGTACCGGAGTGATTGCCGGTCAGTGGATGTCCGAGAAGCTCCGGAAGATGTTCGCCGGAACCGCGTAGCGCAAAGGAGGTGTTCACACCGGCATCGGCCGAGTCGTCGGCGGATTTGCCCTCCCCCGAGAGGCACATCCGTCGACGGCTCGGCCGTTCGTCGTGCGCGGTCGGAAGCCCGAGGCAGAAAAGACCGGTCGATATGTTTTTCGGGGCGTGATGAGTTGACAGATTCAACCGCGGGGCGTGGCGACCCGCTGTCGGCCGGACCTACGCTCGACGAGCAGAACATCACGGAAAGAGGGAATGTCTTGAATCGTGATCAACTGACCGTCACCGTGACCGATGGTTTTGTCCCGGTCATCGACCTCTCTTCCAGGGGAAGTGCTCGCGGGCGGGCCGCGATTGCCGAGGCGATCGGCAATGCGTTGCGCAGCTCCGGGTTTTTCATCGTCGTGGGTCACGGAGTTTCCGCGGAGCTGGTCGACCGTATGTTCACGGCGACCAATTCGTTCTTCAAACTCCCTGACGGGGAAAAGGACCTGGTTGCCTCCCGCCCCGGAGTGTCCGGATACCGCAGGGCCGGCGGGACACTCGCGCGCAGCCTCGACCAGAAGACACCCCCGGACCTGTGTGAGACCTTCGCCGCGCACGTGACCGGAGAGTTGAGCGACGAGGAGCGCAGCACACTCGGCAACGAGTGGGCGAGCTGGACACACAAGAACATCTGGCCGAAGGACCCCGCGGACTTCCAGAAGGCCTGGCAGGAGTACATGGGGGCCATGGGGGAGCTGGCCGCTGATCTGATGCGGTTGTTCGCTCTCGCGTTGGGTCTGGAGGAGGGGTTCTTCGAGGACAAGTTCGACCGTCATGGTTCGTCGGTGGCGGTGAACTACTACCCGCCGCAGGTGGTGGCGCCGTTGCCGGGGCAGTTGCGGCGGGGTCCGCACACCGACTTCGGGAGTCTGACGATCCTGTATCAGGAGGACGACCGGGGTGGTCTTCAGGTGTTGCAGGGGGCGGACGAGTGGCGTGACGTCTCGGCGATCCCTGGGAGTTTCGTCGTCAACATCGGTGACCTGATGGCGTTGTGGACGGGTGGGCGGTGGGTGTCGACCATGCATCGCGTGGTGAACCCGGAGCGTGGTGACACGTCGTCCCGGCTGACCATCCCGTTCTTCTATCTCCCCAACCACGACGCCTCCATCGAACCCATGCGGCCGTTCACGGATTCGTCCGCGGTGGAGCGATTCGACACGGTGACCGTCAGCGAATGGGTATCGCGCAAGGTGCAGAAGATATTCAGCTGAGCTTCGGGTGAGTCGACAGAGAGGCAGTGGATGATGCAGAAGAGCACACATCACGACCGGATCAGCGAGCAGTATCAGGCTTCGAGCACTCAGTACGACAACGTCAAGAATCTCCCCTACGCCTTCGTCGAACGCGAGACCCTGCTCTCCGGGATACCGGATCTGGCCGGGAAGCGAGTCCTGGACGTGGCCTGCGGCACGGGATTCTATTCCCGTATGTTCAAGCGCCTCGGTGCCGAGAGCGTCGTCGGCATCGACATCGAGAAGAGCATGGTCGACGTGGCTCGCCAGATCGAGTCCGAACAGCAGCTGGGTATCACGTACGAAGCAGTGGACGCCGCCGAACTTCCCGTGCTCGGCGAATTCGACGTCGTCGCGCCCATCTGGGCCTTCGTCCACGCCAAGGACACCGTCGAGTACCACGAGATGGTGCAGCGGTGCGCGAACAACCTGGTGCCGGGCGGCCGGATGGTCGCGCTGTGCTCGAACCCGGACATCGACCTTCAGAAGATGTCCGTCTATCCGCGCTACGGCCTCTCCATCACGCCGAAGGAGAAGCACGGCGACCTCCAGGTGATCCACATCGAGATGGACGTCGATCCGCACGTCGGGTTCGACGGGTTCTTCTGGCCGGCCGGCACCACGGAGCAGGCGATGGAGAAGGCAGGTCTGGTAGATGTCCAGCGGTTGCCGAACCGTGCTCCCGGGCATCACGCCGGACTGTCCCAGAAGGGGTACTGGGCCGACTTCGTAGCGAATCCGCCGTTCGCGCTCTACACCGCCGTCAAGCCGTAGTCCGGAACGGTGGAACAGGAGCCGTGGAACTCTTTCGAGACGGAGAAATCCATTGAAGCTCGCTCTGTTCGGAGCAAATAGTTCGACGGGTCGGCATCTCACCGAGCAGGCGCTCGCCGCGGGTCACACGGTGACTGCTGTCGTCCGGCGGCCCGACGGTTTTCCGCTGTCCGACCCGAAATTGCAGACTCTCGGCGCGGACGTGTTCGACAAAGCGGCTGTCGAGCGGGCGATCGCCGGGCAGGACGCGGTCATATCGATTCTGGGAGTGCCCTACGCGCGTCAGCCGGTGACTGTGCTCTCCCGGGGAATCACACACATCACGGACGCGATGGCCACGCACGGTGTGAAGCGCCTGATCACCGTGACGTCCCGGCTGCTTGCCGCGCACGCGAATCGCCAAGCCGGTGAGCAGCCGCTCTGCGAGCGGTTCATGTACCGCAGAGTGCTCTACCCCCTTCTCACCACCATGGGGCGGACGCTGTACGACGACATGGTGCGGATGGAGCAGATCGTGCGTGCGACGGACCTCGACTGGACCATTGTCCGGCCGTCGGCCCTCTACAACACCGACATCGTCAGCAATTACCACTTCGGTCCGCCGGAGTCGCCGGGTCTCTATACCTCGCGTATCGATCTGGCGCATTCCTTGTTGCGTGAGGTGACCGACAACTCTCATGTGCACTCGGTGGTCTCTGTGTTCACCACCGAGGGGGTTCCGACCTTCGGCGACGTGCTGAAGAAGGAAGTCATGCGCATCGGGTCCTGGGACCACAAGTAGCTTCAGGTCATGTCCGGATGGCGACACTGCCTGTAATAGGTGCTGTCGCCATCCGTGCGTTTGTGCCCTCATTCTCCAAACCCACAAGTTTATGAACGACTCAATTTCTACCCACGGCTAAAAGGCTGTGGCAATCCCTGAACGGGTGTGGCAGCCTCGACAGGGCGATCGCGTCCGTCCGCACACACGCGAAGGGGCACTTCAAGGGGGAGATGCGCCAGTGCGCAAAGGATCACATCTCGCAGCATTCCTGGAGAGGCTGAACTGGTCGCCGGAACGGCTTTCCCGCGAAATAAATCGACGGTACGGCGAGGGTACGGTGAGCCTCAAGGCCCCGTACGGCTGGACAAAAGGGGCGTATCCGCGGGGTCAACTACCTGAATTCGTCGCCGGCGTGCTCTCCGACCAGCTGGGCAGAGCGATCGATGTCAGCCAGATCTGGCCACAGCGTTTCCCGGACGCCGAGCCCGGTGGCGTCGGTGACCCGGGGCTCGGCCCGCCGTGGTCCGAGGAGCACGTCGACCGCATCCTGTTCCCGCTCCTGGAACAGGAGAACGACGTCAACGGACGGGCGCCCTGGCCCGGCGAACCGGTCTCCGGTGCCGTGCTGGTGTCCCTCGCCGTCGACTGGCTCACGGCGGACAGCACGCCGGCCGCGGGGCGTTCGGAAGGCTCCGAGCTCTCCGCGGAGACGGTCGACGTCCTGGTCGGCTGGATCGCCCGGCTGCGCAGGCTGAGCGCCTCGCAGAGCGGTGTCGCCCTCGTCATGGACTGGGCGGTGCACGAACTGCGCTGGGCCCGGCACCTGGCCCAGGAGGCCGCCTACGACGCACCGACCGGCAGGCGACTGTACGCGGCGATAGCCGAACTGGCGCAACTCGCGGGCTGGCTGGCCGAGGACCAGGGTCAGTACGTACAGGGCCAGCAGTTCCTGCTGGCGGCGCTGCGTGCGTCGGCCCTCGCGGGTGACCGGAACCTGGGCGCGGGCATCCTCGCGTGCCTCAGCTGCCATCTCACCAAGTGCGGCAACGGACGAGACGCGCAGCGGCTCAGGAAGCTCGCGGACGCCGGCATGGGCGACGCGGTGCCGGGCGCGCTGCGCTCACTCCTGGCCTCGCGTGAGACGGGTGTGGACGCGCGGTTCGGTGACGAGCTGGCGCTCGTGGAACGGGACGGGGCCACGGTCGGGCGCGCTGCCGCCGAGCAGTGTGCCGCTGCCGTCGGGTCCCTGTGTGAGGAGGAAGAGGAGTGGCTGCTCGGTCAGCCGCCCTCGCGTGCCGAGGTGTCGGTGGCGGACGCACATGGAGACCTGAGCAGACGTGGTGGCGCGCTGACGGTCAACGGCCGGCGCGGCGAGGCGTGAACGCTTCTCAAGGACGTGGCCGATTCCGGTCGGTGACCGCCCGCTCGCGTAGGTCGGTCGGTCCTTCGTAGCGGTGGAGCGTGGTGCCGCGGCCGGAACAACGGCGGCGCGGGGCGTGTCCGGTGTCGTTGGCCCTTCGCCGACTGGGCAGGGCGAGCCCGGACACGGCCCGCCCCGGCAGTTGGTCCGGCCGGCGGTGTCGGATCGGCGGCGTCCGACGCCGAGGTCAGTCGAACGACATCGGCACCGTGACGCCGCTGCCCGCCTTGACCGGAAGCTGCCCCAGTTTGATCCCGAACCACTTGTCGTACGCCTCGAGGATCTCGTGCTCGTCGGCCAGCCGCCGGCTCTCGCGGTTCCCGCCGACGACGACCGTGAGCTGGTCCTCCTTCAGCGTGACCCGGCCGTTCTCGGTCGGCAGCGAGCAGAACAGGTTCTGCAGGAACGGCGAATCCGGCGCGGTCCGGTACCACCAGAGCGTGGGCCCGAAGTCGGAGACGCTGCAGGGAACGTCGTACACCCGGTACTGGAGTGTGCCGTTCACCCGTACGTCGACACCGCCGTCGTCCGCGGCACTGATCTGGAAGCGGCCGTGCGGGTCCTCCTGCACCTCTTCCGTCTCCAAGGACAGCGGATACCTGCTGTTGCGGCCGAAACCGACGTCGACCAGCCAACTGTTCCCCTCTGCGCGGACCTTGAGGGCCAGATGGCACAGTGGGGCGGTCAGTTCGTCCTTGATCCACACCCGGCCGGGCATCACGGACACGTCGTAGCCAAGGCTCTCCAGCAGAAGGGCGAGGGCCGGATTGACTTCGTAACACCCGCCGCCCCGACGCTCCCTGACGATCTTGTCGACGACCCTTTCGTCCATGAGGATCTCTTCGCCGAGGTGGTAGCCCAGGTTCTCGAAGGGAACGGACAGCAGATGCCGCATCTGCAGGGTGCGGAGGGGTTCCAGCTCGGGCTTCTCGGGACGCTGCGCGGAAATTCGGTCAAGATACGCGGTTACCGTGGTCTCGTCGAGCATGCTGACGGCTCTCCTACTGGTCGTTGAATCGTGGGAAGAGATCGGTCGCGTTGCCGACTTGGATGCGCGCCAGTTCGTCCGGCGTGAATCCGCCGTGCTCGGTGATGTAACGAGCACCCTGCGCGCCGAACGACTCCGGCATGAACGGAAAGTCCGAGCCGACGAGAATGCGGCCCGCCCCCGCGAACGAGCGCACCGACGTGAAGGCATGCGGGTCGCCGATCATGGCGGTGTCGCCGTAGAGGCGGCGCAGATAGCCGATCGGGTCGCTCGGCAGCCGCTCCGCGAGATCGGCGCGGATCAATGGACCGCAGGCGAGCCGGGCGGCGTAGTACGCGACACCGCCACCGCCGTGGGAGAGGATCACCCGCAGCCCGGGATGGCGCTCCAAGGTGCGGTTGTAGAGCAGTTGGGCCGTCAGCCGCACGGTCTCGAACGGGAACTCGCAGAGCGAGACCGGCAGTCCGAAGGTCGGCTGGTCGACAGGGGGAGCCGTCGGATGGACGAACAGCGGCGTCCCCCGCCGGGCCGCCTCGGCGTGGAACGCGTCGAGCGACGGATCCCCGACGTACACACCGCCGTAGTTGGTGACCAGACCGACACCGTCGAGGCCCAGCACGTCCATGCTGTACGCCAACTCCTCCAGCGCGGCGTCCACATGGGGCAGCGGCAGTACGGCGAACGCGCCGAGGCGGCCGGGGTGCGCGGCGACCAGCTCGGCGAGGAACTCGTTGACCCGGCGGGCCAGTCGGGCACCCGTCGAGGCGTCCACGGGGGGCACTCCCGGCCATATGTTGACCACGGCCGCCCGAATGCCCTGCCGGTCCATCATCGCCAGGCTTGTCTCGATCTTCCACTCGGGTCTGTCCACGCCGGGCAGCGTGGAGGCGAACCCGAGAGCGCGAAGTTCCTCGACGTAGAATTCCGGAATGACATGGTGATGGACGTCTATCGCATCGGTCCAAATGGGTCCTGGTGGCGCGGAATTACTCGTCCCCATGAATATCCTTCGTTCGGGCGGCCGAGCACATCGACCGTCAACGCTACGTATTCGCCCTCCGGGCGTCGACGTGTCGGCCTGAAATCTGTCAACTTCTGCTTGCCGAACGGGCATCCGGCTATTGCCGGGCGTCGAGCTGACACTTATTGCCGCATTGTCTGGGGAGTCGGGTGCGCCGCTGACTATGTTCCGACGCAGAGCTGTCGTACCCGATGTCGCACGGATATCCGATCAGAGACGCCCGTGCGGCGACGACCTGAAATGAGTCAGCATGGCCAGTCGTGCAGCAGCCGTCCACCACGCGGAGGCGGTCGGCATACTCGGCACCGGGTCCTGCCTCCCCGGCAACGTCGTGACCAACGACGACGTCGGTGCACCCGCCGGCGTGACGGACGAGTGGATCACCCGGAAGACCGCGATCCGTGAACGCCGCTGGGCGAAGTCGGACGAGGCGACCTCGGATCTGGCGGCGATGGCCGCGCGCATGGCGCTGGACGACGCCGGGGTGCGCGCCGAGGACATCACGCTGGTCCTCGTGGCGACGTCTACACCGGACTCACCGCAGCCGCCCACCGCAACTGTGGTCGCCGCCCATCTCGGTGTCCCCGCAGGCACCCCCGCCTTCGACATCAACGCCGTGTGCAGCGGCTTCGTCTTCGCGCTCACGACGGCGGAACGGATGATCCGCGGCAGTGGCGGACACGCTGTCGTCATCGGCGCCGACATCTACTCCCGCACACTCGACCCCACCGACCGCAGGACCGTCGTGCTCTTCGGCGACGGCGCGGGAGCCGTGGTCCTCGGGCCCACCACGGGCGGCGGTGTGCTGGCCACCAGGCTCGCCACCTTCCCGGAGGAGCGGGAGCTGATCCGGGTCCCCGCAGGGGGCTCGCTGCTTCCCGCCTCACCGGCGACCGTCGAACAGGGCCTGCACTACTTCACGATGGACGGTCCGGCGGTACGCCGCTTCGTGGAGAGCCGGGTCGGACCGCTGATCCGCTCCTTCCTGGAGACCCACCTCCCGGACCGTGAGAGGCCGCCGCACTTCGTGCCGCACCAGGCCAACGGCCGGATGATCGAGGCGCTCGCCGCGGACCTCGGATTTCCGCCCGAACACACCCACACCACGGTGTCGCGTTTCGGGAACACCGGGGCGGCGTCCGTGCCGATCACCCTCGACCACGCCGCCGGCCTTCTGGCACCCGGAGATCCGGTGGTGCTCGCCGGATTCGGCGGAGGCATGGCCGCGGGTCTCGCCCTGATCGAGTGGGAACTGCCGCGACGGCGGGGCACCGCCGCGAGGACAGCGGACGCCGCGTGACGGCGGGACCTGACGAACCCGCCGACCGTTTCACCGTCCTGCCCGCACGCGCGGAGAGGATTTCCCCATGAACACAGAAAACGATGACGCGCTCTTCGAGGTCAGTGTCGAATCACATGTCGCCGAAGCTCCCGACTTCGTCTACTCGGTGGTCAGCGATCTGCCGCGCTGCCACGAGTGGAGTGAGGAATGCACCGGCGGCGAATGGATTCACGGTGCCCCCGGCACCGTCGGCTCGGTGTTCCGCGGCCACAACTTCCGCCGTGCCGAGGTGGTGGCGTGGGCGCCGGTGGTCCGCGGCGTGTGGACCACTACGGCCGAGGTGACGACTGCCGAGCCCGACCACCGTTTCTCCTGGGCGATGCGGACCAGTACCGGCCGGGCCCAGGACAGCGTCTGGGGGTTCACCCTGCGATCCGACGACGGCGGCACGCGGCTCACCCACCATTTCCGGATGGGCACCGCGACCGAAGGAATCCGCGGCATCACCGCGGAGATGAGCACCGACGAGAAGAAGAGGTTCTTCGAGGAATGGGGGGCCAAGGTGGAAGCGGATATGGCCGCCACCGTCGCACGCCTCAAGAAGGTGATCGAGTCCAGCCGCACCAACACCCCGTAAACACGACGTGATCGAGGTTGACGCATGCTTCTCCAGCGCATAGGAAATCGCGGCATCAGGCTGGGCACGCTGTTCGACCGGGCAGCGGCCCGGTACCCGACGAACGTCCTGCTCCTCGACCACGATCTGGACATCGCGCCGGAACGCGGGCGGGTCATGACGATGACCGACGTCGCCGATCTCGCCGGCGATTTCGCCTCGCGGCTCTGGCGAGCGGGCCTGCGGCCCGGCGACCACGCGGTGATCCACAAGAGCAACGCGTTCGACATCACACTGCTCGCCGTCGCGGCCGCGCGGATCGGAGTCGTCCCGATCCTTCTGTCGCCCCACCTGGACGGCGGGACGGTCACCGCACTGCTGCGGAGGGTCGATCGCCCCCACCTGATCACCGACGCCACGAAGCTGACCGGCTCCCTGCCCGACACGGTCTTCGCGCTCACCCGTCAAGTCCTGCTGGCTTCGGGCACCGACGAACGCGCCACGTCCCTGGCGGAGCTGGCGGGTGCGCCGCGGGTCCCGGCGCTGGAACTGCCCTACGACCACCCGACGTTGGTGACGCACACCTCCGGCACCACGGGCCTCCCGAAGCTGGCCGTCCACACGGCCTACAGCCTGGAGGCCCGCTACCGGCCGCAGGCCCTGGCCACGGCGCTCATGCGGCGGCGCGAGCCGGTGGCCATCCATGTCTCGTTCGTGCACTCTCGCCTGTTCACCGCACTCGCCATCTCCCTGCTGCGCGGCTTCCCCGTGGCGGTCCTCGCGGACGCCGATCCCCAGCGGGTGTCCCAGCTGTTCGCCCGTCTGCGCCCGGGCGTCCTGGAAGCCCACCCGAACACCTACCTGAGCTGGGAGGAGTTGGCCTCCGACCCGCTCGAACCGCTGTCCAACGTGAAGTTCTTCAGCAGTACGTTCGACGCACTGCACCCGCGCACCGTACGCACCCTGATCGGCGCGTCCCGGCGCAGGACTCCGCGCTTCGGCCAGATCTACGGGCAGAGCGAGATCGGCCCGAGCGTCGCCCGTTCGTACGGCAGGCACCGCTCGCCGGACGCGGACGGACGCTGCGTGGGCATTCCCTTCCCGGGCATGACCGGGGTGCGCGTGGTGAGCCGCGACGGCAGGCGGCCCACCCCGTCCTCACCGGGGTGGATCGAGGTCAGGAGCGACGGCCGGATCCGGACCTATCTGGGCGAGGACGAGCGGTTCCAGGGGCAGGCCGACGAGCAGTGGTGGCGCATGGGCGACTTGGGCTACCGCACGCGCTGGGGCTGTCTGCACCTCATGGACCGGGAGGTCGACGAGATCCCCGGCTTCGGCAGCACGCTCTCGGTGGAGGACCAACTGTTCTCGCGCATCCCCGAACTGACCGAGGTCGTGATCATTCCCACCGAGGAGGGACCGCCCCGGCCGGTGCTGTGCACCAGGGACGACCGGCCGCTGGACCGTGAGGTCTGGCGGACCGCGGTGGCCGACCTGCCGGAGATGGCCGAGCCGGAGCAGTGGCGGCAGGCGGATCTGCCGCAGACGGCCACCGCCAAGATCAAGCGTCTCGAACTGGCCCGTCTCGTCGGTGTGGACGGGGCTCTGGGCAGGGTCCTGGAGGGTCCCCCGGACGAGGTCGCGGGCGATGAGCCGGCCGGGGATTCGGCAGACGAGCCGGACGCGGAGCGGGCATGACAGCGATCGTGATCGCGGGGGGCGGCATCGGCGGCCTCGCCGCGGCACTGAGCCTCCGGTCCCGTGGCCACCGGGTGGTGGTGTGCGAGCGCAACGACGAGTTCGCCGAACTGGGCGCGGGCATTCAGCTGGCGCCGAACGGGGTGCACGCACTCGACCGGCTCGGCCTGGCCGCGGCCGTCCACCGCATCGCCGTACCCGTCGAGGAACTGCGGTTCATGGACGGCGTCTCCGGCGACCACGTGGTCAGCATGCCGCTCGGCGAGCGCTATCGGAGCCGCTTCGGCAACGCCTATGTCGTGGTGCACCGCGGCGAGCTCTACCGGTTGCTGCTGCAGGCCTGCCGGGACGGCGACGGTATCGAGCTGCGGTCTTCCAGCCAGGTCGTCGGCTACGAACACGCCGACCGTGGAGTGCGGGTGGGGCTGGAGGACGGCCGCACCCTGACTGCCGACGCCCTCGTCGGCGCCGATGGCCTGCACTCGGCCGTGCGGGCGCAGCTGGTCGGAGACGGCCCGCCGCGCAACGCGGGCATCACCGTGTTCAGGTCGATCGTGCCGATGGAACGAGTGCCCGAGGACCTGCGTCACCGATCGGTGACCTGGTGGGCGGGACCGGGCCGCCACTTCGTGCACTACCCGATCGTCGGCGGCCGCTACCTCAACCTGGCGCCAAGCGTGGAGAACCGGCCGACCGAGACGTTCGCCGGAGTGGCGGTGTCCGCGACGGAGGTGCGGGAGGAGTTCGCCGTGCTCTGCGACGCCGCGCAGCGACTCCTGGCGCTGGGCACGGAGTGGAAGGCGTGGGTCCTGGTGGACCGGGAGCCGGTGGACGTCTGGGTCGACGGCCGCGTCGCCCTGCTCGGCGACGCGGCCCACCCGATGCTCCACTACGCGGCGCAGGGCGCCTGCATGGCGCTGGAGGACGCGGTGGCCCTCGGAGACCTGCTGAACTGCTCGGCGGAGCACTTCGACGTCCGGCTTCGCCGCTTCAACGCGGCACGTCGGGAGCGCACCACGCGAGTGCACCGGCTTGCCCGCGACAGCATCGGACTCTGGCACGCGCGGGACGAGTCGGCCACCGCCCGCAACAAGGCGCTGGCAGCCATGTCGGCGACGGACCTCCACGACTACGTGGCATGGCTGCACGAAGCACGGAACTTCGTCGCGCCGGACACCGCACCGCAGCCGGTCTCTTCCGCGACGGCCACGGACCGGCCGTCGACCGTGAGCGGCACCGGCCGGTCGTGGACCGCGCCGGGTGCCGCCTCTCCGTCGACTCCGGCCGACGAGGTCACGTACACGCTCGCGGGCCCCCTCGGTCCCGCGGACGGCGACCACGTGGACCGCACGGCGAACTCCGCGCCCGTCGAGATCCACACACTGGGCGGGCGGCTGGATCCGACGGACCTGTGAGAAGCCGATGTACCGCTCGCGTACCGCCGAGGGCCGTGGGGCGGCGGCTCGATGTCGCCGCCCTGTCCGGCCGGTCCGGGCTATTGACCGGTACATACCAAGCCGATTGAGTGTCCCGCGCAGACCCCCCATTTCCCGGCTGCCGTTTTCGGCGCCGTCGCGCTGCTGAAAGGGACCCCGACCGACATGCGGATGCATCGCCCCCTGCTCGCCCTCACCGCCGCCGCAGCGGCACTCACCTCCGTCCTGGCCGCTCCCGCCCACTCGGCGGCGGTCCCGACGGGAGGTGTGTTCTACGTGCAGAGCGCGGTCACCGGCCTCAATGCCGCCGACAGCGGGGGAGCGGTCGTCCAGCGCAACCCCAAGGGCAACGAGGACCGCCAGCAGTGGACGCTCCGGTCGAGCGGCGCGTCGTACGTGCTGGAGAGCACCGACACGGCGGGCAGCTGCCTCGGCCGCTCCGGCGGTCAGGCGAGAACCGTGGCCTGTACGAGCGGCGACGCCCCGTGGGAGATCACGGCGACGGGGACCGATCAGTACCGGCTCAAAGTCCCGGGCGCAGACCAGTACTTGACCGTGGCCGCGAAGCCGTCCGGCTCCAACTACCCAGCCCAACTGGCCCTGGGCGCGGCGGGGAACCTGGCCTCCTGGTACCTGACTCCCACGGCGTCCCCGACCTCCCCGATGCCGTCCCAGGACCAACGCACCCTGGACCAGGTCACGTTCCTCACGTCCCACAACGCGTACGCGAACGGCGTCGACGGCGGATTCGCACCACCCTTCGTCAACCTCGTCCCCAACCAGAGCCGCGGAATCAACCAGCAACTCGCCGACGGCGTACGCGGGTTCATGCTGGACATCCACCAGACCTCCGACGGCGCGATCCTCTGCCACAACAGCTGCACCCTTGTCAGCCGGCCGGTCGCGCTGTGGGTGGACATCCAGCGCATGGTCGACTACCTGAGGGCGAACCCGAACGACGTCGTCACCGTCTTCCTGGAGGACTACGTCGACCCGGGCGTCCTGCGCAGCGAACTGGCCCGCGTGAACGGCCTGGCCGACGTGCTGTACCGCCCCGACCAGACCGGCGTCCGCACCAAGGGCTGGCCGAAGATGTCGGAACTCGTCGCAGCCAACGACCGTCTCCTCATCTTCACCGACCACAGCCGCTCCGCCGACCAGTCCGCCGGCCTCACCCGCGACACCTTCGGCGTCATGTACCAGCGCGAGTGGACCGTCGAGAACTACTGGTCCATGGGCTCGGGACTGGGCAGCTCCGACTGGTCCTGCTACAGCCGCTGGTACGACGCCAACTCCAACGTCCCCCTCACCGCCACGGCGCCGCCGTTCCGGCCGCTCTTCGTCATGAACCACTTCCGTGACGCCGCGATCGCCTCCACGGCCACCACCGACAACACCAAACTCACCGACCGGGCCCAGCGCTTCTGCCAGCCCGCCGCCCGCAAGAAGCCCAACTTCCTCGCCGTGGACCGGTACGACCTCGGGAACCCGGCGGCCGCGGTGTCGACGCTGAACGGCTACACGTACTGACGCTGCTCGCCAGGTGTGCCCGCCGCCGCGTTCACGTAGCGGCGGGCCAACTGCGCGAAGGCGTCCCTGAGTTCGGCAGGGCCGACGACCTCGATGTCGGCGTCGAACCTGCCGATGTCCGCGGCCAGGCCGGGCCACGACCACGAACCCAGGACCAGCCGGCAGCGGTCCGGGCCCAGCTCCTCGACGAGTCCGTCGCGGGAGTAGCGGGACACCTCGGCGGCGGGGAGCCCGAGGATCACCTCGCCGAGGCAGGGCCAGTCGCCGGAGCCGCCGGAGTCGTCCGAACCCCGGAACCGGCCCGCCACGAAGGCGGCCACATCACCCCCGGGCACCTCACGCGGGATGAACCGGGGCCCCGTAGGGACACGCGGAGCGATCCGGTCGGCGCGGAACGTGCGCCAGTCCTCGCGGTCCAGGTCCCAGGCGACGAGATACCAGCGCCCGCCCCGGGTGACGAGGTGATGGGGCTGCACCCGGCGCGGCGCGGTCACGGCGGGATCGCCGTCGCCTCGTTTCGGGGAGGCGTAGTCGAAGCGCAGCACCTCGCGCGCGTGGACGGCGGCGCCGAGTGCCATGAGTACGCCACTGTCGACCCGCGACTCCGGCCGGGTCGCGGATCGCCCGACGGCGGTGACCTTGAGCATGTCGATCCGGTGGCGCAGGCGCCCGGGCATGACCTGCCGGACGGTGGTCAGCGCACGCGCCGCGGCCTCCTCGATGCCGGCGCCGGAGGTCGTGGCGATCTGGAGTGCCACGGCGAGGGCGACGGCCTGCTCGTCGTCGAACAGCAGCGGCGGCAGGTCGGTTCCGGCGTCGAGCCGGTAGCCACCGTCAGGGCCTTTGAACGCCACGATGGGATAGCCGAGCTCGCGCAGACGGTCGACATCGCGGCGCACGGTACGCGGACTGATGTCCAGCCGCTCCGCCAGCAGCGCCCCCGGCCAGTCCCGGCGTGCCTGGAGCAGTGAGAGCAGCGACAGCAGTCGGGCTGATGTCTTCGGCATGGCACCCATGGTGCCCCGAGTAGAGGACACTCCCTGACCGCTTCTCCTGCGACTGTCGGTCTCGTACCGAACAACGGGAACGACCCGAAGGACCGATCACCGTGACCGCCATGACCACGCCCCCTGCCACTCCCGACGCCGAGCGGGCCGACCTGATCGCCGCGCTCGCGACCGCGCGGGCAGCCCTGACCAACACCGTGCGCGGGCTCAGCGACGAACAGGCCGGTGAACGCCCGACCGTCGGCGCGCTCTGCCTGGGCGGACTGATCAAGCACGTCGCCTCCATCGAGGAAGGATGGCTGCGCTTCGTGGTCGACGGCCCGTCGGCGATGCGCCACGACCTGCCCGACGGCGTCACCTGGGCCGATCTCGCGGCCGGTACCGCACGCGAGTTCCCGCAGTGGATGATCGACCACCAGAACGACTTCCAGATGCTGCCCGGTGAGACGCTGGCCGGGGTCGTCGAGCGCTACGAGCAGGTCGCCGCCCACAGCGAGAAGATCATCGCCTCCGTGCCCGACCTCTCGGCGACACATCCGCTGCCGGAGGCGCCCTGGCACGAGCCGGGAGCGGTGCGAAGCGTGCGCCGGGTCCTGACCCAGGTCATCGCCGAGACCGCCCAGCACGCCGGGCACGCGGACATCCTGCGCGAGACGCTCGACGGACAGAAGTCGACCTGACGACGACGGATCCCGACCGGGTCGGGCCACCGCCCCGACCCGGTCCCGACCTCGGAATCCTGCACGTATTCGAAGTACGCATGCGAAGTACCCATTCGAAGGGAAGAGCGCACCATGAGGTTCGGACATGCCGATGGGGCGACCCGATGACCGTTCTCGACACCCGGGCGCTCAACCGGGCAACCCTGGCACGGCAGTTGCTGCTCGACCGCGCAGACTTGCCGGTGCTCGACGCCGTCGCGCACCTCGGCGGGCTGCAGGCGCAGGAACCGCAGGAGCCGTTCGTCGGGCTCTGGTCACGGCTGCGCGCGTTCGACCCGGCGGTGCTCTCGAACCTCCTGACCGGACGGAGTGTGGTGCGTACCCATCTCATGCGCCGCACCGTCCACCTCGTGACCGCCGCCGACGCCCTGGCCTGGCGGGCCCGCCACGACGCCATGCTGCGCCAACGGGTAATCGGGGTCTATCGCGGCGAACTCGCCGGAGTGGATCTCGACGAGCTCGCGGCGGCGGGCCGGGCCGTGATGGCCGACGGCGAGCCCCGCTCGATGGCCGAACTCGCGCGGGCGCTCGCCGACCGCTGGCCGAAGCCGGGGCCGCGGCCACTGGGCGAAATGCTGGTCGCCGCCCTCATCCCGATGGTGCAACTGCCACCGCGCGGACTGTGGCGTACCCGGGCGGGAGTACGCAACGTCCCGCTCTCTTCCTGGCTCGGGCGCGAGATCGACCCGCCGGCCCCGAACGGCTCCGACCCTGTGGGCCAGGACCTGGTGCGGCGCTATCTGGCCGCGTTCGGCCCCGCGGCCTCGGCCGACCTGCGCGCCTGGTGCGGCCTCGCCGGACTTCCGGCCGCGATCACCGCCGTACGCGAGGAGTTGGTGACCTTCCGCGACGGACGGGGCCGGGAACTGCTGGATCTTCCCGACGCTCCGCGTCCCGACCCCGACACACCCGCGCCTGCGCGGTTCCTGCCCGCGTTCGACAACGCGATCCTCGGCTACCACGACCGCGGGCGGATCATCGACGATGCCCACCGCGGCCTGTCGGTCGCCGGCGCTCGCGTCGTCCTGGTCGACGGCAGGGTCGCCGCGACCTGGCACGTGGAGGCGGACACCGTGCTGGTCACGCCGCTGCGCCGCCTCTCCCGGGCCGACCGCACCGATGTGGCCGAGCAGGGGCGGGAGTTGGCCGCGTTCCTCTCCGACGACGACAGCCACCGCGTACGGATCGCCGCGTCTCCCTGAGCAGCGACAGGAGCGCCCCACCGGTGAGTGACGCGGGTCCACCCGCGACCCGCGTCACGACACCGTCGTACCGCTGCTCAGGTCAGCCCAGCTGTGCGTGCAGGAAGTCCACCGTGCTCCGCCAGGCCAGGGCCGACGACTCGGGCTCGTGGACGTCGGGGCGGCCGTCGTTGAAGAAGGCGTGGTCGGCGGGGTAGACGCGGAAGTCCGGGGTGATGCCGGACTGCTCGCGGATCGTGTCGCGGAGCGGGGCGAGGGAGTCGACGGGAATGGCCGAGTCGCGTTCGCCGTAGTGGCCGAGGATCTGCGCCTTGAGGCCGGAGAAGTCGGGGGTCTCACCCTGGATGACGCCGTAGAAGGGGACGGCGGCGTGGACGCGCGGGTCGGTGGCGGCCTGGTGGAGGACGAAACCGCCGCCCATGCAGAAGCCGACCGAGCCGACGGTCCCGGAGGTGACCTCGGGCATCGCGAGCAGGTGGTCGACGGCGCCTGAGAGCAGCTCGACGCCGCGCGCCACGGGCAGGTCCTGCATCATGCGGAACGCCTCGGCGCTGTCGTGGGCGACATTGCCGCCGTACAGGTCGGGAGCCAGCGCCACGAAGCCCTCCTTCGCCAGGCGCTCGGTGACGTCCGCGATGTGGTCGGTGAGGCCCCACCACTCCTGGATCACGATGACGCCGGGCCCCTGTCCGGCGGGCGGCAGCGCCAGGTAGCCGTGCGCGGTGTTGCCGCCGCTCGGGAACGTGACGTTCTGGTGGGCGGGGGCTCCGGTCGACCTGGGCGTCTCGGACATGGTGGGTCACTCCTGTCGCTTGATCTTGGCTCCAGCATGCAGGAGGCGGGTACGGCGGTGGCACGCGGCCCCCACCTCCCCAGGGAGGGAGTCCGCATACCTCGCCATGCCGTATCCTCGCGTGTTACGTATAACCCATCTCGTGTCCTGTCCATGTCCTGTTCTTCGCTCCCCGAGAGGCTCCGATGAAACGCGTCGCCCTGGTCACCCTCGTCGTCGACGACTACGACGAGGCGATCCGCTTCTACACCGAGGCCCTCGGATTCCGGCTCGCCGAGGACACCCCGCGACCCGACGGATCCCGCTGGGTCGTCGTGGAGCCGTCCACCGGAGGGCACGGCACCGGGCTCCTGCTGGCCCGGGCCAAGGACGAGGCGCAGCGCGGCCGGGTCGGCGACCAGACCGGCGGACGCGTCGGCTTCTTCCTGCACACCGACGACTTCGCCCGCGACCACGCACGGATGACCGCGGCGGGCGTGACCTTCCTGGAGGAGCCCCGGCACGAGACGTACGGCTCGGTCGTCGTCTTCCAGGACCTGTACGGAAACCGGTGGGACCTGCTGCAGCCCGCCGCGCCCGACATGTAACCCGCCGTGCCCGACCCGCAATCCGCCGCACCCGACGAAACCGCCCAGTGATCAGCACTCCCACTCACCGAACTCCCCACCCACCGACAACCTGCCGAGGAAACACCGCATGACCGCGTCCCGCATCGACATCGACACCATCCGCAGGCTCCCCAAGGCCGTCCTGCACGACCACCTCGACGGCGGCCTGCGCCCCACCACGCTCGTCGAACTCGCCGACGCGGTCGGCCACACGCTCCCCACCACCGACCCGGACGAGCTGGCCGCCTGGTACTACGAGGCGGCCAACTCCGGTGACCTGGTCCGCTACATAGCCACCTTCGAGCACACCCTCGCCGTGATGCAGACCCGCGAGGGCCTGCTGCGTACCGCCGAGGAGTACGTGCTCGACCTCGCCGAGGACGGCGTCGTCTACGGCGAGGTGCGCTACGCCCCCGAGCTGCTGGTCAACGGCGGGCTGGCCCTCTCCGAGGTCGTCGAGACCGTGCAGGAGGGCTTGGCCGCCGGTATGGCCAAGGCGGCGGCCCAGGGCACGCCGGTCCGCGTCGGCACCCTGCTGTGCGGGATGCGCATGTTCGACCGGGTCCGCGAGGCCGCCGACCTGGCCGTGGCCTTCCGGGACGCGGGCGTCGTCGGCTTCGACATCGCGGGCGCCGAGGACGGCTTCCCGCCCGCCGACCACCTCGCCGCCTTCGAGCATCTGCGTGTCGAGAACGTCCCGTTCACCATCCACGCCGGTGAGGCCCACGGCCTGCCCAGCATCCACCAGGCCCTCCAGGTCTGCGGCGCCCAGCGCATCGGCCACGGCGTCCGTATCACCGAGGACATCGTGGACGGCAAGCTCGGCCGCGTCGCGGGCTGGGTGCGCGACCGCCGGATCGCCCTGGAGATGTGCCCGACCTCCAACCTTCAGACGGGCGCGGCCACTTCGATCGCCGACCACCCGATCACGCACCTGCGCGACCTGGGCTTCCGCGTCACGCTCAACACCGACAACCGGCTGGTCTCCGGCACGACCATGACCCGCGAGATGTCCCTGCTCGTCGACGAGGCGGGCTGGACCCTCGACGACCTGCGCACGGTCACGGTCAACTCCGTCAAGAGCGCGTTCATCCCGTTCGACGAGCGGGCCGCCCTCATCCGGGACGTCGTCCTGCCGGGCTACGAGCTCTGAGCACCCCCGAGGCCGGCCGGACCGCTCAGCGGCTGCGGCCGGCCTCTCACGCGTCGGGCACCCAGCTCCCGTGGAAGCCCAGCGGCACCCGCCCCGGCAGATGGATCCGGGCCACCGGCTCACCCGTGAAGTCCTGGGCGGACAGGATCAGCAGATCGGCCGCGCCCCGGTCGGGATTGTGCACGTACGCCAGTGTGTAACCGTCGTCCTCGGCCGCCCTCGCGTCCGTCGGGTCCGAGGCCACGAACACCGCCTCGCCCACCGCCGCGTTCCGGGGCAGCCGGTGCACCTGCGAGGTGCCGCGCAGCAGGTCCTGCTTGATCAGCTCGCTGCTGAAGGCACGGTCGGGCGGGTTCCCGTCGGCCGTCACATACGCCAGCGACATCTCGGCGGCGGCCGTCGTGTAGCCGTACCGGTGCCTGCGCGCGACCAATGCCTCGTTGACGCGCGGGAACTCCTGCGGCCGGCCGTCCAGGACCTTCGTGCGCACGCGGCCTCGGTCGCGGTCGATGGTCCAGCGGTGCAGCCGGACGGTCCCGGCCCCGTAGGGCCCGCCGGAGCCACGCCCCGCGACGAGGAAGGGCGCCGGAAAGGCCGTGAAGTCGACGACCACCGACGACCCCTCGTCGTACGCGTTGAGGGTGTGCGAGTAGTACGTCGGCTCCACCTCGAACCAGCGGACCCGCCCGCCGGAGCGCGGCATGACGCCGACCCGGCAGGGGTGGCGGTTGTTCCACACGTACGGCACCAGGTCGCCCCGCTCGGCGCCCGCCGGGTCGAAGGTGACCGGCATGTCGAAGATGACGACGTACTTCTCGGTGAGCGCGAAGTCGTGGATCATCGGGCTGTCCGAGACCGGGATCCTGGTGGTCCGGACGACCCGCCCCGCGGCGTCCACCACCAGGTGCCGGATGTGGTTCCAGGTCGGGTAGTACGAGATCGCGTGCAGTTCGCCCGACTCCGCGTCGAGCTTGGTGTGGGCCGTGAACGCGCCTTCCAGGGTGCCGCGGAAGTCGTACGTGCCCACCGTGTTGAGCTCGTAGTCGAGTTCGTACGGCAGCGGGCCGCTCTCCTGGAGGGCCAGGACCCGCCCGCGGTGCCCGATGACGTGGGTGTTGCAGGGGAAGTCGTCCGGCGGCACCGGTCCCGGGTAGGGCTCGCCGAGCTTCTCGGCGACGCGGGAGGAGCGGACCCACCGGTTGCGGTACCACTCGGCGCGGCCGTCCCGCAGCCGCACGCCGTGCACCATGCCGTCGCCCAGCATCCAGTGGTGCGCCCGGGGGTCCTCAAGGCCGAGGACGTTCGGACCGTTCCTGAGATAGCGGCCGTTCAACTCACGCGGGATCCGTCCCGTGACGGGGAGGCCGAAGGCGGTCAGCTCCTCGGTGACCGGGGCGAACGCCCCCTCCAGGAACGGGAAGTGGCGCCCCTTCGCGGTGGCGGGAGCACCTGCCGCGAGTCCTCCCGTCGCTCCCACGAGTCCGCCCGCCGCCGCGACGGCGGCCGCCCCGCGCAGTACGTTCCGTCGGCTGTGCTCAGTCATCTCCGCACTCCCGTGCCGCAGTTGTCGTGATCGATGTGCACGAGTCTGCGGCGGGGGACCGGGCCAGGTCAGGAGTCCTGGAGCCCCTCCTGGGGTGGTGCCAGACCCCCTGTTTCGAGCAGCGACATGAGGGCCCGGGCCGCGGGACTGGTCGCCTCCGGGGGCGGCAGCATCGCCACGGTCTCGTACGGCGTCTCGGTGTCGGCCTTGAGGGGGCGCGCGGGCAGGGCCCGCCGCTTGTGGGCGAAGTGGCGCGGTACGACGGCGATCCCGAGGCCCTCCTCGACGAGGTCGAGGAGGCTGTGCACGTCGTTGACCTCCAGGGCGACCGTGCGGTGCACACCCGCCGCCGCGAAGGCCGCGTCGGTCGTGCGGCGCGGCCCCCAGTCGGGGTGGAAGTCGACGAAGGACTCGCCTCCGAGTTCGTCCGGGGTGACGGGCCCGCCGCTCGCCAGCCGGTGCGAGGGATGGCAGAGCACGGTCATCGGCTCGCTGGTCAGGGGCAGACAGCGCAACTGCTCGGTGTCGGCGCGGGTCGTCACCGCGAAGGCCAGGTCCAGGCGGCCCGCGGCGACGTCCTCGGCGAGCGCGCCCGAGCCCGCCTGCCGCAGCCGGATCTCCACGTCCGGATGCTGCCTGCGGAACGCGGCCAGCAGCTGCGCGACCGGCACCCCCGCGATGCACTGCTCGGTGCCCAGCGAGAGCGTGCCGCGCAGCACGCCCTGTACGGCGGCCACGGCGTCCTGGGCCGCACGGACCTGGGCTAGGATCCGCTCCGCCTCGGTCAGCAGGGCCCGGCCGGCCTCGGTGAGAGTGACCCGGCGGGTCGTACGGACGAACAGCGGGGCCCGCAGCTCTCGCTCCAGTGCGCGGATCGAGGCGGACAGGCCCGACTGCGACACCATCAGGCGTTCCGCTGCCCGGGTGAAGTGCTGGTCCTCGGCGACCGCGACGAAGTGCTGCAGGTGGCGCAATTCCATGATTGAGAAGCGTATCCGCTGAATCCCATCCGATTCTCCTGTTGGACCGCTCTCCAGCGGGCAGGCGAGAGTGGACACCGGTCCACTCCGTACCGATCCCTCTGGAGAACGCGTTGTACACCGCACACACCGACCGTTACGCGGACATGCCCTACCGGCGCACGGGACGCAGCGGCCTGAAACTTCCCGCGCTCTCCCTCGGCCTGTGGCACAACTTCGGCCCCGACCGGCCCGTCGACACCCAGCGCGCGATCCTGCGCCGGGCGTTCGACCTGGGCGTCAGCCACTTCGACCTCGCCAACAACTACGGGCCCCCGCCCGGCGCCGCCGAGTCGGCCCTCGGTGAGGCGCTCAAGGCGGACTTCGGCCCGTACCGCGACGAGCTGGTCATCTCCACCAAGGCCGGATACCTGATGTGGCCGGGCCCGTACGGCGAATGGGGCTCCCGCAAGTACCTGCTGTCCTCGCTCGACCAGAGCCTGGGCCGGATGGGCCTCGACTACGTCGACATCTTCTACTCCCACCGCCCCGACCCGGAGACTCCCCTTGAGGAGACGATGGGCGCGCTGCACTCGGCGGTGCAGCAGGGCAAGGCGCTGTACGTCGGTGTCTCCAACTACTCGCCGGAGCAGACCCGCGAGGCCGCCCGCATCCTGGCCGAGCTGGGCACCCCGCTCCTCATCCACCAGCCGCGCTACTCGATCCTCGACCGGCGTCCCGAGGAGCAGGGGCTCCTGGACACCCTCGACGAGCTGAAGGTGGGCTCCATCGCCTACTCGCCGCTGGAGCAGGGCCTGCTCACCGGCCGCTACCTCGACGGCATCCCGGAGGGCTCGCGGGCCGCGAGCGACAGCCCCTTCCTGAGCGCCGAGACGGTGACCGACGACCTCGTCGGCAACCTGCGCGCCCTGGCCGACATCGCCAAGACCCGCGGCCAGTCCCTGGCGCAGATGGCGCTCGCCTGGGTACTGCGCGGCGGCCGGGTCACCTCCGCCCTGATCGGCGCCAGCAGCCCGCAGCAGCTGGAGGACAGCGTGGCGGCCACGGGCAACCTGGACTTCTCGGAGGACGAGCTCACCCGCATCGACGAGATCGTGCGTCAGGCGTCCAAGGCCTGAGCACCAGATAGGTACTGACCCCTGACGCCTTCGGCGCGGGGGTCAGTCGATGACGCGTTCCTCCAGCCGGACGGTCACGGTGTCCCCGGCCTCCTTGCCGATCGCCTTGCGGATGTCGGCCTTCACGGGAAGCTTGTGGGTGCCGTCGCCGAGGGCCATGAACGAACTCCGGAAGGGATGGCCGTCGATCGTCCCGCGGACCTTGACCAAACCGCGCGTGCCGAAGAATTCGACGGACTCCGGCCAGACGAGATAGGTCCAGCCGCCGTTCGCGGGACTCTTCCGAAGTACCGCGGTGAATTGCTGATCCAATTCGGTGCTCGTGCTCATGACGTCCTCCGATGTCCCGATGGTCTCTGCCAACCCGGTGGTCTCTCCTAATACGAGACCATCGGGCGCGGCAAAACTCATCGCGGCAGCCGTGTCACGCCCCGGCGGGCACCCGGTCCAGGAATCCGTGCACGCTCCGTATCCGCCCGTCGTCGCCCAGCGTGACCACGTCGAAGCCGACGACCGGCGCCGAGCCGTCCGCGACGGCGACCAGTTCCCAGCCGAAACGGGCGAGGTCGTGGTGCCCGTCCACGGCACCGGTGAGCCGGAACTCGAATCCGGGGAACTGCTCGTGGGCCGCGGCGATCACGGCCGCGATCCCGTCGTGGCCGCGGACGTCGGCCAGCGGATCGGTGTATGTGCCGTCCCCGGTCCAGGCGGCGGTCACGGCCTTCGTCAGGGCCTCCTCCCCGTCCGCGTTCCAGGCCTCGAAGTAGCGGGTGACGGCGGTTTCGTAGCGGTTCTGGTTCGCGGACATGGGCGATCAGCCTCCATCGAGGTCGTACGTGCTCGTACGTACTGGTCAGGGACCGGATCGGACGTTGTCGGGATCCGGTACCGCAACCATGCCGGGCGTCGTCGAACCCGTCGATTACCCCTCGGGTAATGCCCCCGGACACCTCTCGGGTGATGCCCCGGAGGACCCTGATCTCCACGGCCGAGGCATTTCGGCCAGTCACCGCCGTGAATATGCCAGGAGACTGGCTGGAATGGCATGGTGACAGTGTGTCAGGAGTGGTGATACTTGAATGCCAGGGCCATTCACAGCCCTGAGAACGGCTCGGAATCGCCAGGGGATCACCCGGCGGACCGACCGAAGAACAGCGCCATCGTGCACCACCAGCGAGCCGCAGGAAAGAGAGGCCGGACCGGCAGCAAGCGGATGCAATGGGGGAGCGATCGTGCACGACGAATTCCTTTGCCATGTCACCGCGTACGGAGTGTGCGGAGGTATGTGGGTCGGTGTACCGCTCGGCAGCTACCGGGCACCCACCCTGGCGCTGGCCATGTGGTGGTTACGGGACCGGGCGTCATGGATGGCCGAGCGCCTCGATCCGAACCCCGACGCCCCGTACTTCCCGCCGAACTCGATGATGCCCGTCTCGGCCACGGCCCCCGACGTGCCCGGCGTGCTGCGCGCGTGGTGCGGCGACATCTTTCAACAGGAGCTGGCCGCTGAGGAGTTGGCCGCCGGGCGTCTGGTCCGCATCGCCACGAGTGACGACACCACCGAGTACGAGCTGCTCGCGGAGTCGGTCGATGCCCTGCGCATGCAGCGCACCCTCCCCTTCCTGTCCATGCCGGCCGCCTGATCCCCGATCCCGGCGGAGCCGCATGGGTGCGGCCCCCGGCCGACCGGCCGCAGCAGGCGCATATGTGGGCGAATAGCTAGAATTCAGGCATGGGAGAGCGTTCAGCGGCGCCCGAACTCGTCCTCGAAACCGAGACGGGGTCCATGGTGATGACCCCGAACCACGACTATCACGTAGGCCGAGACCCGCTGAGCGACATCGTCATCGACGACGCCCGGGTCTCCTGGCACCACGCCGTCCTGCGGCCCAACGCCGATCACTGGACGCTCTGGGACGAGAACAGCACGAACGGTACGTACGCCGACGGCCGCCGCGTCCACGAGTGGGACGTCGGCCCCGGCAGCGTCATCCGCTTCGGCAACCCCGCCGACGGCCCGAGCGCCGTGCTCGCCGACCGGCCCCCGCCCGCTCCCGAGCGCCCCTCCGCGGTCTCCCTGCCCGCCGCGACCGGCACCTTCCGGCAGCCCACGTCGGTGCGCCCGCTGCCCGCCCGCATGGTCGGGATCGGCCGCGGCGGCGACAACGACCTGGTCGTCGACGACCTGATCGTGTCCAGACGGCATGCGGAGCTGCGCGCACTGCCGGACGGGACGTACGAGATCGTCGACCTGGGCAGCCACAACGGCACGTTCCTCAACGGGCAGCCCGTCACGCGCGCCCGCATCGACGAGGGCGACATCGTCGGCATCGGCCACTCGGCGTTCTGCCTGGTCGGCGACCAGCTGCAGGAGTACGTCGACACCGGCGAGGTGTCCCTCGACGTACAGGATCTGTCGGTCGCCGTCGACAAGGGCCGCAAGACGCTCCTGGACCGGGTCTCCTTCCCGGTCGGCGAGAAATGCCTGCTCGCCGTGGTCGGGCCCAGCGGCGCCGGAAAGTCCACGCTGCTCAACGCCCTGACCGGCCAGCGGCCCGCCGACCGGGGCACGGTCCTGTACGACGGCCGTGACCTCTACCGCGACTACGCCGAGCTGCGCCAGCGCATCGGCCTCGTACCGCAGGACGACATCCTGCACGCCCAGCTGACAGTGCGGCGGGCCCTTACCTACGCCGCTCAGCTGCGCTTCCCGCAGGACACCGCGAAGGCCGAGCGCCGGGCCCGGGTCGACGAGGTCGTGCGCGAGCTGGGCCTGGAACAGCGCGTCGGGCAGCCCATCCACAGCCTCTCCGGCGGCCAGCGCAAGCGCGTCAGCGTGGCCCTTGAGCTGCTCACCAAGCCCTCGCTGCTCTTCCTCGACGAGCCGACCTCCGGCCTCGACCCCGGTATGGACCGCTCCGTGATGCACATGCTGCGCGGCCTCGCCGACGACGGGCGGACCGTCATCGTGGTCACCCACAGTGTCCTCAGCCTCGACGTCTGCGACCGGCTGCTCGTACTCGCGCCGGGGGGCAAGGTCGCCTACTACGGGCCGCCCGACGAGACCCTCGCCTTCTTCGGCTACGAAGAGTGGCCCGAGGCGTTCGAGGCCTTCGAGCGGGACCGCGAACGGGACTGGGCCGGCGACTACCTGGCGTCACTCCAGCACCGCCAGTACATCGTCAACTCCACCGCCCAGCCGCACATGGGCCAGGCCGCTCCGGCCCCGAGCACGGTTGTCCGCCCGCCGAAGGCGCAGAGCTGGGGTTCCCAGCTGGGCACGCTCGTGCGCCGGTACGCGGCAGCGCTCAGCGCCGACCGGACGTTCCTCGCCATCATGATCGCCCTGCCGTTCGTCATGGGCGCCATGGCCCGGGCCCTGGCCGGCAGCAAGCTGACGCAGGAGACGGCGATGAACGCGCTGCTCATCCTCTGCGTCGGCGGAGTCCTCACCGGCGCGGCCAACGCCGTGCGCGAACTGGTCAAGGAACGGGTGATCTACCAGCGAGAACGAGCTGTCGGCCTCTCCAGATCGGCGTACCTGATGTCCAAGGTCGTCGTCCTCGGCACGATCACCGTCCTCCAGGCCGTCGTACTGACCCTGGTGGCGCTGCTCGGCGTCGACCTCAACGCGCCCGGCGGCGAGGGCGTGCTCATGTCGCCCCTCGTCGAGATCACGGTCGCCGTCGCCCTGCTCTCCTTCACCGCCATGATGCTCGGCCTCCTCGTCTCCGCCCTGGTGCGCAAGGAGGAGGTCACGATGCCCCTGCTCGTGCTCCTCGCCATCGTCCAGGTCGTGTTCTGCGGCGCCCTGCTGAAGCTCGACGGCGTCCCGGGCATCGAGCAGCTGTCCTGGCTGGTGCCGTCCCGCTGGGCGCTCGGCGCCATGGCGGGCACCATCGGCCTTGCCCGGCTCGTCCCGGGCGACCTGACCGCCGACCCGCTGTTCAAGCACTCGGTGGGCGTGTGGCTGCTCAACATGGGCATGCTCGTCGTCCTCTCGGCCCTCTTCGGCTATCTGGTCGCCCGGCTGCTGAGGCGGCACGAACCCGAAGTCATGCGGAAGTAGCCCGCAGGAAGCAGGCGCGATGACGACGACCGAGGACTTCCGCCCCACCCACGTGGTCCCGCAGGACGGCCTGCCGGCCTGGGAGGCCCCGGACCCGACCCGGCCCACCGTGGCGCTCGACGCGCTCCTGCCGGTCCGGCTCGTCGAGCGGCGCGGTGACTGGGGGCACGTCCTGTGCGCCAACGGCTGGTCGGCGTGGGTGGACGGCCGTCTGCTGCTCGCCGTACCGCAGGAGCCGCCGGCCGCCGGACAGCCCCTCGCTCGTACCGCCGACCCGCGTCCCCTGCTGGCCCGCGTCGAGGAGACGGTCGGCCGCTACCGGCAGACGGTCGAGGAACTGGCGGCCGGACGCCTCGACGGGGAGGAGTTCCACGGCCGTACGCAGGGCATGCGGGTCGGGATCGTCGTCGAGGGGGAGGCCGTGTGGCTCTACGAGGCCGAGCACGAGCGCTGGGTGTACTGCGACGGCAACCGGCTGAGCACGTACGCGACACCGAAGCCGGTCAAGGACGGACCGGGGCCCCATGACGAGGCCGGACCCGAGCCACCTGCCGCGGCCCGGCCCCAGCCGCCCGCGTCGGGCGGCCCCGAGCCCACTCAGGTCGTGCCGGGCATCGGGCCGGAACCGACGAAGGCCGTGGGGAACACGGATCCGGAACCGACGCGGATCGTGGGCGACACGGGTCCCGAACCGACGCAGGTCGTGGGCGACACGGGTCCGGAACCGCCCGAGACCGAGGGCGATCGCGGCCACGCCCCCACCCGGTTCGTCACGGGCGACGGTGACGGCTGATGCCGCACGACACGAGCCTGTACTCGGGGCGGCCCTCCGACCTGATCGGCAAGCAGATCGCCGACTACCGGATCGAGCGCGAGGTCGGCCGCGGCGGCATGGCCGTCGTGTACCGGGCCAAGGACCTGCGCCTGGACCGCACGGTCGCCCTGAAACTGCTCGCCCCGGAACTGGCCCGCAACGACACCTTCCGCAAACGCTTCACGCACGAGTCACGGGTGGCCGCCGCGATCGACCACCCGCACATCGTGCCGGTCTTCGAGGCGGGCGAGACGGACGGCGTCCTCTACATCGCCATGCGGTACGTCGCCGGTCGCGACCTGCGCCATCTCCTGGACCGCGAGGGCCCGTTGGCGATCGCGGACGCCACCCGTATCGCCATCCAGGTGGCGTCCGCGCTCGACGCCGCCCACGACCACGGCCTGGTCCACCGGGACGTCAAACCGGGCAACATCCTGGTCGCGGCGGGCACGGACAGCGACCATCCCGAGCACGTCTACCTCACCGACTTCGGCCTGACGAAGAAGTCGCTGTCCCTGACCGGGTTCACGACCGTCGGCCAGTTCGTCGGCACGCTCGACTACGTTGCGCCCGAGCAGATCTCCGGGCGTCCGGTCGACGGCCGCTGTGACGTCTACAGCCTCGCGTGCGTGGTCCACGAGACGCTGACGGGCCATCCGCCCTTCCAACGGGACGACGACATGGCCCTGTTGTGGGCCCACCAGTACGATCAGCCGCCCACGCTGACCTCACAGCGGCCCGAACTCGCCGAGCCGGTCGACGGGGTCCTGGCGAAGGCCCTCGCCAAGAGTCCCGACGACCGGTACGAGTCGTGCCTCGCCTTCGTCACCGCGCTGCGCGCGGCGGCGACAGGCGCGGTGGCCGCCGGTCATGCGCCCACGCAGGTGGATATGCGTGTCGCGGACACGCCTCGGCGTCCGGGGCCGCCGCCAGAGCCACCGGGGTGGGCGCGGCCCGTGTTTCCAGGCTCGGCGGGGTGAGTGCCTGCTTGGACCGGTGGGTTCGTGCGGGTTGTGGTGGGCTGGTCGCGCAGTTCCCCGCGCCCCTGACGGGGCGCTGATGTCAGACCTTGCTGAGCAGCAAGTGAGCCTGCGGGAACTGCCGTTCGGCATCCGGCGGGGCCACTTGTCGTAGGCGGGCCGTCTCGGTGAAACCCATATCGCTCAGCAGCGCGGCCACGCGGTCCGGGGACCAGTGGTAGGCGAGTGCCACCTTGTGGTCGAAGGACTCGGCGAGCTCCGAGGGGTCGTCGTGGGCCTGGAAGGCGAGCAGCAGGTGGCCGCCGGGGGTGAGGACCCGGTGGAACTCGGCGAATACCCGCGGCAGTTGTTCCGGTGGGGTATGGATGATCGAGTAGCGGGCCAGGACACCGCCGAGGCTGTCGTCCGCCAGGTCCAGGGCCATCATCGAACCCACCTCGAACCGCAGCTCCGGATGGGCGTCCCGGGCGATCGCGATCATCTCCGGCGACAGGTCGACGCCCGAGGCGTCCAGCCCGAACGAATGGAGTAACCCGGTCACATGGCCCGGTCCGCAGCCGAGGTCGGCGACCGGACCGCCGCCGTTGGCCCGCACGAGGTCGGCGAAGGCGATGAGCATGGCCCGGTCCAGTGGATGGTCCTCCAGACCGTTGGCGAAGAGCTCGGCATACAGGGCGGACACGGCGTCGTAGGCCGTTCGGGTGGTGCGCAGGAAGTCTGGTTCGATCATGGGTGCGTACCGTAGTACGCCCCACTGACATCAGGCCTTCGGGTTCTCCACCTCGCCGCGGTGGCGTACCCGAGAGGCGAGCAGTGCGCCCAGGAAGCCCGTGACCAGGCCCCAGAGCAGGGCGAAGCCGATCGCACCCCACAGCTGTGGTCGTAGGAAGAGTTCACCGGACAGGCCGCCGCCGACGTCGCCGATGCCGAGCAGCGACAGGCCGTAGTGCGCGTCGATCCGGCCGATGAGGCAGACCGTGAGCACCGTGAGGGCGAGCGCCACCGCCATGTGCACGGCGTGCTGCCAGGCCCGGATCCGGGCCGGTGAGCGTTTGGCCATCAGGAACGCGACGGCCAGCAGCAGCACGGCGTCGACGACCACGAGCCACCACACCCTCCCGTCCTGTTCGGAGAGCGTGCGCAGGTTGAGGGTCGAGAGGTCGGGCGTCCGCAGCACGCTGTCCAGCACCTTCGGCATCGGCAGTCCGAACGGACCCTCGACATGCCCCTCCCAGGAGACGCCGAGACCGATCGTGAAGACCAGCCAGACGAGGTTCGGCAGCCCCAGGAGAACCACGGCGAGCGTTTCCGGCGCACGACCGCGCGTCACCGCCACCACCAGTGCGATGACCACTCCCAGGGCGACGAAGGCGAGCAGCAGCACGACCATGGCGTACGCAGCCGGTCGTACCGACTCCTGGAAGCGCAGCAGGCGGGGCGGGAGTGGGGCCCTGGGCGAGACGAGCAGCGCGATGACGAGGACGCCCGCCAGCCACAGCAGGCCGAAGGCCAGCGTCACCGGCACGTCGGCCTTGAAGCCGACCCGTGGCGACGAGGCCCCGAAGATGTCGCCGACGTCGGAGAGCGTGCCCTCGCCGAGCGAGATCGCGAAGGTCTGGCGGGCCGACAGCGCCAGACCGGTCAGCGCGAGGAGCCACAGGACGGCGATCCTGGCGGCCCAGCCGGCCAGTTCGCGGGCACCCGCGACGGCCCGATGGCGCAGCGGCCGGAGGAATCCGGCGGCGACGACCAGGACTCCGGTCAGGGTGACGGACAGGGGAGTGACCGCCAGCCCCGCCTTGGTCTCGGCGATCGCCCCGGCGTCTCCGGTGAGCTCGATCGAGCCGCCGACCGCCACCACCACGGTGGCCGCGACGACCCGGGTGAACGCGCCGTCCGGCAGGTCGGCGGCCCCGGCGGCCCACAGGCCGAGCGCGGCGACCACGATCATGGCGATCAGCGCGGCCAGCACCGTCACCAGGGCGTGGACCCAGCCGTGCCGTGCCACTGCCTGGTCAGGGACTGTCTGGAGGCTCACCCTGCCCACGCTAAGCAGGCCTTCGGCAGCGCGCCCGCCGAGAGGGCCGACCGCGTCGGCTTGCGGGCGGCACGGGACCGGAGCACACAATGGGCTCGTTGTGGCAGAAAGCGGCATGAAACGTAAGAAGTGCCGCATGATCCCTACGCCGGGAAGAAGAGCTCGTGAGCGTCGAACCGCCGTCGTCCGGTCGCCCCACAGGTCCGCCCTCCGGCCCCTTGTCGGGGCCGACCCAGCCGAGCCCCACGCCGCCGCCTCCGGGCGACCACGGTCCCTCGGGTCCGTCGGGCCCTTCGGGCGGCGGATCGGGCGGCGGTCCTTCCGGGCCGTCGGGTCCCTTAGGTCCGTCGGGTCCGTCCGGCGATGGTCCAGGCGGTCCCGGAGGGCCGTCCGGTCCGGGCGAGCCGGGGCAGGGCCCCGGAAAGGGACCCGACCGGGCCTGGTGGCAGTCGGCCCCACGCGTCGCCGTCATCGCGGCCACGATCGTCGTCGCCGTCACCCTGGTCGTCGTCTTCACCCGTTCGGACGGTGGCACCTCGGGCGCGGGCGGCGGCGAGGTCTTCCTCCAGGCCGCGGGCAAGTCGGGCCCCGACCCGTTCACCGAGTCGACCGCGGCGGACAGTTCCGCTCCGCCCGTGACGCCCTCGCCGACGGAGACCGCCGAGTCCGGCAACGTCACGCGGGGCGTGGAGGGTTCGGCGCCCGGCCTCTACGGCGGTACGCGCAAGGTGGCCAGCTGCGACGTCGAGAAGCAGATCTCCGCGCTCCAGAAGGCCCCGGCCAAGAACCAGGCGTTCGCCTCGGTCCTGGGCCTGCAGCCGTCCGGCGTGCCCGCGTATCTGCGCTCGCTCACCCCCGTACAGCTGCGGATGGACACCCGCGTCACCAACCACGGCTACCGCGACGGCAAGGCCACCAGCTACCAGGCGGTCCTGCAGGCCGGTACCGCCGTCCTCGTCGACGACCGTGGTGTGCCGAGGGTGCGGTGCGCATGCGGCAATCCGCTGACGCCGCCGGTCGCGCTGAAGTCCACGCCCAAGCAGACAGGCGACTCCTGGCCGTCGTACCGGCCGTCGAACGTCGTGGTGGTCGCGCCGGCGACCCAGGTCATCAACGTCTTCGTGATCTTCGACCCGGACAGCGGCGACTGGTTCAAGCGGCACAAGGGCGACACCGGGGACAAGGACCAGAAGACGGACCCGCCGACGGACCGGCCCTCGCCGTCCGAGAGTTCGCTGTCGCCGAGCTCCGCCTCACCGTGCGTGTCCGTGCCTCCCGGTGGGACCGCGCCGCCCGACGGTTCGGCGAGCCCCTGCCCGGAGACGTCCTCGGCGACACCCCCGTCACCGTCCCCGGAGACCGAGTCGCCCTCGTCCGAGCCCCCGTCGGCGGAGACCTCCGACCCGGCGTCGGCCGACGTCACGACGGAGTCCGCCGCCAGCAACAGTGCCCCGGAGTCGGCCGCGACCTCCCCGGGGCTCTGAGCGCCGGTCCGCTCCGGCGGACTACTCGTCGATCGCCGCGCCGAAGGCCGCGCCCAGGTGGGGCGTGCCGAGAGTTTCGGCGCCGTACGTCCAGGAGCCCGAAGCCGTGATGCCGCCCGCGCCGGCCGACATCACCCAGACGAACCCGTCACCGGCGTTCTCGCCGGGCGCCGAGGCCAGCAGTCCGAAGCGGCCGTCCCTGTCGGGGTCGGTGAGACGGACCTGGCCGCCCCACTTGTCGCCCTTCTCGGGGACGCCGGACACGTCGGCGGAGTCCTGGTCCCAGGACTTCGCGCCCGTCGCGGTCAGCCCGGCGGACGCGCCGCGCAGCACCCACACCGCGCCCGCGTCGGCGACCGTGCCGATGTCCTCGCCGGCGGCGCCGATCGCCACGTCCGCGTACCCGTCGCCGTCCGTGTCCGCGACCGAGAGGTCCGTGCCCCAGCCGTCGCCGCGCTCGGCGGTGCCGGGGACGCCGGGGGAGTCCTGCGTCCACCACTGGACCTCGTCCGCGGGGCCGTTCTCGCCGCCGTAGCGCACCCCGACCAGCCCGCCGGTGAGGGTCTCGCCGCCGTCGTCGGGGGAGTTCGGCTCGCCGGTCACCAGGTCGTCGTAGCCGTCGTTGTTGATGTCCCCGGACGCGGCCTCCGTGCCACCGCGCACATCCCGCTCGTACTTGAGCCCGTCGGCGTTGCCGGACAGGTACGTGGACCACCCGTGGCCGGACTCGTCGCCGACGGTCACGCCCGAGACGACCAGGTCGGCGTAGCCGTTGTCGTCGTAGTCGCCCGTGGTCAGCGACTTGGGCAGGATGTGGCGCTGCTGGGCCCGTGCGGAGAGCGGGGTCGACGACCGCTCCTGGAGTTCCTTCCGTGAGCTGGGTGCGGCGGTGCCGTAGCTGAACAGCTCCAGGTCGTAGTGGTCGAGCACGACGAGCAGGTCGCCCGGCGTCTCGTCCGTGAAGTGCGCCGCGGCGAGCCCGACGCCGAACCGCTCGCCCGCGGCGGGTTCCTGAGTCTCCAGCCAGTCGCTCGCGGCCCCGGTGAGCCCCGCCTTCGAGCCCCACAGAATCGCCGCGCCACCCGCGTCGGCGAGCGTCCCGAGGTCCTCGCCGGGGATACCGACGATCGCGTCGTCGTACCCGTCGCCGTCCAGGTCACCGGTCGCGACCGCCTTGCCGAAGGCGTCCCCCGCCTCGGCGGCACCCGCGACACCGGCCGTGGACTGGCTGAACCGCGCCACCTTGCTCGTCCCGATGCCCCTCGACGAGCCGTACTGCACGGTCACGAGACCGGCGCCCTTCTTGCCACTGACGGTCGCCCCGGGCGCACCCACCAGCACATCTTCGTACCCGTCGCCGTTGAAGTCGCTGTTCCGGTCGTCGGCGTGCGTACCGCCCGGCGTTCCGGCGTACGCGGACGGGGCGGCGGCGATCCCCAGACCGGCCACGAGAAGAAATGACGCCGCGGCCAGAGCGGTGGAACGGTTCTTGCGCATGATTCGGCTCCTGACGAAAAGGACGGCCGGGCAGCGCGGGGGTGTCCGGAAAGGGCCCGTTCCTTGTCCGGCGCCGTGTTTGACACCGGATGGGGCCCAAGGGTTGTACGGGAGTTTCCACGGGCGACGGCGAGGCGGCCCCTGGTGGTCAACACCTGTGGGGCGAGTGGAAAAGCGGTGGCGGATCTTCCGCGCGTACCCGATGCTCGCGCGTATGGCGGACACACTTGACCCGGAAGACTCGGGGTCGGCGGAGCATGCGCGGCCCGAGCGGAGCTTCGGATGGTGGGACATGTTCGTCCACCCCGATGAGGACCCGCGGACCGATGAGGCGTTCGTGGGGGAGCGGGCCGCGCTTGTCGGGTATCTGCGGGACATGCGGCTGACGTTGGAGATGAAGTGCGCCGGGCTCGACGCCGAGGAGATGGCACGGCGTTCGGTGGAGCCGTCCAACCTGTCGCTGCTGGGGCTGGTGCGGCACCTCGCCGAGATGGAGCACACCTGGTTCCGCCGGGTCATGGCCGGTGAGGACGTGCCGCGGCTCTACCGCACCGAGGACGACCCGAACGCGGACTTCAACGGCGCCGTGCCCGACCCCGAGGCCGTCGCGGAGGCGTGGGACAACTGGCGGACCCAGGTCGCGTTCGCGGAACGCTTCGTGGAGAAGGCGCCCGGTTTCGACGTCACCGGCACCAACGGCGACGAACTGATCGAGCTTCGTGTGGTGCTGGTGCATGTGATGGCGGAGTACGCGCGGCACAACGGCCACGCGGACTTCCTCCGGGAGCGCATCGACGGACGCGTCGGCCAGTAGGCCCCGACGCGTCGGTCAGTGGCTCCCGCCCCGTCGCACCAGGATCAGCTCGTGCAGGTACCGCTTCGTGACGCTGCCTCCGTGGCGGGTGTCGATCAGCTCACGGATGCCGTCCAACAGGCCCCTGCGGGCGGCCGGTTCCAGCGCGCGGTGGTTCGAGTACGTCAGCAGCAGGTCGATGTAGGCCTGGGTGGTGTACGTGATCTCCTGTGGGAACCGGAGCGACTCGACCCGGCCGAGCGCCTCGAACTCCCTTGTGTCCGTGGTGGTTTCGGCGTCGGTCGACTGCCGCAGGCCGGGGGGTGTGGCCGGATCCCAGCGCTCGTAGCAGTCCTGTACCTCGACGAAGAAGTTGCGGCTGCCGCCCGCCGTGTGGTGCGTGGTGACGAGGGCGAGCGTTCCGTCCGGGCGAAGCGCTTCCGCCACCTTGGTCAGTCGCGTCGCGGGGTCGAGCCAGTGGAACGACGTCGCGGCCACCATCAGGTCGAACGGCTCCCGGGGCAGCGGCCATCGCTCGAACTCGGCCACCTCGACGCGTGCACGCGGGAAGGCCCGCAGGTTGTGCCGCGCCACCGCCGCCATCGACGGACCCAGCTCCACGGCGGTGACGTGACAGCCCAACTCGGCGAGGGGCACGGTCATTTGGCCGGTCCCGGGGCCGAATTCGAGGACCCGGCTGGTCGCGTCCAGCCCCACGTGGGTGGCCAACTCCTCGACCAGGGCGGGCGGATAGGAGGGCCGCGCCCGGTCGTACAGCTCGGCGTCCTCGTCGAAGATGCCATGCCGTGAACGCGTCATGCCGTGCCGCCGACCCGAACGCTCCGGTCGCCGCCGCCACTTCGGTCCTGCCGCAGCTCACGGAAGAACGCCCGGACATCCCCGATGAGCAGATCCGGCTCCTCCATCGCCGCGAAGTGCCCGCCCCGGTCGAACTCCGTCCACCGCACGATGTTCTCCGTGCGGTCCGCGACATGCCGCAGCGGGATGAAGTTGTCCCAGGGGAAGACGGCGAGCGCGGTGGGCGCCGTCGACGGCCGCACTGGTTCGCCCCAACCGTCCGCGTGCGCCCGCTCGTAGTAGATCCGTGCGGACGAACCCGCCGTCCCCGTCAGCCAGTACAGCATCACGTTCGTGAGCAGCTGGTCCCGGTCCACGGCGTCCTCGGGACGGTCCTTCGAGTCCGTCCACTCCTTGAACTTCTCGACGATCCAGGCGAGTTGGCCGAGGGGTGAGTCGGTGAGCCCGTACGACAGGGTCTGCGGCCGGGTCATCTGGACGGCGGCGTACCCCAGTCGCTCGCGGGTCCACTCCTCGTTGCGCCGCCACGAGGCGAGCGTGTTCTCACGTTCCCGCGGGCTCAGCGCGGCCAGCTCCTCGGCGGTCGGCTCGGTGCTCGCGTGGGCGCCCGGCAGGAGGTTCAGATGGACGCCGATCAGCCGGTCGGGGAAGGCACGGCCGAGTTCACGGGAGATCCCCGCTCCCCAGTCACCGCCCTGCGCGCCGAAGCGCCGGTAGCCGAGCCGGTCCATCAGCTCGGCGAACGCGGCGCCGACCCGCCTGAGCTCCCAGCCCGCGTCCCGCGTGGGCCCCGACAGACCGAACCCCGGAATGCTCGGCAGCACCACGTGGAACGCGTCGGCCGGATCACCGCCGTGCGCGCGCGGATCGGTCAGCGGTCCGACCACGTCGAGGAACTCGACGATCGAGCCCGGCCAGCCGTGGGTGATGATCAGCGGCGTCGCGTCCGGTTCGGGTGAGCGGATGTGCGCGAAGTGGACGTTCGTCCCGTCGATGGTCGTCGTGAACTGGGGCCACTCGTTGAGCCGGGCCTCGGCCGCCCGCCAGTCGTACGTGTGCCGCCAGTACCGCACCAACTCCGTCAGATAGTCGCGCGGGACCCCGTACTCCCAGCCCACGCCCGGCAGTTCGTCCGGCCAGCGGGTGAGGTCGAGGCGTGCGTGCAGATCGTCGAGGTCGGACTGGGGGATGTCGAGGACGAAAGGCTCGATGGTGTCGTCGTGCGGGGAGGTCATGGCGGGCCATGCTAGTTCGGCACCGGCATCCGGTCGTGTGAATAAAAGCCGTGGTCACCGGCCGGTCGGGCGGTCATGAGGGCGGGCCGCCGGGCTCGACGAGCGGGCCGACCGCCCGTCCTCCCCGTACCACCGCCACCTCGGGATTCACACGCCCGGGACGCCTGCGCCTTCGGGCGGCCCGGCCGCGGCCCCGAACACTCCGTGGCTCCCCAGGAACCCGTTGATCATGCCCTCCGGGACGGTCGCCTCGGCCGGCGTGACGGCCGGGCTTCAGACCCCTGGCGTCACCCACCCGGACCGGCTTTCCGGGCCACCGATGAGTTTTCGCCCGAGGATCCGTCTACACAGGTGACAGCGTTCCCGCTTCAGGAGGTACCCATGACCACCGACGGATTCACCACGTGCCTTTGGTTCGACGGCCAGGCGGAGGAGGCCGCGAACTTCTACGTGTCGGTCTTCAAGAACTCCCGCATCGGCGCGATCCTCCGCTACAGCGAGGTGGGGCACGGCGAGCCCGGTTCCGTACTCACCGTCGAGTTCGAGGCCAACGGCCAGAAGTTCTACGCCCTCAACGGCGGCCCGCAGTTCAAGTTCAACGAGGCCATCTCCTTCGAGATCCGCTGTGACGACCAGGCCGAGGTGGACTTCTACTGGAACGCGCTCACCGAGGGCGGCGGCGAGGAAGGCCCCTGCGGCTGGCTGAAGGACAGGTACGGCGTCTCCTGGCAGGTCACCCCCGCCAGGCTGGTCGAGATGATCAGCGACCCGGACCAGCAGAAGGCGGATCGGGCCATGCAGGCCATGCTCAAGATGCACAAGATCGACGTCGCCGCCTTGGAGAAGGCATACGCGGGCGAGTGACGCGACCGGCACGGTGGCCGGTGGGGCGGCCGGCCACCTCCCGCCCCACCGGCCAGGGTGAGGCCTTGCGTTCCACCGGCCCCGGCGGTGTCATGCCCCACCGGGGCCGGTGAGTTTTCGTGCCCCACCGTGCCTCACCGGGCCCCACCGGCTCAGGTGAGCCGGCCGCCGTGCAGTGCGGTGTACGCACCCCGCGCCGCAGCAATCCTCGTGCGACCCGGTCTCCCGCACGGCACCGTCCCCCATCACCACGATCCGGTCCGCACCCCGGATCGTGGACAGCCGGTGCGCCACCACGGAGGTGGTGCGCCCCCGCGTGAGCCGCGCCGGCGCCTGCCGCGCGAGCGCCTCCGACCGCGTGTCCGGCGCGGACGTCGCCTCGTCCAGGACGAGCAGCCGCGGATTGCGGATGAGAGCCCGCGCGACGGCCGGCCGCTGCCGCCCGAGACCAGCGCCGCCGCGGTCAGGAACAGCACCCCGATCACGTTCGGGAACACCCAGGCCGGCGAGGCGAAACGTCCGTTGAGCAGGTCCGGGCACAGCCCGGAGTCGGGCACCTTCCTCAGCCTCAGGGTGCTGTCCGCGCGCCGCGGGGCCTCGCACTCCGGGCCATGGGCGTGGGTGACGGGGACGAGCCGGAAGCGCTTTCCTCCCTTGCTCCGATCGCCGACGCCTGACGGGTCCGGGCTTCCCCGGGCCGGGTAACGGCTCGGTTTCCACGGTTAATTTCCGCGTTCCGAGGGTTGGCGCGGAGCCGTCGGCTGGTTATCGTTCACGCACTTCACTCAATCGTTCCGCTGAACGAATAGCGAGAGGGACGGTCGGTCCATGCCCGACATCCACCACCCAGGACGGCGCTCCGTCCTCGCCGCGGCCACGGCGGGCGCCGCGTCACTCGGTGCGTCCTGGCTGCTCACCGGCTGCACGGGGGCCTCGGCCGCCCCCGCGCTGCCCACGGGCGCGAAGGGGGGCACCCCCGACCGCGGCGGCACCCTCCGCATCGCCCGGCCGCCCGCCTCCGACGCCGAGACCCTCGACCCGGCGAGCGCCCTGTCCGCGTACGAGTACCTGGGCGCCCTCTACAACCGCCTGGTCCGCGTCGGCGCCAACGGCGACCTGGTGCCCGACCTAGCCGAGTCCTGGGAACCGGACGCCAAGGCGCGCACCTGGACCTTCCGCATCCGCGCGGGCGTCACCTTCCACGACGGGCGGAAACTCACCTCCGCCGACGCCGCGTACACCCTGCGCCACATCCTCGCCAAGGAGACCGCGTCCCCGCAGGCGGCCGTCCTCGCCCCGCTCATCGACCCCGAGAAGCTGCGCACTCCCGACGCCCGCACGCTCGTGGTGCAGCTCAAGACCCCCAACGCGGAGTTCCCGAGCCTCCTCACGCACTACAACTGCTATGTCATCCCCGACGGCAGCGCCCGCGGCATCGGCCGCACGGGCATCGGCACCGGCCCCTTCAAGCTGGAGTCGTTCACCCCCGCGGGCCCGGGCCGCATCGCCGCGTACGAGGACCACTGGGCGGGCCGCCCGGTCCTGGACGCCATCGACTTCTACTCCGTCGCCGACATGTCGGCCCGCTCCAACGCCCTGCTCGCCGGGCAGGTCGACCTCCTCTCGCAGACCAACCTGGACTTCGCGACCGCCCGTGTCGTCGCCGCCTCCGACCGCGCCACGATCGCCCGCGTCGAGAACGCCCAGTGGTACGTGCTGCCGATGCTGACGACGGAGAAGCCCTTCACCGACGTGCGCGTCCGGCAGGCGATGAAGCTCGCCTACGACCCCGACCACGTGGTGAAGGTCGCGCTGCAGGGCGCGGGCACGGCCGGCTGGGACAACCCGGTGCCGCCGAGCGACCCCGCGCACATCACCGCGCACCCGAAGCACGACCCGGAACAGGCCCGGTACCTGCTGAAGAAGGCGGGCCACGAGGGCCTGACCGTCGACCTCTACACCTCGTCGTACGACCCGGTCTTCACGCCCATGGCCCTCGCCTACCAGGACTCGGCCAAGCGGGCCGGGATCCGGATCCGGGTGAAGACGGCCTCGGCGGACTCGTACTACACGCAGATCTGGATGAAGAAGCCGCTCATGGCGACCTACTGGTACACCGGCAGACCGGTCGACCAGCTCTTCACCCAGGTCTTCCGCAGCGGCTCCTCGTACAACGAGACCGCCTGGTCGGACAAGGCGTTCGACGCGCTGCTCGACCGGGCCCGGCAGGAGACCGACGACGAGCGGCGGCGCGAACTGTACGGCGAGGCGCAGACCTTCGTCATGGAGAAGGGCGGGGCGATGACCCCGATGTTCGCCGACCGGCTCGTCGGAATCTCGCGCAAGGTACGCGGATACGCCGAGCACGGCTTCGAGTTCGACTACCTCGGCATCGGTCTGAAGGGGGCCTGAGCATGTTCTCCTTCATAGCCCGCAGAGCGGGCGCCGCCATCGGCACGCTCTTCCTCTCCTCCGTCCTCGTCTTCCTCGCCGTACAGGCCCTGCCCGGCGACGTCGCCACCCAGGTCCTCGGCAAGGACGCGACCCCGGACGCCGTCTCCGCCCTCCGCGAGAAACTGAAGCTCGACCAGCCCGCCTGGGAGCGGTACATCGACTGGATCGGTGGCGCCCTGCACGGCGACTTCGGCCTCTCGCTCGTGTCCGGCAAGGCGGTCGGCGGCGAAGTCGGCCTGTACCTCGGCAACTCCGCGCTCATCGCCCTGGTGACCGTCCTCTTCGCCGTCACAGGCTCGATCGTCCTCGGCATCCTCGCCGGCCTGTACCGCGACCGCTGGCCCGACCATCTGATCTCCACGGTCAGCCTGATCGGGATGAGCGTCCCCGAGTTCGTCGTCGCCACCGTCCTGGTGCTCTGCTTCTCGGTCGCCCTGCCGTGGTTCCCCGCGGTCGTCCTGTACGGCCCCGAGGCGAGCGTCGGTCAACTCATGCCCGCCGTATGGCTTCCCGCTCTCGCGCTCGCCGTCGTCATGGCCGCGTACATCGTCCGGATGGCCCGCACCTCCGTCATCGACGTCATGGCCGGCGAGTTCGTCACCACGGCCCGCCTCAAGGGTCTGTCGACCTGGCGGGTCGTCACCCGGCACGCGCTGCCCAGCGCCCTGCTTCCGACGCTGCACGTCATCGCGCTGAACGTCGCCTGGCTGGCCGGCGGGGTCGCGGTCGTCGAGAACGTCTTCAACTATCCGGGCATCGGCAAGCTGATGCTCGCCTCCGTGCAGAACCGGGACCTGCCCGTCATCCAGGCCATCGCACTGATCAGCGCGGTCGTGTACGTCGTCTGCAACCTCGCCGCCGACCTCGGCGCAATGGCCCTCAACCCCAAGCTCCGTACGCGCGGGAGGACCCGATGACCACCCTCGACACCCCGGCGCCGGCACCCGCCGTTCCCGTGGCACCACCCTCCGCCGTGGCCCGGGCCTGGCGAACGCTTCGCTCCTCGCGGGCGGCCACCATCGGCCTCGCGATCGTGGCCGTCCACGTCCTGGTCGCACTGCTCGCACCGGTCCTCACCTCGTACGACCCCATCGCCAACAACGCCGACCAGGCGCTGCTCGGACCGAGCGGGGAACACTGGGCGGGCACCGACCAGTACGGCCGTGACGTACTGGCACGCGTCCTGTACGGCGGCCGGTACGCCATCGGCGTCTCCGTCGCCGCGACCCTCGTGACGCTGCTGATCGGCACGGTCGTGGGATGCGCCGCGGCCCTGCGCGGCGGCTGGTTCGACGACGTGCTGGGCCGGGTCCTCGACGCCGTCCTCTCCGTGCCGCCGGTCCTGGCGCTGCTGGTCATCGTCACCGCGCTGGGCACGGGCCCCGCGGTCATCGTCCTCGCGATCGCCGTCGTGTACGTCCCACAGGTCGTACGCGTCGTGCGCGGCGCCGCGCTGGCGGTCGTGCCCAACGACTACGTCACCGCGGCGCGGGCCAGGGGCGAGTCCACGTGGGCGATCCTCCGACGCGAGGTCCTGCCGAACATCACCGACGTCGTCTGCGTCGAGTTCGCCATGCGGGCCTCCTGGGTCGTACTGCTGATCTCCTCGCTGTCCTTCCTCGGCTTCGGCGCCGATCCGCCCACCCCGGACTGGGGCCTGATGGTCGCCGAGAACCGCACCGCCATCACCGTCGTGCCGATGGCGAGCCTCGCACCGATCATCGCCCTCGCCACATTCGTGGTGGGGCTCAACCTCGCGGCCGACGGCCTGTCCAAGGCGTGGGGCGTCGACCGGACAAGGGAGGGGTCCTGATGACCGCGATCGTGTCGGTGGACGCACTGTCCGTGGCCTATCGTTCGGGCGGCCAGGATGTGACCGTGGTGCGTGAGGTGTCCCTCGACGTGTTCCCCGGGCAGACCCACGCGCTGGTCGGCGAGTCGGGCAGCGGCAAGTCGACCGTCGCGGCGACGCTGCTGGGGCACCTGAGGCACGGGTCGCGGGTCACGGGCGGTTCGGTGTGGGTCGACGAGGCCGACGTGTTCGCCCTGCCCGCAAGGGAGTTGAGGCGCCTGCGGGGCGGGACCGTGGCCATCGTCGCGCAGAACGCGGGCCAAGCGCTCACCCCCTCCATGCGGATCGGACGGCAGATCGCGGAGGCGGGGGGCGACGTTCCCGTCGTGGACCTCCTCGAACAGGTCCGGCTGCCCCGCCCCGCCGAACTCGCCCGCCGCTACCCGCACGAGCTCTCCGGCGGCCAGCAGCAGCGCGTCGCCATCGCCATGGCCATCGCCGCCCGCCCGAAGGTCCTCGTCCTCGACGAGCCGACGACCGGGCTCGACGTCATCACCCAGCGTGGTGTCCTCGACCTGATCGGAGCCCTCCGCGACGAACTCGGCCTCGCCGCCGTACTGGTGAGCCACGACCTCGGTGTCGTCGCGCACATGGCCGACGAGGTGACCGTCCTGCGCTCCGGACGGGTGGTGGAGGCCGCGCCCACCGCCGTGCTGTTCACCGCGCCCAAGGACCCTTACACCAGACGGCTGTTGGCGAGTGTGCCGCGGCTCGACGACGAGGGGCTCGCTCTCGTCGGCGCGGCGGGAGAGCGGGAGGTGCGGCCGAGGGCCGCCGTCTCCGGCGATGCTCCCGTCGCCGTCTCCGCGCGGGACGTCACCATCGACTACGGGTCCGCGCGTGCCGTGGACGGTGTCTCCTTCGACGTCCGGCGCGGCGAAGTCCTCGCCCTCGTGGGGGAGTCGGGCAGCGGCAAGTCCACGCTGGCCTGGGCTCTCGCGGGGCTGCGGACTCCGTCCGGCGGCACGATGACCCACGGGGCGGGCGACCGGTCGGGCAACGGTGAGTCGGGCGACCTCGCCCGGCCCGCCGGGAAACGGCCGTTGTCGCTCCGGCGGCGGGTTCAGCTCGTGTTCCAGAACGCCGACACGTCGTTGAATCCGCGTCGTTCGGTCGGTGACGCGGTGCGGCGGCCGTTGCGGTTCTTCGGCACGGTGGGTACGCGGGCGGAGGCCGCCGATCGGGCTCGGCAGCTCATCTCCGACGTACGTCTTGAGCCCGCCCTCGCCGAGCGGTTGCCCGCGCAGCTCTCCGGTGGGCAGCGGCAGCGGATCGGGATCGCGCGGGCGCTCGCGGGTGAGCCGGATGTGCTGATCGCGGACGAGATCACTACGGCGTTGGACGTTTCCGTCCAGGCCGATGTTCTGCGGCTGCTCGATGATCTGCGGCGGGAGCGGGATCTGGCCTGCCTGTTCATCAGCCATGACCTGGCGGTCGTGCGGGGGCTCGCCGACCGGGTTGTCGTGCTGCGGAACGGGGTTGTGGTGGAGGAGGGGCCCACGGACGCGGTGTTCTCCGCGCCCGGGCATCCCTATACGCGGCAGTTGATGGCTGCCGTGCTTCAGCCGTCGCCGGGGGTGAGGTCTGTCGTCGACGGTGTCGAGGACTGGGCCGACGCCGCGGAGCCGGACGATCTGTGGATCGACCGGGGGGATGGGCATCGGGTTCGGCGGTGGGAGGGGGTGGGGTAGGGGTTTTCGCCCCCGCCGCCCCTACCCGTCCCGTCCCTGGGGGCTGCGCCCCCAGACCCCCGCTGTCGCGCTGGCGCGCTCGTCCTCAAACGCCGGACGGGCTGGTAGTCAGCCCCTCCGGCGTACCCACCGCTCGCCGCAAGCCACACGCACAAGGAGCCCCGTGAAATACCGCGAGCACTACGACCGGCAGGTCTCGCGTGAGGACGTCTGGATCCCCACCCGGGACGGGCGGACACACCTGCACGCCCGAATCTGGCGCCCGACCGACGCCGAGGCAGAACCCGTGCCCGCCCTCCTCGAATACCTCCCGTACCGCAAGACCGACTGGACGGCCCCCCGCGACGCCCAACGCCACCCCTGGTACGCCGGCCACGGCTACGCGTCCGTACGCGTGGACATCCGAGGCCACGGCGACAGTGAGGGAACGCCCGGCGACGAGTACGACGCACAGGAACTCGCGGACGGCGTGGACGTCGTCAACTGGCTTGCGGAACAGCCCTGGTGCACCGGCAAGGTCGGTATGTTCGGCATCTCGTGGGGCGGTTTCAACTCCCTCCAGGTCGCCGCCCTCGCCCCCGAGCCGCTGAAGGCGATCGTCACGGTCTGCTCGACGGACGACCGTTACGACAACGACGTGCACTACACGGGCGGCGCCGTTCTCGGCATCGACATGCTCGCCTGGGCGGGCACGATGCTGGCGTTCGCGGCCCGCCCGCCGGACCCGACGAGCGTCGGGAAGGACCGCTGGCTGCCGATGTGGCGTGAGCGCCTCGAAGCGCTCGACCCCTTCCTGCACACCTGGCTGGCGCACCAGCAGCGCGACGACTACTGGCGGCACGGCAGCGTCTGCGAGGACTACACGGCGATCGACGCGGCGGTCCTGGCCGTCGGCGGCTGGAACGACCCCTACCGCGACACCGTGCTGCGGCTCGTGGAACACCTGCCGGACGACCGTGTACGGGGGATTGTCGGGCCCTGGTCGCATCAGTATCCGGACCGCGGGCTGCCGCCCGGCCCGGCGATCGGGTTCCTCCAGGAGACCCTGCGCTGGTGGGACCAGCACCTGAAGGGCGAGGACACCGGCGTCATGCGCGAGCCGAAGCTCCGCGCCTGGCTGAACGACCCGGTCCCGCCCGCCACTTCGTACGACGTGATGCCCGGGCGCTGGGTGGGAGACCACAACTGGCCCTCTCCATCCGTCAGTTGGGACGAACGGCCCCTCGGGGGCGCCGCCGGCCCCGTCCTCGTACGGTCTCCGCAGCACACCGGCCTCGACGCCGGGCGCTTCTTCCCCTTCGGCAACGCCAGCGATCTGCCGCCCGATCAGCGGGAGGAGGACGGCCGTTCGGTCTGCTTCGACTCCGAGCCGCTGGACGGGAGGGTGGAGATCCTGGGGCGCCCGCGCGTCCGGCTCCGGCTCGACAGTGCGACACCGCGCGCCCACGTCGTCGCCCGGGTCTGCGACGTCGCGCCCGACGGCTCGTCCACCCTCGTCACCCGTGGCGTCCTCAACCTGCTGAGCAGGCACGGGCGCGACCGGGTCGTGGAGTGGACCCCGGGCACGTACGAGACCGTGGAGTTCGAGCTCAACGGCACCGGGTACGCCTTCCCGCCGGGCCACCGCATCAGGGTCGCCGTGTCCGACACGTACTGGCCCTGGGTGTGGCCGCACGGCGAGCTCGGTCGGTTGACCGTGCTGCCGGCCGACAGCGCCCTGCTCCTTCCCGTACGGGATCCCGCGTCGGACGAGGAGGAGGGCCGGGAGCCCATCCGTTTCGAGGAGCCCGAGCAGGCGCCGCCGCTGCCCGTCACCTACGAGCGGCCCGCCGAGGCGACCCCGGAGCGGCTGGTCACGTACGACGTCGCGAAGGGCGAGTGGACGCTGGAGGTCGACCCCAACTACGGCGGGTCGCGGGTCTATCCGGACGGGCTGCGCTACGAGGAGAGCGCCCGAGAGACGTACCGGATACGGGCCGACGATCCGCTGTCGGCGCGGGCCGTCTCCGAGTGGAGGATCCGGCTGCGGCGCGGCGACGACTGGGACGCTGAGATCATGACGCGTACGGAGCTGCGGGCCACGGCCACGGAGTTCATCATGGACAGTCGCATGGAGACACGGGCGGACGGAGAGACAGTGGTCGAGCGCGTATGGCACCGCACCACCCCGAGGACGTCGGCGTGAAGGCCGCGAAGACGCCCCGCCGTGCCGTCGCCGCCGCCGACCGCACCCGTCAGCCCACCGAGGTGCGCCGACGGCTCATCGTGGAGGCGGCCGTCCCGCTCATCGCCGAGCGCGGGTACGCGTCGGTGGGGGTGCGGGACGTCGCCGCCGCGGCCGGGGTGTCGGTGGGTACGGTCACGTACCACTTCGGCAGCGTGCAGGAGATCCTTTCCGAGGCGATGGTGCTGCACATCGAGCGCTACTACGCGGTGCTGAACGAGGCCGCCGAGGAGGCGGACGGCAGCGGTGAGGCGCTGCGGCTGCTGATCGACGCGCTGTTCACCGAGGACACCGACCGGCACTGGCGCATGTGGTTCGAGTACTGGAGCGCGGGCGACCGCGACCAGGACCCCGAGCGGGCCTTCGCGAGCGGCCAGGCCAAGCGGTACGAGGACTGGCACAGCCAGATCCGGGCCCTCGTCGAACGGGGCGTCGCCGACGGGGAGTTCGTCTGTGCGGACCCGGCAGGCTTCACCGTCCGCTTCGCCGCCCTCTCCGACGGACTGGCCCTCCAGCGGCTGCGCCAGTCGCCCGAACTGAGCACACAGGACGCCCGTCGGCACCTGTACCGGCTGGTCGAGTCCGAGCTGCGGACGGGCGGCCAGTAGCCCTTCGCCTGTCTCTGGTTCGTGCAGGAGCGGCAGCCGTGGCCGAAGTCCCCGGTCGCGGCGCCCGCCTCGTCACAGCGGGGCGCGGTACGCCTCGAAGACGGTGAGCCGGGAGGTGATCGTGTGTGATGCCGTGGTCAGCGCCACCAGCATCCGGGCGATGTTGCTGCCCGCCGTGGGAGCGACCACCGACAGGGCACCCGCGTACGGGCGGTCGGTGCCCCGTACGGGCACCGCGACGGCGAGATAGCCCGGGCGGTGCTCCTCGATCTCCGTCGCGTAGCCCTGCTCCCTGATGCGGGCCAGCTCGTCGGGGAGTTGCGCCGCGGTCAGGGTGCGGGGTGTGCGGCGGAGCATCAGCGGCACGACCGCGGGCAGCGGGTACTGGTCCGGAAGCATGGCGAGGGTCAGCTTTCCCGCGGCGGTGCTGTGCAGCTGGAGGTGCCGACCGCCCGGGCTTGACCTGGCCCGGTTGCGGTGCCCGCCGACGTTCTCGATGCACAGCAGTTCCGACGCGTTCGGCACGCACAGCGTGACGGCGTTGTCGAGGCTCTGCGCGAGGTTCTCGATCACCGGCCGTGCCGCCTCGCGCAGGGTCCGCTGGCGGGGTGCGCGCAGGCCGATCTCGTACAGCTGCAGCCCGAGCCGGTAGTGGGAGCCCTCGCGCTCCAGGAGTTCGCCGGCGACCAGTTCCTGGCAGAGGCGGTGGACGGTGGCCTTCGCGACCCCGGTGCGGGCCGTCAGCTCGGTGAGGCTGAGCGAGAAGTCGTTGTCCCGGAAAGCGCCCAGGATGAGCCCGACCTTGCCGAGGACCGTCTTGGGAGGCTCCCCGTCCCCTGCGGCGACGTCCTCGCGTTCGCGGTGGGAGCTTGCGGTTGTCACGATTTTTCCTCCTCACCTCGGTGGCGCGTTCCCCGGAGAGGGTGTCCACCAGAACGAGGAGATGAAATATAGGCGCTCCTCAATTTCCTGGCGATGTACTCGTTGTGACGTTTTCGACGGTGGGGTGGGGCGCCTGGGGGTGCCGGAGCGGAACGACGCCCACGCAGCGGCCGTCCCGGTCCAGGAGCCGCCCCATGTGTTTGACCGTGCGCAGGACCACCGAGCGGTCGCTGATGGTGAGGCGGGGCAGCCGCCGCGAGAGGTGGGCCTCGAAGGCGTGCACGTCGTGGAGATCGCGCAGCCAGACGTCGATCACCAGGTTGTGCGGGCCGGTGGTGATCGCGCACGAGCGGATCTCGCGCACCCCGGACAGCACCTGGCTGGTCTCCTCCACGTACTGGCCCGGGACCGAGGCGAAGTACACGGCGGACAGCGGCCATCCCGACAGCGGACGGGCCAGATCGCAGCGCAGGATCAGCCGGGCGGCGAGCAGCGACTGCAGCCTGCGGCGCACCGTGGTGAGGCTCGTGTCCGTCGCCGTCGACAGGTCGGCCAGCGACATGCGCCCGTCCGTGCCCAGCAGCTCCAGCAGACGCGTGTCCAGGTCGTCCCAGCGCCCCTCGGCCGCCTGCGCGGGCAGCACGGACGGTGGCACCGCCGCCTCGACCCGCGCGCTCTGGGCCTCGTCCAGGCTGCGCAGCCGCCAGCGGCTCCCCTCGGTGGGGACGCCCGTCGACACGTGCGTACGTGTCGCCCGTACCCCCGGTGTCCGCTGGAACAGCAGTGTCGAGACGCGCGCCAGCTCGTCCAGGCTGCGCGCCTGCACGGCCGCCACCAGATCCCGGCCGCCCGCCGTGAGCTTGATGTTCGCCACCGACGGGTCCCGGGCGATGGCCATCGCCACCTCCTCCGCGACGCCCGGCTCGGTGTCGATCTCCACCACGCCGGTCACCACGATCCGCGAGTTGGACAGCCGCGGATAGGCGGTCACCCAGGCCAGGCCCGCCTCCTCCAGCCGGTGCCACCGCCGCGCGGCCGTGACCGGGTTGACCCCCAGCACCTCGCCGACGAGCGTCCACGGGGCCCGCGGATGGATCTGCAGGACGTGCACGACGCCCCGGTCGAGTTCGTCGAGCTCCATGGAGGCCCCCGCAGCGGTCCCCGGCGGAAACCCCGCCGGGGCTTCCGCCGGGGTTTCCGACGCGGCAGAATCCTGCACGCCCAGGGGCGGCGCTTCTCTGCGCACGCCGAGGGAATCCGGTGAGAAATCTGCACCGTCACACCAGGTTTTTCTTTGCATTCCACACTCCCTTCGCCTGCATCCACTACGGAGGAGTGACCCCGCTCTATGACCCCCGCCACGACCCCGGAGACCACGCGGACCGCCCTGCGGATCCACAACGCCCGGCTCATCGACGGCACCGGCTCGTCCCCCGTGGAGGACGCCGTCGTCACCATCGATGCCCAGGGCACCATCACCTACGCCGGACCGGCCGCGACCGAGCCCCCGGCCGGCACCGACTCCTCGGTGCGTGTCGTCGACGCCGGTGGCCGAACCGTACTGCCCGGCTTCTTCGACTGCCACGTCCACCTCGCCTACGCGCAGGGCTCGCCGCCGAGCCGCCGCGCGGAACTCGACCCGGTCCTGGTCACCCTGGACACCGCCGCGCGGCTGCGCCAGACCCTCGACGCCGGAATCACCACCGCCCGCGATCTGGGCGGTCTGTCGGCCGGCTACCGCACGGCCGTCGAGACCGGACGGACGGTGGGCCCGCGCCTGCACACGGCGGTCCGCATCATCAGCCACACCGGTGGCCACGCGGATGTGCGCCTGCGCGACGGTACCGATCTGAGCGCCGGGATGTCCGAGATCGCGGACAGCACCGACGCGGCCAGGCTCGCGGTGCGCCGGGTCCTGCGCGACGGCGCCGACCTGGTGAAGGTCTGCGCCACCGGCGGCATGGGCAGCCCCTACGACGACCCCGACGACGAGGGCCTGCTGGAGGAGGAGATCCGGGCGGTCGTGGACGAGGCCGGGAGGCACGGCGGCAAGCCGGTCGCGGCCCACGCCCAGGGCAACGCGGGCATCCTCACCGCGATCCGCGGCGGAGTCACCAGCATCGAGCACGGCTACGGTCTGGACGACCGGGCGCTGGACATGGCGGGCGAACGCGGCGTCTTCGTCGTGCCGACGCTGTCCACCGTGTACGCGGGCATCAACAAGGACACGATGCCGGACTACCACTACCAGAAGAAGGTCCGCTGGTCCGGCACCACGAAGGAGAACATCGCCCGGGCCATCGAGTACGGTGCCCGGATCGCGCTGGGCACCGACGCGGCGGTCGGCCCGCACGGCGTGAACCTGATGGAACTCAGCTATCTGGTGGATCTCGGCATGGACCCCATGGCCGCCATCGTCGCCGGCACCCGCACCTCCGCCGAGCTCCTCGGCATCGCCGACCGACTGGGCACCCTCACCGCCGGGCGCACCGCGGACCTGGTCGTCTGCGACGGCGATCCGCTCCAGGACATCGGCGTCCTCGGCGACCCGGCCAACGTCGTGTGCGTCGTCCAGGACGGCGTCGTCCTCAAGGACCTCCTGAACCTCACGGCCTCGGCCGCAGACACTCTCTCCACCGGAAGGCGGCCCTGATGTCCTCACAGACCGACCTCCCCGCACCACCCGCCAAGTCCCCGGACACCGGCAGAGCCACCCCGCTCGACCGGGTGCTCTCGCTCATCGAGCGGGCCGGAAACGCCCTGCCCAACCCCGTAGTCCTGTTCTCCGTCCTCTTCCTGCTCCTGGCCGGTGCCTCCACCGCGCTCGACCTGGGTGGCGTGTCCGTCAAGGTCCCCGGCAGCGACGAGACCAAGCACATCACCGGCCTCCTCACCGGCGACGGCGTGAAATGGCTGGTCGAGAACCTCGTCGTCAACTTCGCCACCTTCCCCCCGATCGGCGCCGTACTGGTGCTGATCATGGTGGTGGGGCTCTGCGAGAAGACCGGCCTGCTGGAGACCCTGATGCGGGCGACCCTGGCCAGGGTGCCCCGCGCGGTGCTGCCGTACGCGGTGGCGCTCATCGCGAGCCAGGCGCACATGATGAGCGACGTCGCCTGCATCGTGCTGCCCCCGCTGGCCGCTCTCGTCTTCAAGAGCGCCGGACGCCACCCCGTCGCGGGCCTCATCGGCGGCTTCGCCTGCGTGACCGCCGGCTACGCGGCCGGATTCACCGTCGGTTCCCTCGACGCCCTGTACGTCGGCATCACCCAGCAGGCCGCCGCGGTGCTCCCGGCCGCCGACGGACTCCACATCCATCTCCTCATCAACTACTTCTTCACGGCCGCGAGCAGCCTCGTACTGGCCGCGGTGGGCGGATTCCTCATCAGCCGCGTCCTCGAACCCCGGCTCGGAACCTACGAGTCCGCCGACGACGAGCCCGAGGACCGCGACCTCACTCTCACGCCGGTCCAGCGGCGGGCGCTGCTGCGCACCTCGCTGGTCGTCATCGTCTACCTGGCCGGCGTGCTCGCCCTGTGGCTTCCGGAGGGTGCGCCGCTGCGCGGCGAGGGCGGGGCCTTCGTGCCCTCGCCGCTGCTCTCCGGCATCGTCCCCGTCCTGTTCGGCGCGTTCCTGCTGGCCGGACTGACGTACGGCTTCAGCGTGAAGCAGCTGACCAGTGCCGAGGACGTGACCAAGGCCGTCACCGAGTCGGTGAAGACCATGTCCGGCTACCTCGTGATGATGTTCGTCGCCGCCCAGGTCATCGCCCTGTTCACCTGGTCGAACGTCGGAGTGCTGCTGGCGGTGAAGGGCGCCGCGCTGTTCGACTCGATGGGCGTGACCGGCTTCTGGGCGATCCTGGTGTTCGTCCTGCTGGTCTCCTGCCTCAACCTGTTCATCCTCTCCGGCTCGGCCCTGTGGTCCCTGGTCGGCCCGGTCTTCGTCCCCGCGTTCATGCTGATGGGGATGAGCCCGGCGCTCACCCAGGCCGCCTTCCGGATCGGCGACTCGGCGACCGGGGTGATCACCCCGATGAACCCCTATGTCTTCCTGATCCTGGCGATGCTCCGCCAGTACGAGCCCGACGCCAAGCTCGGCACGCTCATCTCCCGGCTCGCCATCTTCGTGGTGCCGTTCATGCTGGTGTGGCTGGCGATCCTGGGCGTCTTCTACGGCTTCGACCTGCCGCTCGGACCCGGCGCCCACATCGGTCTGAAGTGACCCCCGCACACGACAGGCCGACTCCACCGGTGAGATCCGGTGGAGCCGGCCATGTGCCGTGGGCTGTCTCAGCCGCGAGCCGTCCATTCCAGCACGACCTTCGCGAACTCCTCGGGCAACTGCTCGGGTACGGGGACATGGCCGCCGGAGAGGACCCGGGTCTCGCAGCCGAGGGCCGCGGCGAACTTCTCCAGCCCGGGCAGCGAGTAGTGGTCCCCCGGGGCACAGACGGCGAGCGTACGGGCGGTGATGTGCGGCAGCCGCTGGTCCATGCCGTACCGCCGGACCGCCACGTGCCCCTCCTCCACCCGGTCGAGCACGGTCAGCGCGTCGACCATGAACCGGTTCAGAGCGGCCTCCTGGCCTTCCTCGTAGAAGCCGCGGCGCCGGTTCCACAGCTCCAGCAGGTGTGAGCCGTCCGGCTTGGCGACGACATGGTCGACGGGTTTGCGCTCGGCCGCCGTACGGCGTTTCTCGTCGTCGATGAAGGGCGTGGCCGAGAGCAGCAGGCTGGCGACACGGTCCTGGTAACGGGCGGCGAGCTCCACCGCGACGACTCCGCCGGTGTGGTGCCCGACCAGATGGAAGCGTTCCAGCCCCAGGGCTTCGACGAGGGCGCCGGCGGCGTCGGCGAAGAGCTCGATGGAGTGCGGTCCCGCCGGTTTCGCGGAGGCGCCGAAGCCCAGGGTGTCCATGGCGACGGCCCGGTGCGTGGCGCCGACCAGGGGGAGCACGTCGAGGTACTCGGTCCAGGAGCGCGGCGTCTGGTGGAGCAGCAGGACGGGCTCGCCGGTGCCGCACTCCACATAGTGCAGCTGCCCGAAGGGGCTGGGTGCGTAGCCTCGTCGCAGGGTGTCCGTCATCTGGGGTCCGCCTTTCCAGGAGTGGAGGGGGAGAGGGCCGGCAGCACCGACTCGCCGATGGCCTCGATGAGTTCGGTGGGCGGATCGTACGAGCCGACGTGCTGGAGCAGGACGCCGGTGACCCCGTCGGCGTGCAGGGCGCGAAGGCGTTCCGCGATCCGGGCCGGGGTGCCGAAGAGGCAGAACTCCTCGGCGAAGCGGAGCGCGTTCTCGTCGCTGATCCAGGCCGAGCAGATCTCGACGGCCCTGGGCCAGTCCTCGGCGTGCACCAGGTCCGGGTAGACCCCCTCGACGTGTGCCGGTACGTCGACGTCGATCCCCGCGAGGGCGAGGAAGGGCGCTCCGCCGTTCTGGGCGATCGCCGCGCAGATCGGCTTGAGGAGTTGCGCCTCGGCCGCGATGTCGTCGGTGACCGCGCAGAACGCGGACACGGTCAGCGGTATCGCGTCGGCCGCGCGGCCCGCAGCCTTGGCGCCTTCCCGGACCCGGGCGGTGGCACTCGTGAGGGTGGCGGGCGAGATGCCGCTGAGGAGGATCACACCGTCGGCGATCTCTCCGGCGAGCCGCAGGTTCCTGGGCCCGCTCGCGGCAAGGTGGAGCGGCACGCCGGGTCCGGGGTCGCGCAGCCGCGAGCGGACCTTGCCCTCGAACTCCCACTCCTCGCCGTCCAGCAGGGCGCGCAGCATGCCCAGGCCCTCGCGCATCTGCGCCGAGGTCGTCTGCCGGAGGCCGACGGGACCGACCGAGCTGTTGCCCACGCCGAGACCGAGCCTGAACCTGCCGGGCGCGAGTTCGGCCACGCTGCGGGCGGCCGAGGCGACGACGGCGGGGTGCCTCGTCGCCAGGTTGGTGACCGCCGTACCGAGGCCGATTCGTTCGGTGCCCAGGGCCGCGGCGGTGAGTGTGGTGAACACGTCGCGCCACAGTAGTTGTGAGTCGGGGAACCAGGCGTCGTCGAAGCCGAAGGTTTCCGCGCGGCGGACTGTTTTGACCACGTGGTCGGCTCGGTCGCATGGGGGGATGCGGATGCCTACGCGCAGCGGGGGTCGGTTGGCGCTCGTCGCGTCCTGCGGAGCCCTCGGCTGCGCCGAGGGCTCCGCCGGAAGGGTTGTTCGATGACTGCGGGTCGGCTGTTGCTGGGTGCGCAGTTCCCCGCGCCCCTTGCGGGGCGACTCCTCAGCGGTCATTTCTGCCGCCCTTCGCCGCCAGGTCCAGGGCCACGTCCGTGATCATGTCCTCCTGGCCGCCGACCATCCGGCGGCGGCCGACCTCGACGAGGATGGCTCGCGTGTCCAGTCCGTGGCGGGTGGCCGCGGTCTCGGCGTGGCGGAGGAAACTGGAGTACACGCCCGCGTAGCCGAGGCTGAGGGTCTCGCGGTCGACGCGTACGGGCCTGTCCTGGAGCGGGCGTACGAGATCGTCGGCCGCGTCCATGAGCGGGAAGAGGTCGCAGCCGTGCTCCCAGCCCATCAGGTCGGCCACCGCGACGAACGCCTCCAGGGGGCAGTTGCCGGCCCCGGCACCCTGTCCGGCGAGCGAGGCGTCGACGCGGGTGACGCCGTTCTCCACGGCGACCACGCTGTTGGCGACGCCCAGGCCCAGGTTGTGGTGGGCGTGGATGCCCAGTTCGGTGTCGGGGGACAGGACGTCACGGTAGGCGCGGAAGCGGTCGCGTACGCCGTCCATGGTGAGACGGCCGCCGGAGTCGGTGACGTACACGCAGTGCGCGCCGTAGGACTCCATCAGCTTGGCCTGGCGGGCCAGTTCGGCCGGTTCGGCCATGTGGGACATCATCAGGAACCCGGCGACGTCCATGCCCAGCTCGCGCGCGGCGGCGATGTGCTGGGCGGAGATGTCGGCCTCGGTGCAGTGGGTGGCGACCCGAACCGAGCGGATGCCCAGCGAGTGGGCCTGTTTGAGGTCGTGGACGGTGCCGATGCCGGGCAGCAGGAGGGTGGTCGGGATCGCCCGGTGCACGGCGCCGACGACCGCCTCGATCCACTCCCAGTCGGTGTGCGCGCCCACTCCGTAGGTGATGCTGGAGCCCGCGAGTCCGTCGCCGTGGGAGACCTCGATGGCCGTGACTCCGGCCGCGTCGAGAGCGGTGGCGATGCTGCTGGCCTGGTCGACGGTGTAGCGGTGGCGGATGGCGTGCATGCCGTCCCGCAGGGTCACGTCCTGCACATACAGAGCGGTCACTTGGTTGCCTCCGCACTCTGGTGGGCGGCCAGGCGTTCCGCGGTGCGCAGCGCGGCCGAGGTCATGATGTCGAGGTTGCCGGCGTAGGCGGGCAGGTAGTGGGCGGCGCCCTCGACCTCCAGGAACACCGACACCTTCAGTGGTGTGGCGCCGACGGGCACGAGCGCCCGCAGCGGGTCGTCGGTGCCGACCTGCTCGAACTGCACCTTCTGCTTCAGGCGGTAGCCCGGCACATAGGCCTGAACGCGTCCGACCATCTCCTCGACGGATGCGGTCACCGCCTCCTCGTCGCAGGCGGAGACCAGGCAGTGCACGGTGTCCCGCATGATCAGCGGCGGTTCGGCCGGGTTGAGCACGATGATCGCCTTGCCGCGGGTCGCGCCGCCGACCCTCTCGATCGCGGAGGCGGTGGTCTCCGTGAACTCGTCGATGTTGGCCCGGGTGCCGGGACCGGCGGAGCGGGAGGCGATCGAGGCGACGATCTCCCCGTAGTGCACAGGAGTCACGGCCGAGACGGCGGCGACGACCGGGATCGTGGCCTGTCCGCCACACGTCACCATGTTGACGTTCGTGCTGTCGAGATGGGCGTCGGCGTTGACCGGCGGCACCACGTACGGGCCGAGCGCGGCCGGTGTGAGGTCGACGACCGTGCGGCCGAGACCTCGCAGCACATGGTCGTGGCGGCGGTGGGCGCCCGCCGACGTGGCGTCGAAGACGATCCGGACGTCGGCGAACTCGTCGAGAGTGATCAGACCGTCGACGCCCTCGTGCGTGGTGGCGACCTTCAGCCGGCGGGCGCGGGCCAGGCCGTCCGACTCCGGGTCGATGCCGGCCATCGCGGCGATCTCCAGCTCCTCGGACAACCGCAGCACCTTGATCATGAGATCGGTGCCGATGTTCCCGGAGCCGATGACGGCCACCTTCGTACGGGTGCTCATGACCTGTCTCCCTCCGTCGTGGTCTCCGCCGCGAACTCCACTGACACCCGGCCGAGTTGGCTGATGCGTGCCTCGAACCGGTCACCCGGGGCGACGACCGCCATCGGCCCGAGGGCTCCGGTGAGCACGACGTCCCCGGCCCGCAGTGGATCGCCCACGCCGGCCAGGGTGGAGGCGAGCCAGGCCGCCGCGTTGAGCGGGCTGCCCAGGCAGTCGGCGCCGGTGCCCTCGGAGACCACCTCGCCGCCCCGGGTCATCGTCATCCGCACGCCCCGCAGGTCAAGTCCGGTGAGTGGTACGGGAGTTCCCCCGAGGACGAACAGGCCGCTGGAGGCGTTGTCCGCGACCGTGTCCACGAGGCTGATGTCCCAGCCGGCGATCCGGCTGTCCACGATCTCCAGCGCGGGCAGCGCGAAGTCCGTCGCCCGCAGCACGTCGACCACCGTGCAGTCCCGGTGGGGGAGGTCGGCCTTGAGGACGAGGGCGACCTCCGCCTCCACCTTCGGCTGGATCAGCCGCCCGGCCGGGACCGATCCGGCCTCCGCCACCGCCATGTCGGCGAACAGCGTCCCGAAGTCCGGTTGGTCCACGCCGAGCTGGGCCTGTACGGCGGGTGAAGTCAGGCCGATCTTGCGGCCCACGATCCGGCGTCCGGCCGCCAGGCCGCGCTCGACGTCCACACGCTGTACGGCATAGGCGGCCTCCACGCCGGTGACGTACGTGCGTATCGGAGCGCACGGCGTGTTCGTCCGCGCGGCCTCCCGCAGTTCGTCGGCCGCCTTGGTCACCTCCGCGGCGGTCATCGTGCGCCGCCCGCGGTGGAGGTGACGAGCAGGGTGTCGACGCCCACGGGGCCGAGGGCGGTCGCCCCACCCGGTGTGCCCAGCGGTCCCTCACGCCCCGGCAGCGGCTCCTCGAAGAAACGGCGGTTGTCCGCGCGGAACTCCGGCTCGGCGAGGCGGTCGACCGCGATGGCCTGTTCCGGACAGGCCGTCTCGCAGGCGCCGCAGTCGATGCACTCCACCGGGTTGATGTAGAGCTTGCGCTCGCCCTCGTAGATGCAGTCGACCGGACACTCCTCCATACAGGACCGGTCCATGATGTCGACACAGGCCGACCCGATGACGTACGCCATGTCAGTTCTCCTTGTCCGTGGAGTGCCCGGGGAAGAGGGCCGCCTCCGGATCGATGACGGTGGCCGCGTTGTTGACCGCGGTGGCGACCTCACCGAAGCCCACGGCGATCACGCGCACCTTGCCCGGGTAGTCGGTGATGTCGCCCGCGGCGAACACGCGGGGCAGGTTGGTGGCCATCCGGGTGTCCACGGCGATCCGCCGCGCCCGGAGTTCCAGCTCCCAGTCCTTGAGCGGGCCGAGGTCGGCGATGAAGCCGAGAGCGGCGACGACGGTGTGGGCCGGCAGGAGCCGGGTGGCCTTCGTGGTGCGGTGCCGGACCTCGATCCGCTCGACCCGTGACGTCCCGTGCAGGGCGCTCACCTCTGAGTCGGTGATGATCTCGATGCCCAGTGCCCGTACCTTGTCCACGGTCGCCCGATGGGCCCGGAAGCGTTCCGTGCGGTGCACGAGCCGGACCGAGCGGGCGATCGGGGCCAGCGTCGCCGCCCAGTCGAAGGCGCTGTCACCACCGCCGACGACCACGACGTCCTGGTCGGTGTGATCGGCCGGGTCAGGCACGAAGTAGACCTGACCGCGGCCGAGATAGCCCTCGCCCGCGGGGAGCTGCCTGGGGGTGAAGGTCCCGACCCCGCCGGTGATCACAACTGCCCCGGCCCGCACGGCAGTTCCCTGGTCGCTGTGTACGACCGGCCGGCCGTCGGCCGCGCGGGTGAGGCGGAGTGCCCGATGGCCCAGGAGGTAGCGGGGACCGTACGGCTGCGCCTGGGCGACCAGGGCCTCGACCAGGTCGCGGCCGCGCACCGCAGGGAAGCCCGCGATGTCGAAGATGGGCTTCTCGGGGTACATTGCGCTGATCTGGCCGCCGCACTGCGGGAGGATGTCCATGACCGTGACGCTGAGTCCGCGGAAGCCCGCGCAGTAGGCGCCGTACAGGCCCGACGGGCCGGCGCCGATGATCAGGATGTCGGTCTCGATCACCGACGACTCGTCCGGGGCGACCGGCTCATCAGTAGGAACGCTCATGGTCCAGGAGCGTATGGACGGGCCGACCACCGCCCAATGGAACCGGTCCGCCTGACGGGACGCGCCGCTTAGGCCGGGGCTCCAGCGGTGGGAGCGTGGCGCGAACACGACGCTTCCACCAGTCCGGGAGGACGAATCTCATGGATGCACTCAACGTCAGAAGGGGACGGCTGCCGGCCGTCCTCATGACCCTCGTCCTGTCCTCCGCGTGCACGGCGGGCGCGACGGACTCGGCGGGCGGGGCGGCGGGCAAGCCCACGGTACGTGTCGCCCTGGGCGTCGACGCCTCGTACGCCCCCTTCTACCTGGCCGAGGAACGCGGCCTGTTCGAGAAGGAGGGCGTGAACGTCGAGCTGGTGAAGACCGAGGGAGGCCCGGCGGCGACCGAGGCCGTGACGGCAGGCACCGCGCAGATCGCGGCCAACGCCGACTCCACCGCCCTCTCGCTCATGGTCGGCAGCCCCGGCCTGCGGGCGCTGGGCGTCTTCCAGTCCTCCGACCGCTATCTCAAGGTCGTCCTGCGGGACGGCATCAAATCGCCGAAACAGATCAAGACCATGGCGTCGATCGCGGGGCTCGGCCTCTACGCGACCCACTCGTATCTGCGCCACAACGGCATCGACCCGAAGTCCGTGAAGATCCTGCAGAGTTCACCGCCGGAGATCCCGGGGCTGCTGGAGCAGGGCTCGATCGACGCGTACGTCCTGTTCGAGCCGTGGGCGGCGCGCGGCGACGCGGCGGGCGGACACATCGCGGGGCGCATCGGCGACTTCGGGGTGAAGTACGTGCAGTGGCTGATCGCCGACCAGAAGTGGCTCAAGGGCAACGAAGAGGTCGCAGGCAAGGTCTTCAAGGCCGTGGCGGCCGCGGACAAACTCGTCACCGACGACCCCGACGCCGCGGCCAAGGCGTCCAACCAGCAGGTCAAACTGCCCGTGGCGGACACGAAGAAGGTGCTGCCGGAGATCACCTTCGCCGCTCGCGGCATCGACGACGCCGATGTGACCGAGTCCCGCAAGATCGTCGACTTCCTGCTGGCACAGAAGCTGATCAAGAAGTCGCCGGACCTCGAGACGGCTCTGCTGAAGGGCTGGTACGAGCAGCACGGCAAGTGAGGTCGACGTGCCCTGTGACGCAGGGAGCGCCGTCGTCCCGGAGCACGGAGACGTCGAGCGTCACCCGCACCCCTGAGTCGCAGGGCGCGACCGTACGTACGGTCGCGCTCCAGGTGAGCGGTTCACCGGCCACGGCGGTCGTGACGTTGCGCCAGCTCACCGACTCCAGGCACGCGTTCGACCCGGCCCACTCCAGCGCGTACCGGGTGAGCGTCTGGCCGTGCAGCGTCGACTGCACGACCACGTCGGAGAAGCCCTCCGACGCGGCGAACTCCGCGTCGTAGTGGATGCGGTGGGAGTTCCACGACACGGCGCTGAACCGGAACAGCTGCAACCTGCTGTGGGTGTAGCGGCGCGGTGGGCAGACATCGCCGACGGCGGCAGGGGTGTTCACGCGGCGGTTCCCTTCGGGAGGGCGTCCAGGACGACGATCGTCTCGTCCACGGCGGTCAGTTCGGCCCCGTCCGTCGAGGTGAAGCGGGTGGTGAGGCCGAGGAGCACGAAGTCGCCGGACCGGCCGTGCTTGCGCTCGGCCGAGGTGACCGCACGCGACGCGGTGACCCGGGTGCCCGCGAGCGGGGCCCGGGTCAGGCGTACCGACTGTCCGCCGTGCACCTGGCGGACCGGGAGGCCCTGGGTGCACGGCGACTCCCTGACGGCCAGGCCGTCAGGCCGCAGCTCGTCCTCGGCGGGCCCGTCCTCCCAGCTCATGGTCGCCGCGAGGAAGAGCGGTGGAGCCTCGACCGGTTCCCCGGCCGCCTCAAGGGCCCGCGCCCGCCGCAGATAGCCGACGTCGTCGACCGCCGCCGCGTACCGGCAGAACTCCTTGACGGTCACCGTGCCGCAGTCCTCGTCCTCCCACCGGCCGATGAGGCCACGGGCCCGGGACAGTACGTCGTCCAACACGTTCACAGGGCGGCCCGCAACGACCGGCCGATGCCCAGGCCCGCGGCACGCAGCGCGCTCGCGTGCGCGGCGGCGTCCATCCGGTAGGTGGGAGCGGTGATGGACAGTGCGCCCGCCGGTGTCTCCTGCCGGCCGAAGACCGGCACGGCCATGCTCATGTAGCCGAGGCGGATCTCCTCCGCCTCGGTGGCGATGCCCTGCTCCCGGATCCGTTCCAGTTGACCGCGCAACAGACCGGGTGAGGTGATGGTGCGGCGCGTGAACGGTTTCAGCCCGTGCCTGACCACCTCACCGAACAGCGTGGCGGGGGAGAAGGCGAGGATCGCCTTGCCGGTGGCGGTGCAGTACAGCGGAAGCCGGCCCGCCACCCGCGACTCCTCGCTCAGCCCCCGGTGGGGCAGGATCTTCTCCAGATAGACGACGTCGAGCCCGTCGTGGATCGCGAAGTGGATGGTCTCCCGCGTGGCCAGCAGGAGATCCTCCATGTACGGCTGCGCCACCTCGCGCAGGATCCGCTGCCGGTGCACCCGCTGGCCGATCTCGAACAGCCTCAGACCGAGCCGGTAGTTGCAGCCCGCTCTCTCCAACAGCCCCCAGACGACCAGCTCCTGACAGAGCCGGTGCACGGTGGCCTTCGCCACGCCCGTACGGCGTACCAGGTCGGCGAGGGAGAGGGCGCTGTCGTCGACGGTGAACGCCTCAAGGATGGGCCGGACCTTGCCGAGGACGGAGTTCATCGGGTCGGGAAAGGGAGAGGCGGGCGCATCCGTGGACGCGGCGGGCGATACGGCGTGATCGATGGGGACGACGGTCATGGCAGGCACCTCACGACGACTCGAAGCTCACGATGACTCGGAGAGAAACGTCAGGCTCAGCGGGTTGTAGAGTTCGGCCTTCTCGTGCTGCGGCCAGTGCCCGCACTCGTTGAAGACCTCAAGGCGGGCCCCGGGAATCGCGGCGGTGATCGCCTCGGCCTCCGGGACGTCGCCGAGCGGGTTCTTGTTGCCCCACACCACCAGGGTCGGGGCCTTGATCCGCGCCATGCGGTCGGGGCGCAGCAGATTCCGCTCGCGGGCCTCGGGCTCCTGCAACGCCAGCAGGTTGTGCAGGTTCTCCTGGAAGTCGGGGTGGTGGTAGATCTCGTACCGCACCTGGGTCAGTTCCTCGCCCAACTCATCGTCCCAGTCGGCCCACAGCAGCCGCAGCCGCTCCCGGGTGTAGGAGATCTCCTCGTTGACGGCAGCGGCACGGGTGGAGGTCTTGAGCCGCTCCATCACCGCCGGGTTGACCTTCGTGCCGCCCATGCACAGCAGTTGGAGGGAAGCGACCCGGTCCGGGTACTCGCTCGCCGCCCAGGACCCGACCCAGCCGCCCAGCGACTCGCCGACCAGGTGCGCCCGTTCGGCGCCCACCGCGTCCAGGTAGGCCATCAAGTGGTCGACGTACGCGGGGATCTCACCCGGGCGGTCCGGCTTGCCGGTGTAGCCGTGGCCGAGCATGTCGATCGCGTGGCAGCGGTAGCCGGCCGAGGCGTGGGCCGGGATGTTGCGGACGAACGCCTCCAGATGGCCGGTCGTGCCGTGCAGGAAGACCACGTGCTCGCCGTCCTCGGGGCCGGCCTGGAGGGCGCGGGTGGTGACATCGCCGGTCTCGACGTACGCGTGGCGGTAGTCGATGCCCGACAGTTCGGTCCAGATGCTCATGACTGCCTTTCCTGGGGGTGTGCGGGGTCGAGGACGGCGACGGCCATCCCGGTGAGCCACTCGGGCATCGGTTCGTAGGCCAGCCGGCGGCCGGGGATGTGGTCGAGGACGGCCGACATCAGCAGCCAAGTACGCAGCTCCTGCGCCCCGTTGCCCGCGACCTTCTCCAGCTCCTCGGTGGAGTACGCGGCGATGTTCCGTATCTCGCCGCGCGTGACGCGGGACAGGAACTCCTCGTCGAACTCCGGGTTGAGCGAGGCCTCGGCGGCCCGGATGATCTCGCGGCGCCTGACGTCGTAGTCCTGCCAGTTCTCGCGACCGTTCAGCCAGGCGCCGACCATGAACTCCTCGTCGTCGCCCTGCGGCTCACGCCAGTCCGGCCAGGGCAGCCGGTGCGAGAGCCCGCCCGAGCCGACCACCGCGACCCGGCGGTCCTCGGGGAAGGCCAGTACGGCGTCCCGGATCGCCCGGCCCAGCTGCTCGCAGCGTCCGAGGGTGGGCAGGGGAGGGGCGAAGACGTTCACGACGATCGGTACGAGCTCCACGTCCAGGCCCTCCAGGAGGTACTGGATGGCATGCGACTGACCGTGGTCGATCTGCAGCCGCGCCGAGAAGGCCGGGTCGAAACCGCCGTCCTCCACAAGGGAGTTGGCGATGTGCCGGGCGAGGGGGATGTCGACCGGCTGTGGGCCCTTGGGGGTGCCGGACTCGCCGCTGGCGACGCACTCGCCGACGCCGATGGTGAAGCTGGGGATCAGGTCGAGCCAGAAGCCCCGGAAGTGGTTGGAGCCGACGAGGATCACCGTGTCGGGGCGGGCCGCGACGAGCGCCTCGCGCGCCTCGGCGAGCGCGTCCCGGAACCGCTCGGCACGGTCCTTGTGGAAGGTCTCCTCCCAGTGGGTGTTCATCAGCGTGCTGTGCGACGCGCCCACACCCAGGACGATGTCCGTCATGCCGGCTCTCCTTCCTGCTCCCACTCCGGTTCCAGCTCCGCGCGGGACCGGGTGACGGTGTCGACGGCCGTGCGGATCAGATGGCGTGTCAGCCTCTCCATGGCCCGTACGGAGACGGAGTTCATACCGCGCGCGAAGTCGATGTCGAACGGGGCGTCCGTGACCTTCGGCATCCCGACCCGCACGGTGGGGATGCCGCGTCCGCGCAGGATGTTGGCGTCCGTGGCACCACTGTTGCCCCGGACGACCTCGTGCTGGCGCCCTTCGAACGCCTCCCACGCGGCCGTCGCGCTGCGGCGGATCCAGTTGTCCGGATCGGTTCGTGTACCGGGGACGGCCAGGACCATCTCGGCGGTGACGTCGAGCCCGGGCGTCCTGGCGCGGATGGCGTCCAGGGCGGCGGCGAACTCCCGCTTGGCCCGCATCGGCGTCATGCCGGGGCCGATGCGCAGGTCCACCATGAGGGTGCAGGAGGCGGGCGTCACCGCCGCCATGCGCGGCCAGCCCCCGCGTACGGAGGCGACGATGCCCTGCGGCGCGACCGTTCCACCGGTGTGGCGCTCGGCGTACTGGACGAACCACTCCTCCAGCTGCCGGGTGACCTCACCGGCGCGGGTGATCGCGTTGTCGTACGGGAGCCGGTGGCGCGAGCCGACATAGGTGTGCGTGCCGCGGACGGTGACCTCGAACCAGACGAGGCCGACCTCCTCCCAGGACACCGTCCAGCCCGGCTTGGCGATGACCGCGTAGTCGGTCCACACGCCCTGTTCCAGGAGGAACGAACAGCCCACGCCCTGACCAGTGTTGAGCCTCGGCGTGCCCGGCCGCGCGTTGGTGGGCATGCCGCCCGCGCCGAACGCGGCCACCAGGTCGCCGGTGAGCGGGATCCCGGCCAGCGTGATCGCCTCGGCGGCCATCATCACGCAGGCGGCGTGCCCCTTCGGGTTGGAGGCGCCCAGGCCGACGACGAGGTCGTCGTACACGGTGGCCTGCGGGCGCATGTCGTCCCGCAGCTCCGGGCCGATCCAGGGGAGATCCTCGCTCTCCTCGCCCACGGTGAGGGTGTCGATGGGCGCGTACAGCATGAGGTCGGGGCCGGTGCCGTCGCCTTCGAGCCGGGCCCAGGCGTTGGCCTGCCGGTCGTCGAGGGGCTGGACCGAGGCCCGGCAGCCGGCGGCCGTGAGGGTGGCGGCGATGTGTTCGGCGAGTGGGGCCTCGTCCCCCGTGGGGCTGGGGATGTCGACGAGTCCCATGATGAGGTCGCGCAGCCGGTCGCCGGTGACGTGCCGCCAGGCGTCTTCGACCCAGCCGCGGCGGCGGTCGTCCAGGCCTGCCAGCCCGTCGGTGGTCAACGGCCGTTCCGCGTCCGCGAGTTCGGCGGCGCTCACTGGTTGATCCTGTGGACCTGGGTCATGGTCGTGCGCGCGAAGCGTTTCCTCGCGAGGGGAAGCCCGATCGCGATCCCGGCCCCGATCAGCAGCGTCAGCAGCGTGCGGCCCATGGTCAGTCCTCCTTCTCGTGGGTTCCGGCGCCGGCCAGCTTCTTGCCGTACTCCTCCTCGCTGAGGTTCCGCCAGGCGGTCAGCGAGATGTCGGGCCGGTAGAGCTTCTCCGGGGGCGCGTCGGTGATGTCGACCATCCACGCGTCCTGGCCGGAGAACTGGCCGTGGAACAGCCAGCGGATCGCGCCCAGGTACTTGGCGTAGAAGCGCAGGGTCTCCCAGCCCTCGGTGAAGTTGACCATCACGCCGACGTAGCGGTGGTTGTCCTCGTCGACCGGGACGTAGAACTCGTAGTGGATGAAGTTCGGGTAGGCGATGCGCAGCACGCCCGGCATGGACAGGGACGCGAAGCCGGGGAACTCCTGGGCCTCGATCGTCGGGTTGACCTTGTCGGCCTTGCCGGTGTTGCCGATGTTGAAGGTTTCCTTCGGCGGCTGGAACTTCCACCAGCGCTTGTTGGTCCAGTGACCCACTCCGGGGAAGTCGGCCTCCCAGTGGACGTCGTCCTGCACCCGGAAGATCCAGCGGCCCTTGGGTACGATCCGGGTGATGTTCCAGGTGGGCATGGGTTTGAACAGGCGCCAGAGTGCCGTGCGATGCAGGTACTTGGCGTGGCCCTCGTCGAAGCCGTTCTCGCAGGCGAAGCGCCAGTTGCCGCTGCGCGGGTCGATCCGGCCGCCCATCACGAAGGCGTTGGAGACGAGTTCCTCCGGCAGCTGCGAGTCGATCGGGTGCGGTTCCTCGTCGGCGAGGGGGATGTAGACCCACACCATGCCGAGCCGCTCCTCGACCGCGTACGTACGGACGGAGACCTTGCCGGTCAGCCGGCAGCCGGGCCCGTCGGTGATGACCGCGGCCAGCTTTCCGGTGGGCAGGTCGAAGGTCCAGCCGTGGTACGGGCAGCTCACCGTGCCGGGGAACTGCTGGTCGCCCTCGGAGAGTGGAACCCCGCGGTGCGGGCAGCGGTTGTGCAGCGCGTACGCCGTGCCGCCGTCCCGGATCAGGGTGATCTTCTCGCCGCAGATCGTGAACGGGAGCGGTTTGTCCGTGATCTGGCTGGACCAGGTGACCGGGTACCAGTAGCCGCGGAAACCCGCTCCGGCCGCGTCGTAGTGGGGCCACGACTTCCAGTCCTGCCGACCGGGCTCTGCCGGTCTGCGGCGGCTCCGGACAGGGGGCGGTGGTGCGTCGGGCGAGTCCTCGACCGTCATCGTGCGTGTCCTCCTGCTGCCGGGTGAACGGTGACTGCGAGCATGCTCGGACCGGTCGATCCGCCCAAGGGACCTGTCCCACTGAGCAGACCGAACGGTGCGGATGCCGGGAAAACACCAGGTGGCGGGTGTGGAGGCGGCCGCCGGCCGGACGGTTTCCCTCGCGTGTCCCGCTCAGCGGACCCCCGTCGATGCGTACGCGGTGCGGCGCGTTCTACGGTGCGCCCATCCCCGGGCCGCACCCCGACGAGCTGCCGGAACCGGCGGTCTCTCCCCCAACCACCGAGCCGATCACCGAGGTGCTCATGGAGAAACGCTCCAGCGCAGGCCGTCCGTTCGCCGGCCCCGCCGCACCCACCACCGCCGAGACCGTTCGGCGCGGGTGGTCCACCCAGCACACGAAGGGGTCGTGATGACCAAGGCCATCGAGACCGACCGCCTGGAGGCCGGCTCCGCGCCGGGGCGCGGCGCGGCGGTGTCCGTCGACGGCGTGGGTATCCGCTTCGGCTCCTTCCAGGCCGTATCGAACATCTCCCTGGACATCGCAGCCGGGGAGTTCCTCTGTCTGCTCGGTCCGAGCGGCTGCGGCAAGTCGACCCTGCTGTCCGCGATGGCGGGCTTCGAGGCCGTGTCCGAGGGCGACCTCCGCGTCGGCGGCACCCCGATCACCGGACCCCATCCCGGCCTTGGCATGGTGTTCCAGAGCAGCGAGGCGCTGTTCGACTGGATGACGGTGCGGCAGAACGTGGCGTTCGGCCCGCGGATGCGCGGTGCGACCCGCGCGGCCCAGACGAAGCTGGCCGACGAATACCTCGGCCTGGTCGGGCTGCGTCACTGCGCGGACCGGTTTCCCGGCCAGCTGAGCGGAGGCATGCGCCAGCGCGTGCAGATCGCCCGGGTACTGGCCAACGAACCGGGCGTCGTGCTGATGGACGAGCCGTTCGGGGCGCTCGACGCGCAGACCCGGCAGGTGATGCAGGAGGAGACGGACCGCATCTGGCGTGCCTCGGGCTGCACCGTCGTCTTCGTCACCCACGACATCGACGAGGCGATCCTGCTGGCCGACCGGATCGCCGTCATGACGGCGGGCCCGGCGGCCTCGGTCAAGTCCGTGTACCCAGTGGACCTGCCCCGGCCACGGGAGGAGGCCGACCCGGCCGCCGCCGAACTCCGCCGCGCACTGCGGGCGGACATCGGCGAGGAGGTCCGCAAGGCCCTCCGCGACCAGGGCCTCGACCAGGGGCTGGACCAAGACGTCGACCTGAAGGGCAGCGTCCGATGACCGTCGCCGCGGCAGGCGCCGCCACCCCCCAGACCCGGCGACGCCCGGTCGGGACGACAGCGAGGAACCTGCGGGCGTTCGGCGTGTACACGCTGTCCGTCCTCATCGGAGTCGGCGTCTGGCAACTGCTGGCGATGTCGTACGGCTCCACCCTGGTCGCCTCTCCCCGGGAGACGCTCACCGCCGCCGAGGAGCTGGCGCGCGACGGCACACTCGCCAACTCGGTCGTCGCCTCGGGTCGCCGGATCCTGATCGGCTGGGGACTCGGCGTACTCGTGGGCGTACCGGTCGGCCTGCTCGTCGGACAGATAAGGATCGTGCGGCAGCTCCTGGAGCCGTACATCGAGTTCTTCCGGTTCATCCCGCCGGTCGCCTTCGTGACCCTGGCCGTGGTGTGGCTGGGCATCGGCGAGTCGTCGAAGGTCGTCCTGATCTTCTACACGGCCGTCTTCATCGTCACCCTGAACACGAGTGCCGGTGTGATGGCGGTCAGCGAGTCGAAGCTGCGCGCCGCGGCGAGCCTGGGCGCGAGCCGACGGCAGATCCTGCAAGGGATCGTGCTGCCGTCGACCGTGCCGCACATCGTCACCGGGGCCCGGCTCGCGATGGGCAACAGCTTCCTGACCATCGTCTCCGCCGAGATCGTCGCCGCCCAGGTCGGGCTCGGATCGCTGATCTGGACCTCCCGCAACTACGGGCGGATCGACTGGGTCTTCGTCGGAATCATCACCCTGGGAATCCTCGGGTTCGTCTTCGACCGGGTACTGCGGATCGTCGCCTCCCGGGTCCTGCGCAGGTACGGAGTGAAACTGTGAACGAAGTCGTCGGCGGCCGGACGTCACGTGCCCTGGTCCTGGAGCGGTTCGGCTCGCTGCCGCGGCTGCTGGAACGGACGGTGCCGGAGCCACGGCCCGGCCACACCCTCGTACGGATGCGGGCGGCCCAGGTCGGCCATCTCGACCTCAACATCGTCGACGGGAGGTTCGGTGTCCTGCCGGAACTTCCGGCCGTGCCCGGCACCACCGGGTGCGGGATCGTGCTCGCCTCGGACACACACCCCGTGGGCAGCCTGGTCAGGCTCGGCGGCAAGGGGCTCGGCATGCGGCGGGACGGCTGCTGGGCGGAGCACGCACTCGTACCGGACGCCGCCGCGGAGGTGGTCCCGCAGGACCTGGACCCCGCCCTGGCGTGCAGCTACTTCTCACCGGCCGGCACGGCCTGGGCCTCCGTGCACACGGTGGCGGCGGTACAGCCGGGGGAGCGGGTCATGGTCACCGGCGCGGCGGGTGCCGTCGGCGCGCTGACGGCACAGGTCGCGGCACGGGCCGGGGCCGAGGTGGTCGGAGTGGTCGGTCGACCGGCCAAGCTCGGCCATGTCCCCGCTCCCGCGAAGGCGGTTCTGGCGGCCGACCTGTCCGCGGAGTCGATCGGCGGCCCGGTCGACGTGCTCATCGACACCGTGGGCGGCCCGGTACTGCGCGACGCCCTCCCGCTGGTACGGCCACGCGGACGCGCCGCGCTCGTCGGCTACACCGCGGGCCGGGAGTTCGGCGTGGATCTCGCGGACTTCCTGCTGGCCGACGTGGCGCTGCTGCCCGTCAACCTGATGACGCGGGGCAAGGAGGTCGCCGCGGACGCCGAGCGGCTGCTGGCCGAACTCCGGGCGGGCACGCTGACCTTGGCGATCGAGCGTCACGGCCTCGACGAACTGGCGGAGGCCGCCGAGCGGCTGCGTACCGGAGAGGCCATCGGCAAGGTGGTCCTCGATCTCGACTGAACCGCCGGCCCGCTCAGCAGACCGGTCCACTTGGGCGGAACCAGCCGCCATCACACCATCGGAGCATGGAACACATGGATCTTATGGACATCCAGGCGCCCCCGGAGGGCAGCTACGCGGAAGCGGACGGCGTCAAGTACCACTACGTCGAGCTGGGGGAGGGCAGCCCGACCGTCTTTCTGCACGGCGGCGGCCCCGGGTGCACCGGCTGGTCCGACTTCGGGCAGGTGGCGCCCCTGTTCGCCGCGGACCGTCGGTGCCTCCTGGTCGACATCCTGCAGTACGGGAAGTCCGCGAAGCCCGTCATCGAGGGCCCCATGTGGGACTACCACGCGGCCAAGATCGTGGCACTCCTCGACACCCTCGGCATTGAGCGCGCCGACTTCGTGTGCAACTCGTGGGGCGGCACGATCGCGCTCAACCTGGCTGCCAAGTACCCTGAGCGCGTACGGTCGTTGGTGATCACCGGCAGCATGCCCGTCTTCCACGGCCCGCTCGCCCCGCTCCCGGAGGACGGCCGCCGCGGACGCAACGCCCGGGACGTGTACTACGGCGGCACCGGCCCCTCGTGGGAGAAGATGCGCGAACTGATCGCACGCCTGGAGTGGTACGACGCCGACGCCATCCCCGACGGCACGGTGACGCTCCGCTTCGAGCAGAGCCTGGATCCCGAGGAGACCGCGCTGGCCGGCGCCTCGGACAACCCGCGCGGCGACTGGCAGGACCTCACCGTCGAACTCGGCCTCATCGCCGCGCCGACGCTCTTCCTGTGGGGCATGTACGACGCGTTCCTGACCCCGGACTACCCGCTGATGCTGGCCCGCATGGTCCCCAGGGGCAACCTGCACATCATGAGCGAGGCCTCCCACCATCCGCAGGAGGAACGGCCGTACGACTACCACAGCGTGGTCACGGGCTTCCTGAACCAGCAGCACAACTGAAGCTCAAACCGACTCTCCGTGGAGGAAACGTGAGCGAGCCGGCTCCGCGTGTCGTCGAACTGTCCAGCCCGTTCGCCCGGTTCGCCGGCAGGCTGCTCGTCGGGCTCGGGCACGAGGTGGTGCTGGTCGAGCCCCCGGAAGGCGACGGGACCCGCCGCGAACAGGGCGGTGACGCGTTCGTCCACTGGCACGCCGGAAAGCGCTCGGTGACCATCGACCTGGCCGCGCCCGACGGAACCGCGCAGCTGCGCCGACTGCTGCGGGGCGCCGACATCCTGCTCGACGGCACCGCGGACGGCGCGGAGGAGGCCGCCGAGGGACTCGAACAGCTCGTGCACGTCCGCGTCACCCCGTTCGGGCTGGTGGGTCCGCGAAGCGACTGGCAGGGCACCGACCTCGTGGTGGCCGCGCTCGGCGGGATGCTCGCGCAGGTCGGTGACCCCGACGGTCCGCCGCTGCGGCTCCCGGAGAACCAGGCCGAGCAACTCGCGGGCGTCAACGCAGCGATCGCCGCCCTGCTCGGCCTGCGCGCCCGGCGCCGCGGACCGGGACAGCTCATCGACGTCTCAGCGCAGGCGTGCGTGGCGGCGGCCCTGGAGGCCGGAGCCCTCGCCTACCTGCACGAGGACCGGGTCCCGCCGCGCCCCGGCAGAGTGCATCCGCTGGTCCCGCACGGGCTGTTCCGCGCGGCCGACGGCCACCTCGGCGGAGGGCTCGGCGGCAGCCCCCGCATGTGGGACGCGCTGCTCGGCTGGCTGCGCGAGGAGAAGGCGGACGCCGACCTCGCCGAGCCGCGCTGGCAGGACCCGGTCGAACGCAAGAAGCACCAGGACCATGTCTTCAAGGTCGTCCAGGACTTCGTGGGCGCCCGGCCGAAGGCCGAGTTCGCCCGGCAGGCCCAGGCCAGAAAGCTGCCCTGGGCCGCCGTGGACCTGCCCCACGAACTCCCCGACAACCCGCAGCTCGCCGCCCGCGACTTCTTCACCCGGGTCACGACACCCGACGGGGAACGGACCGACCTCGGCTTCCCCTTCGCGTTCCCCGAAGGCCGCCGCAGGACGGAACTCGTCGCGCCAGGCCTGGGGGACGGCCAGGACCTGCTCGACGATCCGCCCCACGCGGCGCGTACGGAACCGGCATCAGTATCAGCACCGGAACCGGCGACCGACGAACCCGTACGGCCCGCCCTGGACGGCGTCCGCGTCCTGGACCTGACCTGGGTGCTCGCCGGCCCGTACTGCACCAAGATCCTCGCCGACCACGGCGCCGAAGTGATCAAAGTCGAGTCCGCGGGCCGCCCGGACCCCACGCGGTTCGCACCCTTCATGCACCTCTCCCGGGGCCCCCACACGGACCCGAACACCAACGGCTACTTCAACGAGGTCAACCGGAACAAGCAGAGCATCGCCCTGGACACCCGCACCGAGGAGGGCGTCGCCGTACTGCGCGACCTCATCGCCCACTGCGACGTCGTCGTGGAGAACTTCAGCTCCACGGTCATGACCAAGCTCGGCCTGGGACACGAGGCACTGCGCGCGATCAACCCGGACATCGTGTACGTCAGCATGTCGGGCATGGGACACACCGGCCCGCGCAACGGCTGGGTGTCGTACGCGGACACCGTGTCGGCGAGTTCGGGGCTGACCGGGCTGACCGGCTGGGGGCCGGACGACGTGGTCGGGGTGATCTACGGCCACGGAGACATCGTGGCGGGCCTCCAGGCGGCGCTCGCCACGATCGCCGCGCTGGAACACCGTGCCGAGACCGGGCGCGGCCAGCACGTCGACCTGTCCCAACTGGAGGCGATCGCGGCCCACATGGGCACGAGCCTCCTCAGTGGGAAGGCAGTGGGGCCGGCCGGAAACACCCACCCGGCATGGAGCCCGCAGGGCGTGTACCGATCCCTGGGCGCCGACCGCTGGCTGGCCGTCAGCGTGCGCGACGACACCGAGTGGACGGCCCTCTGCGAGGTCATCGGCCGCCCCGAACTCGCCACCGACGAGCGGACCCGTACCGCCGAGGCCCGCAGGCGTGAGTCCGCACTGGTCGACGGCGCGCTCGGCACCTGGGCCCGCACGATGTCCGCCGACGCCGCGGCCGAACTGCTCCAGGCACGCGGCGTCCCCGCCGGAGCCGTGCAGGACGGCCGCGAACTCGTCGAACACGACCCGCAGTTGCGGGCCCGCGGCTTCTACGTGAGCAAGGACCATCCGGTGGCGGGAGCCTTCCTCCACGAGGGCGTGCCGATCACCCTCACCCGTACACCCGGTGGCGTCCGCGAGCCCGCGCCCGTACTCGGCGCCGACACCGACGCGGTACTGCGCGAGGTGGCGGGACTGACCCCGGAACGGATCCAACACCTGCGCGCCGACGGTGTGTTGAGGTGATCGGCCGGCCTGGTGTCCCGGTGAGAGCCATGACAGTGCCGGGACTCCTGGCCGCGGCCGCCGAGGAGTTCGGCGACCGGGTCTTCCTGCGTGTGGGGGACGTGACACGGACGTACCGGCAGTCGCTCGGGGCGGCGGCCGAGACGGCGGGAGCCCTCGTGGCGCGCGGGTGCCGTCCGGGCGACCGCGTCGCCGTCATGACCGGCAACCGGATCGAGTTCGTCGACCTGATACTGGGTTGCGCCTGGCTCGGCGCGGTCCTGATACCGCTGAACACCGGCCTGCGCGGCCAGGGACTCCGGCACATCCTGAGCGAGGCGGAGCCGTCCTTCCTGCTCGCGGAGGCCGAGTCGGCGGAGCGGGCCGTCGAGGCCGGCTTCCGCGGCACGCTGTGGGTCGTGGGCGAGGACGACGTCCCGGCACCGGGTGAGGCCCCGGCCGTCCCGTCGGCACAGGCCCGCCCGGAGGACACCGTCTTCGTCCTGTTCACCTCGGGAACCACCGGGATCCCGCGCGGCGTGCGCTGCCCGCACGCCCAGACCGTGTGGTGGGGCCGCAACGTCGCGGACTCGCTGCGCCTCACCGCCGACGACGTGCTCCACACGTGCCTCCCGCTGTTCCACACCAACGCCCTCAACACGCTCGCGCACGCCATGACCGTGGGCGCGACCTGCGTCATCGGGGAGCGGTTCTCCGCCACGCGGTACTGGGACCAGGTGGCCGAGGCCGGTGCCACAGCCGTGTACCTGCTCGGCGCGATGGCGCCCATGCTGCTGGCGCAGCCGCCCGGCCCGCACGACCGGGCACACCGCGCCTGGCGCGGTCTCTCACCGGCCACGCCCGCCTCCGCGTGGCAGCCGTTCCGCGAGCGCTTCGGCGTCACCCTCGTCGACGGTTTCGGCTCCACGGAGACGAACCTCGTCATCGGCTCGACCCCGGAGGCCCAACGCCCCGGCCGCATCGGCACGTTGCGCGCCGGCTTCTCCGCCCGCGTGGTCGACGAACACCTTGCTCCCGTCCCGGACGGCACAGCCGGAGAGCTGGTCGTCCGCAGCCATCGGCAATTCGTCTTCTCCACCGGCTACTTGGGAGACCCCGAACGGCATCCCGCCTCCTGGCGACGTACCGGCGATCGCGTGATCCGCGAACCCGACGGCTCGTACCGTTTCGTCGACCGGGTCAAGGACGTCATCCGCCGCCGCGGCGAGAACATCTCCTCCTACGAGGTGGAGTCGGCGGTCCGCTCGCATCCCGCGGTCGCCGATGCCGCCGCCTTCCCGGTGGCCTCCGAACTGGCGGAGGACGAGGTCATGGTGGCGGTGCTGCCGCGACCGGGCAGCGTCCTGGACCCCCACGACCTGGTACGCCACTGCGAGCGCGAGCTGCCCGCCTTCGCCGTGCCCCGGTTCATCGAGACCGTCCCGGAGTTGCCGCTCACCGAGACCGGCAAGGTGCGCAAGGCCGTACTGCGTGAACGGGGCGTCACGGCCGGCACCTGGGACCGGTCCGCAGGGGTCAGTCCAGCTGTGAGGCCACTGCCCGGGTGATCGCCCGCGTGATGCGCAGGACGCCCGGGGAGCGGACCGGGCAGGGTTTGGGTGTCGAGGTGGTCGGAGCCATGCAGAAGTGCAGGTAGTCGTCGTCACGGTGCAGGGCCGTACGGCCGCTGCCCGGCTGGGTGCAGTACGGCGTGTGCTCGCGTTCGTACGCGGTGCACGGCAGGTACTGGGTCCAGGTGTAGCGGGCCGAGGCCGCGCTGACCGCCCTGCCGGCATCCGCGAGCAGGTCCCCGGAGGCGGCGGCCTGCCGCTCGTAGATCGTGTTGACGCGGCGGACCCGGTCCGGAGTGATGGGGTCCGGACCCTGGAGCACCCAGACGACCTTCGGGCGGCTCCCGCCCGCCGCGCCCGCGATCTGGTCGGTCAGCCGCCGCGCGTCGGCGGTGTAGCGCGCGAGGTACCTGTCCCGCGCCTTGTCGTAGGTGATGCCGTCCATGCACGGCGTGTAGCCCCACGCGTTGCCCCAGAACTGCAGCACCACGAAGTCCGGCCGCAGCGTACGCACCAGCGCGGCGGCCTTGTCCTTCGGCGGTACGAGGGAGTCCTCGGCCGTGCCCTCCAGGTAGTCGCAGAGGGTGGTGCCCGAGTAGGGGGCGCTGGTGTAGCGGGCCCTCAACTCGTCGCGCATCAGGCCGCCGAGGACCTTCTGGTTCTCCATGGCGAGGGAGTCACCGAGGTAGAGGACGGTGGGGCGGGCGCGCTGTGAAGGTGCCGCGGTGCCCGTCCCGGCCCCGGCACCTGTCTCGCTCTCGCTCTCGGCTTCGGGGGTGGCGGCCGGTCGCTGATGCGTGGTCGAGGAGGCCTTCGGCGCCGAGGGAACGGGAGCCGCGGACTCGGGTCCGGACGAGGGGTCCCCGCACGCGCCGAGCAGCAGCACCCCGGCCAGCACCCCGACCATCCACGGCTTGCGCATACGGCAACTCCCGCCCCGGCCACCGGAAAACGGCCCCCAGACAAGCACAGCGGGACCCAGGGGGGAAGGGCCGTTCAGGCCTCGGCCCGTCCGGAGACGGGCCGGACCAGACCGCGACAATGTAGCTTCGCTTAAGGCAATGTGGAGAACTCTTCACTTGTGCTGCGCTGTCGAGGTCGGGCACGGTTGTGGATCATGCAGCCCAACTCCCCATGGCAGACGGCCGACTTCAGGACGCTCTTCAGTGCGACCGCGCTCAGCCAGCTCGGCACGAACGTCAGCTATGTCGCCGTCCCGCTGATCGCCGTGACCGAACTCGACGCGAGCCCCGGCCAGATCGGCGCCCTGGCCACATTGAGCACGCTTGCCTTCCTGCTCATCGGCCTGCCCGCCGGAGCCTGGGTGGACCGGATGCGTCACCGCAGGGTGCTGATCGCGGCCGACCTGGCGCGGGCCGCGCTGTTCGCCTCCGTCCCGCTGGCCTGGTGGCTGGACGCGCTCACGCTGGGCCAGTTGTACGCCGTCGTGCTGCTGAACGGCTGCGCCACCGTGTTCTTCGACGTCGGCTCCCAGAGCACCCTGCCCGGACTCGTCGGCCGCGACGTCCTCGTGCAGGCCAACGCCGCCATGATGAGCCTCATGGCCGTGAGCAACGTGGCCGGCCGGAGCGCGGGCGGCACGCTGGTCCAGTTCCTCACGGCACCGGTCGCCGTTCTCTGCACGGCGGGGAGCCATCTGGCCTCCGCCCTCCAGCTCACCCGGGTCCGCCCTGATCAGGCGCCACTCGCGCAGGGCCGGACGTCCGGACTGCGCAAGCAGATCGGCGAGGGGGTCCGCCACGTCTCGGGCAACGCGGAGTTGCGTGCCCTGGCGCTCACCGCCGCCCTCACCAACCTCGGCTCGCAGATCATCAACACCATGCTCCCCGTACTGTTCGTCCGCGAACTCGGCCTGCCCGCAAGCGCGTTGGGCCTGTACTGGGCGGCGGGCGGCGTCGGCCTCCTGCTCGGCGCCCGCTGCGCCCGCCCCCTCGCCGGGCGCCTCGGCTACGGCCGCACCCTCGGCGTCATGGGCCTGTGCCTCGCGCCCGCCGGACTGCTCGTCCCACTCATCGACCGCGGACCGTGGCTGTGGCTCGCGGGCGCCGGGGGAGTGCTCGTCCTGTTCAAGACGGGCGTGGACAACGTGCTCGGAGTGAGTCTGCGTCAGCGGATGACGGCGGACGCGCTTCTCGGCCGAATGAACGCGACGTTCAGGTTCGTCCTCACCGGTGCCCTCGCCGTCGGCGCGGCGGTGGCGGGGCTGATCGGTGAACTGGCCGGGGTGCGCGCCACGTTGTGGGTCGGCGCCGCACTGCTCGCCACGGCCTTCCTGCCGGTGTTCCTCTCGCCGGTCCGCGGACGCCGTGAACTGCCCGACGAACAGCCCCTGATGGCAGCGGCACCCGTCACAAAGAGCTGACCGCGCGCTCCAGGGCAGCCGCCACCCGGTCCGTGTCGGCCTCTGTCGTACGCCAGTTGCTGAACGCGGCCCGCAGCGCGTGCGTCCCCTCGTAGAAGGTCGGCGTCATGAACGCCTCGCCGGACTCGGCGACGGCCCGGCCCAGCGCGTGCACCCGCTCCCGGGTGGCGTCCCCGTCGAGCGTGAAGCAGACGACGTTCAGCCGGACCGGCGCCAGCAGCCGCAGGCCCGAGGCGTCCGCGATCCGGCCACCGAGGCGCCTGGCGAGCGCGACGTTCCGCTCGACGATCTCCCGGTGTCCTGCGCGACCGTACGCGGCGAGCGAGAACCAGGCCGGGAGCGCGCGCAGCCGACGCGAGTTCTCGGGCGTGAGGTGCACGAAGTCGGGCTCGCCGGTGGGCAGTCCGAGATACGGCGACGCGTTGTGGAAGACCCGCACCTGGAGGTCCCGGTGGCGGGTGAACTGCACGGCCGCGTCGTAGGGGACGTTGAGCCACTTGTGCAGATCGACGCAGACCGAGTCGGCGGCGTCGAGGCCGTCGGTCAGCTGCGCGTGCTCGGGGGACAGCGCGGCGAAACCGCCGAAGGCGGCGTCCACGTGCAGCCAGAAGTCGTACCGTTCCTTGAGCTCCGCGATCGCCCGCAGGTCGTCGAAGTCGACCGTGTTCACGGTCCCGGCGTTGGCCACGACGACGGCCGGGCGCCCGTCCAGCTCGTCGAGCGCCTCGGCCAGCCGCGCCACGTCGACGGCTTCCCGGCCACCGGGCAGCACCGGCACCGTACGCAGCCGGTCGCGGCCGATGCCCAGGACGGACAGGGCCTTGGGGATGCTGGAGTGGGGGCTGCCGGACAGTACGTCGACCGGCCCGAGGGCGGCGACTCCCGCCTCGGACACGCAAACGCCCAGGCGATCGCCCAGCCACTCCCGGGCGAGGGCCAGCCCGACGGTGTTCGAGACGGTCGCACCGGTCACGAGCGCGCCGCTGTGCGCCTCGCCCAGTCCGAACAACTCCCGCAGCCAGCCCAGCGTCTCGTGCTCCAGCGCCGTCGCCGACGAGTCGCCGGTGCCCGTGGCGTTCTGGTCGTACGCACTGGTCAGCCAGTCCCCGGTGAGCGCGGCCGGGGTCGCGCCCCCGGTGACGAAGCCGAGATAGCGCGGGCCCGCGGAGGCGGAGAACCCCGGCGCCCACCGCTCGGCGAACCGCGCGAGCGCACCCTCGGCGCCGACGCCCCCGGCCGGCAGCGGCTCGGCGTCCGGAGCCTTGCCCAGGTGGGCCACGGGCCGTGCTTCGAGCCCCGACACCTCACGGGCGGCGAAGTCACGGGCGGACTGGAGGAGTTCGGGGAGCCGGGAGAGGTCGTCGGCGAGTACGCGGTCCATGAGCGGCAGCGTAGGCGGGCGCCCGCACGGAAATCCCGGTCCAGTCGGGGGAAACTGGCTCCTTGTGGGAGCGCGCGCCGCCACCGAGCTCGATGACCATCGCCAGATCCTGCGGACCTGACCGTCGCCGGATCCGGCCGATGCGGCGGAATGCCCCTCGTCTGGCCGTCGTCCGCCCTCGTCTGCCTCTCGTCACCGTGAACGCCGCAGCACGCCCCGCTGCCGGGCGCCCCGGTCGGGCGGCGCCAGGATCTTCTCCGCCGCGGCGATGAACTGTCTTCGGGCGTCGATGAGGTCGCTGTCCGCCTGGCCGCTCTGCACGAGGCGGTCGTCGAGATCCAGCCGCATGCGCCAGACGTCCGCCTGCCGGACGGCCGCCGCGTGGACGGTGTCGGCCAGCTCTCCCATCGGCGCGGGGCCGGTGATGGCGACGTTCGTGGCCGCCCGGCCCAGCGCGCCCAGAGCGGCCATGGTCGGCTCCCACAGCCCCCGATGCTCGTCCTCGCTCCGCCATTCGAGAGCCACGCGGGCCTCGATGACGGCGTTGATGCTCTGCCGGAACGCCTCACACTCGTCGAGTACGGTCGCGAAGGCGGCACGCCGCTCGTCGCGCAGACGGTTCCGGACCTTGAAGGTCTCCTGCTGCTGTGCCTGTCGACGTGAGGACCTGGCATGGAGAAGCGGTCCGGTCAGCCCGGCGGTCAAGGTCCCTCCGATACCGAGGGCGGTCGCCCAGATGACCGTGTTGGCTTGGTCCATGCCGCACATCATGCATGCCACTACACCCGTCAATGGTTGAACTTGACCGATTGATACGGGAGTTGGGCCGCAGTAGTGCCTGTTCCGCTCATGTCGCCGTGGGAGTCGGCGGAGGGAAAGGGCTGGCGACGACCCCTGTGGGCGTCAGCCCGACGGGGTGCCACGGACCGGGTGTGGCGCCCGCCACAGAGGGCCGGGTGCGGCGCCCGTACGAGAAGCGCGCCCGTCACGAATCGGCCCGGCGCGACCCTCGGCGCGGAGGCCGCACGAGCCCGGACCGGTAGGCGAAGACGACCAGTTGGGCGCGGTCGCGGGCGCCCAGTTTCGTCTTGGCCCGCTGGATGTGGGTGCGTACGGTCAGCGGGCTGAGGAACAGTTCCGCCGCGATCTCGGTGTTGGACCTGCCGTCCGCGGCGAGGGCGTCATGGGCGCGGCGTTCCGTGGTGGCGGTGGACTTGGCCTCGTCGCCGGGCATGCCCATCCGCAGATCCATCGCCGGTACGGCGAGTGCGCCCAACCCGACGACCGAGACGATCAGCATGGGCACAGGCCGGCGCAGGACGAACCGGGCCCAGCGGGCGCCCAGGTTCTCCGCCTCGCCGATGGCCGAGCGGTTCGCCGCCGAGGTGCCCTTCTGGCCGTCCGGTGCGACGAAGACGAACCGGGCGTCCGCCCCGTCCGCCTCGGTCCCGGGGAACCGCTCGTTGATGAGGGTGAACGCCTTCTGGGCCTCGATCCCCGGCATCGACGACGAGTCGTCGGGAGGGTCGGCGACGCTGAGGGCTCCGAAGGTGACAACGCCCAGGACCGCCACCCACAGCAGCCCGAAGTACTCCACGGCGCGGAATGTCATCGTTTCGTCTCAGCCCGGCCGGCCCTACAACCGATGTCCCCCGGCGAAGGTCTAGCTGGCACAGATTGACCGGAACGGAAGAGAAGGGCCTGATCATGGGGGACATACGCAGACGGGCAGCCGTCGTACTGGGGGTCACCGGACTGGTGGCGCCGCTGGCCGTCGCGCTGGGCGCGGCTCCCGCCCAGGCGGCGAGCTGCACCACGCAGACCGGCCCGTACCAGAAGAAGGTCGAGAAGTTCCTCGGCCGGCCGGTGGACGGCAGGCAGTCGGCCGCCGACTGCAAGGCGATCAAGGCCTTCCAGACCAAGCACGGAATCACCCCGAACATCGGCTACGCCGGGTCCGTCACGTGGGGCGTCATGGACCTGATGACCAAGCAGAAGGCCGTCGGGAAGAACCCCAACAAGGACGGCAAGTGCCCGGTCAACAAAGGCCGCGTCGCCTGTGTGAACCTCACGCTCCAGCTCAGCTGGATCCAGGACGGCAAGACCCTCGTGTACGGTCCGGTGCCGGTCCGCACGGGCCGCAACGGGTACGAGACCCGCACCGGTCTGACGAAGATCTACTGGCGGAACATCGACCACGTCTCGACCATCTACGACGTGCCCATGCCCTACAGCCAGTTCTTCGACGGCGGCCAGGCCTTCCACTCGGTCGGCGTGAGCATGTGGAACCCGCCCGGCTCGCACGGCTGCGTCAACATGACGAAGACGGACGCCAAGAAGTACTGGTCGCTCCTGAAGAAGAACGACGACGTCTACGTGTACGGCCGCAAGCCGGGCACCTGACCGGGCCGGTCAGGAGGACCCGGGGGCCGGTCCGGCCGCTCCTGAGAACGGCCGGACCGAGCAGAAACGTCACGCCTCGGGCGCGTCCCCGAAGTCCGGGATCTCCAGCCTCGCTCCGCCCTGCCGCGCCGAGTCGTGCGCCACGATGCCCGGCAGGGTGTAGCGGGCGGCGACCCACGCGTTCACCGACGGCAGTGTGCGCGTGTTCACCGCGGTGACGAAGTCGTCCACCAGGAAGTGGTGGCTCCCCTCGTGCCCGTTGTGCAGGTTGTCGAACTCCCGGGGCAGCCGCGCCCGGTCGTGCACCGGCGCCGAGCCGGAGGTGAAGGCGGCCCGCAGATCCGGCGCGATGTGCTGGAGCGACGGGTCGTCCGGAGACATGGTGGGCTTGGGCTCAAGGAGCTCGCTGATGTCCTTCACCCCCTTCTTGTCCTGCCAGAAGGCCACCGTCGCGAGCTGCTCCATGCTGGCGTCCGTCCCGAAGAACCGGAATCGCGACTCCCGGATCTGCGAGGGATAGCCCACCCGCCGGAACTCGTTCGTACGGAACGAGCCGCCGCCCGCGACCTCGAACAGCGCCGTCGCGTTCGAGAAGTCGTTGCCGAACTGGCTGACGTCCTCGTCGAAGACCCCGTCCCCGCGATCGTCCTTGACCCCGATCGCGGACACGCTCACGGCGTGCGTCCGCCAGGCGCCGAGGACACCGCCCACCGAGTGCGTGGGGTAGAGCAGCGGGGGATAGCTGGCCGTCGCCTTCCAGTTCTCGCCGCCGCTGTACTGATAGGCCTCGTAGAACCCGAGGTCCATGTCGTGCAGATAGTCGCCCTCGGCGTAGAAGAGCCGCCCGAACGCCCCGTCGGCGATCTGGTTGCGGGCGTGCACGGTCGCCGGGTTGTACTCGCTGGTCTCACCCATCATGTACGTCAGGCCGGTGGCCCGTACCGCGTCGATGATCGCCGCGATCTCCTCGCGGGTGATCGCCATGGGCACCGCCGAGTAGACGTGCTTGCCGGCGTTCAGGCCCTGGAGCACCAGCGGGCCGTGGGTCCAGCGCTGGGTGAAGATCGCGACGGCGTCGATCGCCTCCGACTCCAGCATCGCCTCGTACGAGGGGAAGGTTCCCGACAGCCCTTCGGCGGCGGCCAGTTGCTCCGCTCGCTCGGGCAGGAGATCCGTCACGTGGACCTCGCCGACGCCCGGGTGGGCAAGAAACAGCTTCGCGAACTGGCCGGAGAACTGGCCGGCGCCGACGATGCCGAGGGAGAACGTCATGGAGTGTGTGCCTTTCACTGTCCGGGTCACTGTCCGGGGGTTCACTGTCCGAGGATGAAGTTGATCTGGTCGTTGACCTTGTCGAGGCTGCTCACCGGCTTGCCGTTGCCGTAGACGTCCTCCATGGCGGGATGCATGAGGGCGTACACGTCGGCCGCGTAGTTGGTGATCGGGTACGAGAAGGTCCGGAAGTCCTTCTTGTCGGCCACGGGCCCGGTGAATGCCGAGACGTCGAGGCTCTTCTTCTTGTACGCGGCGACGGCGGCCCGGGTGCCGGCGGGCGTGGCCGGGAAGACGATGCCGAACTTGCCGACGACGGTCTGGCACGCGTCGGAGGCGAGGTACGCCACCCACTTCTTGGCGCCCGCCTTGTTGTGGGCGTTCTTCGTGACGGAGTCGGCGAGGCCGTTCATCATCGTGGCGCGCTTGCCCGTCGGCCCCGACGGCGTAACGGCCGTGGCCGTGTCCATGCCCTTGAAGCCGGCGTAGGTGGAGATCATCCAGGCGCCGTCGAAGGAGGTGGCGGCCTTGCCCGAGGCGACCTGGGCGTTGGACTGGTTGGACTGGATGTTGTAGTCGGTGAAGGGGGCCATGTAGCCCTTCTTCGCCAGGCCGAAGTACCACTTGATCGTGGACTGGAAGGTCTTGCTGTCGTACCGGTAGTCCTTGCCCCACCGTGCCTTGTCGGTGTAGCTCCAGTCGGTCGAGCCGGTGAAGGGGCTCCACTGGGTCTGCCCGTCGCCGTCTCCGCCGCCGTTGCTGGCCAGCCCGTACACCTTGACGTTGTTCTTGTCGAAGCCCGGCTCGTCACCGCGCTTGCCGTTCTTGTCGACGGTCAGGTGGGCGATGGCCTTCTCGAAGGTGCCGCCGTTCTTCGGGTTCCAGGAGAGGGCGTTGAGCTGCTCGGCGGTGAGCCCCGCGTCCTTCGCCATCTTCTGGTTGTAGAAGAGCGCGACGGTGTCCCAGTCCTTGGGGGCGCCGTAGCGGTGGCCGTCCTGGCCGACCCAGTTGGCGGCGAGCCCCGGCTGGTAGTCGGCGTCCTTGATGTCCAGGTCGTCCAGCGGTTCCAGCACCTTCAGATCGACGAACTGGCCGAACTTCTGTATGTGGTCGGTGAACACGTCCGGCTGGGTGCCCGCGATGAAGCCGGCGGTGAGCTTGGTCCAGTAGTCGTTCCACCCCAACTGGGTGATCCTGACCTTCAGTCCGGGGTTCTCCTTCTCGAACCCCTTGGCACAGGCCTGGTAGGCGGGCAGTTGGTTGGAGTCCCACAGCCAGTACGTCACCGTGTTCGAGGACGACCCGGTGGAGTCGCCGTTCGCGCAGCCGGACGCCAGGGACAGCGTCAGCGCCCCGGTCAGCGCGGTCAGCGTACGAAGTCGCATCAGAGTTCCCTCACTTGATCCCGGTGAAGCCGATGGAGCTGACGATGCGACGGGCGAAGACGCCGAAGAGCACCAGCATGGGGAGCGCGGCGATCAGGGTCGCCGCCATCAGCCCCGACCAGTCGGTACCGGTCGCCGGGGTCTGCGCCCGGAACACCGCCAGCGCCACGGTAAGAACGCGCGAGCTGTCGCTGTACGACACCATCAGCGGCCAGAAGTAGTCGTTCCACGAGGTGATGTACGTCAGCACGGAGAGCGTGATGATCGGCGTGGACGCCATCGGCAGGATCAGCCGGAAGAAGACCCTGATCTTTCCGGCGCCGTCGAGCAGTGCCGCCTCCTCGATCTCGCGGGGCACGTTCATGAAGAACTGCCGCAGGAAGAAGACCGCGAACGGCGTCATGAAGAGCGTGGGCAGCGCGATGCCGAACAGCGTGTCCACCAGGTGGAGTTGCTTGATCAGCACGAAGTTCGGCAGCAGCGTGAAGATGGTCGGCACCATCAGCCCTGCCAGGAACAGGCCGAACACCCTGTCCCGGCCGCGCCAGCGCAGCCGTGCGAAGGCGTACGCGGCCATCGCGGAGAAGAAGATCTGGCAGCCGGTGATCAGGGTGGAGACGATCGTCGAGTTGAGCAGATAGCGCCAGAAGTCGAGCCCGCCGCCCGCTCCGCCCTGCGCGATCGCCTCCTCGGCGGACTGCAGACCGAGGGCCCGCTCGAAGCCGCTGGTGGTGAGGTCGACCGGCAGCGGGTTGGTGGGGTCGGTGTTGAGCCCGGCGTTGGTGGACAGCGCGGTGCGCAGGATCCAGTAGAACGGCAGCAGGGTGACGAGGACGATCAGGCCCATCGCGGTCCAGGCCACGGCCCGCCCGAGGGTGAGCCTGCGCCGGGCCGGTCGTACGCCGGTCGTTGTTGCCGGCGGTGTCGGCGTTGGTGTCGGCGGTGGTGTCGGCGGTGTTGTCACGGCAGCCACGGTGACTCCTTTCCTCAGCCGAGGTCGGTGTGACCGGCTCGGGTGAGCCGGTACTGGAGGATGGTGATCGCGCTCAGTACGACCAGCAGGGCGACGGACATGGCCGAGGCATAGCCGAACTGGAAGCGGCCGAAGGCGGAGCCGTAGATGTAGAACTGCAGGACGTTGGTGGCGTTCGCCGGACCGCCCGCGGTGGTCACCGCGACGGTGTCGAAGACCTGGAACGAACCGATCACGGTCATGATCAGCACCACCGCCAGGACCGGCCGCAGCAGCGGCATGGTGATCCGCCAGAACATCCGCCACTCGCTCGCGCCGTCGACCTTGGCCGCCTCGTACATGTCGCCCGGGATCGCCTGGAGCCCGGCGAAGAGGAGGAGTGCGGTGTAGCCGACGTGCCGCCAGACGTTGATCAGCGCGATGGTGGGTATCGCCCAGGTCTCGTCGGCCAGGAAGGGTATGCGGTCGATGCCGAGGCCGCTGATGATCTCGTTGCCGATGCCGAGCTGGGTGTCGAGGATCCACAGCCAGACGAGACCGGCGACGACGTTCGACATCAGATACGGCGTGAGCACGATGCCCCGCAGCATGGCCGACTGGGTGAGCCGCTGGAGCAGCACCGCGATGGCGAGGGCCGCGACCGTCTGGATCCCGATGTTGAGGACGACGTACTCGACGGTGACCTTGAGCGACTCCCAGAAGATGGGGTCGTGGATCATCCGGTCGTAGTTGTCGAGGCCCACCCACTCCGCCGGGGTCAGCAGATTGAAGCGGGTGAAGCTCAGATAGATTCCCCGCAGCGTCGGCCACAGCAGGAAGACCAGGAAGCCCAGCATGGCCGGAGCGATGAACAGGGCCGCGAGGGCGCCGTCACCACGTCCGCCACCGTCACGTTCTCGTTTCTCGCGGGTTCTCGGCTTCGGCTGTGTCCCCTCGATGTCGCGCGATGGCAGACGCGACGGAGGGCTGGAGGCGACGGTCATCAGGAGACTCCCTCGTCTGCGGCTCGTCCTCGGGCCCCACTTACTTTTGGGCCGAAAGAATCCAGCCGTCAAGGGGTGTGCGCAGATCTTTTGCTGAGAGGGTTAGACGGCATAGGGTGGTGTCATTACTTCTGTGTCGAAAGAAATCATGTGGGGGTTCAGTCATGACCGCACGTGCCGACAGCTGGCTGCCGCTCAGTCCCGGTGAGCGTGCCGTCGCCATCGAGGTGCTCACGCACGGCCCCCTGTCGCGCAGCGACATCGCCCGCCGCCTCGACCTCTCCGCGGGCAGCCTCACCCGGCTGACGAAGCCGCTCATCGAGTCCGGTCTGCTGATCGAGGTCCCCGACGGCGCCGCGCTCGTCGAGGTGCGCCAGGGCCGCCCGTCCCAGCCCCTCGACATCGTCGCCGAGTCCCGCACCTTCGCCGGGTTCAAGATCACCCAGGACATGGTGTACGGCGTCGTCACCACCCTCAAGAGCGATATCGTCGCCCGCCGCGACCTGCCCCTCACCAGCAATGACCCGGCCCATGTCGTGGACGTACTGGGGGAGCTGACCGGCGCGTTCGCACGTGACTTCCCCGGCCTCGCCGGCATCGGCATCGGCCTGGGCGGCCGCGCCTCGGACCGGTCCGTCGTAGACGAGTCGGCCTTCCTCGGCTGGCGCGACGTCCCGCTGGCCCGGCTCGTCGAGGAGCGCACCGGGCTGCCCGCCGTCGTGGACAACGACGTGGCCGCGCTCGTCGAGGCCGAGCGGTGGTTCGGCGCGGGCCGCGGCCTGGAGCGGTTCGCGGTGCTCACCATCGGCGCGGGAATCGGCTACGGGCTGGTGAGCGGCGGCAAGCGGATCGTGACCGCCGAGGACGGACTGGGTGTCGGCCGCTTCTGGATCGTGAACCCCAACGGCCCGCTCACCCCCGACGGGGAGCGCGGCAGCGCCATCTCCCTGCTGACCATCCCCAGCATCCGCTACCAGATCCAGGCCGCCACCGGCCGCGACATCACGTACGACGAGATCCTCGCCCTGGCCGCCGAGGGTGAGCCCATGGCGGCCCGCGTCGTGGAGGAGGCGGCCCGCGCCCTGGGCACCCTCGTCGCGCAGATCGCCAACTTCGCCATTCCCGAGAAGATCGTTCTGGCCGGCGAGGGTGTGGGCCTGGTCGACGTGGCGGGACCCGCCGTCGAGGAGGCCGTCCTCGCCAACCGCCACCCGAACGCGGAGCCGGTCAATCTGGAGACCAAGGTGTCCGACTTCCACGACTGGGCGCGGGGCGGCGCTGTACTGGCGATCCAGGTGCTCGTCCTCGGCGCGGGGGCGGCCTGACCTGGCTGTGGAACGGCCACCGACAGGTCCATTGGAGGGTTGCCGGACATGGCCATGGAACGGCTACCGGTAAGTAGTCCTACTGACAGTGACTCCTCACATGGTCTTCACGTCGGGCCCCGTATGATTCACGCCATGTCCACCACTCACCGTCGTGCGTCGGTCGCGCCGAAGCGATCCGCCGCCGAGGTCAACGAGGAGATCCGAGCCCTGTGGCTGCGGAGCGGTGGGACGCTGAGCGGCGAACAGCGGCGGGTGTACCAGCGGCTCGTCCTGGAGTGGGCGGCGGCCTCTCCGCGCGCCCACTCGCACACGGAGCGCACCCCTTCGCACACGGACTCGTCGAAGGCCGCCTGACCCGGCGAGCCGCCTCCCGAGCGCCGCGCGTCAGCCCTTCATCGCCCCCTGGAGCAGCCCCGCGATGAAGCTGCGCTGGAAGATCACGAAGAGGATCAGGATCGGCAGCATCACGATGATCGTCCCCGCCGCCAGGGTGGGGATGTCCGTGCTGTTCTGACCGACGAAGAAGCCCAGGCCCGCGGGCGCCGTGTGCTTGGTCGTGTCCTGGATGAGCACCAGCACCAGCAGGAACTGGTTCCACGACCACATGAAGACCAGCAGCCCGAGCGTCATCAGGGACGGCCGGGCCAGCGGAAGCAGAATCCTCAGCAGGATCGTCGCCGACGAGGCACCGTCGATCCGGGCCGCCTCCACCAGCGACGGCGGGGTCGACTGGAAGTGGGTCCGCATCCAGAACACGCTGAACGGCATGAACAGAGCGATCTCCACCAGGATCACGCCCAGGTACGAATTGGTCAGACCGAGGCTCCGCAGGTCGAAGTAGAGCGGGACCACGATCAGTTCGACCGGGATGGTGAGCCCGGCGATGAAGAACGCCGCGACCGCGTTGCCGCCCGGGAGCTTCATCGTGCCGAGTGCGTAACCCGCCAGCGCCGCCAGGACCAGGGAGGCGGGGACCACACCGACCGCGATGGTGAGGCTGTGCTGGATCAGGTCGGAGAACCCGGCCACCGACCAGGCCTGCTCGTAGTTGTCCCAGCTCCACCGCTCCGGCCAGGTCAGGCCCACCACCGGCGTGCCCGCGGGCTGCAGGGAGGCGAGGAAGACACTGAGGAACGGGATCACGACGGCGATCGCCATGACCGTCAGCAGCGCGTAACCCGACCAGCGTTCCGAGCGCGTGGCGGTGTTCATGACTCCGACCTCGACAGACGGTTGATGAGGTAGACGATCCCGAGTATCAGACAGCCGAGGACGACGGCCAGGGCCGCGGCGAGCCCCACCTTGCCCTCGGAGAACGCCAGCCGGTACACGAGCAGGCCCGGGACCGTCGTCTGCTCACCGGGCCCGCCGTTCGTCGTCACGTACACGATGTCGAAACTGGCGAGCGCGGCCACCGTGGTCACGGTCATCGCGACGGCGAGCTCGCCGCGCAGGTGGGGCAGGGTGACGGAGACGAACTCCCGGACGGGACCCGCCCCGTCGAGCCGGGCCGCCTCGTACAGGCTGGGATCCACCTTCTGGACGCCGCTGAGGAAGAGCATCATGCACAGCCCGCTCAGCACCCAGGTGCCGACCAGGCCCACGGCGATCAGCGCGGCGCCGAAGTCGCCCAGCCATGCCCGGGTCACCCCGTCCAGACCGACCGCCCGGAACGTCTGGTTCACCAGCCCGTCGTCCCCGTACAGCCAGCGCCAGGTCACGCCGACGGCGACGAGCGGGACGACCTGCGGCAGCATGAACAGGAAGCGGTACGCCCCCATCCCGGGCCGCCGGAAACGGGCCAGCAGGCCCGTCATCGCAAGGCCGACCACGATGGGAATGAAGGAGAAGAACACCACCAGCACCAGGGCGTTGAGCACGGACCGGCGCAGGATGGGGTCCTGGAGGATCTCCTGGTAGTTGCCGAGGCCGACCCAGTCGCCCAGCGTGACCCCGTCCCATTCGAACAGCGAGAGATACGCCGTGTGCAGGGCGGGCAGCACCGCGAAGCAGAAGTAGACGGCGAACGCGGGCAGTACGTACACGTAGCCGCGATACGAGCTGCGCCTGCGGGGGCCGGGCGATTGGACCGGGGCGGTCGGCGATGGAACCCGGACGTCCGGCGGCTGTTGTACCGGCGGCCTACTCGGCATGGTGTTCCTCCCACTCGTCCTGAAGTGAGTCGAGGTAGTCCGAGGGATCTATGCGGTTCGCGATGAGTTTCTGGACGCCGGAGCGCAGCCGGTCGAGCATGGCGGGGGCGGCGAAGTCGGGGAACGTCGTGATGCCGTCGTCGGCGACCGCCCTGCGGTGACCCTCCGCGATGTCGGCGAGTACGCCTTCCGGCTTCTTCACGGCGTCGGGGTTGGGCGGCATGAAGCCGTTGTCGCTGATGATCTGGCCGGCCTCGGGAGTGGTCAGGAAGTCGAGGAACGCGCCTGCCGCCTCGGGGTGTTCGGTCCTGGACGCGACGGCGTAGGAGACGCTGAAGCCCGAGGCCACGGTGGGGGCGGAGGTCTGTTCGCCCGGCATCGGGAAGAAGCCCACGTTGTCTCCCATGACGGTCGCCAACTGCCCTGCCGCCCAGTTGCCGTTGATGAGGAAGACACTGTCGCCCTTGGCGAACTGGGCGGTGGAGTCGACCTGCGCGGTGCCGTTCGCGGAGTCGTTGTAGTAGCCCTTGCGGCCCCAGTCGATGACGAGCTTGCTCGCCGTGACGGCGGCCGGCGTCTCGATGGTGGCGCCCTTGGTGCCGTTGACCCAGTCCCAGTAGTCGTCCGTCGGCATCAGCTGGTTGAGGAGCGCGGCCCACAGGTGCAGGCCGCCGGAGTCGAGCGCGCCGACACCGAGCGGCGTCAGGTCGGCGTCCTTGGCCGCGGCGAGCTGGTCCTCGAACTCCGCCACCGTCTTGGGCGGCCCGTCGATCCCGGCCTTCTTCGCGAGCTCCTTGTTGTAGTAGATGCCGGTCATCGACAGACCGGCCGGAACCCCGAACAGGGCACGCCCGCCGGTGGCCTCACTGGTCTGACCCGCCGTCAACTGGTCGAGACTGACCGGGGGAATGGCCTTGTCCCAGCCGTACGCCTCCCGATAGGGCGCCAGGTCGAGGATGTGGCCGTCCGCCGCGAGATCGGTCATGCCGACCGCGTACTGCGCGATGTCGGGGGCGGTGTCGGACGTCATGGTGAGCTTCAGGTTCTGGACGTAGTCCGAGAACGTCTTGTACTGCGGCTCGACACTGATGTTGGGGTGTTCCTTCTCGAACGCGGCGATCAGCGCGTCGACCATCAAGGGGGCGTCGGCGAACTGCAGACGCAGGGTGATGTCCCCGTCCGGCACGGCGGTCGACGACGGCACACTGCGCGGACCCGGCACCGCGGCCGCGCTCCCGGGGGTCAGCGCGTCGCAGGCGGTGAGCGGCAGCACGAGGGCGGCGGCACAGACCGTCGCCGCGACGCGGCGGCGCACCCGGTGTGTCCTCTCCATCATCGGCCTCCTTGCGTAATCTCGGCGTCTCGGCGTCTCGGCGTCTCGGCGTCTGGGTGTGAGGGTCGGTGCGTCAGCCCCGTGGGCAGCGGTCCCTGATCTTCTCCAGCAGGGCGTTGTTGTGGCGCTCGGCGTCTCCGCCGGTGTTCTGGCTGACGATCAACGGCGGTTCCTGGCCGTGGAGTTCGACGAGCAGTTCGGCGGCCCGGCAGGTGAGGGCGTTGACGATCGCCGCCCCGACGACGGTCGACAGGGCCCCCACGGTGAGGTCGCCCAGCGGCACCACCGCGTCACCCGGGCGGCCGTGCGTGTCGATGACGATGTCGGCCACGTCGAGCAGACGCCGCCCGTCGACATGCCGGGACTCGGCGCCCAGCGAATGGGCCCGGCTGGTGACGGCGACGACGGTCGCCCCCAATGCGCGGGCACCCAGGGCGAATTCGACCGGCACGGCGTTGATGCCGGAGTTGGAGACGACGACCACCACCTCGCCGTCCCGGATGTCCGCCGTGCTCAGGATCGCCGCCGCGTAGCCGCCGACCCGCTCGGCCGCGCCCGCGTGGCGAGGGGCGGCGGGGGACAGCGCCGGGTCGGCGATCACATTGACCGGCGCGAGGCCACCCGCGCGCAACAGCGGTTCGATCGCGACGAGTTGAGAGTGGCCGCTGCCGAAGTAGTGGACGACACCTCCGGCGGCGATGCTGTCCGCGATGGCACCGGCGGCGCGCTCGATGGCGGGCCGCTCGGCGGTGGCCAGCGCGGTGAGGTTCTCCTGGAGAGCGGCGAAGTAGGCGAGATCGGCGTTCATCGTGTCGAGACCACCTGGGGTGTCGAGCGGGAGCCGGTTGCTTGGCTGCTGGGGCCGTCCGCGTGACCGCGGGCGCCCGTCTGCGTGGCTGTGGACCGTACCAGAGGGCCGTGCGGCTGCCCAGTCCTCCGGACAAGTGTGCTGTCACAACAGCTTTGTTCCTTGACCGCCCCGCACACCCGCCCTAACCTGAGCCGCATGTGGTACGGACCACAGGCGTCGGAGAATCAGCCTGCCCGACAACTTCTCCAGCGGCTCCTCGGGGACAGAGCCGCGGAGTTCACCGCCGACGTCGTGCCCGCAGGGGGCGGGCACGACGTCGGCAGCCCCGACTGGTTCGAGGTCGACGCCGGACCGGGCGGGGTCGCACTGCGCGGGTCCAGCGGCGTCGCGGTCGCCTCGGCGCTGCGCTGGTATCTGCGAACCGCCTGCCGGACACAGATCACCTGGGACGCCCCGGTGCCCCGGCTGCCGGACCGCCTGCCCCGCACCGGCACGGCCGCCCGGACGACCTCCCCCTACCTCCACCGCTACCACTTCAACGTCTGCACCTTCGGCTACACCACGGCGTTCTGGGACTGGGCGCGCTGGGAGCGCCACATCGACTGGATGGCGCTGCACGGCGTGACCACACCGCTGGCGATGACCGGCGCGGAGGCCGCCTGGCAACAGGCCCTCCTGCGCACCGGCCTTGACGACGAGACCGCCCGGCGCTTCCTCGGCGGCCCTGCGTACCTCCCGTGGAACTGGCTCGCCTCGCTCGACAGTTGGTGCGGACCACTGCCGCAGAGCTGGATCGACGGCCACGCGGACCTGGGCCGCCGCATCCTGGACCGGGAGCGGGCGCTCGGCATGCGCCCGGTCCTCCAGGGCTTCTCCGGCCATGTGCCCCGCGAACTGATCGCGGACCGGGGTGCCCGCTCGACGACCCTGCCCTGGTGGGACTTCGAGGTCGGAGTCCTGGACCCGCGCGACCCGCTGTTCGAGGAGTTCGGCACCGCGCTGCTGACCGAGCAGACCCGCCTGTTCGGCACCGACCACCTCTACGCGGCCGATCCCTTCATCGAGACGGTTCCGCCGGTGACCGACCCCGCCGACATCGCCCGGGTCGCGCGAGCCGTGCACGGCGCCATGACCGCGGTCGACGACGAGGCCACCTGGGTGCTCCAGGCATGGCCCTTCTCCTACCGCGCCGACTACTGGACGCCGGACCGGACCCGGGCCTTCCTCGACGCCATCCCGGACGACCGCATGCTGATCCTGGACCTGTGGGCCGAGCACAAGCCGGTCTGGCGGCAGACCGACGGCTACCGGGGAAAACCCTGGGTGTGGTGCATGCTCCACAGCCTGGGCGGACGGCCCGGGCTCTACGGCAGACTGGACGAGATCGCCGTCGGCCCCGCCGAGGCGAGCGCCGACGCACGAGGCGGTTCGCTCTCCGGCGTCGGTGCGAGCATGGAGGCCTTCGGCGGCGACCCGGTCCTGTACGAGCTACTGGCCGACGTCGCCTGGAACGGCTCGGTCAAGGACGTACGAGCGTGGCTGGAGAACTGGGCGGAGGCCCGGTACGGACGCCGCACTCCCGGCCTGCTGCGCGCCTGGGAACTGCTCCACGCCACCGTCTACGACGCGGACGGCCCCGGACCACCGGGGTCGGTCGTCGTCTGCCGTCCCACGCTGGAGGGCGACCTGCGCCCGAAACTCCCGGTGCACCTCGCGGCGCCACCCTCACCCACCGTGCCACCCGGTCTGGCCGAGGCGTGGAGGCTCCTGGCCGCCGAGGCGACGGAGGAGGACAGCGCGGGCCCGCTCGGCCGGGACCTCTGCGACGTCACCGCGCAGGTGCTCACCCACGTGGCGTGCGACCAGCAGCGACGGGCGGCGGACGCGGCCCTGGCACGGGACACCGACCGCTTCCGCGTCGCCGCCACCGAACTGCTCACCACCGTCGAGGACCTGGACGCACTGCTGGCCACCCGCCCCGAGTACCGGCTGAACACCTGGCTCGCCGAAGCCGTCGGCTGGGCATCCACCCCTGCCGAGGCCGAGCTGTACGAGGCCAACGCGCGACGCGTCCTCACGGTCTGGGGACACTCCCGCAGCGAGCTGCACGACTACTCGGGCCGGCACTGGGCCGGCCTGGTCGGTTCGTTCTACCTCCCGCGCTGGCGACGCTGGTGCGAGCACATCGCCCGGGCACTGGAGACCGGATCCCCTTACCGGACCCAGGAGTTCGAGGCGTCCCTGATCGAATGGGAGGAATGCTGGACCGCCGAACGGAGTGACTCGACCACTGAACGGAGTGAGAACGCGACACCCGGCGCGGACACCGCCGGGGCGACCCTGGACGTGGTGCGTACGCTGATGCCCCGTTACCGCGCCTCTCGGGGTTAGCGGACACGTGCGAACCGCGGAGTGACTGTGACGCTCAAGGACAGGCGCAGGGACGACGGCCCGGAGACGGAGTCCGACAAAACGGAGTCCTACAAACACGAGGCTCTACGACGGCTGCTCCAGGCCGACATCGCCCGGATGCGGCCCGACGAGGCACTGCCCACCGAACGGCAGCTCGCCGAGCGCTACGACGTCAGCAGAGCGACCGCCCGGCGCGCGCTCCAGGCGCTGCGCGAGGACGGCCTCATCCGCAGCGTGCGCGGCGTGGGAACCTTCGTCTCGCACCCCCAGATCACCAAGACGTCGACGCTCACCTCGTTCTCCGAGGACCTGCGCTCGCGCGGCTACCACCCGAGCGCCGAACTTCTCGCCGCTGAGGTGGTGGAAGCCGACCTGCACCACGCCACGGCCCTCGGCGTCGATCCCGGCACCGCCCTGCACCGCATCGAACGGCTGCGCCTCGGCGACGACTTCCCCATCTGCCTGGAGACCGTCCACCTCTCCGCCGAACGCTTCCCGAGCCTGGACGAGTCGCTCCTCAAGGGCTCGCTGTCGGAAGCGCTGCAGAACACCCACGGCGTCCGGGTGGTGCGGGCGACCCAGCAGATCAGGGCGGTGAACGTGACCGGCCGCCAGGCCCGCCTCCTCGGCGTCAAGGAGGGCTCCGCCGCCCTCCTCGTACGACGCACGGCGTTCGACGACACGGGACATGTCGTGGAGTACGGGGAGTCGCTGTGCCGTGGTGATCTGTACGAGTTCTCACTGGTGGTGACGAAGTAGCTCCCTCGCGCGGCGCACGTTTTTTCCGGTGCTCCGTCGTGCTCTGCTGTTGGCGAATCTGCTGCGGGCCGAGATTCCTTCCGCGTGGCCGTGGTCGGGCCGAGGGTGAAGACATCGCGGCGATCGGTGGCCGCGTCACCACAAGGAGGAGCGATGGCACGATTCAGCAGCACTCTGGAACCCAGGGCCGAGGAGGGGGACACCTCGCCGTCCCGGTTCGACGACCACCTCGCCGCCCAACTCCTCAACCAGCGCATCGTGTTCCTCGGCACGCAGGTCGACGAGGTCTCCGCGAACCGCGTCTGCGCACAGCTGCTCCTGCTCTCGGCGGAGGACTCGCGCACCGACATCGGCCTCTACATCAACAGCCCTGGCGGTTCGGTGCACGCGGGCCTGGCGATCTACGACACGATGCGGCTCATCCCGAACGACGTGTCGACCCTCGCCATGGGCTTCGCCGCCAGCATGGGGCAGTTCCTGCTCACCGTCGGCACCCCGGGCAAGCGCTACTCGCTCCCGAACGCGCGGATCATGATGCACCAGCCCTCGGCGGGCATCGGCGGCACCACCGCCGACATCGCCATCCAGGCCGAGAACCTCCACTTCACCAAGGAGACCATCGAGCGGATCACCGCCGAACACACCGGCCAGAGCGAGGAGACCATCGCCCGCGACGGCGACCGCGACCGCTGGTTCACGGCCGAACAGGCCAGGGAGTACGGCATGGTCGACCGGGTCGTCGAGACCCTCGACGACGTCCGCCCGGCCTCCTCGAAGCGACGGATGGGACTCTGACATGAGCCAGTACACGATCCCGAACGTCGTCGAGCGCACCCCGCAGGGCGAGCGCTCGTACGACATCTACAGCCGGCTGCTGTCCGAGCGGATCATCTTCCTCGGCACCGAGATCGACGACGGCGTCGCCAACGTCGTCATCGCGCAACTGCTCCACCTGGAGTCGTCCGCACCCGAGCGGGAGATCGCGATCTACCTCAACTCGCCCGGCGGATCGTTCACTTCACTCATGGCGATCTACGACACGATGGGCTACGTCGGCACGCCCATCTCGACGTTCTGCGTCGGCCAGGCGGCCTCTACCGCCGCGGTGCTCCTGGCCGGGGGAGACCCCGGACGGCGCTTCATCCTGGAACACGCGCGGGTGCTGCTCGGCCAGCCCGCGAGCGGTGGTGCGCGGGGCACGGTGTCCGACCTGAGCCTCCAGGCCAAGGAGATGATCCGCATCCGCTCCCAGGTCGAGGAGGTCCTGTCCCTGCACACCCACCATCCCGTCGAGACCCTGCGCGCCGACATGGACCGCGACAAGATCTTCACCGCGCGGGAAGCGGTGGAGTACGGGCTGGCCGACGAGGTGCTCAGCCGGAGGCTGGTGCCCGCGGCGGCCTGACGACATCCCCGCCCGCCGCCCGCCGCAGAGCCTCGGCGGGCTCAGGCCCCCCAGCAGCTCAGGCCTCCGGCAGCCCAGAGCTTCAGCAGCTTCGGGCCCGCGCGCCTCAGGCGGCGAGACGGATGTCGCCCAGCCGGGACCGCGCCTCGGTGCGCCGGGGCGCGGTGCGGGACCCGGACCGGAGGGGCTGAGACGTGAGGGGACGGGACCTGAGGGGCTGGGCCGGTCGCGCGAGTCGGCCGTGCGCAAGGGCGAGCAGATCGGCGAGGCCGAGCCCCAGCGCGTGCGCGGCGGCAGCGAGGACCTCGGACGAGGCCTCCTTGCGGCCCCGCTCCAGCTCGGAGAGGTACGGCATCGAGATCCGGGCCGCGTCCGCCACGTCCTTGAGCGTCCGCTCCTGGGCCAGCCGCTCACGCCGCAGGACGTCACCCACGACGTCACGCCACAACGGCTCCTTGGGCGCGGGCTCCTCCGGCTTCGCCGGCGCGGCCGGTACGGGTCGCAGGGGAATGACACGGGCTTCGTCGGACGCGTGGCTGCTCACGCCTCCACCCTAGAAAGCGCGGCGCGATTCGGGGAGGTCATCGCGTTCTGCCCTCGGCGAAGCCCGGCTTCTCACCGCTCCAGGAGCCGCTGCCGCAGCAGGCCCCGGGGGCCCAGGTCTCCGGGATTCAGTGGGCGTGCGGCGCGTCGCGGTGGACCGGGCCGTGCGGGGCCTCGCAGTGCGAGGCGTCGTCGCGGGCGGCCCCGGTGCGGACCTCCAGGACCTCGGCCGGGGCGTGGTCGACCTGGAGGGTGGTGTGGCTGATCTCGTGGTCGCTCTGCAGGATCTTCTCCAGGTCCCGGCGCACCGTGTGGCAGTCCGAGACAGGCTCGACCAGGACGTGCGCGGACAGCGCGGGCTGGCCCGACGTGATGGTCCACACGTGCAGGTCGTGCACCTCGGTGACCGAGGGGTGCGCGACCAACTGGTCGCCGATGCCGTCCGGATCGAGGTGCGCGGGCGCCGCCTCCAGGAAGATCCGCCCCGACTCGCGTACGAGTCCGTAGCCCGCCTTGAACATGAGGACCACCACGACCAGCGTGGCGATGGCGTCGGCCCGAGCGAAGCCAGTCAGGAGCACGATGAGACCGGCGATCGCGGTACCGACGAACGCGAACAGGTCGTTGAGTATGTGCTGGTAGGCGCCCTCGACGTTGAGCGAGGAGCGGTTGGCCTTCGAGATGCACCAGGCCGCCGCGATGTTCACCACGATCCCGGCCAGGGCCGTGCCGAACACCAGCCCGCCCTCCACCTCGGGCGGGTCGATCAGCCGCCGCACCGCCTCGTACGCCAGCCAGGCGCCGAGCAGCAGCAGCGTGAGTCCGTTGGCCTGGGCGGAGAGGATCTCGGCGCGCTTGAGGCCGTACGTGAAGCCGCCGCGGGCGGGCCGCGCGGCCAGTCGCATCGCGATGAGCGCCAGCACGATGGACACGGCGTCGGTCAGCATGTGCGCCGCGTCGGAGATCAGGGCGAGCGACTGGGCCAGGATGCCGATGACGACCTCGGCCGCCATGAACGTGGTGATCAGCGTCAGCGCGATCGCGAGCCAGCGGCGGTCCGCGTCCGCCGACACACCGTGTGAGTGTCCCGCGTGCCCGTCCGACCCGTGGTGGTCGTGGTGCGCGCTGGTCATGTGTGTCCCCCTCGAAACGGTGTCCGACCCTCGCAGTGAAGCGCACCTCGCGGAGATCGGCAAAGGCTGCATCGGTGACCGTTGTCATCATCGTTAACAGGCCGCTGACCTGCGGCGAAGAATTCCCGGCGGGGTCGGGTCAGGCGCCGAAGAGCTGGGTCCAGTACGTGCCCGCCGAGCCGCCGCCCGCGAAGCCGACGCCGATGTGGGTGAAGTCCGGCTTGAGGATGTTGGCGCGGTGGCCGGGGCTGTCCATCCAGCCCTGGACGACCTCGGCGGCGGAGCGCTGGCCGCACGCGATGTTCTCGCCGATGGTGCGGCGGGTGCTGCCCGCGGCCGCGGCCCGGTGCCAGGGTTCGCTGCCGTCGGGGGAGGTGTGGGAGTAGAACGCGCGGGCCACCATGTCCGCGCTGTGCGCCTGCGCCGCGTTGGTGAGCAGGGGGTCCACGGCCAGCGGTCGCAGACCGGCCCGGGTCCGCTCGGCGTTGGTGAGCGCCACCACCTCGGCGGCCGTCTGCGCCAGCCCGCCGGGGGTGAGGGGCCGGGCCCACAACGCCGTCCAGTAGAGGGTGCCGGAGCGGTCGTCGGGCACGTACGCCACACCGGCCTCGGTGAACGCCGGGTCGTGGACAGTGCGCCTGGACTGCTCTCCGGACAGGCAGTACTCCACGAACTCCGCGGCGTCGCGCGGGCCCGAGACCAGGTGCTCGCCGACCGTGAGATACGCGTAACCGCTCGCGGTGAGGCGCTGGTAGACCGAGAGCCCGTCCGCGCCCTCGGAGCCCAGGCTGCCCCGCGCGGCCATGCCCGCGGCGTGTGTGTGCGCAGCGGCGGTGAGGCGGGCGTCGAGGGACACGGGCGGGCCGCCGACGGCGGCGCGCGCGGAGTTCACGAGACGGAGGAAGCCGTCGGAGGCGGGCCCTGCGACGGCGGGAGCGGCGGCAGAGGACCCTCCGGCCGAAGCGCTGCCACTGTTCCAGGAGGTGCTCCCGGCAGGCGGCGGCGCAAAACGTCCGGTGCTCCCTGCCGGGGGACGCCCCGTGGTCCCGGCCGGAGTGCGACCCGAGCCTCGGAGCCGTCCGAGTCCGGCACGCGCGGCGTTCAAGGCGGTCGCGACACCGGGGCTCCTGGCACCCGGGGCGCCGGAGTTCCCCGGAACGGAACCACCGCCCGCGCCCGGCCCTGGCCCCGCGTCGGCCTCCTCGCTCACCTCGACCCCGAAGTCCCGGGCTATCCCGGCGAGTCCGTCCGCGTACCCCTGGCCCAGGGCACGCAACTTCCACGTCGTTCCGCGGCGGTAGATCTCGGCGAGCAGCAGCACCGTCTCCTGCTGGGGGCGCGGCGGGGTGAAGCGGGCGAGGACACCGCCGCCCGGGCCGGTCACGCGCAGGGTCGGAGCGGGGAGCCGGCCCAGTGCGGTGCCGGGCTCGGCGGGGCTGACGACGACGGTGACGCGGCTCGCCCCGGACCGCAGCGCGGGCGGGTCCACGGTGAGCGTCGCGCCCTGCAGCCGCGCCCCGGGTGCGGTCGGCTGGTTGTAGAACACGAAGTCGCCGTCGCCGCGCACCTTGCCGCTGTCGTCGGTGATGAGCGCGGACACGTCGAACGGGCCGGGCACATGAAGGGTCAGGGTGCCGCCGGGCAGGGGCAGATTGCCGCCGGGAACCAACTCGCTCATCGTGCCGCCTGTCGGGGTGCTGGTCTCTGTGCCCGCCCCGTGGGGCGCCGCACGGACAACGTCCCACGGGTGCGCGCGGGTTCCTGAGCCCGGATCCCCGGTTCCGTCAGCCCGCCGCCCGTGCCAGCAGGCCGGACAGCAGGACTTCGAGCGACTCGCGCAGGGCCGTGGTGAAGTCGACGCGCAGGACCGCCAGTTCGGGGTCGGACTCGTAGACCGCGAGCACGGCGGGCGACGGGTGCGCGTGCGGCCAGGCGGCCGTGACCACCATGAGCGCACCCGCGATGAACCGTACGGCGTCCCGCTCGTCGAGTTCGGGCACGTGGGTGCGGACCCGCTCCGCCAGGGCGAAGACGGTCCCGATGGAGGAGCGCTTGTACTGGGCGGCGACCTCCGTCGACACGTTCCGCTCCAGGACCGCGGCCTGTGCGCTGATCAGGTCGCACAGCACCGGACGCTCGGCGAGGGCGTCCGTCAGCGCCGCGGCGATCCGGTCGGCCCGCTCGGTCACCGGCGCGTCGGCGTCGACGGCCTCGGGCAGCGCGGTGTCGAGGTGCTCCAACAGCTCCTGCGACGCGGTACCGAGCAGCTCCAGGAGGACGGCCTCGCGGGACTCGAAGTAGCGCAGCACGTTCGACTTCGCGAGCCCCACTCGGCGGCTCAGTTCGTTGAGGCTCACCTGCGCCACGGGCATCTCGCCGAGCATCGCGGCCGTGGTGTCCAGGATCGCCTTGCGGCGCACGGCGCGCTGCTCCTCGCTGCGGGCGCGCTGGAAGGTGTTTGCCATGCACGCAGTCTACAGACCTCCGGTCTGTTGTTATTGAACCGGTGGTCTGTTAGCTTGAAATGCAACAGACCGTCGGTCTCCTATCCGTGGGAGTGCCGTGCGAACACCGAAGGAGTCATCGTGGACACCTCATATGTCGTCCCCGACCAGACCGGGAAATTCGCCGTCGTCACCGGCGCCAACAGCGGCACGGGCAAGGAGGCCGCACGCCGCCTCGCGGCGGCCGGCGCCCGCGTCGTCCTGGCCGTGCGGACCGTCGCCAAGGGCGAGCAGGCCCGCGCCGAGATCCTGGCCCGGCACCCGCACGCACAGCTGGAGGTCCGGCGCGTCGACCTGGCGGACCTGGCCTCCGTCGGGGCGTTCGCCGACGGGATCCTGGCCGACGGCACCCCGCTCGACCTGCTCGTGAACAACGCCGGTGTGATGGCACCGCCCACCCGGATGACCACCGCCGACGGCTTCGAACTCCAGATGGGCAGCAACTACCTCGGCCCGTTCGCCCTCACCGTCCGACTGCTGCCCGCCCTGCTCGCCGCACCGGCACCCCGCGTGACGACCATGAGCAGCGGCGTCGCGAACTTCGGCCGTATCGCCTTCGACGACCTCCAGTGGGAGCGCCGCCGCTACAGCCCCATGCTGTCGTACTCCCAGTCCAAGCTCGCCGACCTGATGATGGCCCGGCACTTGGCGGACCTCGCCGCCGAGCGCGGCTGGAACCTGCTGAGCACGGCCGCGCACCCCGGCTACACGGTGACCAACCTCCAGACCGCCGGGGCGAGCCTCGGCAGCGACAAGCCGAAGCGCGCGCGGTTCACCTCGATCGACGTTCTGCCCAAGCAGCAGGTCGAGGAGGGCACCGAACCGCTGCTCCACGCCGCCACGAGCCCCGAGGCCGCGGCGGGCGCGTACTACGGTCCGGGCGGCAGGTTCGGACTGGTCGGCCCGACGGCCACCGCCCGCATTACGCGCCGCGCCCTCGACACCGAGACGAACCGCTGGCTGTGGACCGAGTCCGAACGCCTCACCGGGGTCGCCCTCACCGCGGCCGTCGCCTGAACGGGCCCACCGCACGGGGGCGGAGTCCGGAGAAGCCGGGACCGGGTGCCAGACTGCCCCCATGGATGAGCGCGAATTCGGCAGGTCAGGACAGCACGCATCGGTCGTGGGACTCGGCACATGGCAACTCGGTGCCGACTGGGGCGACGTGGACGACAAGGAAGCCCTCGCGGTACTGGAGGCCGCCGCCGAGTCGGGCGTGACGTTCTTCGACACGGCCGACGTCTACGGGGACGGGCGCAGCGAGGAGACCATCGCCACCTTCGTGCAGAGCAGGCCCGACCTGCATGTGCTGGTCGCGACCAAGATGGGCCGCCGGGTCGACCAGGTCCCCGAGAACTACGTACTCGACAACTTCCGCGCCTGGAACGACCGTTCGCGCCGCAACCTCGGCGTCGACCGCATCGACCTGGTGCAGCTGCACTGCCCGCCGACCCCCGTCTACTCGTCGGACGAGGTGTTCGACGCCCTCGACACCATGGTCGAGGAGGAGCGGATCGCCGCGTACGGAGTGAGCGTCGAGACCTGCGAGGAAGCGCTGACCGCGATCGCCCGGCCGGGTGTGGCCAGCGTCCAGATCATCCTCAACCCGTTCCGTATGAAGCCCCTCCAGCGGGTTCTGCCCGCTGCGCGGGAGGCCGGCGTCGGCATCATCGCGCGCGTGCCCCTCGCCTCCGGGCTGCTCTCCGGCAAGTACACGATGGACACGGTCTTCGCGGCGAACGACCACCGCACGTTCAACCGCCACGGTGAGGCCTTCGACCAGGGCGAGACCTTCTCCGGCGTCGACTACGCCACGGGGGTCGAGGCTGCCGCCGAGTTCTCCGCGCTCGCCCCGGAGGGCGTCACCCCGGCGCAGTTGACGCTGGCCTGGATCGTCCAGCAGCCGGGCGTCACCACGGTCATCCCCGGCGCCCGTTCGCCCGAGCAGGCCCGTGCGAACGCGGCGGCGGGCAAGCTGCCGCCGCTGTCGACGGAGACGCTGGCCGCGATCTCCGACCTCTACGAGCGGCGCATCAAGGAGCAGGTCGAAGCCCGCTGGTGACTGCCGTCGGCTGACGGTCCCGGGCTGAGCGCGGACTGCTGTCCGCGGGTGGTTCTTGGCTGAGCGCGCAGTTCCCCGCGCCCCTTACGGGGCACTGCCGGTCGCGCCCCTCAGGGGTGCGGGGAACTGCGCGACAAGCCACGGACGGCCCGCAGCCTCAGAACTACCGATCGCCCCCGGCAGGGACCCCATGGGCCCGGGCGGCCACCACGACCACCACCGGAATCAGCTACTACGAGGAGCAGGGGCTGATCACCCCCGAGCGCTGCGAGAACGGATACCGCTCCTGCGGCGAGCGCCTCGTGGACCGTGTCCAGCAGATCCGCGGACTCCTGGACGCCGGACTGCCTCGACCGCATGACCCGGCGCATCGACTGCCTGGCCCGAGGCCTGACGGGGTCAGGCGGCCCTTTCCCGGGCCCGCTGGGCCGCCTCGCGCACGGAACCGCGGTGCACGGGACCGTGACCGGGCAGCAGGATGTCGCCCGAGAGCGCCTCGAAGGCGTCCAGCGAGGACAGCGCACCGGGGAGGTCCCGGTGGAACATGGTCGGCAGCAACTGCGGGCCGCTCACGCGTGAGGTGGGGTGTGCGCTGACCAGCCCGTCGCCCGAAATGACGACTCCCGCGTCCGGCAGGTGGAAGGCGCAGTGACCCGCCGTGTGGCCGGGGGTGTGCACGGGAACGGGGCGGGCGGGCAGGTCGAGGGCGCCCTCACCGGGGAACGGCCGCGGCTCGGCGACCGGGACGTGCGCGGTGCCGCCGGAGCGGAGCGCGTGCACGGCCCACGGCACCACGCCGGGCCGCCAGGCGTTCTGCAGCACCTTCCCGATGGTCACCTGATGGAGGAAGTCCCGGCGCGCGTGCGGGACTTCGGCCTCGTGGGCGTAGACCGGCGTGCCGTACGTGTGGCTGAGGTACTCGGCCGAGCCGATGTGGTCGTTGTGGGCGTGCGTGACGAGTACCGCCGCGACCGCTTCGGGCGAACTGCCCACGGCCGACAGGGAGGCGAGGACGCTCTCGCGGTCTCCGGGGTAGCCGGTGTCCACGAGGGTGACGGCGTCCCCCTCCGTGAGAATCACCCAGTTGGTGTTGCTGCCGTGTACCAGATGGATGCCGTCGGCGACTTGATGGATGTCTGCCTGCATGATCGTCCCGACCTAGAGGTCCCTGCCTGACGGGACACAGCCAAGCAGATCCGCGGCCACCTCAGCGCAGGGGGTCGGCCGAAGCGCGCATGGACCGCAGCGCCAGGAGCAGTACGCCGATGTCGTCGAAATAGGCGGGGTCGGGCATGAGATCGGTCGGCAGCACGACATAGGCGACCGCTCCCCAGAAGACCCAGCGGGGACCGGTCGGAAGACCGGCCCGACGGAGGTCCCGCCGGGTACGGACCAGCCGGACCAGCAGCACGACCGCCGCACCGAGGGCCACCGCCAGCACGGCCGCGACGGCGAGAACCAGAATCCATGTGTTGGTGTCCATCAGGCCTTCCCCGACTCGTCCGGTGCTCCTCTTCGAATGCCCAGGTTCGCCCGCTTCACCACCGGCGAGCCGGTCCGACACGCGGCGCGGGACGACGGCATGCCTCCCGGTCGACCCCTACTCTGTGCTGTCGATTGATCACCTTGAGCGAACAGGGTGAACGGAGCGAACAGAGTGAACAGTGGGGTGTGCGTGTGAAGATCGCCTGCGTCGGCGGTGGGCCCGCCGGGCTGTACTTCTCGATCCTGATGAAGCTTCAGGACCCGGACCACGACATCACGGTCCATGAGCGGAACCCGGCCGGTTCGACCTACGGATGGGGGGTGACGTACTGGGGGAGCCTGCTCGACAAACTGCATGAGGGCGACCCGGAGTCGGCGCGCGCCGTCAGGGAGAACTCGGTCCGCTGGAGCGACGGGGTCGCGCACGTCGGCGACCGCACGACGACGCACCACGGCGACGAGGGCTTCGGCATCGGCCGCCGGCAGCTGCTGGACCTCCTCGCCGCGCGCGCCCGGTCCCTGGGAGTGCGCGTCGAGTACGAGCACGAGATCCCTGATGGGGACCGACTGCCCGACGCCGACCTGGTCGTCGCCTGCGACGGCGTCCACAGCGGGGTGCGCGAGCGGCACCCCGGCCACTTCGGCACGGACGTCGGGCTCGGCCGGAACAAGTACATCTGGCTGGGCACCACGAAGGTCTTCGACGCGTTCACCTTCGCCTTCGTGGAGACACCGCACGGCTGGATCTGGTGCTACGCCTACGGGTTCAGCGCGGACCACAGCACCTGTGTCGTCGAGTGCTCCCCGGAAACCTGGACGGGCCTCGGCCTCGACCGGGCCGACGAGACGGAGGGCCTCGTCCGCCTGGCAGAGCTGTTCGTCAAGCTGCTGGACGGCCACCGGCTGATCGGCCGGGCGAACACCGGCGGCAGCGCGCAGTGGCTGAACTTCCGCACCCTCACCAACCGCGCCTGGTCCCACGGCAACGTCGTCCTGCTGGGCGACGCGGCCCACACCACGCACTACTCCATCGGCGCGGGCACCACCCTCGCCCTGGAGGACGCCATCGCACTCGCGCACTCCCTGAGCAGCGAGCCCGAACTCGCCCCCGCCCTCGTCGCGTACGAGAAGAAGCGCAAGGCGGAGCTGCTGTCCGTGCAGAGCGCGGCCCGGCACAGCGCCCAGTGGTACGAGAGCCTGCCGCGCTACATCGACCTGCCTCCGGCGCAGATGTTCGCGCTGCTGGGGCAGCGGCACTCTCCGCTGCTGCCGTACATTCCCCCGCAGCTCTACTACCGGATCGACCGGGCGGCGGGACAGCTCGAAGCGCTGCGCAGGCTCAAGCGGTGGCTGGGCCCGAAGGTCGCGCGGACCCTGCACGCCAAGCGAGGCTGACGCCTCGTCAACATCCCACCCCTTTGGCGAGAATGGCGGTGTTGCTCACGTGCCAGGAGATGCGCGAGCGTGCTGAGTCATGGACCGTGACCGGAGCAATGCCGCCTTCACCCCTGCCTTCGCTCTCTCCCTCTCCCGCCGTCAACTCCTCGCGGCCGCGGGCGCCGCCGGTGCCGTGACCGCCATAGGTGTCGCGCCGGCCGCCGCGCAGCCGTCCGGCGAGGTCTCGCTGTCCTTCACGGCGGCCACCAACGGCTCGGCGACCCTGGCGCCCGGCGGGGACCGGCTGATCGCCGAGGTCCAGAACATGCTGTGGTCCCTCCCGCGCACCGGTGGCAAGGCCGTCCCGCTCACCTCCGCGGACCTCGAACCGAACCGGCCCGTGCACGCCCCCGACGGCAAGCTCGTCGCGTTCTGCGCCTACCGGGGCGGCGGCTTCCACATCTGGACGATGCGGCCCGACGGCTCGGACGTGCAGCAACGCACCGACGGGCCCTGGGACGACCGGGGCCCGGCCTGGTCGCCCGACGGCACCCGGATCGCCTTCGCCTCCGAGCGCGGCGGCGACCAGGTGACCGGCAGCCCGTACCGCATCCACGTACTGGACCTGCGCACCGGTGACATCGCCCGCGTGACCGGTCTGCCGGGCCAGGAGGGGCCGTCGCAGGACGGGGCGTGGGAGGACTTCGACCCCACCTGGTCGCCGGACGGGAAGCGGATCCTCTTCGTCCGGGCGAAGGGCGTCACCACCGCCAACGGCCTCGGACTCGACGCCCGGACCGTCGCCGCCGTCCCCACCTCGGGCGTGGGCCCGGTCGTCGTGGAGCACACCGAGACCGCCGCCGCCCAGATCATGACCCCCGCCCTCGCGGCCGACGGACGCCGCCTGGCGTACCTGCGGACCACCGCGGCACCCAACGGCTCGTGCACGCTCGTCGTCGACGGCGAACCGGTCGCGGTCGCCGGGGACGTCGCTGCGGTGCCGCCCCGCTGGACACCGGAGGGCGAGTTGCTGCTCACCGTGGACGGCCGCTTCACCGTCGTGCGACCGGATAAGCCGGCGGAGGCGGACGCGATTCCCTTCGAGGGCGTACTGCCCGTGGACCGGCCGCGCTACAAGGTCAAGGAGTACGACCTGGGGCAGGTGGGACGGACGCGACCGGTGCGGGGGATTCACCTGCCCGCGCTCTCGCCCGACGGGCGACAGATCGCCTTCGCCGCGCTCAACTCGCTCTGGCTGGCGGACAGTTCGGACGGCCGACCGCCGAAGCGGCTGCGTCGTGCGGAGCCCACCACCTATCTGCTGAGTCCGTCGTGGGCGCGCGACGGACGTTCGCTGCTGTACGCGGACGACCGCGACGGGCTGCTCGGCGTGTACCGGCGAGATCTGGCCACCGGCGAGGAGACCGCGCTCGCCACCGGCGGCCGGGTGCATCCGGCGCTCTCGCCCGACGGGAAACGGCTCGCCTGCCTCGACATGAGCGGGCGGCTCGTCGTCCGGGACCTCGCGGCCGGCACGGAACAGGTGCTGGCGACGCCGCTCGGCGCGGGAGGTCTGCCCGGCCGGCCCAACTGGTCGCCCGACGGCCGCCACCTCGCCCTCTGCGACCGCAACCGCCTCAACCTCCGCTTCCGGGAGGGCTACAACCTCGTACGCGTCGTCGACACCACTACCGGCACGGACCGTCTGCACGTGGTCGCACCGCATGTCTCGATCTCCGACCGGTACGACTCGGGGCCCGTCTGGTCGCCCGACGGGCGCTGGATGGCGGTGATCGTCGAGTCCGCGCTGTGCCTGCTGCCCGTCGGACCCGACGGCACCCCGCGCGGCGCCCTGCGCACCCTCACGACCGAACCGGCCGACCACCCGTCCTGGTCCGGTGACTCGAAGACCCTGCTGTACCTGTCCGGTACCCGGCTGCGGCTCATCGGAGTGGACGGCGGCCCGGCCCGTACCGTCCGCGTGCCGCTCGACCAGCGCAGACCCGCACCCGCCGACACGGTGGTGCACGCCGGTCAACTGTGGGACGGCACCGGCGAGTCCGTACGGGACGACATCGACATCGTCGTACGCGGCGGACGCGTCACCGCCGTCGAACCGCACCGCCGACGCGCGGCACTCCGACTGATCGACGCCTCCGAGCGGACCGTCGTGCCCGGGCTGTGGGACACGCACACCCACCCCTGGCAGGTCACCTACGGCGGTCGGCAGACGGTCGGCCAGCTCACCTACGGCATCACGACCGCCGTGTCCCTCGGCGGATTCGCCTACGAACAGGCCCGTATCCGCGAGGCGGTGACGTCGGGTCAGCTCGCCGGACCCCGCCTCCTGACCACCGGCGAACTGCTCGACGGCTCCCGGGTCGCCTACAGCATGGGGCGTGCCCATCGCACGAGGGACGGGCTGCGGCGCTCACTGGAACGGGGCGCCGCGCTGGACTGGGACTTCGTCAAGACCTATGTACGGGCGCCGAGTTGGGTGATGGAGGAGGCGGCCCGGTTCGGACACGAGCGGCTCGGCGTGCGCTCGGGCAGTCATCTGCTCTCGCCCGGCGTGCAGTTGGGCCAGGATCTGACGACCCATCTGCAGGCCACCCAGCGCTACGAGTCCGGGCACGCGATCACCGCGTCCGGGCGTGCCTACCAGGACCTCCTGGAGATCTACACGGCACGCGGCGTCGACTTCGGCCTGATCGCCACGCCGTTCACCTCCGCACCGCTGCTCGGCGCGGACCCCGGGCTCGCCGACGACCCCCGGGTCACCGCCGTGATGCCGCCCTGGGACGCCGCTCTGGTCCGGCAGGGAGCGGGCGTGCCGCCGACCCCGGCCCAACTCGCCACGCTGCGTACGGAGACCGACATCTACCGGCGGATCCTGGCCGCCGGAGGCATCGTCGCCCTCGGCACCGACCAGCCGCTCGTCGCCGTCGGCCTCTCCCTCCACATCGGCCTGCGCGCGCTGCACCGGGGCGGCCTGTCCCCGGCGGCGGCCCTGCGTACCGTGACCGTGCTGCCCGCCCGGCTCTTCGGGGTGGACGACGACCTCGGCACGGTCGAGCCGGGCAAACTCGCCGACCTGACCGTCGTGGACGGCGACCCGTTCGAGGACTTCGACACGCTCGTACGAACCGTCTCCGTACTCCGGGGCGGGGTGCCGTACACGACCGACGACCTCGTCGCCGCGTACGAGCCGGTCCCCGAACGCGCGGCACGCCACGCGGCGGGCGAGGACGACTGGCTGGACGTCGGCCGCCTGATGCGCCGGGACGGGTGCTGCGACCCGGGCCTCTGAGCGACGCGGTGGGCCCGCCCATGCCGTGAGGCCTGGGGCGGGCCCGCGCTGGCGTCACGCTGCGGCGGTCAGGCCGTGTCGAAGGTGTAGTGCCTCGTGTGCTCCAGCAGATCGGCGGGCGTGGAGTCGTTCCACGGCTTCATGGTCTCGCCGCGGTCGACGACGTCCGGTGTGCCCGCGAGGGGCAGATAGCCGGAGTCCGGGTGTCTGCGCCGCCACTCGGCCCACAGCTTGTCCACGTACGCGTGGTGCAGCCAGAAGACCGGGTCGTTCGGGGAGACGCCGGTGGCCATCTGCCCGCCCACCCACACATGGACGCGGTTGTGGAGGTTGACGCCCCGCCACCCCTCCAGGTGGTTGCGGAAGCCGTCGGACGCGCTGTTCCACGGCGCCATGTCGTAGGTGGACATGGCGAGTACGGACTCGACCTCGGCGGGGGTGGGCAGTTGCCGGCCGCTGCCGCCGAGCGAGCGGCGCAGATACGTGCGCGTGTCGACGCGTACGGATATGGGCCAGTCGCCGGTGGACGCGGCGAACGGACCGTCCGTCACGCGCCCGTCGGCCGAGCGGCCCGTGCCGCCGAGGAAGTCCGGCCCCCACAGGGCGGCCCGGGCCGTGCGGTCGGCGCTCCAGTCCCAGTACGGCAGCGCCACCGAGGCGTCCACCGACTGCAGCGCCCGCTCGAACTCCAGGAGGAATCTGCGGTGCCAGGGCAGGAAGGACGGCGAACGGTGGCCGACCCGTTCGCCGTTGTCCGTGTCGCCGAGGATGAACGCGTTGTGGGTCGTGACGAAGCCGTCGTACCGGCCGGTGCGCTTCAGCTCGATCAGCGCGGCGACCAGCCTGCGCTTCTCGTCGGCCGTCAGGTTCGCCTGGTTCTTGCGTACGGTCATCGCGGGTGAACTCCGTGGCTGCGTAGGTCAGTTGAACGGGACGAGAGGAGCGCCCTGGAGCTCCTGCACGGCGGCGCGGGCCGCCGCGCGCGGGCTCGGCACCGGGTCGTAGTGGCTCACGACGCTGATCCAGGTCCCGTCGGCGTTGCGCATCACGTGCAGCTCGACGCCGTCCACGAACACCGCGTAACCGGCGCCGTGATGATGGCCTCCGCCGGACGGCCGGCCCTGTATTCGACGGCCCCGGTAGACCTCGTCGAAGTCGAAGGGCGCGGGGGCGGGCCCGCCGTGGTGGTCCGCGGCGGAGGCCGGAGAAGGGGAGACCGCGGTGAACGTGCCGACGGTGACGGCCAGTCCGGCCGCACCCCGCAGAGCGCGGCGGCGAGTGGGATCGGGCATGCGGGTACGTCCTTGTGCTCGGTCCGGCGGCATGCGATTTCGCATATGCCCCTGGAATTCGATGAGTTGACGATTCGTATGCCTATCGGGCCCTTGAGGGATCGGGGAAACCACGGAGACCTGGCTGGTCGCGATCCGGACAATTGGCCACATGTCGTACAAGGTTGAACAAGGGTGATCTTGCTGTGGAGAGGGCTCGTGAAGGCCCTCGCCGGGAACTTCGCGCCTCGGCGCGGCCCGTGATGGCGATCTTCCAGGTTCCCGCACATCCCGTGGTGTCGATCACGCCCGGAAACTGACGTGAATGCCCACCGTCGGTCCGCCTACGATCCGTGCCGTGACCGACCGCCGGCCCCAGCTCGACCGGATCCTCCACGTGGTGCTCGACGTGCTCGGTGCGGAGGTCGTCGGCGCCTGTCTGCACGGCTCGGCCGTCCTCGGCGGCCTGCGGCCCGACAGCGACCTCGACGTGTTCGTCGTCGCCCGGCGACGCATGACGGACCACGAGCGACGGAACCTGCTCCATGGGCTGCTCGGGATCTCCGGCCGCGGCGCCCCGGAGGGGGAGCCGAGGACGGCCGGTCGAGCTGATCGTCGTCGCCCAGGGTGACGTCCGGCCCTGGCGGTACCCGCCGCGCTGCGAGTTCCTCTACGGCGAGTGGCTGCGCGAGGAGTTCGAGCGGGGAGAGGTGCCCGCCCCGGCGGTCATGCCCGATCTGGCGCCGCTGATCACGATGGTGCTCCTCGGGGACACCCCGCTCTTCGGACCGCCGCCGGCGAGGCTCCTCGACCCCGTGCCGCACGAGGACCTCCGGCGCGCGATCGTCGCCGGGGTGCCGGAACTGCTGGCCGACCTCGCGTCGGACACCCGCAACGTCCTGCTGACGCTCGCCCGCGTCTGGGCGACCCTCGCGACCGGCACCGTCACGTCGAAGGACGCGGCGGCCTCCTGGGTGCTCGACCGCCTCCCGGACCGGCACCGGCCCGTACTGGCCCGTGCGCGGTCCCTCTACCTCGGGGGCCGGGACAGCCTCGCGGATCCGGCGGATCGCGTGGAAGCCGGAGGCGAGTCGTGGGACGGTGAGATGCTGGAGGTCCGTGCGCACATCGATCTTGTTGTCCGCGCGATCGAGCAACTAGTCGCGCGGGACGGGCACTAGGAACCGGATCGTCCGCATAAGGCCAGAAGTGGCGATCGCCCAGGCCAGGCCGATCGTGCGCCGTCGCAACTAATGTGAAGAAAGAGTGCCACAGGGGGCGTGCGCCGGGATACGCTCCCAGCGCACCCACGTTCGAGTCCGCGCCCGTGGGGGCCGGTCATCTCCGGCCTGTTCGTGTGCGGGTTCAACGGAGCCCAAACGCGAGAGACATACCGACCGGTCTGACGCTCCACCCCTCACCGTGACCCGGTGGGACCAGCCGATTCCGGAAGGCTTCACGCGCCCGGGCACCGGCCACCCCTGGCGTCCGCCACCGGTACGTACGCGCAGTACGAGCCTTTCCGGTGTGGCGCCCCGAACCCCTGTCAAGGCAGCCTCGGCGCGACCTCGGCACCGAAGAACGCACAGCGGCCTCCGCCCTGGAACCGTGCGCTGCGGACGTCTCCCTCACGATCTGCCGTTCCGGCCGGCGTGGGCGACGGTCGACGGCCGCCCGGCGTACACGCGGCCGCCGAGTCCCACCTACTGCCTGTCACCCAGTGAGGAACAATGAGCATGCGCGCCCGCACCACCGTAGCTGCGGCCATATCCACGGCCCTGACCCTCTCTCTCGCCTCATGCGGTGAGGGCTCCGACGCCGGCAGCGGTGGTGAGTCGGCGTCCGTCGGCATCGCCATGCCCACCAAGACGTCGCAGCGGTGGATCGACGACGGCCGGAACATGGTCACCGAGCTCAAGGGGTTCGGCTACAGCACCACCCTGAAGTACGCCGACAACGACCCGAAGAACCAGGTCGCGCAGGTGGCGGCGATGATCGACGACGGTGTGGACGCCCTGGTCATCGCCTCGGTCAACGGACGCGCCTTCACCAAGGTCCTGAGCAGGGCGAAGGACGCCGGCATCCCCGTGATCTCCTACGACCGGCTGATCCTCGGCAGTGACGCCGTCGACTACTACGCGTCCTTCGACAACGTGAAGGTCGGCTCGCAGCAGGCCGACTTCATCGTGGAGAAGCTGGGGCTCGTCAACGGCAGCGGCAAGGGCCCGTTCACCATCGAGTTGTTCGCCGGCTCGGCCGACGACAACAACACGCGTTACTTCTACGAGGCCTCGATGGAAGTTCTGGAGCCATACATCCAGAACGGCGACCTGATCGTCAGATCCGGCGAGACCAAGCTCGACCAGATAACCACCCTGCGCTGGGACGGCCCCACGGCCGAGAAGCGCATGAACAAGGTGCTCGACTCGAAGTACAACGGCGAGACCATCGACGCGGTCCTCTCGCCGTACGACGGAATGTCCCTCGGCATCCTCAACGCGCTGAAGGAGCACGGGTACGGAGGCGCGGGCAAGCCGCTGCCCATCGTCACCGGACAGGACGCCGAGGCACCCTCCATCAAGTCGATCGTGGAGGGCGAGCAGACCCAGACCGTCTACAAGGACACCCGCGAGCTGGCACTGGTCACCTCCTACATGGTCAACTCCGTCGTCCACGACAAGAAGCCGGCGGTCAACGACACCAGGACGTACGACAACGGCAAGAAGGTCGTGCCCGCGTACCTCCTGGAGCCCGTGAGCGTCGACAAGGGCAACTACGAGCAGGTGCTCATCGACTCGGGCTACATGAAGAAGAGCGACCTGAAGTGAACCGTGCATGCCTGTGGGGCGGGGAGATCGTTCCCCGCCCCACAGGCGTTCGTACGGAGGCTGCCGGCCGGCGTCAGTTGACGAAGACCACCGGGTTGTCGGCCTGCGTCGTGTCGGTGACCGGGGCGTACTTTGCGGTGAAGTAGCCGTTGCTGAAGCACAGCGACGAGCCGGAGAACTTCGTGAACTGCTGCTTGCTGAACGCGATGCTGTTGTCGGCGTTGTCGGCCGTGCCGGACAGGCTGGGCGCCCGGTAGACACAGGTGATGCTGCCGAGGAGCGTGCGCAGTACGACGGTTGTCTGGATGGTCGAGCCGGCGGGCGGGGTGATGGTGACCGAGCCGTCGGAGCCCACGGCCGAGGCGTAGGGCAGGTTGTCGACCTTGATGCTGGTGACGCCGAGCACGCCGATCACGTTGCTGGTGCAACTGGCGCTGTCGAAGGTGTGCTCGGTGACCGACTCGGTCGCCGTGCCGGGCGCCGTCGGGTTGTCGACGACCGAGGCGACGAACTTCGACGACGTGCAGGAGAGACCGCTCGTGCCGGTGCTGCTGGAGTAGAGCGTGGCGCTGGTGCCGGCGGCCAGCGAGGAGTTGAGTACGGCTCCGGCCGCGACGGCCGTGCCGCCGGCGCCGCCGGTGGTCAGGACCGAGCCGTCGGCCGCGGAGGCCGGGCCGGCCGCCGAGAGGGCGAGCGCCGTGACGGCCGCGGCCAGTGCGAGGGAAGTCCGAGTACGCATGCGGGTGCCTCATTCCGAGAGTGGGGTGGGGAGTTGGGCCGCCGCCGGCCCGTCGCGCCTTCTCCGTACGCGACGGGCCGGCGGTGGCTGCCGGGAGATTGGCCGGAGGCGTCGAAGGACGGCCTCCGGCGCGGGACCGGCGGTAGGGCGACCGGACGCGGCCCAGGAGGGGGGATGCGACCGCGCCGGTGCCGTGGAGGAGTGGATGCGGACCGCACGTGCGGTCGGCCGGCCGTGTGTCGGGTCTGCCGACCATGTGACCGGCCTGTCGACCGTGTGACGGGATGGAGCCCGGGAGTCGACGTGCGCCGCAGGACGGATCCGGCGCCACGGATCCGTGCTAACCAGGGAGAGTTGTAGACCTGAGTGATGTTCAACGTCAAGGTCCAGTAAGGAAGTTGACTAAGATTCAACGTCTGCGCGCAGTAGGGCAGTTGACGTCGAGTCGGGCGGCGAAGGGCGGCTCTCCACGCCTCCACCACATCTCCGACTTCCTTTTTCCACAAGGTGCTTGACCCTCGTCGCTTACCGGGGGTAACTTCCGTCGCGGTTACTGCTGCGTAACGAGAAAGCCCTTGCGCCCGCCGGGATGTGCGAGGAGGCGTACGCCGTAGGCGCTGTCCGCGCCAGGACAACGTGCCGCTGAAGCCCTACCCGCACTGAATACATGCCCCTGGGAGCAGAAAATGGCCTCGTCCTCGGACGCCACCTCGTCAGCCGGTTCCACCCCCGAGCCCTCCGAAGTGTCGGAAAGCGGTTTCAACCCGGAGAGCCCCGAAGGCTCCGAGAGACGCGGGCGGGTCCGTCTGCGCCGCGCCGCGGTGATGGCGGTGCCTGCCACCGCGGTCGCGGCCGGCCTGATGATCCTGACCGCCCAGGGGGCCCTGGGCGTGCAGTTCGCGATCTCCGGCATGCCGTTCACCGTCACCGCGACCAACCTCGACGGCGAGGGCTTCGCGCAGTTCGGCGGACTCGACCAGATGGCCCCGGGCAGCCCCAACGAGGGCGACACCGGTGGCCAGGTCCTGGTGGTGGTCTCCGCGATCAAGAAGGCGACCCTCACCAAGCTCTGCCAGAGCGTCGACCTCGGCGGCACGAACCTGCTCATCAGGGCCGGGGAGGGGAAGACACCGGTGTCCGCGGTCAACCTCACCACGGACTCCACCGAACTGTCGGGTGACGCGGCCTTCGAGAACATCGAGATCGGCAACGACGCCAGCACGCTCGACAAGTCCCATACCCGGGGCCCGAAGGGCGTCTTCAGCCAGCAGGCCGACACCGTCCACATCGGCAACCTGCGGCAGACCAACTATGCCACCACGGCGGCGGTGTTCAAGCTTCCCGGTCTGAAGCTGAGCTTCAGCGACAAGGGCTGCTGATGGTCGCCTTCCGGCGCTGGCGTGCGGCCCGCCCGTTCTGGGGCGGGCTGCTGCTCGCCCTGGGCGGGGCGGAGATCCTCCTCACGGAGAAGGCGTCGCTGAAGGTCGTCATGCACATCGGCATGCAGGGCCTGGCCGGCTACCTCCTGCCGACCCTGATGCTGATTCTCGGCCTGCTGGTCCTCTTCAACCCCACGCAACGCCTCTTCTACTCGATCCTGGGTGCTCTGCTCTCCCTGGGGACGTGGGTCACCTCGAACCTGGGCGGCTTCTTCATCGGGCTCGTCCTCGGCGTCGTCGGCAGTTGCCTGGCCTTCGGCTGGCTGCCGGACCAGGAACCGCGGCGTGCCCGCTCCTGGCGGCGTCGCCGTCAGGAGCCGGTCCCTCATCCGTAGTGCGTAGGGGCGCCGTGGCAGGCGGCGCCCCTACGGAGGGTCACTGCACGCCGTGCGGGCGGAACTGGACGCTGATCCGGGGGCCCGCCGCCCGCGTGCTCTTGGGGATCGCGTGTTCCCAGGTGCGCTGGCAGGAGCCGCCCATCACGATCAGGTCGCCGTGCCCGAGCGGGCGTCGCACCGGGGTGCCGCCCCGCCTGGGCCGTAGCAGCAGGTCGCGCGGAGCACCCACGGAGAGGATGGCGACCAACGTGTCCTCGCGGGCGCCCCGGCCGATCCGGTCCCCGTGCCAGGCCACGCTGTCCCGGCCGTCCCGGTAGAAGCAGAGCCCTGCGGTGGTGAACGGTTCCCCCAGCTCGTCCGCGTAGTGCGCGGACAGGGCGTCACGGGCCTCGTCCAGGACGGGCTCCGGCAGCGCGTCGCCGGCACGGTAGAACGCGAGCAGCCGCGGTACGTCCACCATGTGCTCGTACATCTGCCGCCGCTCGGCCCGCCAGGGAACCTCGTCGGCCAGCCGTGCGAACAGCGCGTCCGCCCCGCGCAGCCAGCCCGGCAGCAGATCGATCCACGCCCCGTCGCCGAGCACGGTCCGGCGCAGCCCGTCGAGCGGGCCGAGGCGGACCTCGTCGGTCTGGTCGAAGAGTGAACCCTGGAGGTGCGTGGACATGCTTCCAGCGTACCCACATATTCGAATGTGTGTGCCATTCAGGACGGTGGCCGGGACAAAGCTCGGAAGCCTGTCGAATGCGCCGGTCCCCGATCGACGCAAGGGTGGAAGCAGCACCTCCAGGACTCAGGAGCACCCATCGTGACCGTGACCGCGGATATGGCCATCTCCCTCGACGGCTGCATCGCCGGCGCCAACGTCGCCATCGACAACCCGGGAGGCGACGGCGCCGAGCCGCTCTTCGAGTGGATCCACAACCTGGCGAGCTGGCGACAGCGCCAGGGCATGACCGGCGGCGAGGAGAACCGCGACTCCGAGCTGATGCGCGAGTGGTTCGACGCCACCGGAGCGGTGGTCATGGGCCGGATGATGTACGACACCGGCGAGGAGTTCTGGGGCGACAACCCACCGTTCCGGGCCCCGGTCTTCGTACTCACCCACCGACCCCGGCCGACTCTCGTCAAAGAGGGCGGCACCACGTTCACCTTCGTCACCGACGGTGTCCACAGCGCGCTCGACCGGGCGAAGGCCGCCGCGGGCGACAGGAACGTCGACATCTCGGGCGGGGCGAGCACGGTGCAGCAGTACCTCAGGGAGGGGCTCATCGACGAGCTGCAGCTGCACGTGGTGCCCGCGCTCCTCGGCGACGGGCTGCGGCTCTTCGAGGGACTGGGAGCCGGGCGGCGCATCGAGCCGGTCAGCGTGATCGCCACGCCCCTGGCCACCCACCTGAAGTACCGCTTCGTGAAGTGACCGGGCTTCGTGGCGCCGCACAACGACCGAACCCAACACCCCTCCGGGGTGGGCCGGTTCGGTCCGGGCGGCGTCGGCCGTCGGGGCCCGAGGCCGGGTCACTTCACCATGGAAGGGGACGTGAGCGGCACCGGCATACTCTGCGAATGACATCGATGGATCCGTTCCGCGACGAAGCCCGCAGCCGAGGTCTACCCGAGGACGAGGTCGAGCGGTGGCTCGACACCGACCGTCGCTGCGCGATGCTGAACCTCGCCGGTGAGACGCCGCCCGACGGCCCGCCGGCCGGACGGCTCGGCGGGTTGCCGCCGATGCCCGACGACGAGCCCGTTCCGGACCTGCCGTTCCTCGCCTCGGTCGACCTCGCGGCCGTCCCGCCGGGTGCGACGGACCTCCCGCTGCCCGAGGACGGCACGTTGCTCTTCTTCGCGGACACGGAGGACCCGTGGAGCGACGACGACTGGCACCGGCTCGTCTACGTCCCGGTCGGCACGCCCGTCTCCGAACGCGCTTCGAGCAACGAGTGGCTGCCGGAGATCAGCCCGGCCCGAGATCTGCAGCTGACGATCACGCCCTCGCTGCCCAACCGTGGTTCGGACACCGAGGAGTTCCCGCACGGCAGCGAACTGGGCTCCGTGTGGTGGAAGACCTGCGGTGAGATGACGACGGACGGGCCGGTGCAGATAGGCGGCTGCCCCTGGGTCTGGAACGCGGACCCCCTCACGGATCACGACCACGGCCCGGGTGACTGGGTGCTGCTCGCGGAGGTCGGGGGCGATGGTGTGACCGAGGGCGAACTGGGCGTCGTCCACTGGGTGATTCGCCGGGACGACCTGGCCGGCCGCCACTTCGACCGGGCCCGGGCCCAGTTCGACATGGTCGGCTGACGCAGCCTCGGACGCGGCGCGTTCCCCCCGGCTTGCAGGGCTCCAAGCTGCTTTCCGAGTATTGGAATTAAAGGCCTCAGAGGCGCCGGGAACGGGGTCGTACGCGGCTTCAGTGGGCCCTCGGGCGCGCTCCGGACGTGGTGCGCGACCCCTGAGTCGACCGCTTCCGGACGTGCCCTCACCTGCCCGTCCGCGGCCTTGGTGAAAATGCTCTGACCTGGTGTTTTCGTGGATTTGTCCTAGGCTGAGGCTGTCTACCGGACGCCATGGGAGGGGTCTTTGTGAGTGGAGAGAACATGGGGTACGACGCTGCCCGGATCGAGGTGCTGGAGGGGCGGGAAGCCGTTCGGAAGCGGCCGGGGATGTACGTCGGGTCGACTGGCGAACGCGGTCTGTATCAGCTGGTGTTCGAGGTCGTCGGCCGGGCGGTGAACCAGGTTCCGGTCGGCGGCGGCTCCGTCGACGTCACGCTCACGTCCGACGGTGGCGTGCGGGTCGCTGACGACGGGCCGGGGGGTTCCTGCGAGGCCGCCGGGGACACCGGCGGCCCGGACCTCGAAGCGCTGCTAACCAGGTATTGGGCCGGGCGCGAACCCAGTGGCAGGCACATCACGGACGTGGGCCAATTCAGAGCGGGGCTCTTCGTCGCCAACGCCCTGTCGAGCCGGCTGACGGCCGAGGTGTGGTCCGAGGGAGTCCGTCGGGTCCATGAGTACGCTCGGGGTGTCGCCGTCGTCCCACCCGCCGCTGTGGAGCCCGCGACCGGAAGCGGGACGACCATCGCCTTCTGGCCCGACGCCGAGATCTTCGAGACGACGCGGTGCTCGTTCGCCGTGCTGGCGGAGCGTTTCCGGCAGTTGGCCTTCCTCAACCGGGGCCTGGGAGTCTCGCTGACCGACGAACGCCCGGCGGGTGGGGCCCGGGTGGTGTCGTTCCGGTTCCCGGACGGGGTGCGGGACTTCGTGGCCGCCCTCGACGCGGAGGCGGGGGCGGCTCTCCACCCGGACGTCATCGGTTTCGAGCAGGAGGACCCGCGGATAGCGGGGACGCTGCAGGTGGCCCTCCTGTGGAGCGGCTCGCGCGAGGAGCGGATACGCGGCTTCGCCAACAGCTTGGCCACTCCCGAGGGTGGCACACACATGGACGGCTTCCGCGACGGAGTGGCCGCCGCGGTCACCGCGTACGCGCGGGAGCGTGGGGTGCTGGCGGCGGTGGATCCCGATCCCTGCGCCGACCGGATCGGTGTGGGCCTCACGGCAGTCGTGTCGGTCAAGCTCGACCGTCCCGAATACCCCAGCGCCACGCGCGGGCTGCTGGGCAACCCCGACGTGCGGGACTGTGTCGGGGAGGCAGTCCGGGAGCACCTCGGCAACTGGTTCGAGGAACATCCGGAGCGGGCCGCGGAGATCGTCGACCGAATCGTCCGGGGCATCCCCAGGACGGAGCAGGTTGACGACCCTGACATCTGCTGACGCTCGTTGAGCAGCGCAGGCCGCAGCACTGTCGTATCGGCGGGTGCGGGTGCGGGTGGGGCCAGGACGACGGCGGCTCCGCGTCCCGCTGTACCACCGCCCATACCCCGCCTCGGGGCCGTCCGAGCCGCTCGCGCTCGCGCCTCGGACGGCTCTCGCTCTGTGGCGGGAGCGGTCGCGGATGTCAGCCCCGGCTGGTGTCGATGACGCAGAAGCGGTTTCCGTCGGGGTCGGCCAGCACTACGAAGTCCGGGTCCTCGGGATACAGGTCCCAGTCGACCCGCTGGGCGCCGAGGGACACCAACCGGTCGACCTCGGCGGCCTGATCCGCCGCGTCCCCGGCGTAGAGGTCCAGATGGACGCGTGGATGTTCCTGCACCGGTGTCTCGCTCTGGCCGAGCGCCAGTTGGGGGCCCGTGGCCCCTTCCACGGGCACCAACACCACCCAGTCGTCCTCCGGCTCGTCGCGCGGGACGTACCCGAGAGCCTCAGTCCAGAATGCGGTCGCACGCCGCACATCCCCTACACCCAACACCACGGATCCGATCTTCAACATGCGCCGAGTGAAGCAGATGCCCGCTGGTGAGAGGGCTCCCTTTTTGGCGTCCCGGTGCGGGGGCGGATGAGGATGAGCGTGGCGGTGGTGGTGGCGGTGCGAGTGTGCGTCTCGCCTCGTCCGCGTCAGATTCGGCCAGGGCCTCCGCTGTCGAAGCCTCCGCCGCCCTTCTCGTTCCAGGTCGGGGGCTTCTGGTTCGGCGCGCGGCGGGTCGCGCTGTTTCCGTGGCCGCGCAGCCGGTGCGGGGTCAGCCGATGGCTGCTGCGGGGCATCTCGGCGGGCTCGCGCCGTTCACGAATCTCGCCCACAGGGCCCGAGTCGGGCAGCCGGGGCTGTTCCTCGGGGCGGGGCGGGCCGGGCTCCTGGGAACGGATCCGACGGCCCCACCACACGGCCCAGATCAGGGCGCCGACGATGACGACGCCCACCAGGAACGGCACCACTCCGCCCACTACCGCGCCGGAGAGGGCCAGCTGTGTCGTGTCGTTGTCCATCCCCGACGAGTACCCGGCGCCGCCGACCGAAACAGAGCCCCGCGCTCCGTCGGACGTCTGGTCGCGGTCGTCACCGAGGGCCCGCTCCGATGTAGGCGCGGTCGGCGAGCATGTCGGTGACAGCTGCCGTGGGGCACGTCGAGTGTGGCACGGGTAGAGAACCAACGGTGTTGCTGCACCCGCGAGTTGAGACTTCGTCGGCATCTCTCGGCGGCGCCCGGTTCGTCGGCGGCCTCAACAGCCGTACACGCGAAGCGCTCGGCTGGACACCTCAGCCGAGCGCATGCGTTGAGTCCTCGCCGTCTGACGGAACCGACCGCGGGTAGCGGACGATCATCGTCACCCGGCTGTCAGGGACCAGGCTCCTCCGGGTCGGCTGTCAGCTTTCCACGGGGCGTTCGAGCGCGATCCTGGGCAGTCGTCGGGCGAGCGGGGCGGGCAGCCACCAGGCCCACTTGCCCATCATCTGCATGAGGGCCGGGACCATCAGGCAGCGGATGACCAGCGCGTCCATCAGGATCGCCACCGCGAGACCCAGGCCGAACTGCTGGAGCAGCCGATCGGCGCTCAGCATGAAGGCGCCGAACACCACGATCATGATGGCGCCTGCCGCCGTGATCACCTTGCCGGTGGAGGCCAGGCCTTCCCGTACTGCGAGGGAATGGTCCTTCGTGCGTTCCCACTCCTCGTGCATTCGTCCGACGAGGAACACCTCGTAGTCCATGGAGAGCCCGAACACGATCGCGAAGATCAGTACGGGGAGGAAGGCTTCGATCGGCCCCGGCTGCACCCCGAACAAACCGTGCTGGAACACCATGGTCATGGCGCCGAGCGCGGCGGCGATCGAGATCAGGTTCAGCAGCGCTGCCTTGAGGGGGATCAGGATCGACCGGAAGACCATCATCAGGAGCAGGGACGACAGCCCGACCACGACGGCGATGAAGATCGGCATCCGCTTGGCGACGGTCTCCGAGAAGTCCTGGGAGCCCGCGAGCGCGCCGCCCACGAGGACATCGGCACCGGTGTTCTGCTCGAGTTTCGGGGCCACGTCCTCGCGCAGGTGGTGCACCAGGTCGGCAGTGGCCTTGTCCTGCGGTGACGTCGTCGGGTACACGAACACGGTGGACAGGGCGCCGTCCTCGGAGGGCATCGCGGGGCTGGCCGCCGCCACACCCTTGGTCTTGGCCAGTGCGGCCGACACGGCCTGGCCGGCTGCCGCGTCTCCTTGCGCGAGGACGATCAGCGGACCGTTGAAACCGGGGCGGAAGCCCTCGGAGAGCAGGTCGTACGCCTGCCGGGACGTCGTGGATTTCGGGTCGTTGCCCGCGTCGGCGAAGCCGAGCCGCATGCCCAGAGCCGGTGCGGACAGCGCCAGCAGGGCGATGGTGGCGGCCACCAGAGCCGGCAACGGCCGCCGCTGTACCGCCGAGGCCAGGGCCCTCCAACGGACGCCTTCGGCCTTGCCCTTGGCCTCGGTCCTGGCCGCGTGCTTGAGCACATGGCGCTGGATGCGCTTGCCGAAGATCGCCAGCAGCGCGGGCAACAGGATCAGCGAGGCGGCCATGGTGGTCATGACGGTCAGCGCCAGGGAAAGGGCCACCCCCTGCAGCGAGCCGAGACCGAGCGCGACCAGCCCCACCAGGGCGATGATCACCGTGCAGCCGGCGAAGAAGACCGTACGTCCTGCGGCGTCCAGGGCCTTACGGCCGGCTTCGGCCGGCTCGGCGCCGTCGATGAGTTCCTGCCGGTAGCGGTAGAAGATCAGCAGGGCGTAGTCGATGCCGACGCCGAGCCCGACGAGCATCGTGATGGGCGGCGTGAAGTCGGCGATGGTGAAGATGTGCGAGGCGAAAATGATCAGGCCGAGGGCCGAGCCGACCGCGAAGAGAGCGGTGATCAGGGGCACGGCCGCCGCCACCAGGGAGCCGAAGAGCAGCCCGAGGATGATCACGGCGGCCACGATTCCGGCCATTTCCGCGATCGGGGCTTCCTTCTGCTCGGCGCCGCGCACGGCCTCGCCACCGAGCTCGACCTGGAGACTGCCCGACTCGGCGTCCTGGGCGGTTTCGATGATCTTGGCGACGTCCGCCTTCGGCACGGCCTCGGCCTTGCCGTCGAGCGTGACGGTGGCGTAGCCGATCGTGCCGTCCTTGGACACGGCGGAGGCGTCGGCATAGGGACCGCGCACCTCGGCGACGCCCGGCAGCCCCTTCACCTCGGCCAGCATCTTCTCCACGGCGGCCTTGGGCTCGTCGATCCCCCGGGTGTCCTTGAGGACGATCTCGACACTGTCCCCGGCCTGGTCCGAACCGTGCTTCGTGAACAGGTCGGTGGCGGTCTGCGAGTCGGTGCCCGGCAGCGCGAAGTTGTTCTTGTACGCGGCGCCGGCGGCCGTCGAGCCCAAGGTGACGGCGGCCAGGACGGCGACCCAGATCAGCAGGGCGGCCCAGCGGTGACGCTGCGTCCAGCCGGCCAGGGATCCGAAGAGGCCGTCGCGCGGCTTGTCCGGTCGGCCCGGTGCGGGCGGGGCGATGGGCGCGGCTGCGCCGCGGGTTGGAGACATGGGTGACTACCTCGGATTCGAGCGTGAGTGGCCTGGCGAGAGAAACGCGCCCACCACGGCGCCGCACAACGTCGGTACGCCGATCCCCAGGGCGATCAGCAAGCCGCCGATCTCCGGGGCCAGCGCCCCGGCGGCCGTGACCAGCAGCATTCCTGCGGCGGCCCCGACGAGCGCGCCGACGAACACGGTCGTGGCCCGTCCGGGGAAGGGAGGTGCGTTCATGCCTCTGATCGTGCATGCGCGAGGGGTGCCGAATCGTCAGCCTGCGGCTGACACCGGCAGTACCCCAGCGGGTGCAGGCCGCCGCCGCGTCGTACCCCGGCAGTGCCGGGTGGACCGTCCGGCCCGTCGCCCTATTCCGCCATCCAGCCGGGGCTGACCATCCCGGACTCGTATGCCAGCACCACGACCTGCGACCTGTCGCGCGCACCCAGCTTCGACATGATCCGGCTGACATGTGTCTTCGCGGTCGACGGTGACAGCACCAGCCGCGCCGCGATCTCGTCGTTCGTGAGCCCTGTGGCCACCAGCTGCATGACCTCGCGCTCGCGGGCGGTGAGAGCGTCGAGCCGGGGATCCGCCCGAGGGCTCTTCACCCGGCTCGCGAACTCGGCGATGAGCCGCCGGGTGACGGACGGGCTGATCAGGGCGTCGCCCCGGGCGGCGACCCGTACCGCCTGCAGCAGTTCCTCCGGCTCCGTGTCCTTCACCAGAAAGCCCGTCGCCCCGGCGCGCAGGGCCCCGTACACGTAGTCGTCCAGATCGAAGGTCGTCAGGATGACCACCTTGACCGCCGCCAACCGCTCGTCCCGGGCGATCTGCCGGGAGGCTTCCAGACCGTCCGTCCCCGGCATCCGGATGTCCATCAGGACCACGTCCGGCCGGAGCGCGCGGCAGGCGGAGACCGCGGCCTGCCCGTCCCCGACCTCTCCCACCACCTCGATGTCGTCCTGGTCCTCCAGGATCGACCGGAACCCGGCGCGGACGAGCCGCTGGTCATCCGCCAGCAGGACCCTGATCATCGGTCACTCCGCTCCATCGGCTTTCCTGTGGCCCCGTACGGTAGCCGGGCCCGCACCGCGAATCCGCCCTCGGGGCGCGGGCCCGCCGTCAGCTCGCCGCCCAGGGACCGCGCCCGCTCCGTCATGCCGGTGATCCCGCTGCCGCCACCGGACCCGGCCGGGCGGGCCGCCGAGCCCCGGCCGTCGTCCTCGATGTCCAGGGCCAACTCTCTGTCCCCGTAGGCGAGTCGGACGGTGACCTGTCCGGCGCCGCTGTGCTTGGCGGCGTTGGTGAGCGACTCCTGCACGATCCGGTACGCGGCCAGGTCGACCGGGGCGGACAGTGAGCGTTCGGCCCCGGTCCGCTGGATACGCGCCCTGAGCCCCGCCAGCCGCGCCGAGGCCACCAGCTCGGCCGCCCGGGCCAGCCCCGGCGCGGGTGCCGTGGGGGCATGCTCGTCGACGCGGCGGAGCACGCCGAGGGTGGCCCTGAGCTCCCGCAGGGTCTCCCTGCTGCTCGCCTTGATCGCGCCGAGTGCCTCCTCGGCCTGGGCCGGGTCCTTCTTCAGCCGGTACAGCGCCGCGCCGGCCTGCACGTTGATCATCGAAATGTTGTGTCCGATCACATCGTGCAGCTCGCGGGCGATGCGCAGCCGCTCCTCGGTGGCCCGCAGCCGCGCCTCCTCCTCGGCGTAGGCCAACCTGTTGTGCCGCGCGCTGCCGAGGGCCACGACGGCGACCAGCCAGCCGGTGAGCATGAACACCGCCGTGCCGGTGACGTCGCTGCTGGCCGCGAGAGTGCCCGCGGCCATACCGATCACCATGGCCGCGGCCATGGCGATGGCCGCCTGCATCCTGCCCTGGGCCGCGAGGGCGTACAACGCCACGATGGGAACAACGATCAGCGGGCCGTCGACGTCGCTCAGCAGGTAGTAGGCGCCCGTGCCCAGCACCGTGAACCAGCCCGCCGTCACCGGATACCGGCGCCGGAACAGCAGCGTCCCGCACACCGCCGCGATCAACAGCCAAGACGCGATCTGCGAGGGCACCGAGTCCTCGCCATGACTCAGCCGCTGCCCCTCGGCACCGAGCGCCACCACCACGAACACCCCGCCGGCCAGCATGGCGTCGGCGCGGGCGCCACGGGGCAGCCGGAAACGGGTCTGGTCGAATGGGGGCACGCGCCCATTCTGCCCGCGACGGCGATCGAAGGAGGACGGAGGCGTCGGCGGAGGACGGAGGCGTCGGCGATATCCGGCCCTCTGAAAGTCCTGCGGGAGACCGAGCCCGATCACATCCCGTCCGGGCACACGCGTCGCGAAAATGTGTCGGTATTTGACATATTCGTTTTGAAATGTCCGAGTGTGGGAAGGTGGTCCACTAGTGCTTCGGACAGGAGGCACGTCCGTGGGAGCTGGCTCCGCCAGATCGCGGGTGTGTCCAGAACGGTCCGTGTGCGCGCCAACTCCCAGGGTGACTGTCCCGTCGGCACCCTCTGAGGGAGATGCGACGCACCATGCGAATCACCGTCAGAACGAAGCAGCACCCGCACGACGACGCCCCCGACTCGGCCGCGGACTTCCAACGACTCGCCGCGCTGCCCGACGGGCCCGAGCGGCAAGCCCTGCGTGACGAGCTGGTCCAGGCCTGGCTGCCCATGGCGAACCGCATCGCCCTGCGATACCGAGGGCGTGGCGAGGCCGTCGAGGATCTCGGTCAGGTGGCGGCTCTCGGCCTGGTCAAGGCCGTCGACCGCTTCGACCCCGAGCGCGGCAACGCCTTCGAGAGCTATGCGATCCCCACCATCACCGGCGAGATCAAGCGCCACTTCCGCGACCACATGTGGGTCCTCCATGTGCCACGACGGGTCCAGGACCTGCGCAACCGGGTCCGCGCCGCGATGAAGGAGCTGTCACAGACGGCACCGGGCCGCAACCCCACCATCGCCGAGATCGCCGCGTACACGCACATGAGCGAGGACGACGTACGCGCCGGATTCGAGGCCCTCGACAGCTTCACCGCGCTCTCCCTGGACGCCGAACTGCCCGGCAGTGACGACGGCTACGCGCTCGGGGACGCCCTGGGGGAGCCCGACTCCGGGTTCGATCTGGTCATCGACCGCGAGGCCGTGAAGCCGTGTCTGGCGGCACTCCCCGAACGCGAGCGAACCATCCTTTATCTGCGCTTCTTTCGCGGCATGACCCAGAGTCGCATCGCGGAGCAACTCGGCATCTCGCAGATGCACGTGTCCCGGCTGCTCAACGGTTGCTGCGCCCGGGTGCGGGAGGAAGCCCTCTCGGGAGCCGAGCCGGCAGCCGAAGGCGTCGTGGCGGCGGAGGAGGACGGAGTGGATGACTCAACCGCCCGTCCCGGGACTTCCCGGGCCGGGCGGCTGAGTGGCGAGCTCACTGCCGAACCCTCCCGGGAGCGGTTTGCCAGCGAACTGCCACTGTTCGAACTAACCAGTGCGCGCTGAACAAAACACACTCATCGCGGCGGAGAATCCTCCGGAAGCGATGTGGGCCCATGGCGGTCGAGAGTCTCCTCCAGCGTGGCTCGGACATCCGGCGGGAGATCGCCCCTCTGTCCCCAGGCGAGGATCATCTCCGCGACGTTCCGCAGTTTGATGTTGGTGTGCTGGGACACCTCCCGAAGCACCGTCCAGCCGTCGTCGGGTGTCACTCGCCCGAGTGCCACCATCATGCCGATGGCCTGGTCCACGACGGCATGAGAGGTCACGGCCTCCTTCAACTGGCCGATCTCCTCCTGCAGTTCGGCGATCCGGGGTGCGTCTTCAGCGGGCGCGGCCTGGTCCGGAAAGCCGCTATCCGGCTCCTCCGCCGTCGAACCGGCGTCCGAGGTCATTCGTTCCCCTCCGAGGTCGGAATACGTACACGGGCTCTGGGTCGCCGCTCGGCTGTGTGGCTGTGCGGCTCCAGTCCATCGTCACCACTCGATCGGGCGCATGCCAGCGCGACGCCTACCCCACATCCACTCGAATACACATGGTGACGAACCGCTCACGGATTGCGAAGCGCGAGTACTGGGCGCAGGGTGGTTACGCCAGTCCAACCCTCATCGAAGGACGGAAAACCATGGCTAAGTCAAAGGGCAAGGCGAAGCAGATGAAGGGCAAGATGAAGGAGGCCGCCGGCAAGACCATGGGCGACATGTCCATGGAGAACGAGGGCCGGGGTGAGCAGATGACCGGCAAGGCCCAGGAACTCGCCGCGAAGGCCTCCGAGCGCGTCAAGAAGTCCGAGCGCTAGTCCGGCTCCCACGCGTTGGTACGCCCCCGGACGGCCGCACAGGGCTCCGGCTCTGCGCGCCCGGCGGGGGCGTCCCGCGTTCCGTCCGGCCGCTCAGGCGGAGGGCCGTTCGCGCACGATGTCCAGTGCCCTCTTGTCGTCGCGCAGCCCCAGGAACCGTGGATGCCGCAGCATGCCGTCCCGGGTCCACTCCGTGAACGCGATCTGCGCGACCAGCCTCGGCTCCACCCAGTGGGCGCCCGCCTCACGCACCCGGTCGCCGAACGGCGATGCGGGGACGCGGAGTTCGTCGAGGACCTGGCGCAGCCCGAGGAGCATACGGCGGTCGAAGCCCGTGCCCACCTTGCCCGCGTACCGCAGCCCGTCCGCGTCGTAGTGGCCGAGCAGCAGTGCGCCGAACCCGGCCCGGCCGCCGCCCCCTTCGGTGAAGCCGCCGACCACGAACTCCTGCGCCCGGGAACACTTCAGCTTGAGCCAGTCCGGCGAACGGCGGGGCTGGTAAAGGCTCTTCGCCCGTTTCGCGAGCAGCCCCTCCCAGCCCCGGGCACACGCGTCGGCCAGCAACTCGGCCCCACCCTCGTTGCGATGAGGCGTCATGCGCAGCGGCGCACGGTACGTCAGGGCCCGTCGGAGCAGGGACTTGCGCGTACGCAACGGCAGCCGTGTCAGGTCCGCGCCCTCCAGACGGAGCACATCGAACACGTAGTACGTCACGGCGACGCCGCTCGCCTCGATGTCCCGGCGCCGGGTGAGCCCCATACGCTGCTGGAGACGGGCGAAGTCGGTACGGCCGCGCGAGAACGCGACGATCTCGCCGTCGACGGTGAAGTCCGTGCACGACTGCGCGGCGAGCGCCTCGACGATCTCCGGGTAGGTGTCGTTCAGGCGATTGCCGCTGCGGGAGAGGAGCAGCGTCCGCCCGTTCTCCCGGACCGCCAGGACCCGGACCCCGTCCAGCTTCCGCTCGAAGAGCCACTCGCCGGGGAAGTCGCGCTGGTCGCTCAGCGTGGCGAGCATCGGCCGGGAAGCCAGTTCCACACCGGGAGGCGCGTCACGGAGCAGCCGTCTGTGGTGGTCGGGCAACGAGCCCAGGAGGTCGGTCATCGCCGCTCACCTCTCTCCCGCGACCTGCCGCAGGACGCGGCCGCCGCGCGCCGACCAACCCATTCTCCTTCCCCTGCTCGGAGGCGGCCATCGGGAGCTCCCGCCCTCCCACCTGCCCCGACCGGCCTGCCCCGGTCTGCCTGTACGGATTCGGCCGGCTCAGGAGCCCGTGAGCCCGTGAGGCTGACGCCGAAGACGTCCAAGTCATACGGGGAGCTCCCGGTCCAGCCAAGTGGGGCTCAGGCGCAGGTACTTGATCGTGCGCCGGTGTCGGGTGAACGCGATGTGCAGCGTGCCGTCCGGGGTCTGGACGACGGACGGGTAGGAGAGTTCGCGGTTGAGACCGTCACGGGAGTTGTTGGTCAGGCAGTGGCCGTCACCGGTCTCCAGGTCGCGGCGCACGGGCCAGGTCAGCCCGCCGTCCGAGGAGACGGAGAGGGTGAGCGGGGCACGGGGGGCGCCCCAGAACGCGGCGCCCGTCGCGGCGGCTGCGGCGGGTTCCTGATCCCCGGCCGCTTCGTCGCCGGTTGCCTCGTCCCCGGCTTCCCTCAGTCCCTCCTCGTCTATCTCGTCGTACAGGGAGACGCGGCGTGCGACGGCGTCCGCGGCGCTGCTGTGGTTGTGCACGAGGGCGAGCCGGCCGTCGGCCAACGGCACATACTGGATGGAGGAGTTGTTGTTCGGCACCTCCAGCGGGTGAGGCTCGGTCCAGCTCTCCCCGTCGTCGTACGACACGCTCCGGTGCACGGCATCCGCCCGGCGGCTGCGGAACAGGGCGAGGAGCGAACCGTCCGGCAGCGGGCGGATGTTCATGTGTACGAGTCCGGTCGAGCCCGGCACCGGAACCTCGCGCCAGTTCGCCCCGGCGTCGTCGCTGACCATGACCGAGCTGGTGTCCCGGTCGCCCGACCATGTCTCGCCCGGCGCGGCCGTGCAGCGGAAGACGGGGAGCAGCCGGCGGCCCGAGGGCAGTACGGTCACCGGCTGCCGGACGAAGACCCCGCCGTCGAAGAGCGTCCGGGGCGGGCCCCATGTCAGGCCCTCGTCGTGGCTGACGCGCAGCCGTACCTCGGCGGTGTCCTGGTGTCCGGCCCGCTGTGCCGTGTGGAGCAGCCACCAGTCGCCGGACGGGTCGATGGACAGCACCGGGTTCTGCTCGGACCGGGCGTCGTCGTGGGACAGCTGTACCGGTGCCGACCAGGTGTCACCATCGGGGGCGAGCCGCGAGAACCACACCGAGATGTCCGCGACACCCTCCTGGGTGCCCGCGAACCAGACACAGCCCAGCCCGCCGCCGGGCAGCACGGTGAGATTCGCGGCGTGGTTCTGCACGGCCGGCGCCGACAACTGCGCCTCGGCGCGGCCGGGTTCGGCGGTATGCGGGTGTACGACGCCGTCGGCGAGCGTCGGCTGTGACGTCATCGGACCAGCCCCGAGGTGCGCGCGGCGCTGAGGTGCTGACCCGCGACCTGCTCCAGATGGACGAGATCACAGGCGACGGTGACGTACGTGAAACCCTCGGCGAGCCGCTTGGCCGCGCTCGCGCCGTCCGGGTTGTGGATGCCGACGGCGATCCCGGTGGCCTCGGCGGCCTCCCGCACCCTGACCAGCGCCGCCTCGAACTCGTCGGCGACCGCCGGGTCGGTCGAGGTGGCCCCGCCGAGCGCGATGCGCAGGTCGGAGGGGCCGATGTAGACCCCGTCGAGTCCGTCGGTGGCGCAGATCTCGTCGACATTGGCGAGGCCCTCGGCGGTCTCGATCATCGCGAGGACCACGGTCTGCGCGTGGGCGTCGGCGGGGTTGGGGCCGATGCGCAGGCCCGAACGCATGGGTCCGTACGACCGGTTGCCGAGCGGCGGATAGCGTACGGCGGCCACCGCGTCGGCGGCGTCCCGCGCGTTGTCGACGAGCGGGACGATGACACCGGCCGCGCCCGCGTCCAGCGCCTTGCCGATCGGCATCGGGTCGTTGGCCTCGACCCGGACCAGACCGACGGCGGTCGACCCCTTGGTGTCGATCGCGGTCAGCGAGGCGAGAACGCCCGCGTACTCCAACAGCCCGTGCTGGGCGTCCAGCGCCACGTAGTCGTAGCCGAGACGGGCGATGCGCTCGGTCGAGACCGGCGAGTCGAGGACGGACCAGTAGCCGACCAGCGGTTCACGGCCGCGCAGCGCGGTCGCGAACGCGGCCGGGGTGCCGGGGGAGGCGGAGGGCATTGGGGGCTCCTTGGGGATTCGTTTGGTTCAAGCGACTTTGGGCGACTGACGGGTGGCTCCCCGGTCGCCCCGTGAGGGGCGCGGGGAACTGCGCGACCAGCCACGGACGACCCGCACCCGGAGTGCTGCCCGTCGGCGGGACCACTGGGCGACTGTCACCGGTTGTACGCGGGCATCGGCCCACGCAACCCCGCCCCGACCTCGTCGCAGGCCGCCATCACATCGGCCGGCAACGGACCGGCCTGCGCCGCAGCGATGTTGGCGAGCAGATGCGAGGTCTTCGACCCGCCGAGCAGCAGCGCGTCGGTGGAGTCGCGGCCCAGGAGCCAACGCAGGGCGAGGTCGGTGAGCGGCACGCCCGCGGCGTCCGCGACGGCGGAGAGCCTGTCGACCGCGGAGAAGAGGCGCTCGTCCCAGTAGCGCTCCCGGTACATCGCGGCGACCCTGGAATCCCCGAACCGGCCCGATTCCGGGGCCCGTTCGAAGCGGTGACGGCCGGTGAGCAGGCCCCCGCCGAGCGGGTTGTAGACCATCGTGCGCAGACCGCTCACGGTGGCGTACTCGACATACTCCTCCTCGATGCGGCGCGCGAGCAGGTTGTGCAGCTGCTGGGCGACGACGGGACGCGGTGCGCCCACCTCCTCGGCGACGCGCACGAGTTCGGCGATCTGCCAGGCGGCGTAGTTGGAGACGCCGAGGGCGCGGATCTTGCCCTCGGCGGCGAACTCGGCGACGGTGGCGAGGGTTTCGGCGAGCGGTGTCGCACGGTCGGGCTGGTGGAGGTAGAAGAGATCGACCGAGTCGGTGCCGAGCCGCTTGAGGCTGCCCTCCAGGGCGGCCCGCAGGCCGGCGGCGGAGAGCGGGGCGTGCCCGCCCTGGTCGGGGTGCGGGATCCCCGCCTTCGTCGCCAGGACGATCCGGTCGCGCCGGCCCGGCAGGAGCCCGGCGAGGATGCGCTCGCTCTCACCGCCCGCGTAGCCGTTTGCCGTGTCGACCCCGGTGATCCCGGCGTCGAGCGCGGCATCGAGCATCGCCGCTGCTCCGGGGGCGTCCACGGTGTCGCCGAACGTCATGGTGCCGAGGACGAGCCGGGAGAGCGGGACGGGGATGTTCGGCAGGTTGATGCCGGTGGTCACGAGCGGTTTCCTTCCGATGTGGGAGAGGTGGGAGAGGTGGGAGAAACGGGAGAGGCAGGAGAGGCGGGAGAAGCGGGAGCCACAGAAGCCACCGGAGACGGGGAAGACGGGGACGACGCGTCGGGTGCGGCAGCCAGAACGGCCCTGGGCTTCACACCCCGGATCGTGGTCGGGTCCAAGGAGGCGCGGCGCAGCGCGCGGGTGTACGGGTCGGCGGGCGAGGCGAGCACGGCGGCCGTCGGTCCTCGCTCGACGACCCGGCCCGCGCGCATGACCACCACATCGGTGCTGATCTCCCGGACGACCCCGAGGTTGTGGGCGATGACGAGATAGGCGATGCCGGTGTCCGCCTGCAACTCCCGCAGCAGATCCAGTACTTGGGCCTGTACGGAGACGTCGAGGGCGGACGTCGCCTCGTCGCAGACGAGGAGGTCGGGCCGGGACGCGAGGGCCCGCGCGATGCCGATGCGCTGCCGCTGGCCGCCGGAGAACTCCGGTGGTCGGCGCTCCAGGGCCGAGGACGGCAGGCCGACCCGGTCGATCAACTCGGCGGCACGCCTGGCCCGTTCGGCCCGGTCGGAGACCCCGGCCACCCGCAGCGGCTCGGCGACGATCTGCTGAGCCGTGAGATGGGGATCCAGCGAGCCGTACGGATCCTGGAAGACCATCTGCACCCGCCGCCGCAGCGGACGCAGCCGCCGCTCGGGCAGCGTCGCGATGTCGGTGCCGTCCAGGACGATCCGGCCGCTCACCGGCTTGAGCAGCCGGACCAGGGCCCGGGCGAGCGTCGACTTGCCGCAGCCGGACTCGCCCACCACGGCGAGCGAACCCCCGCGAGGCACCTGGAGGTCGACCCGGTCGACAGCCTTGAACGGCCCCTGCGCGGTGGCGTACTCGACGACGAGATCCTCGACGGAGAGCAACGGCCCGACTGCCGAGGAGCTGCCGACGGCGGTCCCGTCGCTCCCCTCGGTCCCGTCGGCCACGGCGGTGTTGTCGGTCATGACGCTGCTCCCTGCACCAGGCGTTCGGCCCGCCCGTCGCTGTCCTCGTCCTCGTCCCACGCGCCGAGGCGCGGCACGGCGGCGAGCAGCTCACGGGTGTACGGCTCGGCCGGTCGCTCGACGATCTCCTCGGCGGAGCCCGACTCGACGAACCGCCCGTCCTTCATCACATGGATACGGTCGGAGACGAGCCGGGCCACCCCGAGATCGTGCGTGATCATCAACATCCCGATGCCGGTGTGTTCCTGAAGCTCCATCAGCAGATCGAGGACGCTCGCCTGCACGGTGGCGTCCAGCGCGGAGGTGGGTTCGTCCGCCACCAGCAGCTCCGGTTCGGCGGCGAGCGCGGTCGCGATGAGGATGCGCTGCAGCATGCCCCCGGAGAACTGGTGGGGGTAGGCCTTCCAGCGGGTCTCAGGCTGGGAGATGCGCACCCGTCCGAGAAGCTCGACTCCCTTGTCCCGGGCCTCGGTTCGGGTCAGGTCCGGGTGGCGCAGCCGCAGCGCGTCGCCCAGCTGACGGCCGATGGTGTGCACCGGACTGAGGGCCGTCATCGGATCCTGCGGGATCAGCGACACGGTCCGCCCGCGCACCGCACGCGCGGCGTCCGGATCGGCCACGACGTCCCGCCCGGCGATCCGGGCGCTCCCCGACAGCACGGCGAGGCCCTCGGGCAGCAGCCGCAGTACGCCCATCGCCGTGGTCGACTTCCCCGACCCCGACTCGCCGATCAGGGTGACGGTCTCGCCCCTGCGGACGGTGAACGTCACCCCGTCGACAGCGCGTACCACGCCCTGTCCGGTGATGAGTTCGATCTGCAGGTCCGCCACGTCGAGCAGCGGTGTGTCCTCGGCCATGGCTCACGCTCCCTTCCGCAGGCGGGCACGCGACCCGGTGCGCGTACGGTCCCGCAGCCCGTCCCCGAGCAGGTTGACTCCGACCACCAGGACCACGATGACCAGCCCCGGCAGAGTCACCAGCCACCACGAGGTGGTGATGTAGTCCTGGCCGTCCGAGATGATCCGGCCCCAGGTCGCGAACGGCCGCTGCGGGCCCGCGCCGAGGAAACTGAGCGCGCTCTCCAGCAGCACCGCCTGCGCGAGCAGCAGCAGGACGACGAGGCTCGCCGGGCGCACGACGTTGGGGATCACATGCCGTACGAGGACCGACCAGGAACGCAGTCCGAGGACGCGCGCCGCGGCGACGTACGGTTTCTCGCGTTCGACGAGGACGAGTGAGCGGGTCAGCCGCGCTACTTCGGGCCATTGCGCGACCGCGATCACACAGGTGATGACGGTGACGGACGGCCCGAACAGGGCGACCACGAGAAGCAGCATCATCAGGAGCGGCAGGGCGAGTTGGGCCTCCAGGAACCGGGAGACGAGCGCGTCGACCCAGCCGCCGAAGAACCCGGCCGCCGAGCCGGCCGCGATGCCGATCAGACCGGAGACCAGCACGGCGAGCACACCGACGGTCAGGGAGACCTGGCCGCCGTGCAGGACCCGCGACAGCAGATCGCGGCCCAGCTGGTCGGTTCCGAACAGATGGCCCTCACTCAGTGGCGGCAGCCTCCGCCGCGACAGGTCCTGGGCGTTCGCCCCGGGCAGCGGCAGCAGCCCGGCGAGCGCGACCGGCAGGACGACGAGCGCGGTGCACAGGCCCCCGGCCCACAGCTTGAAACGGGCGCCGCGCCGCTGCCGGGTCGCGGTGGCCCGGGCGAGATCGCGGGCGGTGACGGCACTGGGCCGCCTCGCATCTACGGCGGTACTCATGGCTCAGGCCGCCTTTCCGAGGCGTACCCGCGGATCGAGCAGCGGATAGGCCAGGTCGACGAGGAGTTGGACGAGGATCGCGAGGGTCGCGGTGACCAGCACGGTGGCCTGGATCAGCGGGTAGTCGCGGGTCTCCAGCGCGCGTACGACGAGGGAGCCGACCCCCGGCCAGCCGAAGACGACCTCGACCACCACCACGCCGTTCAGGAGCGCCGCGAAGCGTGTACCGAGCGCGGTGACCAGTGGCACCGAGGAGTTCGCGAGCGCGTAGCGCCAGGTCAGCGCGGACTCCGAGACGCCCCGGGAGCGGGCGACGGTGACGTACGAGGAAGCCAGGGCGGTGGACATCTCGCGGCGCACCAGCCGTGAGATCAGGGCGAGTTGGAGAACGGCCACGGTCACCGTCGGCAGCACCAGACCGCTCCACGAGGTGAAGCCGGACGCGGGCAGCACCGGCACGAGCACCGCGAAGACGGTCAGCAGCATCACGCCGGTCCAGAAGTCCGGCATCGACTGACCGGCGATGGTCAGCACGTTCGCGCCCAACTCCCTGCGCGTGTCGGCGCGGCGGGCCATCCACACGCCGAGCGGCACGGCGACGAGCGTCGTGACCGCGATGGCGGAGACGGCGAGCGTGATCGTGTACGGCATCCGGTCCAGGACCACGTCGAGCGCGGGGGAGTGGAAGGAGTAACTCGTACCGAGGTCCCCGGTGAACAGGTCGCGGACGAAGTACCAGTACTGGACGAACAGCGGCTTGTCGAGGCCGAACTGCTCGCGGATGCGGGCGAGATCGGCGCTGGTCGCGCTGGGCGCGGCGTACGCGGAGGCGGGATCGCCGGGCGCGAGTCGCACCAGCAGGAAGACGGTGGTGAGCGTGAGGAACACGGTCAGCAGGCTCTGCCCGATACGGCGGGCCAGATACATCGGCACGGCTCAGCCCTCCAGCCGTACGGCGGTCAGGTCGTAGGAGTTGACCGGTTGGAGCGCCAGGCCCTGGACGCGGTCGCGGCGCGCGAGCAGCGTCTTGGGCGCGAACGCCCACAGGCTGGGCCAGGTGTCCCAGACCGCGTGCTGGAGCGTGGCCAGCTTCCTGTCGCGTTCGGCGGCGTCCGTCTCGGTCGCGGCGTCGGAGAGCCGCCGTTCGATGCGCGGGATGACGTAGCCCATGTAGGTGTCGCGGGTGCGTTCCTTCTCGGCCGTGCCCCCGTACATGCCCTGGAGGGAGGTGAGGGCCTGGCCGGTGGTGCCGGGGAAGCCGTTGCCGATGACGTCCCAGTCGCCGCCGCGCCCCTGCCGCCACTTCAGGATGTCGCCGCCGGGCTCGAACTGCCGCAGTGAGGCACGTACGCCGACGTCCTGGAGCATGTCGACGACGGCCTCCATCACGGAGGTGTCGCCGGCGAACTCGCCCGACTCCCACATGATGGAGATCCGCAGGTTCTCGGCGTCCAGTGACTTCAGGAGCGCCTTGGCCCTGCGTGGGTCGTAGGCGTACGCGCCTGTGCGCACCGCCCCTTGGAGCGCGAGCGGCACCACTCCCTCGGCCGCCTCGGCGGAGTCGATGAGGACGTCGCGTATCAGGGACTCGCCGTCGATCGCGTAGGTGAGCGCGTGGCGCACGCGCGCGTCGGAGAGCGGATGCCCTTCGGGTTTGCGGAAGTTGTAGAAGAGCTGGCAGATACGGACGCCGGGGGTCTCCTGGACGGCGACGCCCGGCAGGCCGGCGAGTTGCTCGGCCGAGTCGGGGGTGAGGGTGTCCACGACGTCCAGTTCGCCGCTGCGCAGGGCGATGACCCGGCTGGACTCCTCGGGCACGAACCGCACCCGGACCTTGTCCACGGGCGGCTGCTTGCCCCAGTACTCGGTGTTGCGGGCCAGCGTGTACTCGCCTGCACCGCCGTTCGCACTGACGACGCGGTACGGGCCCGAGCCGAGCCCCGACTGGAGTTCCTCGGGCCGGTTGGCCTTGGCCGGGGTGATGTGGATGTTGGCCATCAGCCGGTCGAGCACCGGCACGGGGCGCTGTGTGCGCAGGAGGAACGTCCGTTCGCCGGTGGCCTCGACGGTAGGCATCTCGGGGAAGAGGCCGAGCAGGAACGAGCCGTTGACCTCGCCGTACATGCGCAGGGCCGTGTCCACGTCCTCGACGGTGACCGGGCTGCCGTCCGAGTAGCGGACGCCTTCGCGCAGCCGCACGCTCCACGCGGTGGGAGCGGTCATCTCGAACCGGTCGGCGAGAACGAGCCGGGGCTGCAGGTCCGGGCCGATCCAGGTGAGCGCCTGTCGTACGGCGCGCTGCACGGTGACCGCGGCGTCGAACTGGTTCAGCTTGTTGTCGAGACTCACCAGGGAACGGTTCAGGCCGAGAGTGAGGGTGCCGGGGCCGGGCGCTCCGGTGGGGCCGGCACAGGCGGACAGCGGACCGAGCGCGATGCCCGTGCCGCCGAGGGCGCCCCAGCGCAGCAGGGTCCGGCGGCTGGGCGGTCCGGGCGGGGGAACGAGGTGAGGAGTTGGGGTCATCGTCGACCTTCTCGGATTCTGGAGGGCGACCGGCTCTCGCTGACGCCGCCCGGACACCGGGCGACGAACAGGTGTCGCGCCGGAAAAGGTGGCACGACTGCGCGATGTGCGCAAGAGGTCTCGCGCACTTCGCGCAAGCTGTGTCATCATCGGCGCCGAGGCCGTCCGCCCGTGCGGACCGCTTCAAGAGGTACCCGCCGAAGGAGGTCCGTGTGTCCCGCACCAGCCGCACAGGACGCCCGCCCCGTGTGCTCGCCCTCGCGGACGACCTGTCCGGCGCCGCCGAGGTCGCCGCCGCGCTCGGCCTGTGCGGGCGGATCGTGCTGGGCCCCGCCATGGCGCCGCCCCGCGACGGTGAGTCGGTCGTCCTGGACCTCGACACCCGGCAGCTGGCCCCGCAGGACGCGGCAGGCGCGGTACGGGCCGCGCTGGCGTACGCCGACGGAGGCGTGGTCCTGAAGAAGATCGACTCGCTGCTGCGGGGCAACCTCGCCGCCGAGACGGCCGCCTACGCGACCGGCGCCAGGGGTGTCGTGATCGCGCCCGCCCTGCCCATGGCAGGCCGTACCGTCCGCGAGGGTGTCGTCAACCTGCACGGCACCGCCCTGCACACGACCGACGCCTGGCGTGCGGAGTCCGGCGAGGTGCCCGTATCGGTGGGCGCCGCCCTGGGTGGCGTACCGACGCGGGTGGTGCCACTGGCCACGGTGCGCGCGCCCGAGCCGGCGCTGCACGACCGGCTGCGGACGCTCGTCGACGAGGGGTACCACCCGGTGTGCGACGCGGAGACGGACACGGACCTCGACGCGATCGCCGAGGCGGCGCTCCGGCTCGGCCCGGGCATACGGCTGATGGGCACGGGCGGGCTCGCGGCGGCCATCGGACGCAGGCTCGTCGAGGCGGACCTGTCGGCCCGGGCCGGGCTCCCGGGAAGGGACGGTGGCCCTCTCACGGAGGCCGACCCGGACCGTCCCCCGGGGACCGCGCGGGAGCGTTTCACGGAGGCCCACCGGGACCGTCCCACCGGCACGGACACGGCCGGTCCCGCACGAGCCGACGACCGGTCACCGGCCCCCGGTGGCACCCCGTCCAGACCCCTGCTCGTGGTGGTCGGCACCGCCGAACCCACCGCCGTTGCGCAGATCGCGCAACTCGTCGCGGCCGGTGCGAGCCACATACCGCTGCCCGCGCACACCCTCACCGACCACGCCACCCGGCGACCCCTGAACTTCCGTACAGAAGGCGGCCGTACTCCGCACGGCGTCACCGTCGTCAGCATCGACGGCACCCACGCCGTCGACCCGGGCGCCGCCCGCAGCCTCGCCGCGGGCCTCGCCCACGCGGTCGCCGAGGCGGCACACGAGAGCGACCTCGTCCTGACCGGTGGCGAGACAGCCCGCCGCGTCCTCGACGCACTCGGCGTCCGCGAACTCCTGCCGCTCGACCAGATCCACCACGGCGCCGTCCGCTCCCGCACCGCCGACGGCCGCCGCGTCGTCACCCGTCCCGGCAGCTACGGCGACACCGACTCCCTGCTGCGCATCGCCCGCGCACTGCGCCCCGGCCTCGCGCCGCCCTCCGACCAGCCGGTCGCCCCACTCGTCCCGCCCGCCCCGCTAGGAGAACCCACGTGAACGCAGTCCCCACCGCCGCGCCCGCCGAGCAGTCCGGCACCGCCGGACGTCCGCTCCCGATCATCGCGGTGACCATGGGCGACGGCGCCGGCATCGGACCGGAGGTCATCGTCCCGGCCCTGCTGAACGCCGACACCCTGCGTGGCTGCCGCCCCGTCGTCATCGGCGATGTCGAACGCCTCCGTGAGGCGGCCCGCATTCTCGGCGCCACCTGCGACATCGTGTCCGTCGACGGCCCCGCCCAGGCCGAGTTCACGCCCGGCCGCATCAACGTCGTCGACCTCGGTCTGCTCCCGGCCGACCTCCCCTGGGGCGCCCTCTCTGCGAAGGCCGGCGACGCCGCGTACCAGTACATCCGTGTCGCCGCCGAACTCGCCCTGAACGGCGACGTCCATGGCATCTGCACCGCGCCCCTCAACAAGGAGGCCCTGCACGCCGCCGGGCACCTCTACCCCGGACACACCGAACTCCTCGCCCATCTCACCGGTGTCGAGGAGGTGTCGATGATGCTGTCCACGCCCAGGGTGAAGGTCATCCACGTCACCACGCACATCGGTCTGATCGACGCCGTCAACCGGATCGAGCCCGGACTCGTCGAGCGCACCGTGCGCCGCGGCCACGACGCGATGGTCCGCGCGGGCGTCGAGGCACCCGTGATCGGGGTGTGCGGAATCAACCCGCACGCGGGCGAGAACGGCCTGTTCGGCAACGGCGAGGAGGAGACGAAGATCGTCCCCGCCCTGGAGGTCCTGCGCGCCGACGGCATCGACGCCCGCGGCCCGCTCCCCGCCGACACCGCCTTCTATCTGGCAGGCCGCGGCGACTACGACCTCATCGTCGCCATGTACCACGACCAGGGGCACGGCCCGGTGAAGGTCCTCGGCATCGAGGCGGGCGTCAACCTCACCGTGGGCCTGCCGGTCATCCGCACCTCCGTCGACCACGGCACCGCCTTCGACATCGCCGGAACCGGCCGCGCCGAGGCCGGTAGCATGGTCGAGGCGCTGCGCCAGGCCGCCGAGATGTCATCCGCTCCGGCCGCCGCCCGCTGACCCCGGCCCGTCGGCACCACAGGACACCCAGGACACCAGAGGACAGAGACTGATGTCTGCGATCGGCTCCAAGGCCCGGCGCGACCGGATCGTCCAACTCGCCACCACCACCGGCCTGACCAGCGTGGAGGAACTCTCCCAGCTGTTCGGTGTCACGGCCTCCACCATCCGCCGCGACCTCGCCAAGCTCACCACCGACGGACGGCTCGCCCGTACGTACGGCGGCGCGATGGCCCTGTCCGCGCACCCGGAGGCCTCGCTGCGCCAGCGCACCGGCGAGGCCTACGACGCCAAGCGTGCCATCGCCCGCTGGGCGGCGGCCCAGGTCCAGCCCGGCGAGACCCTGCTCCTCGACGCCGGCTCCACGGTCGGCGCGCTCGCACACGAACTGCGTACGGCCAAGGACGTGACCGTCGCGACCACCGGACTGACGGCGCTTCAGGAACTCGCCGACGTCGAGACCGTGCACGTCGAGTGCCTCGGCGGCACGCTGCGACCGCTCAGCCAGGGCTTCGTCGGCCCGTTGACAGAGGCCGCCCTCGAACGGCTCACTTTCGACCGGGTCTTCCTCGGCACCGACGGCGTCTCCCCGGAGCACGGGATCTGCGAGGCCGACCTGCGCCAGACCCGCCTCAAGGAACTCATGGCCCGCCGCGCCGACCACGTCTACGTACTCGCCCACGCCGCCAAGCTGGGCCGCCGCCCCTTCCACGCCTGGGCCACCCTCCCCGAGGGCTGGACCCTGGTCACGGACGACACGGCCGACCCCGGCATCCTCGCCGAACTGCGCACACGCGGAGTCATCACCGTGCTGGCCGAGCCTGCCGGCACCCTCTGACCGGGGCGCCCCGGCCCGAGCGGCACGATCACGCCGATTCCCTGCAGCCTCTTCCCACCGGGACGAATAGCAGCATGATGTTGGGAGACCGTGCCCGGCCCAGGACCCGGGGACGGGCCGGGCCTCTCACGCGGGAGGATCAGTGGACAAGGCGCAGACCACCGGCCACATACCCGAAGACGACGCGCACGCAGGGGACTTGGCGGACTTACGCAACGAGGACTTCGACTACCTCGACGCCGGCGGGCACACCTACCTCGACCACACCGGAGCGGGCCTTCCGCCGACCTCGCTCGTGCGGGGGAGCGCCGCCCGCATCACCGGCGGACTCTTCGGGAACCCGCACTCCGGGAGCCCGGCCTCCCGCGCCTCGGGAGCGCTGCTGTCCCAGGCCCGCCGCGCGGTGCTCCGCCACTTCAACGCGGACCCGGCCGAGTACGCCGTCATCTTCACCGCCAACGCGACCGGCGCGCTACGCCTGGTCGGCGAGGCGTACCCCTTCACCCGCCGCAGCAGGCTCGTCATGTCGCTGGACAACCACAACTCGGTGAACGGCCTGCGCGAGTACGCGCGTTCGCGCGGCGCGGCCACGGTGTACGTACCGGTGAGCGGCCCCGGGCTGCGGATGGACGAGCAGCGGCTGGGAGCCGCCCTGCCTGCGCGCGAACGCGGCCCCGGACCCCTACTCAGACGCGGCCCGGGCCCGCGGCGGGGCCGCGCCGGCGAGCGCCCGCACGGCCTGCTCGCCTACCCGGCGCAGAGCAACTTCACCGGCGTCCAGCACCCGCTCACCTGGATCGCGGCGGCCCAGGCGCGCGGCTACGACGTGCTGCTCGACGCTGCCGCGTACGTGCCCGCCAACACCCTCGACCTGAGCCGGTTCCACCCCGACTTCACGGTCGTCAGCTGGTACAAGGTCTTCGGCCACCCCACCGGCGTTGGCAGCCTGATCGCCCGCCGGGACGCGCTCGCGAGGCTGCGACGCCCCTGGTTCTCCGGCGGCACCGTCTACGCGGTCAGCGCGCAGGCGCAGTGGCACGTCCTCGCGGACGACGAGGCGGCCTTCGAGGACGGCACGGTCAACTTCCTGTCCGTACCCGACGTTTCGGCCGGGCTGGAGTGGATCGACGGCATCGGCATGGACCGCGTGCACGCCCACGTCACCGCACTGACCGGTCAACTCCTTGCGGGCCTGAGGGAGTTGTGGCACAGCGACGGCTCACCGCTGGTCAGGATGTACGGACCCGTCGACCTCGTGGCCCGGGGCGGAACGGTCGCGCTGAACCTGCTGGGCGCCGACGGCCGCGTCATCGACGAACGGGTCGTCATCCGCGACAGCGCCCGGCGCGGGATCTCGCTGCGCACCGGCTGCTTCTGCAACCCGGGCGCGGGCGAGGCGGCGTTCGCCCTGCCACCACGCCGACTTCGCTCGGCCGCACGCCGCCAAGTCGCTTCTCTGGAGGAGTACTTGGAGCTGCTGCGCATGCCGTCGGCGGGCGCCGTCCGGATCTCGCTCGGCCTGTCGTCACAGCCCAGGGACATCGAGACGTTCCTGACGTTCGTACGGGAGACCTACCGGGACCGGGTGCCAGAGGCCGCCGGACTGGAGGCGAGGGCCGGCTGCTGAGCGGCTAGCGGGCGCCGGCTCACCTTCCCGCCCGCCCGCGTACCACCCCGTTCCGGCACTTGCGCACCAGCACCGCCCACGTCGCCGCCAGGAACAGCAGGCCGAACCCGGCCAGGATCAGCCAGCCCCGGCTCGCCGGATGGGCGAACGAGTCACCGTACGAGTCCAGCAGCGGCGGCCCCAGCCGGGAGGCACCCCCGCGCCACAGCGACTCCAGTCCGATACCGCTGCCCAGCGCCTCGAACGCCCAGCGGTTGGTCATCGCCCAGCTGATCGCGTCTCCCGCCGCAGTCATCCGGGGCACCGGCACGAACGCCCCCGAGAACAGCACCTGCGGGAAGCAGAGCAGCGGCAGCATCAGCGTCGCCTGGCCCGCGTCCGTCACGGCGGCGGAGGCGAGCAGCCCCAGGGCCAGCGCGGCAGCCGAGGCCAGCACGCTCGACACGAACAGGGAGACGTACGCGTCCCAGCCCGCCGCGGGCAGCCGGTCCAGGGCGCGCAGCACGGCGAGAAGCAAGGCGTCCGCGGCGGCCAGCACCGGGAGCATGGTGGTCAGCTTGGACGCCACGTACGGGCCGATCCGCAGCCCGGCCAGCCATTCGCGGCGGAGCACGGGCAGTTCCATGCAGATCTGCAACAGCCCGTAGGTCAGCCCGAAGAAGAACGCGCCGAACGCGATCCAGAACATGATCATCGCGGTCGACCCCGGATCCGGGTCCGCCGGATCGAACGCGCCCGCGCGGAACAGCACCGCGAACATCGCCACGATCATCACGGGCGAACCCGCCAGCACGGCGACGGAGAGCCGGTTGTGCAGCAGCAGGGCCGTTCCGCGCCGGGTGAGCAGTGACCACTGGCGTACCGCGCCGACGCGAGGCCGTGACCCCGGCCGCTCAGGACGGACCGGACCGCTCTCGGACTCCGCGGGCTCGCCGGGGGACACGCTGGGTTCGACCCGAGCCCCGTCGGCCACCGCCTCGTACACCTCCTCGACCGTGCCGACCCCGAACTCCCCGCACAGGGTGGCCGGTTCACCCGAGAACGCGACCTGTCCGCCCGGGGCCAGGAACACGACGTGGTCGCCGCGGAGGAGGTCCGCGAGGACATGGGTGGTCAGCACGATGGTGGTGCCGTGCTCGGCGAGGGCGCGCAGGGTCCGCAACAGGGCCGCCCCGGTGACCGGATCGAGCCCGGAGGTGGGTTCGTCGAGGAAGAGCGCCCGCGGTCTGGTGAGCAACTCGGCGCCTATGCTCGCCCGTTTGCGTTCCCCGCCGCTCAGCGCGCGGACGGGCGTACCGGCCCGGTGCGCCAGCCCGAGCGTGTCCAGGACCCGGTCGACGGCCGCGGTGACCGACTCGGCCGACGTGCCCGGTGGCATGCGCAGGCCCGCCGAGTACACCAGTGTCCGGTGCAGGGGGAGGTCGCGGTGCAGGATGTCCTCCTGCGGCACGAACCCGAACTCCGGCCCTGGCGCATCCGGTTGGGCTCCGTCGTGCAGTACGGAGCCTTCGTCGGCCGACCGCAGTCCCGCGAGGGTTTCCAGCAGTACCGTCTTGCCCGCGCCGCTGCTGCCGGCGATCACGACGATCAGCCCGGGCTCGGCATCGAGGGACACGTCGTCCAGCACGCGCCCCGCTCCGCGCACCTCCTGGGTGAGCCGACGAGCCCGGATCCGCAGACCGTCGACCGGAGCGAGGGAAGTGGCGACGGGCGGGCGGGACCCTGTCGGTATCGGCATGGAGGCAGCATGCCAGGAGAGCATGGACTTGAAGCCCGAGCGGGGACGCTACCGGGCAAGTGCCGGTGCGATATCCGGTGGTGGGACGTATCCGTAGGGCCAAAGCGTCAAATCCCCCTTCTTCAAAGGATCCTTGCTTCTGACGAACCATCAAGCTCCTTGGCCTCCAAGGAAGTTCCCGCACCAACGCACCAACACATCACTGCCCCGCCGCACCAACGCATCACCGCACCCGCGCAGAGCCGAACCCATCACTGGAGGTCCGACCCATGAGGTCATCCTCGTACTCTCCCGGTACCCCCGCCCGTCGCTCGACAAGAGCCGTGCTCGTCCTGGCACTCACGGCGGCCATGGCGACGACCCTCCCGGCAGCCCGGGCCGCCACCCCCACGGCCACCACTCCCACGACCACCTCCGGCGCCGAGGCGGCGGTCGCGGCCAAGCCCTACATGGGCTGGTCGAGTTGGAGCATGCAGTCCTCGAAGTACCCCGGGCTCAACCCCGACGGCGACTACAGCTACCTCACCGAGAAGAACGTCCTCAAGCAGACGGACGCCCTGGCGGCCAAGCTCAAGCCGTACGGATACGAGTACGTCAACCTCGACGCCGGATGGTGGCGTGCCCAGGACTGGAAGCCAGGCTTCGACGAGTACGCCCGCCAGAAGGCGGACCCGGACCGCTTCCCGCGTGGCATGAAGGCCGTCGCCGACCACATCCACGGCAAGGGACTCAAGGCGGGCATCTACCTGCCCGTCGGCCTGGAGAAGGAGGCGTACGGGGAGGGCAAGGCCCCCATCTGGAACGCCGAGGGCTGCACGACCGCCGACATCGTCTACGGCGACCTGCGCACCACCAACGGCTGGGACAGCGCCTACAAGCTCGACTTCTCCAACCCCTGCGCCCAGAAGTACGTCGACTCGCAGGCCCGGCTCTTCGCCGACTGGGGCTACGACTTCCTCAAGCTCGACGGGGTCGGACCGGGTTCCGGCAAGAACGGCGACCAGTACGACAACGTTGCCGACGTCGCCGCCTGGCAGAAGGCCATCGCCGCCACCGGCCGCCCGATCCACCTGGAGATCTCCTGGTCGCTCGACATGGGCCGGGTCGCCGACTGGAAGAAGTACTCCAACGGCTGGCGCATCGACACTGACGTCGAGTGCTACTGCAACACCCTTGTCAGCTGGGATAACTCGGTCGACGACCGCTGGGACGACGCCCCCGGCTGGACCCGCCACGCGGGCCCCGGCGGCTGGAACGACCTGGACTCCCTGGACGTCGGCAACGGCAAGATGGACGGCCTCACCAAGGCCGAGCGGCAGAGCTACGCGACCCTGTGGGCCATCGCCAAGTCCCCGCTCTACACCGGTGACGACCTGACCAAGCTCGACTCCTACGGTGTGTCCCTGTTGACCAACCGCGAGGTCATCGCCCTCAACCAGGGCAGCACCCCTCCCGCCCGTCCGGTTACCCCGTCCGACCCCCAGCAGGTGTGGGCGGCCAAGAACGCCGACGGCAGCTACACCGTCGCCCTGTTCAACCTCGCCGACTCTCCCGCCGCCGTCACCGCCGACTGGGCGACCCTCGGCTTCACCGGCAAGGCCTCCGTACGGGACCTGTGGAACCGCGAGAACCTCGGCATCCACAAGAACAAGGTGACGCAGGCCGTGCCCGCCCATGGCTCCCGTCTGTTCACCGTCACCCCGCGCGGCGCCGCGCTCGCCTCGACCGGCTACGAGGCCGAGTCGGCCACCAACACCCTCAGCGGCAACGCCTCCCTCGCCGACTGCCCCGCCTGCTCAGGCGGCAAGAAGGTCGGCAACCTCTACGTCGGCGGCAAGCTCCGCTTCAACGACGTCGTCGTCGCCAAGGCCGGTACGTACATGGTGAAGGTCGCCTACGTCAGCGGTGACCCCCGCTCCATCGACGTCTCCGCGAACGGCAACGGCGCCAGGCACCACAAGTTCCCCTCCACCGGGGACTGGGGAACCGCCGAGACCGTCAGCGTGCCCGTCACCCTCAAGGCCGGCGCCAACACCATCACGTTCGACAGCGGCACCGGCTACGCCCCGGACATCGACCGCATCGACGTCCCGAAGTCGTCCTGACCGCCGTTCTCTTCCCCCTGGAGCCGCATCATGGACAGCAATCCGACCGAGCCCAGCAGACGAAGACTCCTCGGTGTCGGCGGCCGGACCACGACAGTGGCGTACGGTGACACGTCCCGGACGGTGACGCTGAAGCCCGGCGGGTCCGTCACGCTGCGGGACTTCGCCCGATGACGGCCCGGTTCGCCCGAGTGGGCCGCCTGGCCGCCCTGCTGCTGATCGCCGCGGCCGTCCAGGCGGCGCCCGCGGCGTCACAGCCGGCCGACACGCGTCCGTCCACGGCCGAGGCCGCCGCCGAGCGGCGGCACGACGTGGTCACCTGGGGCGCGAGCGCGGACCGTATCGGCGATGCCGTCAACGACCGCAGCTACCGCCTGATCGTGCGCACCAGCGTCGCCGGGGACGACCCGCGCATCAGGCTCTCCAACGCCTTCGGCGACCGGCCGCTGACCTTCGACAGCGTGTACGCCGGCATCAGGCAGGAGGGCGCCACCGTGGTCCGCGGCACCAACCGGCGGCTGACCTTCGGCGGCTCCCGCACCGTCACGGTCCCGGCCGGCGCCACCGCGTACAGCGACCCGCTTCCCGGCAGGCTGCCCGCCGCGACCGACCTGGCCGTCAGCCTCCACACCAGCGGGGCGGGCGGCACGGCCACCGGGCACTCCATGGCCATGCAGACCTCGTACGCGGCGGAGGGCGACCACACGGGCGAGGAGGCCGCCGGCTCCTGGACCCAGCCGATCGGCTCCTGGTTCTACCTCGACGCCGTGTCCGTACGGACGAGTTCGGTCACCGGGGCCGTGGTCGCGCTCGGCGACTCCATCACGGACGGCTGGCAGTCCACGAGCGATCTGAACCGCCGCTGGCCCGACTACCTCGCCCGCCGCCTGCGGGCAACGATCGGGCCGGTCAAGGGAGTTGCGAACGAGGGCATCTCCGGGAACAAGGTCCTCGCGGACGGCGCCGGGCAGAGCGCCCTCAACCGGCTGGACCGTGACGTCCTTTCCCTGCCGGGCGTCCGCACGGTGTTCCTCTTCGAGGGTGTCAACGACATCAAGGCCCACTCCGGCGTCACGGCCCAGGACATGATCAAGGGCTATCGCGAGATCATCGCCCGCGCCCACGAAGCCGGCAAGTGCGTCGTCGGAGCCACCGTCGCGCCCTTCAAGGGCTGGTACGAATGGGATGCCGCCGCCGAGTCCGTACGCCAGGAGATCAACCAATTCATCCGTGACAGCGGGGAGTTCGACACCGTCACCGATTTCGACCGCATCCTCCGCAGCCCCTACGACCACGAGCGCATCCTCCCCGTCTTCGACGGCGGAGACCATCTGCACCCCAACGACAAGGGCATGCAGGCGATGGCCGACGCCGTCGACCTCAAGAGCCTCGACTGCTCGGCGCGAACAGCGCGCTGAGGCGAGACACCGAGGCATCACGCTGACGCACCGCCCCGAACCCGGCCATCTGATGAGCGGACAGCACCGCCGTGCGGGCCGGCGTAATGGCTCTGTAGCGTGGGCACATCAACCAACGCGACGGAGGCTGTCACATGACCCGCCCGATCACCGTGGGAGCAGACGGTTCCGCCGAGTCCCTGGCCGCCGTGCACTGGGCGGCCAGGGAGGCGGTACGCCGTTCACTGGCGCTGCGTGTGGTGCACGCCTGGGAGAAGTCCGACGGCGAGGACAGGACGGCGGACGTGCGGGACGCGCTGGCGGAGACCGCCCGCGAGGTCACCGACCGGCACCCGGACCTGCCGGTGACCACCGACCTGCTCGAAGGCGACCGGGTCGACGCGCTGGTCGCCGCGGCGGCGGACGCCGAGACGCTGGTCCTCGGCACCCGCGGGCACGGAGCGATCGTCGGCTTCCTGCTCGGTTCCGTCGGACAGCAGGTGGTCGCCGAGTCCGCGCGGCCCGTCGTCCTCGTACGCGCCGGGGATCTCGCCGAGTCCGAGGCGGCCGGCCGCGAGATCGTCGTCGGCCAGCAGGGCGGCCCGGACGACAGCGCGGCCGCACTGCAGTTCGCGTTCGAGACGGCGGCGGCACGCGGCGCCGCCGTACGCGTCGTACGGGCCTGGAGCCTGCCCACCGTCTTCACCTTCAGCCCCGCCTCGCTGAAGCTCGCAGACGAGGCCGGGGGACTGGAGCAGTACGAGGAGAAGGCGCTCGCGGAGGCGCTGCGGCCCTGGGAGGAGCGGTTCCCGGAGGTCCGGGTGACACAGCAGGTCGAGATGGGCAGCGCGGGCGAGGTACTGCTCACGGCCGCCGCGCCGGCTCAGCTGCTCGTGGTCGGCAGGCGCGCGCACCGCTCGGCCGTCGGCGCACGGGTGGGTTCGGTGGCCCATGCGGCCATGCACCACGCGCCCTGCCCGGTGGCGGTCGTCCCGCCGGCCTGACGACCCGCGCCTCAGCGGGAGGGCGCGGGATCGTCCGTCGGCGGCGGCAGCGCGTCCCGCATCGCGGGCAGGATGTTCTGGACGTAGTCCTCGACCGCCTGGTCCAGGCCGATGTCGTGCTGGGCCCGCTCGGACAGGTACCAGCGGTGTTCGAGGAGCCCGTGGTACAGCTCGGCCGCATCCATCGAACCGCGCAGCTCGCGGGGGATGGCACGCACGGTCGGCCGGAAGACGTCCCGCACCCAGCGGTGGGCCAGCACTTCCGGGCGGGCGGCAAGGGGGTCGCCGGGTGCGTAGTCGTCCTGGGTGGCCATCCAGCTCTCCAGGTCGTTCAGCAGCCGCCGTGCCTGGTTCTCCTCGGCGTCGAGCCCGGTCAGCCGCAGCAACTGGCGCTGGTGGTGGCCCGCGTCGACGACCTTCGGCACGAACGTGACGGTGTCACCGTTCGAGGAGTGCGCGATCTGCATCTCGGCGACGTCGAAACCGAGGTCGTTGAGGCGGCGGATGCGGCGGTCGATGTAGTGGTGCTTGCCCGCCGGGTACACGGACGTGCGGGTGAGCTCCTCCCACAGCCGGTTGTAGCGCGCGCAGATCTCCATGCCGAACTCGATCGGGTCCACCGACGGGTGGAGGGCGCCGGACGCCTCCAGGTCCAGCAGCTCCCCGCTGATGTTCACGCGCGCGAGGTCGAGGTCGTACTCGCGCTGCCCGGGGCTCAGCTGCGGATGCAGCTCGCCGGTCTCGGCGTCGACGAGATATGCGGCGTACGCGCCCGCGTCCCGTCGGAACAGCGTGTTGGAGAGCGAGCAGTCGCCCCAGGCGAACCCGGCGAGGTGGAGCCGGACCAGCAGTACCGCCAGCGCGTCCATGAGCCGGTGCATGGTGGCCGGACGCATGGTCGTCTCGAACATCGACCGGTAGGGCATCGAGCCGCCCAGGTGGCGGGTGATCAGTACGGATTCCAGCGGCTCGCCGCCCTCGTCGGTGCGGCCGGTGACCACGGCGAGCGGGTCCACCGAGGGGATGTTCAGCCGGTCGAGACTGCGCAGCAGCTCGTACTCCCGCAGGGCGGGCCGCTCGGCGAGCTCCTTGACCGCGACGACCTCCGTGCCGGCGCGTGCGTAGCGCACCACGTGCCGCGAGATGCCCCGCGGCAGCGGCACCAGATAGTGCTCCGGCCATTCCTCCAGGGGCAGCTGCCACGGCAGGTCGAGCAGGAGCGCGGGATGCTCCGGGTTGGTGGCGCTGATCTGCAATGCCATCGCTCGCTTGCCCTGCCCTTACGGTCGGCCGTCATGTCGCAGGAGCATCTCCGCACCTGGACGTCCCCTTCGTCAACATGGACGTCCGTTTCGTCACCAGGTGGGAGATGTACCCGCTTCTCGGCTCAGACCGGCTGATCCGCCCCCAGCACCGCGCGGACCTCGAACCTCTCGTACGTCTCGGCCGGCTCGGTGTCCTTGGGCCGACGGGCCAGGACCGTGCCCAGCCAGCCCAGCAGGAACCCGGCCGGTACGGAGACGATGCCCGGGTTCTGCAGCGGGAAGAACGCGAAGTCCGCGTCCGGGTAGAACGAGGCGGGCTTGGAGGAGACGACGGGCGAGCAGACGACCAGCAGTACGGACGTGATGAGGCCGCCGTAGAGGCTGAGCAGGGCCCCGCGCGCGTTGAAGCGGCGCCAGAACAGGGTGTAGACCATCGTCGGCAGGATCGCGGACGCGGCGATGGCGAAGGCCAGGAACGCCAGGGTGGCGGTGTTCGTCCCCCAGGAGACGAGCGCGAGCAGCATTCCCAGGACGCCGATCACGACGGCGGACAGCCGGGCCACGGTCAGCTCTTCGCGCTGGCTCGCCCGGCCCTTGCGGACCACCTCTCCGTACAGGTCGTGCGCGAGGGAGGAGGCCGCCGCGAGGGTGAGGCCCGCGGCCACGGCCAGCAGTGTGACGAACGCCAGACAGGAGATGAGCGCGGTGAGCAGGGCACCGCCGAGGTCCTGGGCCAGCAGCAGCACCGCGGCGTCGCCCTTCGCGTCGATGCCCGCGATGGTGTCCCGGCCGACGATCGCGGTCGCGCCGAGACCGAGCACGCCGGCGGCGAGGCACACGAAACCGACCAGGCCCATGGCCCACAGGATGGAACGCCGCAGCACCCGGGTGGCGCTCGGGGCCAGCAGCCGCATCATCACGTGGGGGAGTGCGGCCAGTCCCAGCACGATGGCGACCTGCAGACTGAAGAAGTCGAGCTTGCTGGTCGTGCTGCCGCCGTAGCGCAGCCCGGGCTCCAGGAACCGCTGCCCGATCCCGCTGCCGGAGGCGGCTCCGCCGAGCAGGTCGTCGACGTTCCACCTGTAGCGGTGCAGCACCATGACGGCGGTCACCGCGACACCGACGACCAGCATGACGGCCTTCACGATCTGGATGAAGGTCGCGCCGGGCATACCGCCGAGCGCCACGTACAGCACGACCAGGGTGCCGATGGCGACGATGCACAGGGTGCGGGTGGCGCTGGACGGTTCGCCGAGGAACTGCGTCAGCAGGGCGACGCTGCCGACCAGTTGGGCGACGAGGTAGAGCACGGTGATGGTCAGCGTGCAGAAGGCGAGGGCGAGGCGGACGGAGCGTTGGCTGCGCGGCAGACGCAGCGCCAGGGTGTCGCCGAGCGTGAACTTGCCGGAGTTGCGAAGGGGTTCGGCGATCAGCAGCAGCACCATCACCCAGGCCACGCCGGTGCCCACGAGGTACAGCAGGCCGTCGTACCCGGTCAGTGCGACCAGGCCGGTGCTGCCGAGCAGGGTGGCGGCGGAAATGTAGTCCCCGCACATCGCCAGGCCGTTGCGCAGCGGTGTCATGGTGCGGTTGCCGAGATAGAACTCGCTGATCTCGTCACCCTGCGGCGCGGTGATGAGCGCGGTGAACATGCTGACCACGACGACCGACACGAACAGAATGAAGGTCAGCTTCAGGCTGAAGCCGCCGACGACACCCGCGGAGAGGGTGACGAGGTGGTCCTGGGGGAGAGTCACCATTCGCCGAACCGCCTCTGCCGCTGGGGGACCCGGGCCCGCGCGGCCGCGTCGCGCTGCAACTCGGCACGCAGACGGTCGGCGGCCGGGTCGATCCGCCGCTCCATGTGCACCATGTACCGCCACGCGGTCAGGGCCATCACGACGAACTGCCCCACCCCGCCCGCGAGTCCCAGCGTCACATGACCGAACAGCGGCCGATTGAGCACATCCGGCAGGAAACTCGACAGCAGCACGAACAGCAGGAACCCGCCCACCGAGATCGACAGCGCCACCGCCCCGAATCTGCGGTGAGCGCCGCGTATGGAACGGAAGTCGGGATGCGAAGCGATCATGTTCCGGGCCACGGGTCCGGACTGCGTGCTGTCCGGAGGGGAACCGTAGTACGGGCTTGGTTGTTGTGGCATACCGTGCCTTATCAAATAAGAGTGCAGCTCAAGAGGCATTGCTGAACGCGGCTCAAGTTTCTGGATCGAGGCGGTCGGGAATCCGCCCGAATTTCCGCTGAAATCCTCACCCGGTCAACCCGGGGCGGCCCCGCCGATGGGGTATGTCGGCGAGGCTGAACGGATTCTGGCATTCAATCGATTCAATAATCAACAGTGAAAATGTGAGGGAAATGCGAGCGGCCTTATTCGGCCTGCGAAGCCCGTGGGACTGGCTCAAATGCACCGCACGGCATCGGGTGCCGGAGCCGGTACCGGCGCCGCCGGGCGCCGCGTCGGCGGCGGGGTCCGGGGGACGTGATGTGCAGCACGCCGGGGCGGCGGGCGTGACGCCTGTGAGAAGGGTTCTGGCTGGGCAGGGCTTGATCAGCGATCAAGCCGGGTAAAATCCCTGGCCAACGCCCATTCTGCTCATTTGACACCTCGTCGCGCTCAGGGATAGACAGCAGCCCTCTGAGGTCGAGAGGTGAACCGTGTACGAGCCGAATGTGGTCGGGGACTGGCAGGAGTACGACGATGAGCATGCCGGCCTGCGCATTCGCGTCCATGGCTTGGAGAAGGCGGAGCCCCCGCGCGGTCGTGACGACGCGGCCGAGGGCCTCATCTACTTCCGATTCCGGGTGACCGTCGAAAACCGTACGACCGAGCATTTCGGCATTCATCTCGAAGACGGCCAGCTCGACATCCGTATCGGGACCGACGGCGAGAGCGCGTTTCTGGACTGGCGCAACTCGCAGTTCATCGAGGGCTTCGACGTCTATCCCCTGCGCCGGGCGACCGCGGTCCTGTTCGCCGCCGCGCCCGAAAGCGGCCTCTCCCACGTGGACATCCAGGTCCAGTTGAAGGTCGACGACGAGTGGACCGAGCGCTACCTCTGGTCCGGCGGCATTGGCCTGCACGAGCCGGCGGTCGGCGTCTGTGCCCGCCCCGAATCCGCCGCGGAGGGCCTCGCCGCCCAGGTGATCAGCTTCCTGGAGAGGGAAGCGGGGCAGGGCCCGGCTTCCTGACGGCCGCGGCGGCGGAGTCGTCCCGGTCGTCGAGGCTCAGTGGCCTCGCCCCGGGTCCAGGGCCTCGGCGGCCGCCGCCGCGACGGCCTCGGACACGGCGGCGAGCGCGGGGAAGTCGAGCTTCCACTGCTGCCAGTACAGGGGAACGTAGATCCTTGAGTCCGGCGCGAGATTGACGAGCCGTCCCGAGGCGAGCAGCGGCGCCGCCTGCACCTCTGGAGCCATGCCCCACCCCATTCCGGCCGCGACGGCGTCGACGAACCCCTCCGAGGTCGGCACGAGATGCCGCAGTGAACTCGCCGCGCCGCGACCGCGTTTGAGCCCCCGGACGAACGCGTCCTGGAGATCGTCACGTCGGTCGAAGGCCACCACGGGCGCGTCGGCGATCACCTCCCGCAACGGCGTCTCCGGCCACCCGCCGAGCCGTCGCGCGGCGAAATCGGGGCCCGCCACCGGGACGTACCGCATACGCCCGAGGCTCCGGACGGAACAACCCGTGACCGCCTCCGGCGACGAGGTCACCGCGGCCATCACCAGCCCCTCGCGCAGCAGCGCGGCCGTGTGGTCCTGGTCCTCGCGGCGCAACTCGTAGCAGAGGCGCAGCTCTTCCGGCACGCGGGCGAGCGCGGGCAGGAACCAGGTCGCCAGCGAGTCGGAGTTCACCGCGATCGACAGCCGCGTCGGCTCCTCGGAGTCCGACATGCCGAGCTCGGTCCTGGCCTCGTCCTCAAGGCGGGTCAGTTGGCGCGCGAACCGCACGACGACCTCGCCGGACTCGGTCGGCCGGACCGGTTTCGTACGCATCAACAGGACGCGCCCCGTGCGCTGTTCGAGCGCCTTGACCCGCTGGCTCACCGCCGACGGCGTCACATGCAGCACGACGGCCGCCGCGTCGAACGTGCCCTCGTCCACGACGGCCAGCAGGGTACGCACCTGGTCGAGCGGAAGCTCTGTCATCACGAACGCTAATGATACGTAAGAATCTTTAGCTGTACTCCTGACGGCGGCCTTCCTAGCGTGGATGCCGTGACCAGCGCTCTGACCGCCGCGGCCGCCGGGTTCGGCACCGGCCTCTCCCTCATCGTCGCCATCGGCGCACAGAACGCCTTCGTCCTGCGGCAGGGCATCCGCCGGGACGCCGTGCTCGCGGTGGTGGGCATCTGCGCCCTGTCCGACGCGGCACTCATCGCGCTCGGTGTCGGCGGTGTCGGCGCGGTGGTGGTGGCCTGGCCGGAGGCGCTGACCGCGGTCGCGCTGATCGGCGGTGTCTTCCTCATCGGCTACGGCTGTCTCGCCGTGCGCCGGGTGTTCAGGCCGTCGGCGCTGCTCGTCGAAACGGGGACGACGGGCTCACGACGGCGGGCCGTACTCACCTGTTTGGCGATGACCTGGCTCAACCCGCACGTCTACCTGGACACCGTGTTCCTGCTCGGCTCCATCGCGGCCGACCGCGGTCCGCTGCGCTGGACCTTCGGTCTCGGCGCCGTCCTCGCCAGCCTGGTCTGGTTCGCCGCGCTGGGCTTCGGCGCCCGGCTGCTCAGCCGCTTCCTGGCCCGCCCGTCGGCGTGGCGCGTACTGGACGCTCTGGTCGCCGCGATGATGATCGCGCTCGGTGCCACGCTGATCGCCGGGGCGTGAAAGCACCTGGGCCCGGAGGCTGTTGGCTGTCGTGGCTGTCGTGGCTGTCGTAGCTGTCGTGGCCGTCCTGGTCGTGGTGGCGGTCGCGGTCGCGGCGGTTGTGGCGCTCGCCCCGATGGACGACGGCGACGGCCAGGAGGCCGAGTGCCAGCCCCACCACCGTCTGTGTCCCGAAGTGTTCGTCGAACATCAGCGCACCCCATACGGCCGTCACGGGGGCCATCAGGAACATGAGGGTGTTGACCTCGGTCACCCCGGACCGCCGCAGGATCAGCCAGTACAGCCCGTACCCGCCGAAGGTGGAGAGCACCACGAGCCACACCACGGCGGTCCAGAAGGAGCCACTCGCGGGTGGTGCGACCGCTCCGGTGGCCGCGGCAAGTGCCGTGAACACGAAGGCACTTGTGACGGCGTGGACCGTCATCGACACCATCGGGCGGACGTCCGTACGGGACCGGCGGTCCAGGAAGGTCGCCGCCACCAGGGACAGCATGCCGAGGAACGGCACGAGATACGCCCACCATGCGACGCCCGTCCCGGCACCGGCGTCGGCCGCGGTGACGACGGCGACACCCGTCACGCCGAGCCCCAGTCCGAGCCACTGCGTACGCGACACCGGCAGGCCCAGCAGTGGCCCGGCCAGGGCTCCGGCCACCAGGGGCTGCGTGCCGTCGATGAGAGCCGTCGTGCCACTGGAGACGCCCAGCTCGATCGCGTAGTAGACCGTCAGGAGATAGCCGCTCTGGGACAGCGCCCCCACGGCGGCCTGCCTGACCAGAACGCGGGGCGTGAGCCCACGCCACGACGCCCGAGTCACGGTCAGCGCGACGACGCCCAGGACGAGGGCCAGCGGCAGGAAGCGCCACATGAGAAGCGTGACGGCCGGGGCGCTGCCCGACCCGAGCTTGGCCCCGATGAATCCGGAGCTCCAGGCCCCGACGAACGCGATCGACAACAGGATGTTCACGACACCGCACACCTCCAAGGCCGGACGGCCGACAGAAGTAGATTGAAGTAGACCGATCTGTATACCTGGCGTCGAGTATACAGATCGGTCTACTCTTGAGGAATGAGCACTCCGAAGCCGCAGGGCACATCGAAGACGCAGGGCACGTCGAGCACCTCGGTGACGCCGGGCGGGCCGGCCGCCTCGAACGGGCCGCGCCGAGTGCCGCTGACTCCCGGCGCCCGCCGGGCGCTGGAGGCGGCCGGGCGACTGTTCTACGACCGCGGTATCCACGCCGTCGGCGTCGACCTCATCGCCGCCGAGGCGGGTGTCACGAAGAAGACGCTCTACGACCGGTTCGGCTCGAAGGACCAGATCGTCGTCGAGTACCTCGCCGACCGCGACGAGCGCTGGCGGGCCTTCCTCGCACCCCGCCTCGACGCGGCCCACACCCCGCACGACGGCGTTCTCGCCGTCTTCGAGGCCTCACGCGACTGGATGGACACGGCCGGCCCGCGGGGTTGCAGCATGGTCAACGCCCACGCGGAGATCGACGACACGTCCCACCCGGCGTACGCGATCATCACCGGCCAGAAGCAGTGGATGCTCACCCTGTTCACCGACCTCGTACGCCCGCTCGCGCCCGCCACGGCCGACTCCCTGGGCCGCTCCCTGATGCTGCTCCACGAGGGTGCCCTGGTCGCCCACGGACTGCGCATCTTTCCGGGCGCCCTCGACCGGGCTCGCGAGCAGGCGGCGTCGCTGCTGACGACGGTTGAGGGCTCGCGCGCGACAGGCTGACGCGCCGGTCTGCCCGGCAGCCGTCCATTGTCGTCCCGTCCACGGATCGGTCCGCCCGGCGAAGGTGGCCTCGTATCGGCGATAGTGATCCTCGAATCGAAAGATGTATCGAGCAATCAGGTCGAGGAACCAGGTCGAGGAACCAGGACGGGCGTGGACACGAGCAAGAGCGGTGCGGAAAACGGCGCGGAATCGGATACCGGGGCCTCGGGGCCGGCAGACCCGGCGGACCCAGCAGACCCGGAACCGAAGAGAAGCGGTGGCTGGCGTCGCTGGGCCATGGACACCCGGCCGCTGCGCCGCCCCGCCTACCGCCGCCTCTGGTCCTCGACCATCGTCACGGCCGTGGGCAGCCAGCTCACCGCCGTCGCCGTACCCAAGCAGATCTACGACATCACGGGATCCTCGGCCTGGGTCGGCTACGCCAGTTTCGCGGGACTCCTGCCCCTCGTCGTCTTCGCGCTGTGGGGCGGCGCGATCGCCGACAGCGTGGACCGGCGCAAGCTTCTTCTCGTCACGAACATCGGGATTGCCGTCACGTCCCTGCTCTTCTGGATACAGGCCGTCACCGGACTCGAATCGGTCGGCGTCCTGATGGTGCTGCTCGCCGTCCAGCAGGCGTTCTTCGGCCTCAACTCCCCGGCCCGCCAGGCCTCCATCGCCCGGCTGGTCCCCAAGGACGAACTGGCCGCGGCGAACGCGCTCGGCTCGACCGTCATGCAGACCGGCCTCGTCGCCGGACCGTTGTTGGCCGGAGCCCTCATCCCCGTCGTGGGCCTCGCCGAGCTCTATCTGATCGACGCTCTGGCCTTGTGCGCCACGGTATGGGCGGTCTACCGGCTGCCCTCGCTACCGCCCCTGGGTACCACCGCGGCGGCCGCCGGGCGGGCAGGCCTGCGAGGGATCGCGGAGGGCTTCCGCTACATCTCCCTCAACCAGGTGCTCCTGCTGTCGTTCCTCGCCGACATCATCGCCATGGTCTTCGGCATGCCGCGGGCCTTGTTCCCGCAGCTCGCCGCCCAGACGTACGCCCCGTACGGCGAGGGGCTCGCCCTCGGGCTGCTCTTCGCGGCGATCCCGATCGGTGCTGTGCTCGGCGGGCTGATGTCCGGCACGTTCTCGCGTGCGCGGCGGCACGGGCTCATGGTCATCGCCGCGGTGGTCGCCTGGGGAGTGGCCATCACGGGGTTTGGTCTGAGCTCCAATCTGTGGGTGGGCGTGGCGTTCCTTGCCGCCGCCGGGGTCGCCGACATGGTCTCCATGGTCTTCCGCGGGGCCATCCTTCTGTCGGCCGTGACCGATGAGCTTCGTGGCCGTATGCAGGGCGTCTTCACGGTCGTGGTTGCGGGGGGTCCGCGGCTGGCCGACGTCCTCCACGGGACGGCGGGCTCCGCGTTGGGTGCGCGCACGGCTGTTGCCGGCGGCGGGCTGCTTGTGGTCGTCACGATGCTGGTCCTGGCGGTGACGATGCCGGCGTTGCGGCGGTACCGGGGGAGTGTGTAGATCTCTTTTCGCCCCCGCCGCCCCTACCCGTTCCCGTCACTTCCTCAGGGGCAGCGCCCCCGAAAAGGGACGGGAAGGGTAGGGGCGGGCGGGGGCGAGAAACGCTAAGCCGGCCGCAGCCACACCGTAGCCAGCGGCGGCAGTGTGAGTCGGATACTCGCCGTCCACCCCTGCTCCCCCTGAGCCTCAGCCTTGACGGGGCCGGGCCCAGTCACCCCGCTGCCCCCGAAGCCCACCGCGTCGGTGTTCAGAACCTCCCCCCAGGCGGGCACGTCGTCCGGAACACCGAGCCGGTACTCGTGCCGCACCACAGGCGAGAAGTTGGACACGGCGAGCAACGGCGAGCCATCCGCGTCGAACCGCAGGAACGCGAAGACGTTGTCCTCCGCCGCACCCCCCGCCACCCAGGCGAACCCGGAGGGATCGCAGTCCCGCTCCCACAGCGCACGCGTCACCCCGTACTGACGATTGAGTTCCCGGACGAGGTCCCGCACACCCTGGTGGTCGGCGGCGGCCCCGTACGACGGGTCGAGCAGCCACCAGTCGGGTCCGTGGGCCTCGGACCACTCGGCGCCCTGGGCGAACTCCTGTCCCATGAAGAGGAGTTGCTTGCCGGGGTGCGCCCACATGAAGCCCAGATATGCCCGGTGCGTGGCCCGCTGCTGCCACCAGTCGCCCGGCATCTTGGACACCAACGACCGCTTCCCGTGCACGACTTCGTCGTGGGAGATCGGCAGGACGTAGTTCTCGCTGTACGCGTACACCATCGAGAACGTCATCTCGTTGTGGTGGTACTTGCGATGGACGGGCTCGTGCGCGACGTATTCGAGCGAGTCGTGCATCCAGCCCATGTTCCACTTCAGGCCAAAACCCAGACCACCACTGTCGGTTGAGCGGGTCACCCCCTCCCAGGCGGTCGACTCCTCGGCGATGGTCATCACGCCCGGCACCCGCCGGTACACCGTCGCGTTCATCTCCTGGAGGAAGGCGACCGCGTCGAGGTTCTCCCGGCCGCCGTGGACGTTGGGTGTCCACTGCCCGGGCTCGCGCGAGTAGTCCAGGTAGAGCATGGACGCGACGGCGTCGACCCGCAGGCCGTCGATGTGGAACTCCTGGCACCAGTAGACCGCGTTGGCGACCAGGAAGTTGCGTACCTCGGTGCGCCCGTAGTCGAACTCGTAGGTCCCCCAGTCGGGATGCTCGGCGCGGCGCGAGTCGCCAGGCTCGTACAGCGGCTCCCCGTCGAAGCGGGCCAGGGCCCAGTCGTCCTTCGGGAAGTGCGCGGGCACCCAGTCCATGATCACGCCGATCCCGGCCCGGTGCAGCGCGTCGACGAGGTACTTGAAGTCGTCCGGCGTACCCAGCCTTGCTGTGGGCGCGTAGAAGCCGGTGACCTGATAGCCCCACGAACCACCGAAGGGATGCTCCGCCACCGGCATCAGCTGAACATGGGTGAAGCCCAGGTCCTCCACGTACGTCGGGAGCTCGTCAGCCAATTGACGGTACGTCAGCCCCTTGCGCCAGGAGGGAAGATGGACCTCGTACACGCTGAACGGCGCCTCGTGCACGGCGATGTCGCCGCGGTGCGCAAGCCACTCCTGGTCGCCCCACTCGTGGTGGGACGCCGTCACGATCGACGCCGTCGCGGGCGGCACCTCCGTCCGGCGTGCCATCGGGTCGGCCTTGAGGAACCGGTGGCCGTGCCGCGAGGTGATCTCGAACTTGTACCGCGCGCCCTCGCCGATGCCCGGCAGGAACAGTTCCCACACCCCGGACGAGCCCAGGGACCGCATCGGGAACGCGGTCCCGTCCCAGTGGCTGAAGTCCCCGGCCACCCGGACGCCCCGGGCGTTGGGCGCCCAGACGGTGAAGCGGGTGCCGGCCACGCCCTGGTGGGCCATCGGCTCGGCACCGAGCGCCTGCCAGAGCTGTTCGTGGCGCCCCTCGCCGAACAGATGCAGATCGAACTCACCGAGCGAGGGCAGGAACCGGTACGGATCCTGCACCGCCACCTCGCCGCCGCGCTCGTACCTCACCAGCAAGGTGTACTCGGGAACCGATTCGAGCGGCAGCACACCCGAGAAGAGGCCGTCACCCTCGCTGCCCAGCTCCATGCGCCGCCCGTCCGCCGACACCACGGCCACCGCCGTGGCGAACGGCCGCAACGCGCGGAGGACGACCCCCTCCGGCACGCGATGGGCCCCCAGCAGCGCATGCGGATCGTGGTGGGCGCCCGACAACAGGCGCTCCCGATCCGTCGCGTCCATGGGGAACGCCGGCGGCCGCACTGCGGGCCGGACGTCCTCGGGCACCGGAAGAGTCACGGCTGCGGTGATGTTGCGGGCCACGGGTTCAGCCTCCTTGAGCAATGTGGAAGGACGGGACCGGCTTCTGAGTACCGGAGCCGGATGGTGCGGGTGCGGAGGCGCGCTCGGCGAGGCGGGCGATCGCCGCCATCGGTACGGGCAGCCAGTCGGGCCGATGCCGGGCCTCGTACAGCACCTCGTACACAGCACGGTCCGTCTCGTACGCGCGCAGCAGTTCGGGCTCGCCGCGCGGGTCCCAGCGTGCCTGCGCGGCGTACCCCGCGCAGTACGCGTCCCGGCAGTGCCGCGCCCACTCAGGACGCCATGGGCGACGGCTGCGGGCGGCGTAGTCGAAGGAACGGAGCATGCCCGCGACATCGCGTACGGGCGGCTGCGGGTGCCGTCGCTCGGCGATCGGACGGGCCGGTTCGCCCTCGAAGTCGATGACGAACCACCGCTTCCCGGCCCGCAGCACCTGACCGAGGTGGAGATCGCCATGGATCCGCTGCACCGGACGGCCCGAGTCCAGGGCGGCCAGCGCGTCGAAGGCACCCCGCAGCCCGTCCACGTACGGCAGGAGGTCCGGCACCGACCGGCTCGTGGCGTCCAGCCGCTCGTTCATCGAGGCCGCGAGCCGTCTGCTCCGGCGTCCGACCGGGACGCCGAGGGCGAACGCACCGGCCAGTGCCAGGTGCACCTCGGCCGTCGCCTTCCCCAGTTCGTACGCCTCGTCGGTGAAGTCCCGTCCCGCGGCGAGCGATTCGAGTGCCAGGGTCCACCCGTCGTCGGCGTCGGGCAGGAAGGGTTGCAGCACACCGAGTGTCGCCGCCTGCGGCTGCGAGGTCCGGAACCATGCCACGGGTGCGGGTACACGGGTGCAGCCCTGCCTGGCCAGCGCCCAGGGCACTTCGAGATCCGGGTTGATGCCGGGCTGGACGCGCCGGAAGATCTTCAGGATGTACGAATCCCCGTACACCAGCGACGAGTTGGACTGCTCCGCGTCGAGGAGACGCGGGGTGAGACCGGCGGGGATCGCCACATGCGCCTCACGCTCGAACCGCAGCGGGCCCACCGTGCCCGGAGTCCGCAGCCGCTCCAGGAGCAGGTCCGCCGACCGGGGCTCCTGAAGGGCGTCGTACACCGTCATTCCGGCCAGTGGCCCCTCGCTCGCCCGGCCGATGCGGGTGTGGGCCAGCCGTGGCGGCAGGACCTCCCGGACACCGAGCAGCAACTGGTAGCAGTCCCCGGGCAGTTGAGCGGCGGTGTCGTGCCGCGTACTGACCAGGAGATGCAGGCATCCCGGATGCAGCTCCGTCGCCGACAACAGAGCCAGCTCCGTGACCCGCCGGCCCTTGCCCGCGAACCAGCGCTGCTCCGGCAACCACGTCCGCAGCAGTCCCGCGAGAGACGTCAGCAGGAGTGCCGGACTGTGGCTGCTGGGGCGGGGTGATACGACCTTGCGCATGGCGACCCGTCCTTTCAGGCGCACACCATCAATCGCTGTTTGGTGTGGGGAGCTTCCGCGCGGAGTCGGAACCAGTAGAAGCCGTGGCCGGCGAGGGTGAGGAGGTAGGGGAGTTCGCCGATGGCGGGGAAGCGGACGCCGCCGATGAGTTCGA
>NZ_JBIRTJ010000010.1:0-400099 GCF_044334695.1 Streptomyces sp. NPDC020747 | reverse complement strand
CTGGCGTTGATTTTTGGCACGCTGTTGAGTTCTCAAGGAACGGACGCTTCCTTCGTACTCACCCTCTCGGGCTTTCCTCCGGGCGCTTCCCTTCGTGTTTCCAACCTTACCAGATCCGTTTTCCGTTCCGTTTCCGGTCGGAATTCATTTCCGGTGGCCAGTTGGGAGGCCTTTGCCTATTCGATTGCCTGGTGGCTTTCTTTCGGCGAGCCCGACTTTATCAGAAGTTTTTGACCGGCCTGACCGGCTACTCGATCCTGATTTATCGGGAAGTGCTTCTCCGGAACCAAATTCCAGGAAGCTGACAGATGCTAAACCTTCGCCACCGAACTTGTCCAGTTCTAGGCAACTGTTCGAATCTACCTCCCCACACGTCCCGTGTCAACGGTTTTTGTGGGGCGAAGAGGACAGTAGCAGCTCAGTAGGCGTGCCTGCACATCAGGCGGCGGTCGGTACGGAGGCGCTGCGTTCGGCTTCCTCGACGTCGCCCGTCTCGCCGGCTCGCGCCGCGCGACCGCCCAGGATGTAGACGTACGCGAGGAACAGCAGCTCGGCGGCTATGCCGATGCCGATGCGGGCCCAGGTCGGGAGGCCGGACGGGGTGACGAAGCCTTCGATGGCGCCCGAGACGAAAAGGACCAGGGCGAGGCCTATCGCCATGCCCAGGGCGGCTCGGCCCTCCTCGGCGAGGGCGGATCGGCGACTGCGGGGGCCCGGGTCGATGACGGTCCAGCCGAGGCGTAGTCCCGTACCGGCCGCTACGAAGACTGCGGTCAGTTCCAGGAGGCCGTGCGGGAGGATCAGGCCGAGGAAGGTGTCGAGGCGGCCTGCCGAGGACATCAGGCCGATGCCCACGCCCACGTTGAGCATGTTCTGGAAGAGGATCCAGACGACCGGCAGGCAGAGGAAGGCGCCGAGGACCAGGCACATCGCGGCGGCCTGGGCGTTGTTCGTCCACACCTGGGCCGCGAAGGACGTCGCCGGATGGCTTGAGTAGTAGGTCTCGTACTCGCCGCCTGGGCGTGTGAGCTCCCGCAGGTCGCTCGGGGCCGCGATCGAGGACTGGACCTCCGGGTGGGTGCCGATCCACCACCCCAGGACGATGGCGACGGCCGTGGAGAGCAGCGCGGTGGGGACCCACCAGTGGCGTGAGCGGTAGACCGCGGCGGGGAAACCGTGCGTAAGGAAGCGGGTGACATCGCGCCAGGAGGCTCGGCGGGTGCCTGTCACCGCACTACGCGCGCGTGCCACCAGTTGGCTGAGACGGCCGGTCAGCTGGGGGTCCGGGGCGCTCGACTGGATCAGGGAGAGGTGGGTCGCCGTGCGCTGGTAGAGGGCGACGAGTTCGTCGGCCTCCGTGCCGGTGAGGCGCCTCTGGCGTCCGAGGAGTGCGTCGAGCCGGTCCCACTCGGCTCGGTGGGCGGACACGAAGACGTCGAGGTCCATCGGGTTGGCTGCTCCTCGGCTGCTCGTCGTGTGGTCAGCTTGTCGCACTGCGGCGCGATGTGCCCTCAGCTTGGCAGACTGACTGTCCTCGGGGCAGTTCGGGGAAGGACGGCGGGCGTGAGTGAGCTTGTGACGGGCGAGGCGGTGGCGCTGGAGTTGCGCCCCGCGAAGCTGCCGAGCCGAGTGCTGGCCGTGGTGCTCGACCTGGCGGTGGCGGTGGCCGCCTATGTCGCGGTGACCATCGCCCTGGTGGCGTCCACGACCGCGCTCGACGAGGCGGCGCAGATGGCGATCTCGATCGCCGCGTTCATTCTTCTGCTGGTGGGCGGGCCGATCGCCGTGGAGACGCTCAGTCATGGGCGGTCGCTGGGAAAGCTGGCGTGCGGGCTGCGGGTGGTGCGGGACGACGGCGGGCCGATCCGGTTCCGGCACGCGCTGGTACGTGGCGCGGTCGGTGTCGTCGAGATCCTGATGACGTTCGGGGTCGTGGCGTGCATCGCCTCGCTGGTGTCCGCGCGGGGGCGACGGCTCGGTGATGTGTTCGCGGGGACCCTGGTCGTACGGGAACGGATTCCCGCCGGGCGTACGTCTTTCGTGCCCCCTCCGCCGCCTTGGTTGGCGGGGCGGTTCTCCGGCCTTGATCTGTCCGGGGTTCCGGACGCGCTGTGGCTGGCTGTCCGCCAGTACCTGACGCGGATGCAGCAGCTGGATCCACAGGTCGGCTGGGCGATGGCGGAGCGGCTCGCGGCCGATGTCGCGGAGCGCACCGGGGCTCCGGCGCCGCAGGGGGTGCCGCCGGCAGCGTATCTGGCGGCCGTGATGCAGGAGCGGCAGGCGCGGGAGGCCCGGCGGGCGTTCAGTGGTGGGGCCGCTGGTGGTCGTCCTGCCGCGGGTGCGCAGATGGCCGGCACGCCGGCCACACCAGGCATGCCAGGCACGAGCGGGCCCGTGATGCCGTACGGGATGGTGCCTTCGCCGGAATCGGCCTACCCCTCCCATCCGTACCCACCGGCTTCGCCGCCCGCCGGCTACTCGGCTCCCGCACCGACGCCAACACCGACACCGGCCCCCGACCCGGCCCCGCAGGACGCCGGCGCCGAGCGTCCCGCCACCGGCTTCGCCCCGCCCGCGTAACTCCCGGGGAGCCCGGGTGCCCGGGCTCCCCGGGACCTTCGTCAGGCGAACACCGACGGCGGGGATTCCAGGTCCTCCAGCTCGATGCCGGGTGCGGAGAGGATCACGTCGCCCGAGAGGTGCACGGTGTGCTGCTCACCGGTATCCAGGGCTGTGACCTGGTATTCCTCCACGGTCAGGGGGCCGTTGTCAGTGGCGTGTGTTTCTCTCGTGATCAGGGCCCAGGACTGGTCGAGGGTGCGCGGGGCGAGGACCGGGTCGGTGAGGGCGACGAGGCGTACACGCGTGGCGGAGGCATCGGGGGTGAGGCGCAGCAGACGTGCGGTGGCGACGAGGAACGCGGGGGATGTGCCGGTGAAGGCGTGGGCGCGGACATTGCCTTCGGTGGCGTGAGCTCCCGTGGGGTCGGTGCGGACCCAGGTGACGCCGTCGAGGGCGGCGCCGCGGACCTGCCAGCCCGAGGCGTGCAGTTCGAGGCGGATGGGGCGGCCGAGGGCGTCGAGGGCGAGGTCGACGGAACCGGCGGGGTCGCCGGAGGGGGTGGTCAGTTGAGAGACGTAGCGCCAGCCGGAGGGGCCGGGCGCGCAGTGGAAGTGTTCTTCGGCGAGGGGGGTGTGGTCGTGCGGGTCATGGAGCGAATATCGGCCGCGGGGCATGGTGGCTCGGGTCCTCGTAGGGGGCAGGCCCCCGCCGGTGACGACGGGGGCCTGCTGACAACCGTTGGCTGAGTGCCGGGTGAGCGCCGGGTGAGCGCCGGGCTCGGCTGCTCAGTAGCGGTAGTGGTCCGACTTGTACGGGCCCGCGACCTCTACGCCGATGTAGCTCGCCTGCTCCGGGCGGAGCGTCGTGAGCTTCACGCCGAGGGCGTCGAGGTGGAGGCGGGCGACCTTCTCGTCGAGGTGCTTGGGCAGCACGTAGACGTCGGTCGGGTACTCCTCGGGCTTGGTGAACAGCTCGATCTGGGCCAGGGTCTGGTCCGCGAACGAGTTGGACATCACGAACGACGGGTGGCCGGTCGCGTTGCCCAGGTTCAGCAGGCGGCCCTCGGAGAGGACGATGAGCACCTTGCCGTCGGGGAACTTCCAGGTGTGGACCTGGGGCTTGACCTCGTCCTTGACGATGCCCGGGATCTGCGCGAGGCCGGCCATGTCGATCTCGTTGTCGAAGTGGCCGATGTTGCCCACGATCGCCTGGTGCTTCATCTTGGCCATGTCCGAGGCCATGATGATGTCCTTGTTGCCGGTCGTGGTGATGAAGATGTCGGCCTTGTCGACGACCTCGTCGAGCGTCGTGACCTGGTAGCCGTCCATCGCCGCCTGGAGCGCGCAGATCGGGTCGATCTCGGTGACGATCACGCGGGCGCCCTGTCCGCGCAGGGACTCCGCGCAGCCCTTGCCCACGTCGCCGTAGCCGAGGACGACCGCGGTCTTGCCGCCGATGAGGACGTCGGTGGCGCGGTTGATGCCGTCGATCAGGGAGTGGCGGCAACCGTACTTGTTGTCGAACTTCGACTTGGTGACGGCGTCGTTCACGTTGATCGCCGGGAACAGGAGGGTGCCGTCGCGGTGCATCTCGTACAGGCGGTGGACGCCGGTGGTGGTCTCCTCGGTCACGCCGCGGATCTCCGAGGCGACCTGGGTCCACTTCTGCGAGCCGTTCGAGATCGTCCGGGTCAGGAGCCCCAGGACGACGCGGTGCTCGTCGGACTCGGCGGTGTCGAGGGACGGGACCTTGCCGGCCTTCTCGTACTCGACGCCCTTGTGGACGAGCATGGTGGCGTCACCGCCGTCGTCCAGGATCATGTTCGGGCCGCCGGTGGGGGTGTTCGGCCAGGTCAGCGCCTGCTCCGTGCACCACCAGTACTCCTCAAGCGTCTCGCCCTTCCAGGCGAAGACCGGGATGCCCTGGGGGTTGTCGGGCGTGCCGTTCGGGCCGACGGCGATGGCGGCGGCCGCGTGGTCCTGGGTGGAGAAGATGTTGCAGGACACCCAGCGGACCTCGGCGCCCAGGGCGACCAGGGTCTCGATCAGGACGGCGGTCTGCACGGTCATGTGCAGCGAGCCCATGATGCGGGCGCCGGCCAGCGGCTGGGTGGCGGCGAACTCCTTGCGGATCGACATCAGGCCGGGCATCTCGTGCTCGGCGAGGGTGATCTCCTTGCGACCGAAGTCGGCCAGGGAAAGGTCGGCGACCTTGAAGTCCTGTCGGTTGTCGACAGTGGTCATACGAGCTGCTCCTCGGGTTGGGCGAGGTCGGTTGGGCTGGTCTGCGCGGCGGCGGGGCTGGACGTGCGTCCACGGGGCACACGAATGCCCGGTGCCTTGCGCAGCGCAGTCCGTCGGAGGCCCTCTCTCCCTCGGCCGGCCCGTACGGGGCCGCCCGACCGCCATCAGCAGCGACGTCTGGCTCGGTTACGAATCTACACCGATCGGCTCAGCGGGCCCCAGCCCGCCTCCGGCCAGAAAGAAGCGGAGCCTGAGAGTCCGCCGGTGGGGGTCGAGGAGCAACAAGCCTGGACAATCCGGGACTTTTGAACTTTTGGCCCTGCGCAGGGGGCTGTTGCAGGATGCCGGGGATCGGGACCATGTGCACCAGCCCGCGGATCACGATCCCCCACAACAAAGGCGTTAGGAGATCGACGTGACCAGTTCGGCCGGCCTTCCCCCCACGGGCGGCGGCAGTGGCGAGCGGCAGCGGTTGAGGCTGCTCGCGGTGACCGCCTGCCCGACCGGCATTGCCCACACCTACATGGCGGCCGAGAAGCTCTCGCAGGCGGCGGAGCGGCTCGGCGTCGACATCAAGGTGGAGACCCAGGGCTCGATCGGGGCCGAGAACGTACTAACTGACAACGATGTCAGAACCGCGGACGGCGTCATCATCGCCGCGGACAAGGATGTGGACCTGAGCCGGTTCGCCGGGAAGCGGGTGGTGACGGTCGGCGTCGCCGAGGGAATCCACCACCCCGAGCGGCTGATCGAACAGGTGCGGACCGCGCCCGTGCACGGCGGGGGTGGGGGCGGGACCAGTACGTCCAAACCCGCCAACGGCGGCGGTGGCGGTGGCGGCAAGGAGCGGAGCGTCGGGTACAAGGCGCTGATGAACGGCGTCAGCTACATGATCCCGTTCGTCGTGGTCGGCGGGCTGCTGATCGCGATCTCGCTGTCACTCGGCGGGCACACCGATCCGTCCGGTGGCCTGGTCATCCCGAAGGGCTCCTTCTGGATGGACGTCAACAACATCGGCGTCATCGGGTTCCAGCTGATGGTGCCGATCCTGTCCGGCTATATCGCGTACGCGATCGGGGACCGGCCCGCGCTGGTGCCGGGCATGGTCGGCGGGTGGATCGCCAACACCGGTTCGCTGTACGACTCCGAGGCGGGCGCGGGCTTCATCGGGGCGATCGTGACCGGGTTCCTCGCCGGCTATCTGGTGCTGTGGATCAAGAAGGTCGAGGTGCCGAAGTTCGTCCGGCCGATCATGCCGATCATCGTGATCCCGATCGTGGCGACGACGGCGCTCGGGCTGTTCTTCATCTACGTGATCGGCGAGCCCATCTCCTGGGTCTTCGAGCATCTGACGGACTGGCTCGGCGGGATGACCGGAACCAGTGCGGTGCTGCTCGGCGCGATCCTGGGGCTGATGATCGCGTTCGACATGGGCGGGCCGGTCAACAAGACGGCGTTCCTGTTCGGCGCGGGGCTCATCGCGACCGGCAACCAGGAGGTCATGGGCATGTGCGCCGCCGCGATCCCGGTGATGCCGCTCGGGCAGGGCCTCGCCACGCTGATCCGGAAGCGGCTCTACACCGAGCAGGAGCGTGAGACGGGTCTCGCCTCGCTGTTCATGGGGTTGTTCGGGATATCCGAGGGCGCCATTCCGTTCGCCGCCGCGCGGCCGGCGCAGGTCATCCCCGCCAACATGCTCGGCGGCGCGGTGGCCGGTGCGCTCGCGGGTCTCGCCGGGGTCGAGGACGCGGTACCGCACGGCGGGCCGATCGTGGCGGTGCTGGGTGCCGTCAGCGGCGTACCGATGTTCTTCGTGGCCGTGGTGATCGGGACCGTGGTGACGGCCCTGACGACGGTCGCGCTCATGGATGTCGGTGAGCGCAGGCGGCGGGGCCGGTCGATGGTCGACGGGCTCGCGCCGCAGCCGGAACTCGCCCTCGCGGGCGTGGGTGCTGGTGCGGGAGCGGGTGCCGGCAGTGACGGCCTCGGCGCCGGCGGCGGGACGGCCACCGCGCACGCTCCCGCCCAGCGGACGGCATCGGCAGCGGCTCCGGCCTCCGCCGGCTCCACGGCTGTCGGCACCAGCACCGACAGCGACAGCGGCTCGAAGAACCCTGCCGGTGCCTCTCCCCGTGACGCGTCCGCGGACCGATCCGCCGAAGCGTCCCCGGACGCGTCCGCCGGTGGCCCGGACGGCGAAGTCCTTTCCGGGTATCTCACGGCGCAGACCGTCAAGGTTCGGCTCGATTCCGGTGACAAGGAGTCCGCGATCCGGGAGATGGCCGGGCTGCTGGCCGCCACCGGGAAGGTCACGGACGTCGAGGAGTTGGTGGCGGCGGCGCTGCGGCGCGAGGAGCAGGGCACGACCGGGCTCGGCGAGGAGATCGCCATCCCGCATGCCAAGACCGACGCGGTGACGGCACCCGTCGTCGGGTTCGCGCGGTCGGCGGAGGGTGTCGAGTGGGGTTCGCTCGACGGTACGAAGGCGAAGCTGGTCTTCATGATCTCCGTGCCCGAGGCCGCCGCCGGGGACGAACATCTGCGGATCCTGGCGTTGCTGTCCCGGAAGTTGATGGACGCCGGGTTCCGGGATCGGCTGCTGACGGCTCCCGACGAGGCGGCTGTTCTCGACGTGCTGCGCGAGATCCGGTAGCCGCGCGGATCCCGTCCGGGGCCTCGCACCTCACGGAGGCGCGAGGCCCCTCCCGTTCACCGGGGCGCCCCACTCTCCGCACGCGCGGAAGTGCCGCGAGGGGTCCTCGCGCTCGTCGGGCTCGGCTGCGGGATCGCCGCCCGGGTCGTACGACGGCGGTCGTCGCCTCCGCCTCCCGCCGCCGCCCTGGCCCACGCACGCGTAGGCGGCGTGTACGTCGAAGGGCCCGCCGAATCGCTCGGCGGGCCCTGTCTCGTACGAGGAAGGCTCGTACGAGGAAGGCTCGTACGAGGAAGGCTCGTACGAGGAAGGCTCGTACGAGGAAGGCTCGTACGGGGAAGAGGGCGCCCCCTTCCCCGTACCGGAAGTCAGTGTTCAGTGGTGGGTGTCGGGCCGCCCGGGGCTGCCTCGGGGTCCGGGCCCTTCGCGGCCTCGGTCTCGCTGTAGATGTCGGGTTCGAGGTAGATGACGCGGGCGATCGGGACGGCCTCGCGGATGCGGGACTCGGCGGCGTCGATCGCGGCGGCGACCTCGGTGGCCGTTTCGTCGTGCCGGACGGCGATCTTGGCGGCGACCAGCAGTTCCTCGGGGCCGAGGTGGAGCGTACGCATGTGGATGATGGCGGGGACCGTGTCGCCGTCGACGATGGCGGCCTCGATCTTCCTGACGTCCTCGACGCCGGCGGCCTCGCCGAGGAGCAGCGACTTGGTCTCGGCGGCCAGGACGATCGCGATGGCGATCAGCAGGATGCCGATGCAGAGGGTGCCGATGCCGTCCCAGACGCCGTCGCCCGTGCCCAGGGCCAGGCCCACGCCGATGAGCGCGAGGACCAGACCGACGAGCGCGCCGAGGTCCTCAAGGAGCACGACCGGCAGCTCGGGTGCCTTGGCGTGGCGCACGAACTCCTTCCACGACTGCTTGCCGCGGATCGTGTTGGACTCCTTGATGGCGGTCCGGAAGGAGAAGGTCTCGGCGATGATCGCGAAGACGAGGACGCCCACCGGCCAGTACCAGTGGGTGATCTCGTGCGGGTCCTTGATCTTCTCGTAGCCCTCGTAGATCGCGAACATGCCGCCGACCGAGAAGAGGACGATCGAGACGAGGAAGGCGTAGATGTACCGCTCGCGGCCGTAGCCGAAGGGGTGTTGCGGGGTCGCCTCGCGCTGGGCCTTCTTGCCGCCGAGGAGCAGCAGGCCCTGGTTGCCCGAGTCGGCGAGCGAGTGCACGGATTCGGCGAGCATCGACGACGAACCACTGAAGAGGAACGCCACGAACTTCGCTACCGCGATCGCGAGGTTCGCGGCGAGTGCCGCCACGATCGCTTTGGTGCCGCCTGACGCGCTCATGTGTTCCCGATGTCCCTTCGTCTGCCATCTCGGCCGGCCGTCTGCCCGCTCGGCCGCCGTCCCGGGCTTTGCCCGCCCTTTGCGGTGGGCCATTGTTGCAGCCCGCGCCGACATCGGTGCGCCGGGTCGCCGCAGTGACCGTTTCAGGCCACCGTCATCGCCGGGACTCGGGCAGGGCCGCCAGGACTCAGGCGATGACGGTGGCCCGGAAAACCGTGCCGTCGCCGGACACTTCGGCCCTTTCGCCCGCCGGTACGAAGACGGACCGGCCGGGGCCGAGCGCGTGTTCGCCCGCCTGTACGGAACCCGCGGTGCACAGCAGGATCTGCGGGGTGCCGAGGGTGAGATCGTGGACCGGGGCGCCCGCCGCGAGGACGTAACGGGAGAGGCGGAACTCGTCGATGGGGGTCGCGTAGACCTCCTCGCCGTCGGGGGACGCCTCGGGGCGCAGTACGCCCGGGTCGCTCGCCTCGAAGCGGACGATACGCAGGAGTTCGGGGACGTCGACGTGCTTGGGGGTGAGGCCGCAGCGCAGGACGTTGTCGGAGTTGGCCATGATCTCGACGCCGAGGCCGTTCAGATACGCGTGCGGCACGCCGGCGCCGAGGAACAGGGCCTCGCCGGGCTGCAGTCGGACGTGGTTGAGCAGCATCGCGGCGATGACGCCCGGGTCGCCCGGGTAGTGGTGGGCGAGATCGGCGTACGGGGCGTGGGCGCCGCCGAGCCGGGCGCAGGCCGCCGCGGCCTCGGTGACCGTGGCGGCCAGCTGCTCGCGGTCCGCGGACAGCACGGCCGTCAACACCTCGCGCAGCGCCGCCTCTTCGGGGTGGGCGTGCAGCAGGTCGACGTACGGCTTGAGGGAGTCGACCTCAAGGGCCGCGAGCAGGTCGGCGGCCTCCGCCGGGGCCCGGAATCCGCACAGGCCGTCGAACTCCGTGAGCGCGCAGATCAGTTCGGGCTTGTGGTTGGCGTCCTTGTAGTTGCGGTGCGGGGCGTCGATCGGGACGCCCCGGCGCTCCTCGTCCTCGTACCCCTCCTTGGCCTGGTCGAGGTCGGGGTGCACCTGGAGGGAGAGGGGGGCGCCCGCGGCGAGGAGCTTGAGGAGGAACGGGAGGCGCGGGCCGAACTTGGCGACGGCCGCCCGGCCGAGCTCCTTCTCGGGAGCCTCGTCGATCACCTCGGTGAGCGGGCCGCGGGGGGTGCGCGAGGGAGCGCCGGGGTGGGCGCCCAGCCACATCTCGGCCTGCGGCTCGCCGGTCGGCTCGACGCCCAGGAGGCGCGGGATGGCCGTGGTGGAGCCCCAGGCGTAGGGGCGGATCGTGTTGTCGAGGCGGTCCATGCTCTGTTTTCTTCTCCGTACGTACGCTGCTCAGCGGGCGCTGGTCACCAGGCGTGGCTCAAGGTCAGGCTCCCGAGGCGAGCGCCAGGTAAACGGCGGCGAAATCCGTGATGGCGATCAGCTCGGCGAGGGTCTCCAGGTCGCCGCCGTCCTCCGGTTCGAGTTCGCTGATCGGTGTGTCGTGGCTGAGGGCCAGTTCACGGGCGCCGGGGGCGGCGCTGAGGCCGCCGGTCGGGCGGTCGCGGAGGAGGACCACGCGCGCGTGCATGACCTGTGCGTCCTCGACGCGGTCGCGGAAGAAGTCGTCCGGGTCCGCGCCGGCGGCCAGCACTCCCGAGAGCAGGACGCTGTGCGCGTCGAGCGCCTCGGGCAGCTCGGCGGCGAGCGCGGGACGGCCCGCCAGCTCTGCCAGCGCGCCGACGAAACGGCGGCCCGCCGGGCCCGCGGAGGTGCCCTCGGTCCAGATCACCGGGAGCGCCTCGGCCAGTTCGGCCGCGAGGGTCTTGGCGGGGTTGCTGTACGTCGCGACGGCCGGGCCGCAGCGCTCCGCGATCTGGTCGAGCCGGTCGGCGACCTTCTGCAGGGCCTCGGGCGGCGCGGTGACCAGCCCGGTGCGGTCGAGGAGCGCGAGCAGCGGTGTGAGCAGCGCCCAGAGCACTCCGGGGGCGGACGCGGCGGAGGGCGCCCCCGGCTCGTACGGGGCGGTCGCCATCGGTACGAAGAGGCCGTGGGCGCCGTCCACCGCGTCTGTGAGCGGGGAGCGGGCGGGGGCCACGGCGGCGACCGTGCAGCCTCGGCGGTAGGCCTGCTCGATCAGGAGCGAGAGGCCGGGCTCGCTGCCGTCCGGGGTGGCGATCAGGAGCAGGTCGACTGGGCCCGCCCAGCCGGGCAGCTCCCAGCGGAGTGCGCCCGCGGCCGGGGCCACGCCGGTGGGGGTCAGGCGGATGACGGGGCAGCCCGCCCCGGCGAGGGTGCCGAGCAGGTCCGCGGCGCTGATCGCGGCGGCGCCGGGGCCCGCGATCAGGACGGCTCGCGGGCGGCCGTCCGGTTTGAGCTCGGGGATGCCCGCCTCGGCCGCGTGCCGGGCCGCCGTGCGGACTCGGGCGCCCGCTTCGGCGGCGCCGCGGAGCAGCCCGCGGCGGTCGGCCGCCGCGAGGGCCTCGGGGGCGTCGAGCAGCGATTCGTCGAGCATGGGCGGCAGCCTCCGGTCGCCGGTTCTTCCTTGGGGCTCGGGCTCGGCCTTGTGGGTCGCCTGCGGGCCCCTGTGTGCGGGTCGCCTTGCCTCGGGCCCCGTGCGGTGGGCCTTGCACGGCGGGCTTTATGCGGGGCGGCGGGCCTCGTCCACGAGGAGGACCGGGATGTCGTCCCGGACGGGGTAGGCCAGGCCGCAGTCCTGGCCGGTGCAGATCAGCTCGGTTTCCTGCTCCTTGAGGGGGGCGTGGCACGCCGGGCAGGCGAGGATCTCCAGGAGGCCGGCTTCGAGCGGCATGTCGGGTCCCTTCGGGGGCGGGGTGGTGCGGTGATGTGGCCTGGTCAGGGTACCGCTGTGGGTGGCTGGGCGTCGGGGGAGTTCGCCCCCGCCGCCCCTGCCCTTCCCGTCCCTGGGGGCTGCCGCCCCCAGACCCCCGCTGATCGGCCTGAACGGCCTCGTCCTCAAACTCCCCCGCTCTCGGCTTCGCTCGAGCGGGGGGGACCCCCACGACGGGCTGAAATGTCGGCCCGGGCCGACACGGCCTCAGCCCCTGATGATCGCCAACGCCTCGTCCCGTACCTTCGCCATCAACGTCTCCTCCCGCGCTTCCGCGTTCAGGCGGAGGAGCGGTTCCGTGTTGGAGGGGCGGACGTTGAACCACCAGTCGGCGGCGGAGACGGTGAGGCCGTCGAGCTCGTCGAGGGTGATGCCGTCGCGGCCCTCGTAGGCGGCCTTGATGGCGGCGAGGCGGTCGGCCTGGTCGTCGACCGTGGAGTTGATCTCGCCGGAGCCGGCGTAGCGGTCGTACTGGGCGACGAGGGCGGAGAGCGTGCCCTCCTGCCCGCCGAGGGCGGCCAGGACGTGGAGGGCGGCGAGCATGCCCGTGTCCGCGTTCCAGAAGTCCTTGAAGTAGTAGTGCGCGGAGTGCTCGCCGCCGAAGATCGCGCCGGACGTGGCCATCTCGGCCTTGATGAAGGAGTGGCCCACGCGCGTGCGTACCGGCGTGCCGCCGTTCTCCCGGACGACCTCCGGGACCGACCAGGAGGTGATCAGGTTGTGGATGACCGTGCCCTTGCCGCCGTTCCTGGCCAGTTCGCGGGCGGCGACCAGGGCCGTGATCGCGGACGGGGAGACCGGCTCGCCGCGCTCGTCGACGACGAAGCAGCGGTCGGCGTCGCCGTCGAAGGCGATGCCGAGGTCGGCGTCCTCCTCGCGGACACGCTTCTGGAGGTCGACGATGTTCGCCGGGTCCAGGGGGTTCGCCTCGTGGTTCGGGAACGTGCCGTCCAGCTCGAAGTACATCGGGACGAGGGTCAGGGGCAGCCCGTCGAAGACGGTCGGGACGGTGTGTCCGCCCATGCCGTTGCCCGCGTCGACCACGACCTTCAGGGGGCGGATGGAGGTCAGGTCGACGAGGCCGCGCAGGTGCGCCGAGTAGCCCTCCAGCGTGTCCCGCTGCGTGATCGTGCCCGGTGTCGCGTCCGACGTCGGGGCTACGGAGTCGATCCAGGACTCGACCAGTTCGCGGATCTCCGAGAGGCCGGTGTCCTGGCCGACCGGGGCGGCGCCCGGGCGGCACATCTTGATCCCGTTGTACTGCGCCGGGTTGTGCGAGGCCGTGAACATCGCGCCCGCGAGGCCGAACGCCCCCGACGCGTAGTACAGCTGGTCCGTCGAGCACAGCCCGATCTCGGTCACGTCGACGCCGCGCGCCGCCGCCCCGCGCGCGAAGGCCCTCGACAGACCGGGGGACGAGGGGCGCATGTCGTGCCCGGTCACGATCGCGTCGGCGCCCGTGACCTGCACGAAGGCCACACCGAACAGCTCGGCCAGCGTCTCGTCCCACTGGTCCGGGACCACCCCGCGTACGTCGTACGCCTTAACGAGCTGCGACAGATCAGCGGTCACGGCCAGCCTTCCTTGAGTCCTCAACGGTGGCCCCAAACTACCCGTACGGACTGACACTCGGCCGTGCGGGACCCGGGAGGGCACATACGGACATCGCGCACGGACCTCCCACGGACTTCGCAAGGCCTTACGGAAGCATCCATTCCAGGACGGGCGAGCTCTGTCCGACGACGATCAGGCACATGACCAGCAGAAGTCCGAGGCTCCATGGGAGCACCTTGCGCAGCAGGTCTCCCTCGCGCCCGGCGAGGCCGACCGCCGCGCAGGCGATGGTGAGGTTCTGCGGCGAGATCATCTTGCCGAGGACGCCTCCGGAGCTGTTGGCGGCCGCGAGGAGTTCCGGCGAGAGCCCCGACTCGCGGGCCGCGGTCACCTGAAGGGCGCCGAAGAGCGCGTTGGCGGAGGTGTCCGATCCGGAGACCGCCACGCCGAACCAGCCCAGGACCGGTGACAGGAACGCGAGCCCCGCGCCGGCCGCCGCCACGAAGTGGCCGATCGTGGCCGCCTGTCCGGAGAGGTTCATGACGTAGGCGAGCGCCAGGACGGACGTCACGGTGAGGATCGCGAACCTCAACTCGTGGACGGTGGCCGCCCATTCCCTGACCGCCACGCGCGCGTGCACCCCGAGTACGACGGCCGTGCACACCCCGGCGAGCAGTACGAGCGTGCCGCCCGTGGACACGATGGGCCAGGTGAAGACGTTGCCGCCGACGGGGTCGCCGTCCGCGTTCGCGACGTTCAGGAACGGCCAGTCGAAGGTGCGGGTCGCCTTCGCCAACTGGTCCTTCACCACCGGGATCTGGGCGATGGAGAAGATCACGACGATCAGCGCGTACGGCGCGTAGGCCCGCAGCACCTCGGGGCGCGGGTCCTCCTCGTCCAGGTCCTCGCTGCGTACGCCCGTCAGGACCGCGGCCCGTACGGGCTCGGCGGCGGGTTTGCGAGCTTGGGGCACCGCCATCAGCGCGCCCGCGCCGGCCAGGGCGGCGCCGATGTCGGCGAGTTGGGCGGAGATGTAGTTGGATGCCACGAACTGGGCGACGGCGAAGGCGAATCCGCACGCCATGGCCGGGATCCAGGTCTCGCGCAGGCCGCGCCGCCCGTCCACCAGGAAGACGAGCACCAGGGGCACCACCAGGGCGAGCAGCGGGGTCTGACGGCCCACCACGGAGGCGACGGAATCCAGTGGCAGGCCCGTGACTTGAGCGAGTGTCACGACCGGTGTGCCCATCGCGCCGAAGGCGACCGGCGCGGTGTTGGCGACCAGCGCGACCACCGCGGCGCGGACCGGGTCGAAGCCGAGCGCGACCAGCATGACCGAGCAGATCGCGACGGGCGCGCCGAAGCCCGCGAGGGCCTCCAGGAGCGCGCCGAAGCAGAACGCGACGACGAGCGCCTGGATGCGCGGGTCGTCGGAGAGCCGCCCGAACGAGCGGCGCAGGATGTCGAAGTGCCGGGTGTGGACGGTCATCCGGTACACCCAGAGGGCGTTGACGACGATCCACAGGATGGGGAAGAGGCCGAACACGGCTCCCTGGGCGGCGCTGGAGAGCGTCTGGCCGACGGGCATGCCGTACGCGAGCCAGGCGACCAGGGCCGCGGCCGCGAGGCCGGTCAGGCCCGCCAGGTGCGCCTTCATCCGGACGCCGCCGAGCAGGACGAGGACGATGACGAGGGGCAGGGTCGCGACGAGTGCGGACAGGCCGAGCGAGTCGGCCACGGGCTCGAGTTCCTGGATGTACACGAAGCCTCCCCGGATTCCGCGATGCGGAAAGCGATTTCTCACGGGCGGGGGAATGGTCGTGTCCGCGACAAGCGCGCGTCAATGGTCGTGCGTCATCGAGTGAAACGTGCACCGAATGTGCACGGGGTGAAGTCCCGTTCGCGGGAAGGGGGTTCAGGAGTCCGAGGGTTCAGGAGTCCGGCGAGCGCAACACCCGGAGATGACCGCGGCGGGCGACCTCCATCGGGTCCGCGCCGCGGGCGTTGCCGCCGCCGCCCGCCTGCGCGGTCCGCCGCTGCGGACGAGCCGCCTCACGCACGGCGTTGGCGAGCGCTTCCAGGTCGTCACCGCTGGGGCGGGAGGGAGCGGAGGCGTCGGCGAGCCGGACGACCTCCCAGCCGCGCGGGGCGGTGAGGCGCTCGGAGTGCTCGGCGCACAGGTCGTAGCAGTGGGGTTCGGCGTAGGTGGCGAGCGGGCCGAGGACCGCGGTCGAGTCGGCGTAGACGTACGTCAGCGTCGCGACGGCGGGACGGCCGCAAGCGGTGCGCGAACAGCGACGTACAGGGCTCACGACGTTGGACGGTACCGCACTCTTGAGCGGGCCGCGACGACTCCCCCCGGGGTCACCCCACCGTGTCGTGGTGTGACCCCTGACACAGGTGGTTCCTGGCGCGCCTTGTTGACCTGCGGGTACGGGTGTTGGCGAAATTTCGGACGGGTCCAGTAGTGATCCCGAGTTGGTGCGAAAGCTGTCAATTACCGTTATTTCTGCGGCCCTAGAGGCATATGGAAACGAGCCCAACCTTGGCTGGAATGGTCATCAAGTGGCATACGCGGTTGGTGAGTCGCTGCCGGTGGTGGGCGCTGGTCGCGCCGTGGCGCGGGAGCCGTGGGACGCCCCGGCCCCTCTCCTCCGAGGGGGTGACCGCCGGTGGACACGTGCAGGCGGGGGGAGGGTCTGGGGACTACTCTTCGTCAGTGATGGACAACCCCGTACCGCCCCCTGCCGCCGAGCCCAGGCCCCGTCGTCGTGATCGACACGGGCGGGGGATGCGTGGCCCCGTGGCACCGCCGCAGGTACCCCTCTCGGCGCCTCGGGCCGAGGTGTTCGCGGACCTGGTGCAGGACTCCGTGGAGCGGCTGGAGCGGCGCTGGCCGCAGCTCGCCGACATCGAGTTCCTGGTGCTGGAGGTTCCCCGGCTGGACCCGGCGCGTGACGAGGGCTGGGCCGACGAGACGGTGCCCCTGGGCGGCACGATCCCGGCGCGCGAGGGCGGGCCCGCCCGTGTGGTCGTCTACCGCCGCCCGGTCGAGATCCGCACCAAGGGGCGCGACGAGCGGGCCGCGCTCGTGCACGAGGTCGTGGTGGAGCAGGTCGCCGAGCTGCTGGGACTGACTCCGGAGACGGTGGATCCCCGGTACGGGGAGGACTGACCGCACTCCCGGAGGCGTGCGGCGTCCTACTTCTGCAGCACCGAGAGATCCTGCGCCGCGTCCGGTACCTCCACCGTGCCCCGGTCGTCCGGCAGCGTCTGCATCGTGAACATCGGTACGCCGCCACTGGCCTCTTCGAGCATGCGCGCCGCGTAGACCGGACCACCGGACTGCGGCTCGACCGTGAGGGCGTACGTGCCCTTGAGGCCACTGGGGACGGGCAGCTCGACGTTCTGGGTGGTGCCGCCCTTGATCGTGTACGTCTTCTCCGCGGCCGTGCCGCCGCCGCTGCCCGCGGAGGCCGTGACCTTGACCTTCGCGGCGCGGCCGGGGGCCACCAGGGAGAGCGTGGAGCCCTTGGAGCGGTTGTCGGCGACCGTCGCGCGCGCGTCCACCGGGCCGGTCGCCGGGATGAACGCCGTCTCCTGCTTGTCGCCCTTGCCGCAGACGACCTTGAGGGCCGCGACGACCGGCACGGACTGCCCGGTCGGCGTCAGCATCAGGGATCCCGCCTCGCCGCGCGTGACGTCCCCGAGGTCGATGGCTGCGGTCATGCCGGCCTTGATGTGCAGCGTCTCGTTTCCGGCGGGGGTGATCGGCCCGTTCGGAGAGGCGAGCCGCACCTTCAGGTCGGCGTCGGCGTCACCGGGGGCGAAGGCGATCAGCCGCACCGACGTGGCGTCCTTCGGGATGCCCGGCATGACGAGGCTGCCCGCGGGGTCGGTGGAGGGGCCGAGCCAGTCGCCGCCGAGCTTGTCGTCGATGGCCTGGACGGCGGCGGCGACCCGGCCGCTGCGGACCGTGACGTGCACGGTGAGGTTGGTCTGCGGCTCGTCGACGAGCGTGGACAGCAGCACCGCCTCGCTGGAGCGCGGCGGGATCTGGATGCCCTCCCCCACCGTCGACTTGAGGGCGCCGTCCTTGCCGTACAGCTCGATGTCGGCGACGGCGGCGGAGTCGTCCGGGTTGGTCAGGTGCGCGTAGTCCGTTCGTTCCTTGGCGGTACTGGCGCCCGGGAACCAGAACTCCGTGTCCGGAGCGGTGCAGTTGGCGCCGAGCAGGCCTCGGCCGCTGCCCGCCGGGATCTCCGTCGTCTGCTGGACGGTCCAGCCGGGCGCGAACCTGCCCTCGGCGGTGCCGACGAGCGCGGGCGACTCGGCGCCGGACGCCTCGCCGGTGACCGGCTTGCCCGGCTCCTTCGGCGTCAGGACGGCCTTCTCCTTGCCGTCCTTGTCGTCGTCCTTCTTGTCGCCCTTGTCCGTGTCGGTCTTGCCGTCGGCCGACTCCTCGCCCGCCGCCGTGAGTTCGGCCGAGCCGTCGTCACCGGTGCCCTCGGCGACGGGAGTGAAGGACGTGTACGTGGTCTCCGCGAGGTCCGAGGTGCTGGGAGCCGGGCAGAGCAGGCTGGTGCGCTCCACGGGCAGCTGGGCGGCCGCCTTCGCGGTGGCCGTGCCGGAGGTGTCCGGCTCGGACATCGAGGCGAATCCGGTGACGGCGGCGAGCGCGGCCACGCCGGCGATCAGGGACACGGTGGTGCGGTTCACTGCTGGCTCCCGTCGGGGCGCTCACTGTCGGTGCCGTGCGGCGGCTGCTGGTGCTGGTCCGGGTCGTACGCCGGGTCGTAGCCCTGGGAGTACGTCTGCGACGGGTCGTACGCCGCGTTCCCCGTGCCGTACGTCGCGTACGGGTCGTACTGGCCCGTCTGGTACGGATCCGCCTGGTACTGCTGCTGGTCGTAGGTGCCCGCCGGGTACTGCTGCGGGGCGCCCTGGTACTGCTGCTCGCCGCCGTAGGTGCCGTACTCGGCGCCCGCGTACGTCGTCGTGTCCCACTCTCCGTAGGTCTGCTGCTGCGGGACCTGGGCGGCGACCGGGACCTCCTCCGGAGGAGGAGTGGCGGGCGGGGCGTCGGGGGTGAACTCGTCGGGCCGGTCCGTCTGTTCGGCCTCCGCCTGGGCGCGCAGCCTGCGGGCCCTGCGGCCCTCGCCGGAGACGGCCTGGGCGGGGACGACGGGCTCCTCGGGGAGGTCGTCGTCGACGTCACGGCGGCGGCCGGGCAGGGCGAGCACCACGAGGACGACGGCGAGCGCGCCCTGCGCCCACAGCCAGCCGGTGTGGCTCATCGGGGCCTCGAAGGTGACGTCCAGCCGGCCCGCGGTGGCGGGCAGTTCGAAGCCCTGCGCCCAGCCGTCGACCGTGGTCCTGGTGAGCGGCTTCCCGTCGAGGGTGGCCGTCCAGCCCTCGTCGGCGGTGTCGGCGAGGCGCAGGACGCGGCCGTCGGCACCGGCGGGGATCCTGGTGTGCAGTTCGACGGGTCCTGCGGCGATGGGCTGCGGGTCGCCGGAGCCGGGGACGATGGCCGCGCGCGCGACCTGCCGGTCGACGCGCCACAGTGCGCTGCCGTCCTGCTGGCTCAGCCGGCTCAGGCCGGGGGTGGCGTCCAGGACGCGGCTGACCTCGCGGGGCGCGCCGCCGCGCACCAGGACGTAGCGCACGGCGAAGCCGCCGAGCTGGTCGGCCTGGTCGGCTCCGGAGCCCGCCACGAGGTTCGCGACGACCTTGTCGAGCGGCTTGTTCTCGCCGTCCGACGCGGCCAGTTCGGCGTCGCCGAGGCGGACGCCGGAGCCCCGGACGAGCACATAGCCGACCTCGGCCGCCGAGGCGCTGTCCAGGACGAGGGTGCGGGCCTGGTCGCGGGTGCCGCTCTCCTCGGCGACGAACGCGGGCACCTGGACCGGATCGCGGCGCTCCAGGGGCCCGTCCGCGCCGCGGATCATCCACCCGGCGGCGACGAGCAGGGGTCCCGCGGCCGCGGCGAACGCGATGAGCACGGCGAGCGGCTGACGCCAGCCGAAGCTCTGCTCGGCCACGCGCGAGCGTGCGCCGTCGGCACCGAGCGCGGCGGCGGCGAGGAAGGCGAGGCCGTAGACGAGGGTGGCCGGTCCGGCCCAGGTCGAGCTGTTGGACAGGACGGCGAAAACGAGCGCCACGAGGCCGGCCGCCCAGGCGGTCCAGATTCCCGACTGACGCTCTGTACGCACCAGCGCGGCCACTGCGGCGCACACGATGCCGATGAGCATCAGCCCGCTGACGGTCCCGGGGCCGCCCGGGCTGCCGCCCAGCAGGTCGAGCGCGGAGGCCGCCCCCGGCCCGTACTCCATCCCGGCCTCCTGGAAGAAGCCGAACGGCAGCAGCGTCAGCGACCAGGGGGCGAGGACGAGCAGCGGGGTGCCGAGCTGTGCCAGGAAACGTGGCACGTAGGCGGTGATCTCGCCGCGGCGCACCACCAGCAGGGCGAGACCCAGCACGAACGCGATGGGCCACACGATCGGCGTGAAGGCGGTGGCGAGGGTCAGCAGCAGTGCGTACGCCCAGGTGGCACGCCAGCTGCCGCGGGCCGTCTCCGAGGCGAGCCCGCTCGCGGCGATGCCCGTGCGCGCGATGAGGGGCAGCAGCACGGCGAGTACGGCCGTGCCGATGCGGCCGCCCGCGAGCGCGCCGGTGGTGGCGGGCAGGAAGGCGTACGCCACGGACGCCCAGGCGCGCAGCAGGCGCGACTGGACCAGCGGCCGGGAGGCGAAGTAGGCGGTGAAGCCGGCCAGCGGCACCGAGCCGACCAGCAGCACGGTGACGGCGAGCCCGGTGGAGCCGAACAGCAGGCTGGCGAGCATCGCGACGAGCGCGAGATACGGCGGCGCGGACTGGGTGCCGCCGGCGCCGACCGGATGCCAGGCGTCCAGGTAGCGCGACCACAGCTCGGAGGAGTCGGCCGGGGCGGGCAGCAGTGCGCCGCCGGAGAGCGCGCCGCCGCCGAGGAGCTCACGGCAGGCGACGAGCGAGACGAGGAGGAGTGCCACGAAGAGCATCGGTCCCGGCTTGCGGGCGACGCGCTTGACGCGGGCGAACTGCTCGACCTCCAGGAAGTCGGCGTCGTCGCCGCCGGGCCCGGACTCGACGGCGCTGCCGTGGCGTCCCGCCGCGTTCAGCTCCGGGTCGGAGCTGCCCGTGAGGTTGCTCGCGGCCTGTTCGATGGTGGCCCGCACGGTCGCGCCGGGCGGCGGGAACAGCGGGCGCAGCTCGTCCTTGTCGACCTGGGGGCGCCCGCGCCTGCGCCGGCCCGCGAGGATGCGCTCCGGGCGCAGCAGTGTCCCCAGGAGGCCGCGGATCTCGTCGACCGCCTGTCCGGGGACCTTGCCGACGAGGTACGCGACCGTGCGCAGCAGCGTGCCGAGGACGAGCCGTACGAGGATCCAGGGGAGCGCCGCGCTGCGGCTGTTCACGAGCAGGGTGTAGACGGCGCCGGCCTTGTCGACCTTGTGCGGGGAGGCCGAGGTGCGGCCCATGACGTCGACGGTGCGCCGCTCGCGGGAGGACGCCTCGGCGTGCCGCACGACCGCTTCCGGGGCGACGAGGACGCGGTGGCCCGCGGTCTGGGCACGCCAGCACAGGTCGATGTCGTCGCGCATCAGGGGCAGCCGGCGGTCGAAGCCGCCGAGTTCCTCGAAGACGTCGCGGCGGATCAGCATGCCGGCGGTGGACACGGCGAGCACGGGCTTGACGTGGTCGTGCTGGCCCTGGTCCTGCTCGCGCCGGTCGAGGCCGGTCCAGCGGCGGCCGCTGTGCGCGATGGTGACGCCGACTTCCAGGAGCTGTCTGCGGTCGTACCAGCCGCGGAGCTTGGGGCCGATGATCGCGACTTCCTTGCCGAGCTCCCGTTCGTTCTCCACGACCCGCAGCAGCTGGGCCAGGGCGTCCGCCTCGGGGGCGCAGTCGTCGTGCAGCAGCCACAGCCACTGCTCGGGCTCGCCGTGGGGCAGCTCCGGCATGTCGTACGCGTCGTCGCGCCAGGTGCGGGTGACCGGGTCCCAGCCGCTGGGGCGTTTGAGGTACGGCAGGTCGTCCGGGGTCAGCACGCCGGCCGTGCGGGCGGCCTCCTCGACGGCCTGGCCGAAGCCGGTGCGCCGGGCGAGGTGCAGGACCCGGTCGGCGCCGAGGGCGTCGGTGACCAGCCGGGCGGAGTCGTCCGCGCTGCCGGTGTCGGCCGCCACGGCGTTCTGTACGGGGCGTTCCTGACCGAGCAGCCCGGCGAGGGCGTCGGGGAGCCAGCGGGCACCGTCGTGCGAGACGAGCACTGCGGTGACCACGTGCCGTGGGAACTCGGGCGTGGCAGTGTCGTACTGACCTGCCGAATGGCTGTGCACGGACATCGAGGTACGGGCCCCGGTTCGATGGACTGCGGTGGACGCCTGTGCCCCCAGAGGACAGCGGGGCGTCTCGGACGGAGGCCCACACTAACGGCTGGGCACGAGAGCGGCCCGCCGCCTGTGGATAACCCACCGGCGACGGGCCGTTCGTTACGTAGCGGAACGTAGGGGTGTGCGCCGTTCGGTCGGGCGGCGCACACCTGGCGATCAGGTCGCGATCAAGTCACGATCAGACGGCGGCCTTCTTCAGGCGGCGCCGTTCACGCTCGGACAGGCCGCCCCAGATGCCGAAACGTTCGTCGTTGGCGAGCGCGTACTCAAGGCACTCGGAGCGGACCTCACAGGCGAGGCAGACCTTCTTGGCCTCGCGGGTGGAACCGCCCTTCTCGGGGAAAAAGGACTCGGGGTCGGTCTGCGCGCAGAGCGCCCGCTCCTGCCAGCCGAGCTCCTCTTCGGCCTCGTCGACCAGCAGTTCCTGAAACAGCTCGGTCATGTGCGCCCCTCGTCCGTCTCGCGTCCCCGTGATGCTGCCGCTACCGATTTCGGCTGAACGACACGAGTGAAATTACAATTGCGCCGCTCCGGCTCAGTCAAGCCGAGATCTGCTATTGGGCCCCTTATTCACTCTGCGGAACCAAGGCTTTGCGGAAAGTGTTCAAATCGGCATAAACCCTGACAGCCGAATAGGGCCCCGGCCGGGCTCCGTCTCCGCACAGGACCTGTACGAAGAAGGACGCTCAGAAGTTCGATCTCGTTCCTGCACGAACGACGAAGCGAACCGGATCACATGTGGATCACACGGATGCCCCATGGATCAGGGATCGTGACAAGGTTCGTGCGCCCGGTTGTGCGCCATGTGTCCTCACAAGCTCCTGCACAAACCTTTCGCCACAGAGATGAACCGGATGAGGTGAAACATCGCCCACATACCGGACATCAAGTTGACACTGTGAGTGTGAACCGGTGTCCTAGTGGGCATGCTCGCGAACTTGGCACTCACCTCGACCCGCACCGCCGGGTCCCTCGGTGCTGCCCACGCTCGCTGTAGCTGTTTCTGTTGCTGTCACAGCTGTTGAGCCAACCGCGCTCCGGCTGCCACCGGGTCCTCTGACCAAGACCCGGCCGCTGGTCCCCTCGCCCGTACCAAGGGCACACCTCATGCCCGCGACCCGGGCGGACGGTACGTGACACCCCAGTCCTCCAGCACTCTCTTCCGCCGAGGAACCACCGCATCCATGAACAGCGACAGCGACCTCCAGATCGCCGGCGACATCCTCGAAGTACCGCACCTCCTCCAGGCGCCGCGCGAGCACCCGGCCACCGTGGCCGACTTCGTCGGCCTCGCCCGCTCCATCGCGGCCGACCGCTCCCAGTGGGAGCACCTCGTCGAGTACGACGCGACCTCCCGCTGGTACCACCGGCTGCGCACCGGGCCCGGCTACGAGGTGTGGCTGCTCTCCTGGGTGCCCGGACAGGGCAGCGGGCTGCACGACCACGGCCGCTCCTCCGGCGTACTCACCGTCCTGGAGGGCGCGCTGACCGAGCGCACCGAGCGGGGCACGCGCGCGTTGGGCGCGGGCGCCCAGCGTGTGTTCGCGCCCGGGTACGTGCACGAGGTCGTCAACGACTCGCTCGATCCGGCCATAAGCCTGCACGTGTACTACCCCGGGTTGACGGAGATGCCGATGCACGCCGTCCGGTGCGCGGCGGAGTCGGGGACTGTGGCCGAGGTCTCGTAACCGGCCGACGCGTTGTCGTAGCCGCCTGCAAGACTGAATCCATGCGCATTGTGGTTCTGGCAGGCGGCATCGGTGGTGCCCGGTTCCTGCGTGGTCTCAAGCAGGCCGCGCCGGACGCGGACGTCACGGTCATCGGCAACACCGGGGACGACATCCACCTCTTCGGGCTGAAGGTCTGCCCGGACCTCGACACGGTGATGTACACCCTCGGCGGCGGTATCAACGAGGAGCAGGGCTGGGGGCGGACCGACGAGACCTTCCACCTCAAGGAGGAACTCGCGGCGTACGGGGTCGGACCCGAGTGGTTCGGGCTCGGCGACCGGGACTTCGCGACGCACATCGTGCGGACGCAGATGCTGAGCGCCGGGTATCCCCTCAGCGCCGTCACCGAGGCGCTCTGCGACCGGTGGAAGCCGGGCGTCCGGCTGATCCCCATGTCGGACGACCGCATCGAGACCCATGTGGCCGTCGAGATCGACGGCGAGCGCAAGGCCATCCACTTCCAGGAGTACTGGGTGCGGCTGCGGGCCTCCGTGGACGCGTACGCGGTGGTGCCCGTCGGTGCCGACCAGGCCAAGCCGGCGCCCGGAGTGCTGGAGGCGATCGCCTCGTCCGACGTGATCCTCTTCCCGCCGTCCAACCCGGTCGTGTCCGTCGGCACGATCCTCGCCGTGCCCGGCATCCGGGAGGCCATCGCCGAGGCGGGCGTCCCGGTGGTCGGCCTCTCCCCCATCGTCGGCGACGCGCCCGTGCGCGGCATGGCCGACAAGGTCCTCGCGGCCGTCGGCGTCGAGTCCACGGCCGCCGCGGTCGCCGAGCACTACGGCTCGGGGCTCCTCGACGGCTGGCTCGTCGACACGGTGGACGCCGGGACGGTGGAGCAGGTCGCCGCCGCCGGCATCCGGTGCCGGGCCGTGCCCCTGATGATGACCGACCTGGCCGCGACGGCCGAGATGGCCCGTCAGGCGCTGGCGCTGGCGGAGGAGGTGCGGGGCGCTTGAGCGACGACAGCGGCAACGATTTCGGGAGTACGGGGCACATGAGCGGCGAGGTTTCCGCGAGTCCGGCTCCGGCCGGGGACGAAGGGCTGCCGTCGGCTGCGCCCGGCTTCCGGGTGTGGGCTCTGCCCGGGCTGCCCGAGGTACGGCCGGGGGACGATCTCGCCAAGCTGATCGCCAGCGCCGAGCCGGGCCTGGTCGACGGGGACGTACTGCTGGTCACCTCGAAGATCGTGTCCAAGGCAGAGGGGCGGATCGTCGAGGCGGCGGACCGGGAGGCCGCCATCGACGCCGAGACCGTGCGGGTCGTCGCTCGGCGCGGGCCGCTACGGATCGTGGAGAACCGGCAGGGGCTCGTCATGGCCGCCGCCGGCGTCGACGCCTCCAACACCCCCTCCGGGACCGTGCTGTTGCTGCCCGAGGACTCGGACGCCTCCGCGCGCGCGATCCGCGACGGGCTGCGGGACGCGCTCGGGGTCGAGGTCGGGGTCGTCGTCACGGACACCTTCGGGCGGCCCTGGCGGACCGGGCTCACCGATGTCGCCATCGGGGCCGCCGGAGTGCGCGTGCTCGACGATCTGCGGGGCGGCACCGACGCGCACGGGAATCCGCTCAGCGCCACCGTCGTCGCCACCGCCGACGAGCTCGCCTCCGCCGGTGACCTGGTCAAGGGCAAGGCCGCCGGGCTGCCCGTCGCCGTCGTGCGCGGACTGCCCCACGTGCTGAGCGCGAGCGGCGAGGACGAAGGGACGCGAGGCATGGTCCGGGGCGCGCGCGACGACATGTTCCGGCTCGGCACCTCCGAGGCCGTCCGGGAGGCCGTCACCCAGCGGCGTACCGTACGGGCCTTCACCGACGAGCCCGTCGACCCCGATGCCGTACGGCGTGCGGTGGCCGCCGCCGTGACCGCGCCCGCGCCGCATCACACGACGCCCTGGAGATTCGTACTCCTGGAGTCGGCCGAGTCGCGGACGCGGCTGCTCGACGCGATGCGGGACGCCTGGGTCGCCGATCTGGAGCGGGACGGGAAGAACGCGGAGTCCATCGCCAAGCGGGTGCGGCGCGGAGACGTGCTGCGGGGCGCCCCGTATCTCGTCGTGCCGTGCCTGGTCATGAACGGGTCCCACACGTACGGGGACGAGCGGCGGGACGGGGCCGAGCGGGAGATGTTCGTGGTCGCCGCGGGCGCCGGGGTGCAGAACTTCCTCGTCGCGCTCGCCGGGGAGCGGCTCGGGTCCGCGTGGGTGTCCTCGACGATGTTCTGCCGGGAGGTCGTGCGGGACGTGCTCGGGCTGCCGGAGGGATGGGATCCCATGGGGGCCGTCGCGGTCGGGCACGCGGCGGAGGAGCCGAAGGCGCGGCCCGAGCGGGATGCGGGGGCGTTCATCGAGGTGCGTTGAGCGTCGACGTTCACATCACCCCTGGTTCGTACGGCATTCTCGTACGGCATCCCGAGCGGCCCAAGCCCTAGGACCCCATCGTGGCCGGACGTTTTGATCCTCGACCGACGCGTACGACCGTGCGCGGCGGGCATGTCGTCGTGCCCGGGCAGACGGGGGCGGGCCGGTCGGCCGGACTCGGCGGGCGTACGCGGAGCTGGGTGCCGCCGTGGCCGCTGGATCTCGGGCTGGTGCTCGGGCCGTTGCGGCGGGGGCCCGCCGATCCGACCTTCCGTACGACGCCGGACGGGGCCGTGTGGCGGGCCAGCCTCACTCCTGTCGGGCCCGGGACCCTGCGGGTGTCCGTGCGCGCGGGTGTCGTCGAGGGGGAGGCGTGGGGGCCCGGGGCCGAGTGGCTGCTGGAGCAGCTGCCACGGATGCTCGGGGAGTCGGACGATCCCGATGCCTTCGAGCCTCGGCATCGGCTGGTGGCGGTGGCCCGGCATCGGCGGCCCGGGTTGCGGCTGACACGTACGGGGCTGGTGCTGGAGTCTTTGATTCCGTCGGTTCTTGAGCAGAAGGTCACGACGGACGAGGCGTATCGGGCCTGGCGGTTGCTCGTGCGGAAGTACGGGGTGCCCGCGCCCGGGCCCGGGCCGGTGGTGGGTCGAGGTGGGGGGATGTTCGTGATGCCCGAGCCTCGGGTCTGGGCGTTGATTCCCTCGTGGGAGTGGCATCGCGCCGGGGTCGACAACAAGCGGGCCTCGACGATTCTGCGGGTCGTTCAGGTGGCTCGGCGGATGGAGGAGGCGGTGGGGTTCGAGGCGGGGCGGGCCCAGGAGCGGCTTGAGGTGGTGGCGGGGGTGGGGCCCTGGACCTCGGCGGAGGTTGTGCAGCGGAGTCATGGGGCGGCGGATGCGGTGACGGTCGGGGACCTGCACCTTCCCGGGATCGTGGGGTATGCGCTGGCCGGGGACCGGGATGCGGATGATGCCGTGATGTTGTCGCTGCTGGAGCCTTATGCGGGGCAGCGGCATCGGGCTGCTCGGCTCATTTTGTTGAGTGGGCGTACGCCGGCGCGGCGTCAGCCGCGGATGCCTCGCGGGGACATTGGGCGGCTTTGAGTTTTTCGCCCCCGCCGCCCCTGCCCAATCCCGTCACTTACTCAGGGGCTCCGCCCCCGAACCCCCGTATCGCGCTCCGCGCTCGTCCTCAAACGCCGGACGGGCTGGGTGGTGTGAGCCTGCGCCAGATTGTGTGCGCAGACTCTGCTCCCCCCTCGTGAAGCCCTTGCTTGAGTCGGTGTTACTGGTCCGATGAGAAGCGGAGTGCCGCTGCTGGGATCTGGGCGTCGCACCAGATGCGTACGCCCTCGCGGAGTTCGTTGTCGGGGCCTACCGAGGCGCCGTCGCCCACCACCACTCCGGTGAGGATCGAGCGGGCTCCTACTTGGGCGCGGGCGCCGATCAGGGAGTCGGTGATGACCGCGCCCGGGGCGATGACCGCGCCGTCGAGGATGGTACTGCCGGAGATGCGGGCGCCCTCGCCGACGGTGGCGCCGTGGCCGACGACGGTGCCGCCGGTCAGTTTGGCGTCGGCGGCGACCGTGGCCGACGGGAGGACCAGGCGGTCGCCGCAGCGGCCCGGGACGGCCGGGGACGGGGCGCGGCCGAGGACCAGGTCGGCCGAGCCGCGCACGAAGGCACCCGGGGTGCCCAGGTCCAGCCAGTAGGTCGAGTCGACCATTCCCTGGAGGTGGGCGCCGGAGGCGAGGAGTTCCGGGAACGTCTCCCGTTCGACCGAGACCGGGCGGCCCACCGGGATCGCGTCGATCACCGAGCGGCGGAAGACGTACGCTCCCGCGTTGATCTGGTCGGTGACGATCTCCTCGGGGGTCTGGGGTTTCTCCAGGAACGCCTGGACCCGGCCCGACGAGTCCGTGGGGACCAGGCCGTACGCCCTCGGGTCCGTCACCCTCGTCAGGTGCAGGGAGACGTCCGCGCCCGACGACCGGTGCGTGCCGATCAGGGCCGGGATGTCCAGGCCCGTCAGGATGTCCCCGTTGAAGATCAGGACCGGGTCGTCGGGGCCAGAACTCAGCCGGGAGGCCACGTTCCGGATGGCGCCGCCGGTGCCGAGGGGCTCCTCCTCGGTGACGTACTCGATGTGGAGCCCCAGCGACGAACCGTCGCCGAAGTGGGGCTCGAAGACCTCGGCCAGGTAGGACGTGGCGAGCACGATGTGCTCGACCCCCGCCGCTCTCGCCCGTGCCAGCTGGTGCGTGAGGAACGGTACCCCGGCCGCCGGAACCATCGGCTTCGGCGTGTGCACCGTGAGGGGGCGCAGCCGTGTGCCCTTGCCGCCGACCAGGAGGATCGCTTCTGTCACCTGTCGTCTCTGCTTCCTGATGGGGCCGGTCAAACTGTATTTCGACCGGCCAGTGTATGCAGACCGTTTCGATGGCTGTGGGGCGCCTGGGGGAGGTTCGGCTGTGGGGAGCCGCCGGGGCTGGGACCCCGGCGTACCGGGCTCCGTTCCCGCCGACCGGACCTCATCGTCCCTGGTAGCGGGCCGAAGTCGCACGGGCCGTGCCGAGCTTCGCGTACAGCCGGCCGCCCGGGCATTCGGTGGCGAAACCATCCCGGTGACCGGAGATTACATTGAGTCGTACGTTCTTTCCTTTTCGGTACAGATTTCCGCCACCGGACTTGAGGTAGGTCTTACCTTTCGGGTTCGCTCCGAAGAGGCCGAGCTTCCACGCCGTGAGCTTCGAGATCGCCTTCACCGCGGCGGCGGGCGGGTTCGCGGTGCCGAAGCTCCCGAGGACCGCGATCCCCATGCTGTTGGTGTTGAAACCGAGAGTGTGTGCGCCCATGACGGGTTTGGCCACGCCTCCGGCCCGCCCCTCGTAGATGTTTCCGCACTTGTCGATGAGGAAGTTGTAGCCGATGTCCCGCCAGCCGCTGCTCTTCACGTGGTAGCGGTAGATACTGCGGATGACTGAAGGTGCCTGCGCGCAGCGGTAGTTGTTGCCCGACGCGGTGTGGTGGACGAAGGCGGCCTTCACGGTCTTCGTGTAGCTGAAGTTCCGCTCGCGGAGCGTCTCGTCGGCGCCCCAGCCCCGGCGGGTGACGATGCGCGGACGTGCGCCGATGTACGGCTTCACGCGCTGGCCCGTCGCCGGGTCCGCCGCGTCGGCGGTGCCGATCGTGCCGGTCTTGCCTGTCGTACCCGGCTTCTCCTTCGGCCCCGGCTTCTTCTTCGGATCCGGCTTGTCCTTCGCACCCGCCGCTTCCGCCGGGTCTCCGCGGGTCGCGAGCAGGTCGGCCTCCGTCTGCTTCTGGCTGAGGGCGGGGATCGCGGTGGCGCCGAGGGGGGCGAGGTCGGCGTTGACGGCGGAGGACGCCGCCGCCTCCGCGGACAGGACGTTGCCCCGCGGGGTGTCCACCCCGGACGCCTGGGGCGGGGGTTCGGCGGCCGGGTCGACGCCGGGGTCGATCAGCTCGATGTGCAGACCCGTGGGGAGGGCGTCGCCGGCGACGGCCCGGCCGTCCGCCTCCGGCCTGTCGTCCGCCTCCGCCTCGACGCGGACCTCCACACCGTCCGAGTCGCCGACCCACAGCGGGGCCGTGGCTCCCCGTACGCGACCGGAGGTGCGCTCCGCAGTGTCCGGGTCCGCCGCGTGCTCGTGGTTGTGCGTGTCCACGTCCTGCCAGCCGGACCACTTCGCGGTACCGCTCGCGCGGGTACGGACCTGGACCCGGCCCTGGAGTTCCGTGTCCGGGTTGTCCCAGACGACTCCCACGAGGGAGAAGTGGCGTACGTCGCGTCGCGGGAGGCCCTGGACGGCGGCGGGGGCGGCGGCCGGGGCGGACGTGGGCGGCAGGGTGCGGTCGCCGGTGGGCGGGGCGAGGGGCGCGAGGGGGAGGGACTGGGTGCTGCCGGGGATGGAGGGGGTGGAGAGGATCGAGCGGCCGGTCGCGGAGTCGGCGGGGGCAGCGGGGACGACAGGGGCGGCGGGGGCGGCTTCCGCGGCCGTCCCGGCCGGTGTCGTCGAGGTGCTCGGCGTCTCCGGTCGGGCCCTGGCCGTTCGTTCGGATGCCGGTCTGTCCGGTGTCGCCCGCTCGGTGGTCGGGCTCTCGGCCGCCGGGGGTGCGGCCACGGCGTCGGTGGACACGGCCAGGGGGAAGGCCAGGGCGGCCGCACACGTGACGGCGATCGAGGAAGCAAGATATCCGCGCATGCCCCTGATCCTGGACATAGTCATACTTATCTGTCCATCTGGGATTTGACGGACCGTCGGCCGCACTCCGCCGAACCGGTGGCCCGCACTCCCCCGCCCGGGCGGGTGTCCGCGTACCCTTGCGTCCCGTGAACGCCACCGACCGCACCCCTGCCGACCTGCTGCGATCCGCACTCGCCACGGATCCCGCACGCCCCCTGGTGACCTTCTACGACGACGCCACGGGTGAACGTGTCGAACTGTCCGTGGCCACCTTCGCCAATTGGGTGGCCAAGACCGCCAACCTGCTCCAGGGCGAGCTGGCCGCCGAGCCCGGGGAACGGGTCGCCCTGCTGCTGCCCGCGCACTGGCAGACGGCGGTGTGGCTGCTCGCCTGTTCCTCCGTGGGGGTCGTGGCGGATGTCGGGGGCGACGCGGGTGCCGCCGACCATGTGGTGGCCGGGCCCGGGCAGTTCGAGGCCGGGCTCGCGTGCTCCGGGGAGCGGGTGGCGTTGTCGCTCGCGCCGCTCGGGCGGCGGTTCGCCCAGGTGCCCGCCGGCTACGCCGACTACGCCGTCGAGGTGCCCGGGCAGGGGGACGTCTTCCAGGCGTACGGGCCCGTGGATCCGGAGGCGCCCGCGGTGGTTGTCGCCGGGGCGGAGCTGACGGGGGCGGAGGTTGTCGAGCGGGCTCGGGCGGATGCGCCCGCGCTGGGGCTTGCGGGGCCCGGGGCTCGGCTGCTGTCCGCCCTGTCGTACGACACGTGGGAGGGGCTGAGCGCCGGGCTCTTCGCCCCTCTGGCCGTCGGGGGGTCCGTGGTGTTGTGCCGGAACCTTTCACAGGTCGGGGAGGATGTGGTGGCGAAGCGGATCGAGAGTGAGCGGGTTTCGGCTACGGCTCGCTGACGGGGGCCTTCGGGGTGGGGGCCTTTTTTCGCCCCCGCCGCCCCTACCCGTCCCATCCCGTTCCTGGGGGCTCCGCCCCCAGACCCCCGCTATCGCGCTCCGCGCTCGTCCTCAAACGCCGGACGGCCTGAAATTCAGCCCCTCCGGCGAGAAGACCTCCGTCCCCCATTCGGCCCACCCCCCGAAGCCTCCCGCCCCCGCCCGGGCCATGGTCGTAGGACCAGGCCCGTACGCCGTGAGGGGTGGACTCGGACGTGAGCGACACCGGAGGGACGCGGGGCGCGGCGCCGGGGGCGGTCGGGCCCGGGGCCGGCGCGTCTCCCACCGGGGCCGGGATCAGGCGGCGTCGGCGGCGGTGGCTGCGGTACACCGCGGTCGGTGTCGTCGTGGTCGTGGTGGGTGCCGCGGGGGCCGGCTGGGCGCTGTACGAGAAGCTGAACGGCAACATCACGTCGGACGACGACACCGCCGCCGAACTCGCGCGGTACGAGAGGGAGCGGCCGACCTCGCTGGTGCGCGACGCGCAGAACATCCTGCTGATCGGGTCGGACTCACGGTCGGGGAACGGGAACCAGAAGTACGGGCGGGACTCCGGCACCGAGCGGTCCGACACCACGATCCTGCTCCACCTCACGGCGAACCGGCGCAGCGCGACCGCGGTCTCCCTCCCCCGGGATCTGATGGTGGACGTACCGAGCTGCCGCGGGCCCGACGGCGGCCGCACCGCGCCGGTGTTCGCGATGTTCAACCACGCCTTCCAGAGCGGCGGTTCGGCGTGCACGATCCGTACGGTCGAGAAGCTGACCGACATCCGGATCGACCACCACATGGTCGTGGACTTCCACGGCTTCAAGGACATGGTCGACGCCGTCGACGGGGTCGTGGTGTGCCTGAAGGAGCCGATCGACGATCCCGCCGCCAAGCTCCGGCTGCCCGCGGGCCGGGTGAAGCTCAACGGCGAGCAGGCCCTCGGGTACGTACGGGCCCGCAAGACCATCGGCGACGGCAGCGACACCGACCGGATGGACCGCCAGCAGCGCTTCCTGGGTGCCCTCGTCAACAAGGTGCGCAGCAACGACGTACTGCTGAATCCGGTGAAGCTCTATCCGGTGCTGGACGCGGCGACCTCGTCGCTCACCACCGACCCGGGCCTCGCGAGCCTGCGGGGCCTGTACGACCTGGTCCGCGGCATGCGCAACATCCCTACCGAACGGGTGCAATTCCTTACGGTGCCGCGGGAGTCGTACGCCTACGACGCCAATCGCGACCAGCTGGTGGAACCCGAGGCGGAGAAACTCTTCGAACGGCTGCGCATGGACGCGCCGTTGGAGGTCTCCAAGGAGCTTCCGGAGGATTCCGGCGCAAAGAGGAGCGGCACGGCGTCGGTCGACGACGGGGGCGCGTACGGCGATTCGTCCAACTACGAGCGCCGCGACGGGAGTTACGAGCCCCATGACGGGAGTCACGGGGAGCAGGAAAGTGGTTACGGTCAGGAATTCGGCCGGGAAGATGGCAAATCGGGTGCAAAGCGGCCCGACAGCCCTTCGTCGACACCGAGCACCGCGCCGACTTTCCGCGGGAACACGGCCGCCGAGGACGCCTGCGGTTAACGCCCGAACAGGCCTCTGAGTAAAGAGCATGCCAAGACGGGGAACGTACGTTCAAAGAATTGGGCGGATTGCCCGGTTGTATGAACGTGGAATTTCTCACCGTCGTCGCTCGACGCCGAACTGGGCGGCTAGTGTGAGCGATCCGGTGCACCCGGTCCTGAGGTCAGTCCTGAGGTCGCGCACTGGTTGGACCGACTGACCGAGCGTCTTTTGAGGGGGAAAGACGCCGCGTGGCCCCGACGGAGGACTCAAGCAACCGTGGACGCGCAAGGCCGTGGGCGGGCGGACGATATCGACCCCGCAGACCAGTGGGTACTCAACCCGAACACCGGCGACTACGAACTGCGACTGCAGAGTTCCGCACCGCAGTCGACGGTTCCCGGTCCCCGGAGAACCGCCACCCGAGCCGGTGGGGCGGCGACACGCTCGCGTCCCGCGCCGGGCCGTGACCGTGGGATTCCGGGCACCGATGTGCCCGGACCGCGCAGGCGCCGTGGCGTGCCGGACGAGCCGCCTCCGGGCCGCCGCCGGACGCGTACGAAACCCAAGCAGTCGCGGGCGAAGAAAATACTGCTGTGGACCGGCGGCGGCATGGCCCTGGTGCTGGTCGGTGTCTCGGCGGCGGCGTACGCCTACATCAAGCACCTTGAGGGCAACGTCGCCACGACGGACGTCGGCAGCGCGGGCGCCGGCAGCTTCAGCAAGGACGAGGCCTTCAACATCCTGATCATCGGTACGGACAAACGCACCGGCGCGGGCAACGAGGGCTACGGCGACAAGGGCAGCGTCGGGCACGCCGACACGAACATCCTGCTGCACGTCTCCAAGGACCGTACGAACGCGACCGCGATGAGCATTCCGCGTGACCTGAAGGTCGACATTCCGGACTGTCCGACCAAGCAGGAGGACGGCACGGAGAAGATCGTTCCGGGGACGCTCAACCAGCGCTTCAACACGAGCCTGGGCCAGGACGGCCGGGACCCGGGCTGCACCATGCGCACGGTCAAGGCTGTCACCGGCATCCAGCCGCAACACTTCATGATGGCCGACTTCAACGCGGTCAAGACCCTCACCACGGCGGTGGACGGCGTCGACGTCTGCGTGGAGAAGGCCGTCGACGACAAGGAGTCGAAGCTCAAGCTGCCGGCCGGTACGTCCAAGGTCGAGGGCGAGCAGGCGCTGGCCTTCGTGCGGACCCGGCACAGCTTCGGCAACCAGGGCGACCTCGACCGCATCAAGGTGCAGCAGCAGTTCCTCGGTTCGCTGATGCGCAAGATGTCGTCCAGCGACACCCTCACCAGCCCGGGCAAGCTGCTGAAGCTCGCCGAGGCCGCCACCAAGGCCCTGACCGTGGACACCGGTATCGGCAAGGTCAGCACGCTCAAGGACGTGGCGCTGGAGCTGAAGAAGGTGCCGCCGAAGAACATCTCCTTCACGACGGTGCCGGTGGTGGACAACCCGGCCGAGACGGTCAAGGCGACGGTCGTCGTCGACGAGACGCGCGCGCCCCAGGTCTTCCAGATGATCAAGAGCGACACCTCCTTCACCGCGGTGAAGAAGAAGGAGGCGAAGGAGAAGGCCGCCGTCGCCGCCCGTCTCAAGGGCACGAAGGCCGCCGCCTCCGAGGTGCGCGTGCAGATCCTCAACGGCGGCGCCCCGGCCGGCAGCGCGCAGGCCGAGCTCAACTGGCTGCAGTTGGAAGCCGGCGTGAGCAAGTCCGAGAACGCGGGCAACTCCGGTGGCACACAGGCCAAGACGACACTCGAGTACGCGCCCGAGCAGGCGGACCAGGCCCGCAGGCTGGCCGACATCATGGGCCTGAGCGGCTCGGCGATGAAGCCTGGCAAGAGTGTCACCAACTCCCAGGGACTGCCGACGATGACCCTCACGCTGGGAGAGGACTTCAAGGGCGCCGGGGTGAAGCTGAACTCCGCTTCGGCCGCCGCTCCGGATGTGGAGAAGTCCACGGCGGACAAGGTCCAGTGCGCCAGCTGATTCGCTGACACGGGTGACCTGACGGGCCTGTCGCACGTCTTACGGGGCGAGCGACAGGCCTTTGCCGGATACGGAGTTGGCTCCCGGTGGGGCCGAATCGACCGGTGCCGGGTGCGGAGTTGGCCGTGTCAGGTGCAGGCCGGCCAGTATTCGGCTCGGAGTTGTTCGGCTTGGAACACAACCGTGCGGGGCCCATGTTGGTCTGACGTGGCGCACCGCTGTGTCGACTGCGCGTCCGTCCGACGTCGGCCGCATGCCGGGCCGACAGCACAGGGCCGTGCCAGTCGCTGATTTTGCCGACGCGTAGCCAACCTCGTTCGGACCCCAAAACGTCTGGTAGGTGGCGGACCCAGTGTCGGACAGGGTGGCCTGACAGGGTTCGCTCCGCACCGGCCAGGGAGGGCCGGACGCGGGGCGCGGCCTTGTCGGGCAACAGGGGTGGGGAAGGGGCAGGGAGTTGAGCCAGAGCAGTGTGCAGGGGGAGGTGCCCGCGGTCGAGGACACGATGTCCCTCGCACCGCAGGGCCAGGGCACAGCGGCCGGACCGGGCAGGCACGGCGGCGACAAGCGGCGCCCAGGCGGCCACGGATTCGACCGGCCCCGTCGCAGACGGAGGGTGCTTCGCTGGTCGGCGACGGTCCTGGCGGTGGCGATACTCGGGACCGCCGGTACGGGATACCTGTACTACCGGCACCTGAACAACAACATCGAGAAGGGCGAGCGCAGCAGCGGCGACTCGAAGGCGCCGAAGACGGAGCCCAACTCGGCCGGGCAGACTCCGCTGAACATCCTGCTGGTCGGCTCCGACAGCCGTGCCTCCGACGCGAACGTGGCGCTGGGCGGCAGCAGGGACAACCGCGGCAACCCGCCGCTCGGCGACGTACAGATGCTCATCCACCTGTCCGCGGACCGCAAGAGCGCCGCGGTGGTGACGATCCCGCGCGACACCCGGGTCGACATCCCCAAGTGCACGGACCCGGAGGGCGGCAAGACCTATCCGGCGACCAACACCATCATCAACACGTCGCTGTCCCGCGGCGGGGCCGGCTGCACGCTGGCCACCTGGGAGAAACTCACCGGGGTCTACATCGACCACTGGATGACGATCGACTTCGCGGGCGTCGTGAGCATGGCGGACGCGATCGGCGGGGTCGAGGTCTGTGTGAGACAGAACGTGAAGGACGGCCCGCTGCCCGGTGTGCCCGGCGGGTCCGGCCTGAAGCTGAAGGCCGGTACGAAGAAGGTCCAGGGCAAGCAGGCGCTCCAGTGGCTGCGCACGCGCCACGCCTGGGGCAGTGACCTCATGCGGGCCAGGGCCCAGCACATGTACATGAACTCGATGATCCGTGGCCTGAAGGAGCAGAACGTCTTCACCGACACGGGCCGGCTGATGGGCCTGGCCGAGGCGGCCACGAAGTCGCTGACGGTCTCCGAGGAGATCGGCACGGTCAAGAAGCTGTACGACCTGGGCATGCAGCTCAAGACGGTGCCGACGAACCGCATCACCATGACGACGATGCCGAACGTCCCCGACCCGCTGGACGCCAACCACGTGGTCCCGGCCGGTGCGGACGCCGAGAAGGTGTGGTCGATGCTCCGCGACGACGTGGCGTTCGACAACAACGGCTCCGACTCGGACGCGAAGAAGAAGACCGAGGGGGCCGAGGAGAAGACCTCCAAGGACCCGGCCGCTGCCGACGGCCAGATCGCCGTACAGGTGCAGAACGGCACGCGGACCGCCACGGAGGCGGCGGCGCCCATGCGGGCGAGCGCGATCACGGAACAGCTCACGGGCAAGGGCTTCACCCAGGCGGTGGCGGACCGCTCCTCGGCGCTCAGCGAGGACAAGACGGTCGTCCGCTACCCGAGTGCGGACCTGGAGGGCGATGCCCAGCGGGTCGCCAAGTCGCTGGGGATTCCGCTGAGTTCGGTGAAGCGGAGCACCGACGTCTCCGGGGTCACCCTCATCGTGGGCGCCGACTGGCGTACGGGCACTGCCTATCCGAAGAAGTCGGCCCCGAAGGCCGGGGACGTCCCCGGCAACGCCGACGCCATCAACGGGTCGGACAAGAGCCAGTGCATGGACGTGTACGAGCCCTACCGCTGGTAGCCGTCCCGGCGGCACCGCGGACGACGAAGGCCCCTTTCCCTGTCCGGGAGGGGCCTTCGTCGTGCGTGCCTGCGCCCGGAGGCGGTCAGTTCTCGCTCAGCACCGCCGGCCGCCGCGACGCGATGACCTTCTTCGCCAGTGCCTTCGGGCTGGTCAGGAAGCCCCAGCCCCACGACATGTGCATCGTCGCGAGGGCCACCGGGATCTGCAGCCGGGCCTTCGGCGGCAGCCCCTTGCCCGCGGGGAGGGAGCCGAGGGCGATCGCCGCGAGGTAGCCGCCGGGGACCAGGAACCCCCAGGGCGTCACCGCCGCGCCCACCACCAGGCCCGCCACGATCGCGCAGACGGCCGTCGGCGGGGCGAGGTAGCGCAGGTTGATGGAGCCCGAGTGGAAGCGGGCGACGACGTGACGCCAACGCCCGTAGTCCTTGTACTGCTTGGCCAGGGCCCCCACCGAGGGACGCGGGCGGTAGGAGACCCGCAGCTCGGGCGAGAACCAGATCAGGCCGCCCGCCTCACGGATCCGGAAGTTCAGCTCCCAGTCCTGGGCGCGGATGAACTCCTCGTTGTAGCCGCCCTGTTGCTCCAGGGCCTCACGGCGGAAGACGCCGAGGTACACGGTGTCGGCGGGCGCGGCCTCGCCGCCCGTGTGGAAGGCCGCGTTGCCCACGCCGATCTTGGACGTCATCGCCGCGGCGACCGCGTGCTCCCAGTCGTTCTCACCCTCGGCGTGCATGACGCCGCCGACGTTCTGCGCGCCGGTCTCCTCCAGCAGGCGGACGGCGGTCGCGATGTAGTTCGGCGAGAGCATGCCGTGCCCGTCGACGCGTACCACGATCGGGTGGCGGGACGCCTTGATCGCGGCGTTCAGCGCGGCGGGCGTGCGACCGGTCGGGTTCGGGACCGTGTGCACTCGGGAGTCTTCTCGTACGAGTTCGGCCGCGATCTCGTCCGTACGGTCCGAGGAGGGACCGATGGCGATCACGACCTCCATCTCGCCCCCGTACTCCTGGGCGAGGATCGCTTGGACGGCTCCGCGCAGATGCCGTTCCTCGTTGAGGACGGGCATGATCACGGACACGGCGGGAAGCGGCACGGCGGGATTGGCGTTCATCGCGGATTACGTTACCGCGAACGGGGGACACGGACGCGCGCCGCCCGGTCCCTGCGCCGGGCCGCAGATCGTATGGGCCTACGGTGCCAACGGACCCCCACACCCGGCCGACGCGGAGGTGTCCGCCTTGCCCACGCCGCCCCGCTCCCCCGCCCGCCCACAGCGGCAGCGCCCAGCGCGGCCACCCGTACGGCGCACGCGGACGCGCTGGGCCATGAAGGTGACGACCTCGCTGTCCGTGACGGTGCTCGCGGCGGCCGGCATCGGGCACGCGCTGCTCACCGGTCTCGGCTCCGACATCGACCGGATCGACCCCTTCAAGGACATGAAGAACCGGCCCGCGCACGGCCACGGCATGAACGTCCTGCTCGTCGGCACCGACGGCCGCGACCGGATCACCCCGGAGGAGAAGGAGAAGTACCGGCTCGGCGGCGCCCCCTGCCACTGCACCGACACGATCATGATCGTGCACCTCTCCGAGGACCGGAGGCGGGCCAGCATCGTGAGCCTGCCGCGCGACTCGTACGCCGAGACGCCCGCCCACGTCGACCGCACCACCGGCCGACGGCACCAGCCGCACCCGATCAAGCTGAACGCCGCGTACGCGGAGGGCGGGCCGCAGCTGACCGTGCGGACCGTGGAGAACATGACCCATGTGAAGATCGACCACTATCTGGAGGTCGACTTCACCAGCTTCATCAAGACCGTGGACGTGCTCGGCGGCGTCCGGATCTGCACGGTGAAGCCGCTCAAGGACACCTACACCGGGCTCGACCTGCCGACCGGCGTGCACGATCTGAACGGCGGACAGGCACTGCAGTACGTGCGCTCGCGGCACATCGACGGGGCCTCGGACCTCGGCCGGATGCAGCGCCAGCAGCGCTTCCTGGCCGCGCTGATCGAGCGGGCCACCTCGTCCGGGGTGCTGCTCAACCCGATCAGGTTCCGGGACGTGACCGGGGCCGTGCTCGGCTCGGTGCGCGCCGACAAGGGCCTCGGGTCGGACGAACTCGTCGACCTGGGGCGGGCGATGCGGACCTTCTCGCCGTCCTCCTCGGAGTTCACGACGGTCCCGATCGGCAAGATGGGGTACGCCGTGAAGGGCATCGGCTCGACCCTGAAGTGGGACGAGCGGAAGGCGGACCGGCTCTTCCGCACCCTGCGCGACGACAAGCCGCTCGCCCCGCACCGGGTCCGCTCCAAGGCCCTGCGCGTCGATGTCGCCCCGCAGCAGATCAGGGTCCAGGTCGAGAACGGCACCATGACCGCCGGCCTCGGCCGCCGCGTCGACAGCGGCCTGTCGGCCACCGGCTTCCGCACGACCCGGGCCCCCGTCAACGCCCCCGACCGCTCGATCCCGCGCACGATCGTCCAGTACGACCCCCGCTGGGACCGCTCCGCGAAATCCCTCGCCACAGCCCTGCCCGGCAGCGAGCTGCGCCCCGTTGCCGGCCAGGGCCCCCTGATGAAGGTGATCGCCGGCTCGGACTTCAAGCAGGTCCTCAAGGTCCGCGCGGAGGACCCGGCCCAGGGCGAATTCGAAACGGTGACGGGCGACCAGGTGGTCTGCCCGTAACGGGCTTTGCGCGCGGTCCGCCCGCTGCCCCGGCGTGACGACCGGGGACAGCGGTGGATCGGTGCGGGCGTCGGCCGCGGCCGTTCCCACTCCGCATCTCAGATCACCATGCGTCACGCCCAGGACAACGATCCGAGCATGAACCAGCCGCATGATCATTCTGGTTCTATTCGACCCGCACTTCGGTGTTCTGGCATGCGTGCAGCAGCCACCTCCCGCCATCCTGCTTCGTCATGACGTAGAGCGGGGCGCCTTCCGTTTCGCCCTCTGGCGAGTGGTAGACCTGCCGGACCTTGACGGCCGCCACGTCGGGCCGCAGGAATTGCGTGTGCACCGCCTCGTAGGTGATCTCACCGTCCCAGCTGGCCGCGGGCAGCACGGCGCGGGTGAACTCGGCGATCGCGTCGAAGCCGATGAGGACCTTGCCGTGGCCGGTCGTCCAGAGGGCGTCGGGGTGGAAGAGCGCGAGGAACCCCTCGACGTCCTTGGCACGCTGAGCGCGCTCGACAGTGGTGACGACTTCTTCGATGGCTTTGATGTCTGCGGTTTCGGTATCCATGCAGATCACTCTGATACCTCAAGTCAACTTGAGGTCAAGGCCCGGCCGCGAGATCCCACAGGCCCTAGTCGTCGAGCCCTTCCGCGGAACGTTTCTCCCGCAGCTCCATGATCGCCCGCCGCCGGGCGAGCCGGTGCGTACGGCGGATCTGCGCCTCCTGGTGGCGGCGCCGGTCCCGCTCGGTCTCCGGAACCACCGGAGGTACCCGCCGAGGCTTGCCGTCGGCGTCCACCGCGGCGAACACCAGGTAGGCCGAGCCGACCTGCTGAGGCGGCGTGGACTCGTTCCAACGCTCGGCGAGAACGCGGACGCCGACCTCCATCGACGTACGACCCGTCCAGTTCACCTGTGCCTTCACATGCACGAGGTCGCCCACGCGAACGGGTTCCAGGAACGCCATCTCGTCCATGGAGGCGGTCACCGCGGGCCCGCCGGAGTGCCGCCCGGCCACCGCGCCGGCCGCGTCGTCAACCAGCTTCATGATCACGCCACCGTGCACCGTGCCCAGAAGGTTGGTGTCGTTGTGGCTCATGATGTGGCTGAGGGTGGTTCGGGACGCCGAAGTCGGCTTGCCCGGAATATCGGATTCCGGCGTACGGGCCTGGTCTGTCATGCCGCCCACCTTATGCGGGGCACTCTCGGGGGTTGATTTGCATCAGCTCTGCAACAGCCCTGGTGCGATTTTCCGAAGACCCTTGTATGGCACACAGTGGGACCCTGCACACTGGGCCCATGAGTGATTGGCCCCAGGGACACAACGGCGGCGACCGTCACGGCCGCGGCAGCGCAGGCGCCGAGCCCGAGGGCGCGCGTGTGATGCGGCAGGTGCAGCGCGGCCCGGGGGCCGGTCCACGCCCCTCGGCACCGTCGCGCGGAGTCCCGTCCCAGCCGACGTACACGGACGGCTACGGCGAGGACGCCCACGACGGTTACAACACCGGCCAGGTGTACGGCTCGCCCGGTGGCGGCGGTCCGCACGAGCCGCCCGGCGGCCGTGGACGGGGTCCGCGGCCCGCGCCGAACTGGCGCAGGCGGATCAAGTGGACGGCGATCACGGTGGTCACCGTGCTGGTCGTGGTCTCCGTGGGCACGTACTTCTGGGCCGACTCGAAGCTCAAGCGCGAGGTCGACCTGTCGAAGGTGATCGACCGGCCCGACGGCGGCGCGGGCACCAACTACCTGATCGTCGGCTCCGACAGCCGCGAGGGCATGTCCGCCGAGGAGAAGAAGAAGCTCCACACGGGCTCCGCCGAGGGCAAGCGCACGGACTCGATGATGATCCTGCACGTCGGCGACAACGGGAACACGATGATCTCGCTGCCGCGCGACTCGAACGTGACGATCCCCACGTTCAAGGGCTCCGAGTCCGGCAAGACCTTCCAGGGCACCGGCCGTCAGGTGAAGCTCAACGCGGCGTACGCGGAGGACGGTCCCGAGCTGCTCGTACGGACCGTCGAGGCCAACACCGGGCTGCGCATCGACCACTACGCGGAGATCGGCTTCGGCGGCTTCGCGAAGATCGTCGACGCGGTGGGCGGTGTCGAGATGGACATCCCCAAGGCGTTCAAGGACAAGAAGTCCGGCGCCGACTTCCAGGCGGGCAAGCAGACCCTGAACGGCGAGCAGGCACTGGCCTTCGTCCGTACGCGGTACGCGTTCGCGGGCAGCGACCTGGACCGCACGAAGAACCAGCAGAAGTTCCTCGCGGCCCTGGCGAGCCAGACGGCGACGCCGTCCACGATCCTCAACCCCTTCAAGCTCTACCCGACCCTGGGCTCCGGCCTCGACACCCTCACCGTCGACAAGGACATGTCCCTCTGGGACCTCGCCTCGATGTTCTGGGCCATGAAGGGCATCACCGGCGGCGACGGCAAGTCGATGAACATGCCCATCTCCGGCAACGCGGCCAACGGCAACCTCCAGTGGGACACCGCCAAGGTCAAGACCCTGGTGAACGAGCTGAAGAACGACGAGAAGGTGACGGTGTCGGGCAACTGAGGGGAACTGAGCGGTCCCCGAGCCCGTACCGCACGAGAGCCGTATGCATGACAGCGATGGGCCCCCGGCATGGCGCCGGGGGCCCATCGCTGTAGTACGGCTGCGCTCTACGGCAGGTTGCGTGCCATCACGATCCGCTGGACCTGGTTCGTGCCCTCGTAGATCTGGGTGATCTTGGCGTCGCGCATCATGCGCTCGACCGGGTAGTCGCGGGTGTAGCCGTAGCCGCCGAGGAGCTGGACCGCGTCCGTGGTGACCTCCATGGCGACGTCGGAGGCGAAGCACTTGGCCGCCGCGCCCTGGAAGGTGAGGTCGCCGTCGCCGCGCTCGGACTTGGCCGCGGCCTGGTAGGTCAGGGCGCGGGCGGCCTCGATCTTCATGGCCATGTCGGCGAGCATGAACTGGATGCCCTGGAAGTCGGCGATCGCCTTGCCGAACTGCTTGCGCTCCCGGACGTAGCCCTTGGCGTAGTCGAGGGCGCCCTGGGCGATGCCGAGGGCCTGCGCGGCGATCGTGATGCGAGTGTGGTCCAGGGTCTTCATCGCGGTGGCGAAGCCCGTGCCCTCCTCGCCGATCATGCGGTCGGCCGGGATACGGACGTTGTCGAGGTAGACCTCGCGGGTCGGGCTGCCCTTGATGCCGAGCTTCTTCTCCGGGGCGCCGAAGGAGACACCCTCGTCCGACTTCTCCACGACGAAGGCCGAGATGCCCTTGGAGCGCTTCGTGGGGTCGGTCACGGCCATCACCGTGTAGTACTCCGACTCGCCCGCGTTGGTGATCCAGCGCTTCACGCCGTTCAGGACGTAGAAGTCGCCGTCGCGGACCGCCTTCGTCTTCATGCCCGCCGCGTCCGAGCCCGCGTCCGGCTCGGAGAGGGCGTACGAGAACATCGCGTCGCCCTTGGCCAGCGGGCCCAGGTACTTCTTCTTCAGGTCCTCGGAGCCGGACAGGATCACCGGGAGCGAGCCCAGCTTGTTCACCGCGGGGATCAGGGAGGAGCTGGCGCAGACCCGCGCCACCTCCTCGATCACGATGACCGTGGCCAGCGCGTCAGCGCCCGCACCGCCGTACGTCTCCGGTACGTGCACGGCGTGCAGGTCGGAGGAGACCAGGGCGTCCAGGGCCTCCTGGGGGAAACGGGCTTCCTCGTCCACCGCCGCGGCGTACGGCGCGATCTTCGCCTCGGCCAGTGAGCGGATCGCGTCGCGGAGCATGCCGTGCTCCTCGGACGGGCGGTACAGGTCGAAATCAGCCGATCCGGCCAAGGTCTCTCACGCTCCAAAGACGCTGTGATGCTGACGCTAATTACCGTTAAGTAACTCGAATTTTAGGGGCCTGCCCACGGGACGGGTACGTGAGCTTGGCGACAAGGGGGAAACTGCCCGGTGAAGCACTCGAACAAGCCCCGACTATGCTCGGTCAGCGCACTCTGGGCGCACTGCGGTCGCACCCCTGACGGATACCTGACGGACACCTACTGGAGCATCCATGGCCCTCAAGATCACCGTGATCGGCACCGGCTACCTCGGCGCCACGCACGCCGCGGCCATGGCCGAGCTCGGGTTCGAGGTGCTGGGACTCGACGTCGTGCCCGAGAAGATCGAGATGCTCCAGCGGGGCAAGGTCCCGATGTACGAGCCGGGGCTCGAAGAGCTGCTGGCCAAGCACGTCGCCGGTATCGAGGGGTCCAGCGGGCGGCTGCGGTTCACCATGGACTGGGCCGAGGTCGCGGAGTTCGGCGACATCCACTTCGTCTGTGTGAACACCCCGCAGAAGCACGGTGAGTACGCGTGCGACATGTCGTACGTCGACAAGGCCTTCGCCTCGCTCGCACCTCACCTGACGGGCCCCGCCCTCGTGGTCGGCAAGTCCACCGTGCCCGTGGGGTCGGCCGAGCGGCTGGGCCGCACGCTGGTCGAGCTCGCCCCCGCCGGCGAGGACGTGGAGCTGGCCTGGAACCCCGAGTTCCTGCGCGAGGGCCTCGCCGTCCAGGACACCCTGCACCCCGACCGCATCGTCGCCGGTGTCCGCAGCGAGCGCTCCGAGAAGCTGCTGCGCGAGGTGTACGCGACGCCGATGGCCGAGGGCTCACCCTTCGTGGTGACCGACTTCCCGACCGCCGAGCTGGTGAAGACGGCCGCGAACTCCTTCCTCGCCACCAAGATCTCCTTCATCAACGCCATGGCCGAGGTCTGCGAGGCCGCCGGCGGCGACGTCATGAAGCTCGCCGAGGCGATCGGCTACGACGACCGGATCGGAAGCAAGTTCCTGCGGGCGGGCATCGGCTTCGGCGGCGGCTGCCTCCCCAAGGACATCCGCGCGTTCATGGCACGCGCCGGAGAACTGGGCGCCGACCAGGCACTCACCTTCCTGCGCGAGATCGACTCGATCAACATGCGGCGCCGCGGTCAGATGGTGGAAATGACGCGCGAGGCACTGGGCGGCGGATCGTTCCTCGGAAAGCGGATCGCGGTGCTCGGCGCGACGTTCAAGCCGGATTCGGACGACGTCCGGGACTCACCCGCGCTGAATGTCGCCGGGCAGATCCAACTGCAGGGCGGCCAGGTCACGGTCTACGACCCCAAGGGCATGGACAACGCCCGGCGCCTTTTCCCGACGCTGGCGTACGCGGAGACGGCCGCGGAGGCCGTACGCGGCGCGCACGCCGTCCTGCACCTCACCGAGTGGCGCGAGTTCCGCGAGCTGGACCCGGCGGCGCTCGGCGAGGCCGTCACGGACCGCGTCGTACTGGACGGCCGCAACGCGCTCGACCCCGCCGTGTGGCGGGCCGCGGGCTGGACGTACCGGGCGATGGGGCGGCCGGCCGCCTGAGCCGCCGCGTCCGCTTGGCCGTTCGCCGGGCGTTTGCCCTGCACTTCTTCTCTCCAATTGGTTCGAATCGCATTCGAGCAATGTGGTGGAATTGCCGTGCCGTGCGCGCTGATTCTTCACAGTCGCAATGCACGGAATGACGTCGTTGTAGCCCGTTCTCACAGCAGGGGTACCCCTGAAGGAGAGGCAGGCAACAGGCGATTAACCAACGCGTAGCCGCGCGGAATTCGGCTCCCACTCCACTGGTCCGCATTCACCGATCTGAATGACCGGACCATGCCAGGAGTGATCATGCCCCTGTTCAACAGGGCGGATTGGCCGAGGGATCACCGCGACGAGGTGGTCGCGGGCGCGCTCGTCGGCGCCGTGCTGATCGTGCTCGGTTACGCCTCGGGGATCGGCGCCCCACCGTCGTCGGGATCGGCGCAGGCCGCCGTGCCACCCGCGTCACCGCCCGCGGCGACGGCACCGCCGAGTACGACTCCGGCGCCGGGCGAGGACACGCCGGAGGGAGCCGCGCCCGTGCCCCAAGTCCCGGTCGGGGCGGGCGAGTTGCCGATCGGGACCGGCGTCGTGCCGATCGGGGGCAGCGGTCATGCAGGGCACGGGACCGGCACCGGCACCGGCACCGGCAGCGGGAGCGGGGAGTCCGGTGCCGGCGGCCATGACGGTCACGGCGGGCAGGGAACCACGCCGACTCCCACCCCCACGCCCTCCCCCTCCGGCCCCGCGGGAGAGGGGCCCCCGGGCGACGACTCCTGCGACGACGGCGACGTACACCTCGTACAGCCCCTGCTCACCGGGATCGCCGGGCTCACGGGCCAGGCCCTCGGCCTCATGGGCGGCGCGGAACCGACTCCCGGGCCGACACCCTCCCTCTGCGTCGGAGTCGCCACGCCGGGCCTCCTCCCCGCCCCGGACGACGCGGAGGCCACCCCGTGACATTCCGACGCCACCTCCTCGCTCCCTTCCTCGTCCTCCTCACCGCTCTCCTGTACGTCCTCGCCGGCGCGGCGCCCGCCTCCGCCCACACCGAGCTGGTCCGCTCAACTCCCAAGGACGGCACGGAACTCGGCAAGGCGCCCGCCCATCTCACCCTCACCTTCGACGAGCCCGTCGAGCTGTCCGACGTACGCGTGATGACGCTCGACGGCGACCGGCTCCCCGTCTCCCGAGCCCCGCGCGGGGGTGGCGACACCGTGCGGGCCGCACTCCCCGAGGTGGCTCCGAAGACCGGTGAACTCGCCCTCACCTGGTCCGTCATCGACGAGGAGGACGGGCACGCGTCCTCCGGCCGGCTGACGTTCGGCATCGGTACGGCGGCGGCGCCCGCCACCGCCCAGGACCGCGGCGACGAGGCCGCCCCCGCGCCCTCCCCCTCGGTGCGGCACGGCCTCGTCGCCGCTCGCTGGGCCGGCTATCTCTCGCTGGCCCTGTTCATCGGCGGGATCGCGTTCGTCGCACTGCTCTGGCCGCGCGGGGCGGGTGAGCCGCGGGCACGGGCGATGCTCGCCCTGGCCTGGACGGTCGGGCTGCTCTCGACGGTCGTGGCGCTCGGACTGCAGGGCGCGTACGCCGAGTTGGGCGGCCTGCGCGACGCGCTCTCGGCGTCGGCGTACGCGAACGTGCTCACCACCGGGCCGGGCCTCGCGCTCGCCGCCCGCGGGCTGCTGTGGGTGCTCGCCGCCGTGGTGCTGAGCGCGCTGCTCCAGGGCGGTGGCCGTACGGCACGCTCGCCCGGCTGGCGGGTGGGTGCCCTCGCCGTGTCGCTCGGGCTGCTGCGGGCGACCGGTATGACGGGCCACAACTCCGAGGGCACGGAACCGACTTGGGGCGCGCTGGCCGACCTGGTGCATCTGCTCGGGGCGAGTCTGTGGATCGGCGGTCTGGCCATGCTCGCGGTGGCCGTGCTGCCGCGCCGGGACCCCGACGAGCTGGCGCTGGTCGTGCCGGGCTACTCGAAGCTCGCGGGCGCGTCCGTGGCAGCGATCGCCGTGGCGGGGCTCGTGCTGGCCTGGCAGGTCGTGGGCTCGTACGACGCCCTGCTGCACACCTCGTACGGGCAGTTGCTGCTGGTCAAGACCGGTGTGCTGGCCGTCGTTCTGTTCGCCGCGTGGCGCAGCCGTCAGTGGGTGCGTACGCGTCTGGAACTCGCCGTGCTGCTGCGCGGCGAGGCCGCCACCGTGCGGCCCTTCGGTTACTCGGTCGCGGCGGAGACGGGGCTCGTCCTCGTCGTGCTCGCCGTGACGAGTCTCCTGGTCACGGCCGATCCCGGCCGCTGACCTCCTCTGAGAACCCCGAAATCCCCTCACAGACAAGGGAGTTGCGTTGATGCGCAGTAAAGACACCGGTGAACGGCGCCGCCGGGCGCCCGCCGGGAACCGCGCCCTGCTGGTCGCCGGGCTCGGCGCCGCCTTCGCGGCGGTGCTCAGCCTGGGGCTGCTTCAGGCGACGGCCGGTTCGGCGTCGACGACCGACACGGCGGCGGGCGCGGCTCAGGCGCCCGCAGCCGCGGCGGCCGAGGCCCGGCCCGCGGCAGCCGCCGCTGCCGACCACCAGGTCGACATCATGGGCAACAAGTTCGGCGACGGTGAGCAGCTGGTCGTCAAGGTCGGCGAGACCGTCCAGTGGACCAACCACGACACGGCCCCGCACACCGTCACCACCACCAAGGGCCCGAAGAAGTTCGACTCGGGCACCCTGGAGAAGGGCGACTCCTGGTCGTACACCTTCACCACGGCGGGGACCTACGAGTACTACTGCGCGGTGCACCCGGACATGGTGGCGTCCGTGAAGGTCGTCGCGGACGACAGCGGGTCCACGGGTGGGTCCACAGGCGGGTCCACCGGTGGTTCCGGGAGCGGCGGTACGTCCGGCGGCTCCACGGGCGGCTCCTCCGGCGGTACGTCGGGGGGCTCGACCGGGGGCTCCGGCTCGGGCGGTACGAGCGGGGGTGACACCGGCGGCACGTCCGGAGGCAGCTCCGGCGGAACCAGCGGTGGCAGCACGGGCGGCAGCACCGGTGGCGGCACGGGCGGTGGGGACGGCGGCGACGAGCAGTGCGCCAGCGTCCAGGACGTACTGCTGCCGATCCTGCAGCACCTCAACGCCGCGCACCTGGAGCGTTCGCCGGGTGAGCAGGTGCAGGACGCGCTGGCCCTCGACTCGTACATCAAGATGCACACCGTCTGGGTCGAGAGCATCCTCACGCCCGCCACGGAGGGCGGGGGCGCGGTCGTCGACGACACCCTCGGTGTGCTGCTCCAGCACGTCAACTCGGCACATCTGGAGGAGTCGCTCGGCCAGCAGGTCACCGATCTGCTCAACCCCGACAGCTACGTGAAGATGCACACGGTGTGGGCCGAGCACATGCTCGCACCGACGACGAGCTATCTGACCAGCAGCTGCTGACACCGGCGCTACCAGCGCCGCCGCAGGAGGACGCCGGGCCGGCCGAGGCTCAGTCGGCCGGCCCGGCGTCCGGCTTCATTCTCCCCCGCTCTGTTTCTCCTCGGAAGGAGAACCAGGATGACGACCGTCACCCTGCCCACCGTCTCCCCACCGCCCGGCCGGTACGCCGTCGCACCCGGCCGCTCCTTCGCCGAACTCACCGCCTACTACGGCCCGTTGGCGACCCTGCGACGCCGCGTCACCCTGACCGGGGCGTCGCTCACGGTCCCGGAATCGGAGTCCGAGCCCGTATCCCAGTCCGAGGGCGAGGGCGCGCGGCCCGTGTTCCGCTTCGACCTCGCCGGCACGATGAAGGCCTCCCTGGTCTCCGAGCACGTGGAACCCCTGGCCGACGGGCGGCACCTGCAACTGCTCGCCGACCTCGACGTACGAGGTGTCGCGTTCCCGGTGCTGTTGCGCCTGCGCGTGGTGAGGTGCGCCGAGGGCCGGCTGCTGGTGGTGGGATCGGCGCGGCTCCCGTACCGGCTGCTCCGGCACGCCACCGGCTTCCGGCTGCCGTGGTCCCGCCCGGCGACCCGGCTGCGGCTGCTGCTCGCCGCGGAGTTCGCGTGAGCGCGGGACGGCGGGGGCGGCGTTCGCTGCCGGGGACCGCCGCACTCGCCGCACCAGTCGTACTCGCCCTGCTGGTACCGCTGTTGCTGCTGTGGGCGGCGCCCGGGCCCGCGTCGGCGGCCTCCTACCGGGTGGCGATGAAGGGGTACGCGTTCGGGCCCGCGACCCTCACCGTCGCGGTCGGTTCCACGGTGACCTGGACCAACCAGGACACGGCCCCGCACGACGTGAAGACCACCTCCGGCCCGGTCTCCGTCCACTCACCGATGCTGCAGAAGGGGCAGAGCTGGAGCTTCACGTTCACGACGGCCGGGTCGTACGGGTACTACTGCACCGTGCACCCGGACATGACGGCCCGGATAGTGGTCCAGGCTGCGCCGACTCCCGCGGCGCCGACCCATGCGCATACAGGGTCGGACGGTCACGAGTCCGGGAGCGGCACCGGGACTGGGGCCGGGAGCGGGCATCACACGGCTCCGGCGGCTCCGACGGCTTCGGCGTCCGCGGCGTCTTCGGCGGGGCGCTCCAAGTCGCCGACTCCCGCCAAGTCCCCGTCCGCACCGCCGACTTCGGCCCCCGCGGCAGCGGCGGCACCCTCGGCGGCCGGGCAGGCGGCGACCCCGCAGGCCATGGAACCGACCGCCTCCACCCGCCCCCTCGACGGCCTGCTCGTCCTGGCGGGAGTGGTGGCGGGAGTGGCCGTGCTGTGTCTGCTGCTGGTGGGTTCGCGCTCGGCGGCGAGGGAGAAGCAGGACGCCACGTAGCCGTGGCGGGGGTCGGCCGGGCGGCCCCCGCCACGGCTACTTCAGCTCCGGCTACTTCGCGCGGTAGCGGCGCATCTTCGCCCGCGCCCCGCAGACCGACATCGAGCACCAGCGGCCACGCCCGGCCGGACTGCGGTCGTAGTACGCCCAGTGGCAGTCCGGCGCCTCGCAGGCCTTGAGGCGGAGCCAGGTGCCGGCGCTGAGGGACTCGGCGACGGCCGCGGCCACCCGGGAGGTGAGAGCGGCCGGGTCCGCCGGCCGGAGGGTCGCCGAGCCGTCCGCCGCGGAGACCGTGACGACGAGCGGGGCCGAAGCGAGCAGCTCGTCGAGGGGGCGTACCTCCCGGTGTGCGGGATGGCCCGCGTGCGCGAGACAGACGGCCCGCAGCGACTCACGCAGTTCCCGCGCGGCCTCCGCATCGACCTCCGCCAGGCCCAGCCTCGCGCGCCCCTCCGCCGTGTCCAGGGAGTCGGCACCCGACTCGATGTCCAGGGTGTTCACCAGGGACTGGAGCAGGGCCAGCCCGCCGGGTGCGGGTGCGCGGTCATTCATGGTTGCGACGTTACCTCTTATGGGGGAGTATGCAGTAACCGTTACCCGCTGAGACACTTTGCAGGTAACGATCGACGCATGGACATCACGCACGGACATCACGAGGAGGAAGTCATGGCTGTCGCCGAACTGGGCACCGTCGTTCTGGACTGTCCCGACCCCCGCGCGCTCGCCTCGTTCTACGCCGAGGTGCTGGGCGGCACCGTCGAGACCGAGGGGGAGGCCGAGTGGGTCGACCTGCGGCTGCCCGGCGGACAGGCGCTGGCGTTCCAGGCCGCCCCCGGCCACGTACCGCCGAAGTGGCCCGCGCCCGACGGCTCCCAGCAGTTCCATCTGGACCTGACGGTCGAGGACCTGGACGCGGCGGAGAAGGAGGTCCTGGCGCTGGGTGCGAAGGTCCTCGAAGCGGAGGACCGGGCGCGGGGCTTTCGGGTGTACGCGGACCCCGCCGGCCACCCGTTCTGCCTCTGCGCCTGCTGAGCCGAAACGGGGGCCAAGGCCGGTGCTTTCAGGGGCGCGGGGAACTGCGCGCCCAGCCCCTGCCACCCGCAGCCGCAGCCGCCCGGCAACGAACCGCCGGGGGCTACCCGTCCAGTTCGGCGATCTTCGCAGTGGACGGCTCCCGGCGGCTGCGGGCGGCGCGGGCCGTGAAGTCCGCGCTGCGCAGGACGCGTTGGACGTTGCCCCAGGTGAGCAGGGCCAGGTCGGACTCGGACCAGCCGCGGCCGAGGAGTTCGGCGACGAGGCGCGGATACCCCGAGGCGTCGGGCAGGTCCTGGGGGTGCGCGGCCCCGGAGTCGTACGTCCCCGAGAGGCCCACGCACTCCGGGCCCGCGAGCGCGCGTACGTGGTCGAGGTGGTCCGCGACGTCCCGTACCGACGGGCCCGTCTGCTCGGCGGTCAGCGGCACGAGGCACAGGCCCTTGGTGACGCCGAGCTCGACGAGCACGTCGTCGGGGAGGTTCGCCGGGTGGGGGCGCAGGTCGCGGGCGGCGGAGCGGGTGCAGACGACCGGGGACTTGGAGATGGTGATGGCGCGGCGCACGGTCGCGTCGGAGGCGCCGGACAGGTCGACGAGTACGCCGATGCGGTTCGCCTCGCGTACGACCTCCTCGCCGAACCTGGTCAGCCCGTTCTCGCCGGCCCAGGACGCGCCGGAGAGGGTGAGGACGCGCAGGCCGAGAGAGTGCAGCGCGCGCAGGATGCCCAGCGAGTCGTCCAGCGCGGCGGCGGCCGCGGGACCGAGCAGCACGGCGACCCGCCCGCAGTTCCTGGCGTCCGTGACCTGTGCCGCGCTGTGTGCCATCCGCAGGCCCTCCGGATGGGCCTCCACGACGGTCTTCACCAGGTCGAGCTGCTCCAGAGTGGCGCCGACCGCCCGCTCGCCGACGAGGCCCTCGGGCAGATGCAGCGACCAGAACAACGCCGCCACGTGCCCTTCCCTGAGCCTGGGCACATCAGTGTCTATCGTGCTCTCGCCGAGCTCCAGGTCGTACCAGGGGAGGTGCCGCAGCGCCCACGGCAGACCGCTGTAGCCGTCGGCGACGGGGTGGGCGGCGAGCAGGACGTGCGCGCGGACGAGGGGGTCGTCGGCCGCGTCCTCCTCGGGTCCTGCATCGACCGCGAGCCCCCGCTCGTCCTCAAGAGCGTCCGGCTCGAACTCCCCCTCGACATCGGGGCGATCCAGCTCGCCGACCTCGGCGGTTGCGTGCAGTTCGTCCTGCAGATCTGCCATGACGACGCTCCCGGGTCCGGTGGTGGCGACAGGTGTCCCCACCGTGACACGGCAGCCGGACAGGGTCTCGGTGGATGAGCCGTTCGAGCTACCACGTCCCGCGCGCCCCTTGAATAGCACGGGCGCACGCGGGCCTTTGTCTTTAGGGGCGCGGGGAATCGCGCACCCAACCCCCCTCCGACCCGCAGCCTCCGAACCGCCCGCCCAGCAAAGCGAACTCCCGCGGCAGGCGGGCGGAGCCAACCGGCGGAGCTACCCGCGCTCCTCCGCCCGCCCCAGCAAAAGCCCCCGCTCCCGCTCGTTCCGCGTCAACGAGGCCGCCCTCTCGAACTCCGCCCGCGCCTCCTCCACCCGCCCGAGCCGCACCAGCAGGTCCCCCCGCACACTGGGCAGCAGGTGATAGCCCCGCAACGCCGGTTCGGCGACGAGCGCGTCCACGATGGCGAGCCCGGCCTCGGGCCCCTCGGCCATGGACACGGCAACGGCCCGGTTCAACTCGACGACCGGAGACGGGGTCCGGGCGGCGAGCAGCCCGTACAACGTGGCGATCCGCGCCCAGTCCGTCTCCTCGTACGTATGGGCGTGGGCGTGGCACGCGGCGATGGCGGCCTGCAGCACATAGGGCCCGGGCCCGCCACCCGTGGACACGGCCTCCGCGCGGGCGAGGGCGGCGAACCCGCGGCGGACGAGGAGCCGGTTCCACCGGGAGCGCTGCTGGTCCTTGAGGAGTACGGGCTCGCCCGACGGCCCGGTGCGCGCGGCCGACCGTGACGCCTGGATCTCCAACAGGGCGGCCAGCCCGTGCACTTCGGGTTCCTTGGGCATCAACTCGGCGAGCACACGCGCGAGTCGCAGGGCGTCCTCGCAGAGCGCGGGGCGCAGCAGGTCGTCGCCCGCGGTGGCCGCGTACCCCTCGTTGAAGATCAGGTAGATGACTTCGAGTACGGACCCGAGCCGGGCCTCGCGCTCGGGCCCGTACGGCACCTCGAAGGCGACGGCCTTCGCGGCGAGCGTCCGCTTGGCGCGGACGATGCGCTGGGCGACGGTCGCCTCCGGGACGAGGTAGGCGCGGGCGATCTCGACGGTGGTCAGCCCGCCGAGCAGCCGCAGGGTGAGGGCGATGCGGGCCTCGGCGGACAGCACGGGGTGGCACGCGGTGAAGACGAGTCGCAGCAGGTCGTCGTCGATGTCGTCGGGATCGGCCGGCTCGTCGACGTGGCCGTGACCGTACGGCTCGGCCGCCTCCAGGTCCCGCCCCATCTCCACGAGCTTGCGCGCGTACCTCTCGCGCCGCCGGACGAGATCGATCGCCCGGTGCTTGGCCGTGGCCATGAGCCAGGCCCCGGGATTGCCCGGCACCCCCTCCCGGGGCCACTGCTCCAACGCGGCGACCAGCGCGTCCTGCGCCAGCTCCTCCGCGATCCCGACGTCCCGCACGATGCGCGCGACCCCGGCGATGATGCGGGGCGACTCGATACGGAAGACGGTTTCGATGGCGTGGGCGGGGGCTCCCGCCGGGGCGGGGGTGCCCGTCGGTTCCGGCGCTGAACCCGGCGCTGATTCTGGCTCTGGTGTCACGCTCCACCATCAGACACCCCCGGGCCCGTATCGGCCAAGGATCAGCCTTCGACGATCTCCCGTACCTCGCAGGTCACCGTCCAGTGGGCCTCATGGATCTGGAGGAACCGCTTGGTCCACTCGACGGCCTCGGCCTTGTCCTTGGCCTGCAGCATCGCGTACCCGCCGACGACCTCCTTGGCCTCGGTGAACGGCCCGTCGGTGACGGACATCTCCCCGCCTTCCCACCGCACCCGCGTCCCCTCCGCGGTCGGCTTCAGCCCGGAGGTGTCCAGCAGCACCCCGGCCTTCGTCATCTCCTCGATCAGCTCCCCCATCCGCGCCATGAGCTCGTCGCTCGGCCCCTCGGCGGGCGCGTTCTGCTCATCGATACGGATCATCGACAGGTAGCGAGGCATGGTGACTCCCTGAGTCTCTCGGTACGAGGGCGGGGCTTGTCCCACCTTCCCTCTCACCTGTGCGTCGAACGGGGGGCGGTGGGATCGACACGCGCACCGATTTTCTTCGGAATCTCTTCGAAAAGATCTCCTCCGACGCATTTCCGCAGGCCACCGGGCCACCGGCTCAGGTCAGTAGGCGAACTCCTTGAGCTCGTCCGTCTCCAGGGTGAAACCGACGGGGTCCGGCAGATCGATCGCGACGCCGAAGGCCCGACTGGTGACCGAGCGGTACTCACCCTTCTCCGGGTCGGCGTACACAGTGACGCTGTTCGTGTCCCGATCGACGAGCAGGTAGACGGGGATTTCCGCCGCCGCGTAACCGTGCGGCTTGTCGACGCGGTCGCGCTGGTTCGTGTCCCGATCACGGGAGGTGACCTCGACGGTCATCAGGACACCGTCCGGCTCGGCCCACTCGCCCGTACCGACGAAGTGCTTACGGGGAGCCAGAACACCATCCGGCTTGGCCCGCCCCTTGCGGTACTCCTCGATCTTGAGCTCACACTCCGCGTACAGCCTGAGATCAGGGCGGTGCTGCATGCACATCTCCTGCAGCCAGACGATGATCTCCCTGTGGTTACCGTCCGGCACGGGCTTGACCACGACCTTCCCGTTGATGAATTCCAGCCGTACAAGCTCATGCGCGGTGCGTGCCAGCTCCTCGAAGTCCTCGACGAGCATCTGGGGCTGATCGGAAGTGCTGGGGGTCATGGCGTCGCCTCCTCCCCTCCATCCTGCCCCGGTCACGGGTGGACCGTGCTGCAAGGTCGTCATGAACGTGCTCCCTTCTCCGTACTTCCTGTACTCCGCCCGCCCCGCAGGGCAGCACGCACCTCCCCCGCACGGGCGTGAACGTGTTCCGACGCGAGGCCGGGCCGTCCGCCCCAGCAGCCCCCGCACAACCCGCCCCGCATCCCGCCCCCGTCACCCGGCTCACCACACGCCGTGCACACCACCTCGTAACGCGCCGTCCGCGTCTCGACCGGCTCCGGCGGCAGCTTGCCGAGCAGCCGGGCCCGTACGAACCCGTACGGATGGGCCACCCCCTCGCCCGGAAGCCCCGAGGCCACCGCCTGCACGAGCTGCGCCTCGCCCGCGCCCCGCGCGAACCACTCGGCGGCCTGCTCCTCCAGCGCCCCGCACTCGGCGGCGGAGAGCGTGAGCCGGGCGTCGATACGGCCGAGCCGCGCGAGCACGCCGTACGCGGCCGACCGTGCCGCCCGCGTGGGCTCGGTGACCGGCGCTTCGCCGGCCAGGAAGGCACTCCACCACGCGTCGTCGCGAGCGGTGCGCGAGAAGAAGGTGTGCCACACCCAGCGCGGACAGCCGTCGACGGTGACGGGCCGTCGCACTCGCCGCAAGTGCCCGGCCGCGGAGAGGTTGTTGAGGGCGGTCCCGATGGCGCACTGCCCGTACGGCAGATGCTTGGCCAGCATCTTGATGGACATGTCCGCCTCGTCGTCGAGCCGGTCGAGATACCCGGCGATCGACGCCTCGCGAGCGGGCAGATGGCCGAAGTCGCGTCCGGTGCGGGGCTCTTGGTCGGGCGCCGACTTCTTGCCGTATCCCGGATTGGCCATGGGATGGGCGGACGGGCGCGGGGCAGCACTAAGCTGGGCGACAGCCATGGGTCGAAGGCTCGATTCGGTCGATGGTCAGACCCCCGCCTGGTGCTGCTAACACCTACGGGGGTCGAATTCTTTGCGGCGCACGCTACACGCTCGCAACGCTCCGCCGCGACCCGATCACAAAAAGTCATCTCCCCAGGCCCGAGGCCCACTTGAGCCCGCCTCGGCGGGCCACAGGGGAGGGAGGGCGGGTTGAGCCACCCACCCATTCCTTAAAAAAAGGGTCTCGAATCCCGACCCCCGAAGCTCAAGTCCCGACGTACGCGACGAACTCCGCCCACGCGGAGGCGGGGACGGTCAACTCGGGTCCGTCACCGATCGGGTTGAGCTTCGAGTCCCGGATGTGGACGGCACGGGGGCGGAGGGCGACCTCGACGCAGGCGCCGCCTTCGGTGCCGCTGTACGTGGACTTGCGCCAGGCCAGGGCGACCTCGACGCAGTTGCCGCCCTCGGTGCCGCTGTAACTCGACCTGAACCAGGAGAGTTCGGTGTTCACCACTCGTCAGCCACCTTCCCGATGAACCGCGCCGACTCCTCCGTACTGAGGGCCTGCGTACGGATCATGCCAAAGCGCTGCGTCAGATCGCTGAGTTCCTTCGAACCCGAGTGCAGCACACTGACCGCCTGCCCTTCCTCGTACGCGTAATGCTCGCGCTCGGGCGTCTCGATCAGCACCATGGGGCCGTTGAGTCCGGCATGCGCGCCCCGGTCGGTCGGCAGCACCTGGACGGAGACATTGCGCAACTCCCCCAGTTCCAGCAGGCGTCGACACTGCTCCCTCATCGCCGCCGATCCGCCGACCGGACGCCGGAGCACGATCTCTTCGAAGACGAAGCCGAAGTACGCCGTCGGCTTGCGGAACAGCAGTTGCTGCCGCTCCAGCCTGGCGGCCACCCGGCTCTCGATCGTCTCGTCGTCCAGCGGCGGATAGTGGGCGTTGAGCAGCGCCTGCACATACGCCTCGGTCTGCAACAGGCCGGGGACCAGCAACGTCTCGTACGACTGCAAGGCGATCGCGTCCGCCTCATGGTCCATGAAGTCCTGCGTACGCGGTGGAAACTTCTCGGGCTCCAGATACTGTGCCGCCGCCTTCAACTTCCCCCGGGCGCCGAACAGTTCGTCCCCGATGGCCAGCAGCCGGGGCGTCGGCCTGCGGGCTCCGCGCTCGAATGAAGTGATCGTGTCCGGCGAGTAGTTGGACTCCTTGCCCACGTCCTCGCGGCTGACCCCCGCCTCCTGCCGCCACATCTTGAACTGGTGGCCGCAGTACCTCCACGCGATCGGCGGCTGCTCACTCAAGGACCCCACCTCCACCTGCGCACACCACGCTGTGTGCAGCAACGGTCACTTCGAGGTTACGGCAAGTGAAGGGAGCTTAGGCAGATCCGCCCCTACTCAGCTACTAAGAAGCCTCACCGCAACGACTCCCACAGCTCGCTAGCCTCCGGCTCGTTCGCCACCACTCGGTTGGGGTCGGACGGGGCGGGGACCACCGGCATCATCACCGTCTCCGTCGTGGTGGAGGTGAGGGACTTCAGGCTCTCGCCGAGGCCCATCAGTTCGGTGAGGGAGTCGAGGCCGGTGTCCGTGGTGAGGCTGCCGGTGAGGGCGTCGGCGACCCGGTAGAGGCGGGTGGGGTCGGTGAGGAGGTTGGTGGTGTCGACCTGGTCGAGGAGGGCCTTCACCAGTTGCTGCTGGAGGCCTATGCGGCCGAGGTCGCTCTGGTCGCCTATGCCGTGCCGGGTGCGGGCGAGGGCCAGCGCCTTCGTACCGTCCAAGTGGTGGGTGCCCGCGTCCAGTTCGAGGTGGCTGTCCTTGTCGGAGATGTCCTCGTCCGTCGTCACCGTGACCCCGCCCAGCGCGTCCACCAGATCGGCGAAGCCCGCGAAGTCGATCTCGATGTAGTGGTCCATGCGGACGTTCGTCATGGCCTCCACGGTCTTGACCGCGCAGACGGGCCCGCCGACCGAGTACGCGGTGTTGAACATCGCGCCGTACGACACCGATGTCGAACCGCCGGACTCCCGCGGGCAGGAGGGGCGCGTGACGAGCGTGTCGCGCGGGATGCTCACCACGGTCGCCTTCGTCCGGCCCTCGTCGAGGTGGATGACCATCGCGGTGTCGGACCGGGCCCCGTCGCTGCTGCCGCCGCCGAGTTCCTTGTTCCGCTTGCCGTCCCGTGAGTCGGAGCCGAGGACCAGGATGTTGAGCGCACCGCTCGGGAGCGGGGAGGGGGAGGCCGCGCCGTAGGGGCTCGGCGTCGTCATCGCCCTCGCCGGGCGGTCGTCGCCCAGCGCGCTGTCGATGTCGACGCTCTTGATGTTCTGGTTCAGCTGCCAGTACGCCCAGGCCGCACCGGCCAGCGAGACGACCAGGGCGCAGCCGAGTGCGATTCCCGCGGCCCTGAACAGCCGTACCCGTCTGGATCGTTGCCGCCGCGCGCCCGGTGTCGCGGCGCCCCCGTCCCCGTGCTCGTCGTCTCCGCTCACAGACAGGAACGTAAGTCCGAATTATTACAACGAGGAACCACTTCTCGCTTTTCCTAGTCAAACTCTCATATTTCGTTGAGTTTCCTCATGCGGCGACAAGGCGGCGGACGACACCCGTCGAAAGCATTCGAAAGTTTCGACGGCCCGCTCAACGACCAGCTCAACGACCAGCTCAACGTCCCGCTTCGATCACCGCGCCCCGAAGTACGCCGCCCGCCCCTCCCCCGCCGGCGCCGCCGTGCTGCTGCGCACCACCAGGCTCGTGGCCAGCTCCACCCGGGTCGCCGCCGAGGGGCGCTCGCCGCGGCCCAGGTCGAGGACGAGCCGGGCCGCCGCCTCGGCCATCTCCGTGAGCGGCTGGCGGACGGTGGTCAGCGGGGGGCCGACCCAGCGGGCCACCGGCAGATCGTCGAAACCGACGATGCTGAGGTCCTCCGGTACGCGCAGACCCAGCTCGCGGGCGGCCTCGTACAGGCCGAGTGCCTGGAGGTCGTTGCCCGCGAAGACGGCCGTCGGACGGTCGGGGAGCTTGAGCAGTTCCAGGCCCTCCCGGTAGCCGCTCTCGTGGTGGAAGTCGCCGGTGCGGACGAGCACTGGGTCGGCCGGCAGCCCGGCCGTGTCGAGTGCCGCGCGGTAGCCGTCGAGCCGGGCCCGGCTGCACATCATCCGTGAGGGTCCGCTGATCACACCGATGCGCCGGTGGCCGAGGTCGGCGAGGTGCCGGGTGGCCGCGAGGCCGCCCTGCCAGTTGGTGGCGCCGACGGACGGCACGTCGTCGCCCGGGTCGCCCGCCGGGTCGACCACCACGAACGGGATCGAGCGGCTGGTGAGCAGCGCCCGCTGGGACTCGTCGAGCCCGTTCAGGACGAGGACGACTCCGTGCGGGCGGCGCGCGGCGACCTGGTCGGCCCAGGTGCGCCCGGGCGTGAGGCGGCCCGCGCTCTCGGAGAGGACGACGCTCAGCCCCTCGTCCCGCGCCACGTTCTCCACGCCCCGGATGACCTCCATCGCCCACGCGCTCTCCAGTTCGTGGAAGACGAGGTCGATCAGCGGCGACCGGGACGCCTCGGCCCGCCGTCGCCGATAGCCGTGGTTTCGCAGCAGTTCCTCGACCCTGGTGCGGGTCGAGGGGGCCACATCGGCACGGCCGTTGAGCACCTTCGAAACAGTCGGAGCGGAGACTCCCGCCTCGCGGGCGATCTCGGCGAGTGTCGCCGACTGGGCTACAGCGGGATTCGGGCGAGTCATGGACCGGATCGTATCCCTGCGCAACCTCTTGACGAAGCCCTTCGGCAGCCATACGTTCCCGGAACATTCGAAGTTGCTTCCGAAACATTCGTTTAGCGAGTCCAGTCGCGAGTCCAAAAAGAGGTGCTGTCATGGAGTCGATCAGCGGGCGGTCCAACGGCGGACGGCCCACGGGCGGGCAGCCCACGGGCGAAAGCCCCGGCGGTCCCGGGGGCCAGGGCAGCCCCGGGAGCCTGGGCGGCGGAACGTTCGGCGGCAGGACGTTCAGCAGGCGCTGGGTCCTCGGCGCCGGTGCCACCACCCTGCTCGCCACTGGTCTGACGGCCTGCGGCTCCGGTGACGGTTCCGGCGGGAGCGGCAGCACGATCACCGCCTTCACGTACGGGGACGACGCGGCGAAGGTCCAGGTGGCGGCGGTCAAGCGGTTCAACGCGTCGCCCGCCGCCAAGAAGGCCAAGGGCGAGGTCAGGCTGACGAAGGTGCCGGGCTCCGACTACTCCCCCAAGCTGCGGACGGCCATGGGTTCGCCCGGGCAGCCGGACGTCTTCTTCAACTGGGGCGGCGGCTCGATCAAGGCGTACCAGGAGTCGAAGCAGCTCGTCGATCTGACCGACATCATCGAGGCCGACCCGGTCCTCAAGAGCGGCTTCCTGCCCTCGGTGCTCGCGGCGGGCGACCTCGACGGGCGCCACTACGGCATCCCGATGCGCGGCATGCAGCCCGTGATCCTCTTCTACAACAAGTCGGTCTTCGCCGAGCACAAGCTCCAACCACCGAAGACCTGGGACCAGTTGCTGGGCATCAACGCCAAGCTGAAGGCGGCGAAGATCAACCCGTTCGCGCTCGGCGGCGCCGACATGTGGCCCGAGCTGATGTGGCTGGAGTACCTGGTCGACCGCATCGGCGGCCCCGAGGTCTTCAAGCGGATCCAGAACGGCGACGCGCAGGGCTGGGGCGATCCGGCCATGCTGAAGGCCGCCGAGATGGTGAAGGAGCTGGTCGACAACGGCGCCTTCGGCTCCGGCTTCAGCTCCGTGTCGTACGTCAACGGCGGCGCGCCCGCGGCCTTCGCCAAGGGCAAGGCGGCCATGCACCTGATGGGCTCGTGGGAGTACTCGACGCAGCTCGGCAAGTTCCCCGACTTCGCCAAGAAGAACCTGGGCTGGGCCGCCTTCCCCACGGTCGAGGACGGCACCGGTGACGTCCGCAACGTCGTCGGCAACCCCACCAACTACTGGTCCGTCAACGCCCGTACGAAGAACCAGGACGCCGCCGTCGCCTTCCTGAAGGACGCCGCGTCGGAGGCGTACGCGAAGGCCCTCGTCGCCAACGGAGACGTACCGACGACCTCCAACGCGGCGAAGCTCCTCGCTTCGGCGCCGAATCCCGAGTACGCGAAGTTCCAGTACGACATGGTCGAGCAGGCGCCCGCCTTCACGCTCTCCTGGGACCAGGCGCTCGGTGACGAACTCGCCACGCCCATGCACACGGAGATCAGCAAGCTGTTCCTCGGGAAGTCGTCACCGAGCCAGTTCGTGGCAGCCTGCAAGGAGTTGAAGTGAGCGCCACGAAAACGAGCGCCACGGTCCCGACGAAACACCCGCCGGCGAAAGTGAGGCCGGGCAAGGCACACGCGAAGCCCGGCAAGACGCACGCGGGCCGTCCGCACGCCGCCTGGGCCCTGCCCGGCGTCCTGTTCTTCGCGTTCTTCGCCGTCGTCCCGATGGGCGTGGCGTTCTATCTCTCGTTCACCACCTGGGACGGCCTCGGCGACCCCCAACCGGTCGGCCTCGACAACTGGCAGAAGCTGTTCGACGACCCGCGCTTCACCCAGTCCCTGTGGCTGACCGTCCTGCTGACGGCCGCCAGCTGGGTCTTCCAGACGGTCATCGCCCTGCTGCTGGGTGTCTGGGCCGCGGGACGCCAGCGCAACCGGGCGGTCCTCTCGGCGATCTTCTTCGTCCCGTTCCTGCTCTCCTCGACGGCGATCGCGCTGCTCTTCTACGCGCTGCTCGACCCGAACTTCGGCATCATCCAGAAGGACACGCTGGGCTCGTCCAGCGGCGCGTTCCTGGCGATCGTCTTCGTCGGCGGCTGGCAGTTCATCCCCTTCCACACCCTGATCTACCAGGGCGGGGCCCGTCAGATACCCGAGGTGCTCTACCAGGCGGCGGCGATCGACGGCGCGGGCCGCTACCGCCAGTTCTTCTCGATCACGCTCCCGCAGCTGCGTCACACCGTCACGACGTCCACCGTGCTGCTGGTCGTCGGCTCGCTCACGTACTTCGAGACGGTGCTGATCCTCACCAAGGGCGGCCCGGGCACCGACACGGCGATCCTGCCGTACCTGATGTACGAGGCGGGCTTCAAGCGCTACGACTTCGGCTACGCGAGCGCCATCGCATCCTTCCTAGTGGTGGCCGCCACGGGGCTGTCCCTGATCCTCGTGCGGCTGACCGGCTTCGGCCGCATGCGCAGTACCCGCGAAGGGATGTGACGGAGTGTCACACGATACGCTGCCGCGTCAGCATCCCGTGAAGACCGGGGAGCGTCCCACCGGGCCACCCGCGCCACGCCGCCGCCGGCACTGGACCAAGCGTGCCAACCCGCTCGCGGGCCTGGGCTCCGTCCTCTGGCTCGCGGTCGTCATCATCCCCATCTACGCGATGGTGTCGGCCTCGCTCACCAGCCAGGACAAGGCGCTCACCGGCAACCCGCTGAGCCCGCCCACGAGTCCGACGCTCGACAACTACAACACCGTGCTGAACAGCGGCTTCGGCCATCTGCTCAGCAACACCGCGATCGTGGCCGTCTCGGTCGTCGCCATCGTCCTCGTGCTGTCCGTCCCGATCGCGTACGTCGCCGTCCGCACCCGCAACCGCTGGTCGGGCCTGGCCTTCCGGCTGTTCCTCCTCGGCGTCGCGATCCCGGCCCAGGCGGTCGTGATCCCCCTCTATCTCCTGATCGCCAAACTCAACCTGTACGACAGCCTGTTGGCGGTCATCCTGCCGACGGCGGCCTTCGCGATGCCGGTCTCGGTCCTCGTCCTCGTCGGCACTCTCCGGGACGTGTCCGAGGACCTGTACGAGGCGATGGCCCTGGACGGAGCGTCCCCCCAGCGCATGCTCTTCCAGCTCGCCATCCCGCTCGCCAAGGGCGGCATCAGCACGGTCGTCATCTTCGCGGCGCTCCAGGCCTGGAACGGCTTCCTCTTCCCGCTGATCTTCACCCAGTCCGACGGCCCACGCGTCCTGACCCTCGGACTCTTCAACTACGTAAGCCAGTTCGGCGTGAACATCCCCGCCCTGCTCGCCTCGGTAGTCCTCTCCGGCATCCCCATCTTCGCCGTCTACCTGGTGGCCCGCCGCGCCCTGATCGGCGGCCTGATGGGAGTCGGCGGCAAATGAATCCTCTGGACCCCGACAGGAGTTTCATGACCACCGCCCCCTGGCGTGATCCCGCCCTGCCCGCCGAGGCCCGGGTCGATGACCTGCTCGCCCGGATGACCCTGGAGGAGAAGACCGCCCAGCTGTACGGCGTGTGGGTGGGCGCGGCCACGGACGGCGACGGAGTCGCCCCGAACCAGGACGAGATGGCCTCCGACTTCGACTGGGACGAGCTGATCCCCCACGGCCTGGGCCAGCTGACCCGCTCCTTCGGCACGGCCCCCGTGGACCCGGCCCTCGGCGCGCAGGCACTGGCCCGCGCCCAGCACCGCATCGCCGAGGCCGGCCGCTTCGGCATCCCCGCGGTCGCCCACGAGGAGTGCCTGGCGGGCTTCACGGCCTGGGGCGCCACCGCGTACCCGGTCCCCCTGGCCTGGGGCGCCACCTTCGACCCGGCCCTCGTCGAGGAGATGGCCCACCGCATCGGCCAAGACCTCGCCTCCGTCGGCGTCCACCAGGGCCTCGCCCCCGTCCTGGACGTCGTACGGGACCCGCGCTGGGGCCGCGTCGAGGAGACCATCGGCGAGGACCCCTACCTGGTCGGCACGATCGGCGCGGCCTACGTCCGCGGCCTGGAGGCCGCCGGAATCATCGCCACGCTCAAGCACTTCGCGGGGTACGCGTCCTCCGCGGGCGCCCGCAACCTCGCCCCCGTACGCGCGGGTGTCCGCGAGTTCGCCGACATCACCCTGCCGCCGTTCGAGTTCGCGCTCCGCGAGGGCGGGGCCCGTTCGGTGATGGCCGCGTACACGGACACGGACGGCGTACCCGCCTCCGCGGATCCGTATCTGCTGACCGAACTCCTGCGGGAGCAATGGCAGTTCACCGGCACGGTCGTGTCCGACTACTACGGCGTCGGCTTCCTGGAGACCCTCCACCGGGTCGCGGGCACGAAGGCGGAGGCCGCCCACGCGGCCCTGGCGGCCGGCGTCGACGTCGAACTCCCCACCCTCCGCTGCTACGGCACCCCCCTGGTCGAGGCGGTACGCGCGGGCACGGTCCCGGAATCCCTGGTGGACCGGGCGGCGGCCCGCGTCCTGCGCCAGAAGTGCGAACTGGGCCTGCTGGACGAGGGCTGGACCCCCGAGCCCACCGGCCCGATCGACCTGGACTCGACCGCGAACCGCGTGCTGGCCCGCCGCCTCGCCGAGGAGTCCGTCGTCCTGCTCTCCAACCCGGACGGCCTGCTCCCCCTCGCCCCCGACACCCGGATCGCCGTGGTCGGGCCGCGCGCCGCCGACGCCCTGGCCATGCTGGGCTGCTACTCGTTCCCCTCCCACGTGGGCGTCAACCACCCCGGCCTGCCGATGGGCATCGAGATCCCCACCCTCCTGGAGTCCCTGCGCACCGAACTCCCTGACGCCAAGGTCACGTTCACCGAAGGCTGCGACACCACGGACCCGGACACCTCGGGCTTCGCGGAGGCGGTGGCCCGCTCCGCCGAGGCGGACGTCTGCGTGGCGGTACTGGGCGACCGGGCGGGCCTCTTCGGCCGGGGCACATCGGGCGAGGGCTGCGACGTCGGCGACCTCCAACTCCCGGGCGTACAGGCCAAGTTGCTGGACACCCTGACAGCCACAGGCACCCCCGTCGTACTGGTCCTGCTCACCGGCCGCCCCTACGCGCTGGGCCGCTGGAAGGACCAACTGGCCGCCTCGGTACAGGCGTTCTTCCCGGGGGAGGAGGGCGGCCCGGCAGTGGCAGGCGTGCTGTCGGGCCGCGTGAACCCGTCGGGCAGGCTCCCCGTGAGCGTCCCGCAGGAGCCCGGCGGCCAGCCGTGGACCTACCTCCAGCCCCCACTGGGCCTGGCCGGCACGGTCAGCAACCTCGACCCGACCCCCCTCCACCCCTTCGGCCACGGCCTCGGCTACACGGACTTCACCTGGGAGAACATCGAGGACGGGGAGAAGAATGAGGAGCAGGACGGGGGAGAGGAAACGGAGATCGGCACGGACGACTCGTACGACGTGTCGGTCACGGTCCGCAACACGGGCCCCCGAGAAGGCACGGAGGTGGTCCAGCTCTACCTCCACGACCCGGTGGCCCGCGTAACCCGCCCCGACGTCCGCCTGATCGGCTACCACCGCCTGACCCTGCCCCCCGGCAAGGCCCGCCGCATCACGTTCACCTTCCACCCGGACCTGTCGGCGTTCACGGACCGCAGGGGCCAACGCGTAGTGGAACCGGGTGCTTTGGAACTCCGACTGGGCAGCTCCAGCACGAACACCCACCACACGGCCCGCATAAACCTGACGGGCCCGGAACGCCAACTGGGTCCGGAACGCCAACTGCGGTGCGAATCAAGGGAGACGGAGGCATTTTAGGGGCGCGGGGAACGGCACAATCTTTTGTCTTTCAGGGGCACGGGGCTGTATCGATCTGCGGCTCCGCCGCGGGGCGCGACCAGCCACAACGCACCCGCACCCCTACCCCTCCACAACCTCGAACCGCCACCGATGAACCGCCCGCGCAACCAACTCCCCAGCCGGCTCCGGCAATTCAGGCAGCTCAGAGTCATACGCGGCATCCCACCACGTAATGACGAGCACCCGATCCCCCGGAGCCCGCAGGACCTCCCGACGCAGGGGCCGCGCCGGGAGGTCCTGCCCCCTCGCCCACGCAAGCAGCTCTTCTCCCCGCCCCGGGACGGCCCGCGCCTCCCACATCAACGCAACGGTCATGAGTACAGATTGCCCTTGCTGACCTCATGCACATGATCATGATCGTGGCCATGCGAAGGTGAATGCGACTGCCCGGGGACATGCGTGTCGGTCACCGGCAACGACGAGTCCGCGGACAGATCCCAGTCGGAGGCGGCCCGCCCCCGGGCAACCATCTCCGCGCCCAGCGCGGCGACCATCGCCCCGTTGTCCGTGCACAACTTCGGCCGCGGCACCCGCAGCCGAATCCCCGCGGCCTCGCACCGCTCCTGCGCGAGCACCCGCAGCCGAGAGTTCGCGGCGACTCCCCCGCCGATCATCAGGTGGTCGACACCCTCGTCACGACAGGCACGTACGGCCTTGCGGGTCAGCACATCGACGACGGCCTCCTGGAAGGACGCGGCCACATCCCGCACCGGCACGTCCTCCCCGGCGGCCCGCTTGGCCTCGATCCACCGCGCCACGGCGGTCTTCAGCCCGGAGAACGAGAAGTCGTACGCGGCGTCCCGCGGCCCGGTGAGCCCGCGTGGGAAAGCGATGGCACCCGGGTCCCCCTCCTTCGCGTACCGGTCGATGACCGGCCCGCCGGGGAACCCGAGGTTCAGCACGCGCGCGATCTTGTCGAAGGCCTCACCGGCCGCGTCGTCGATGGTCGCGCCCAGGGGCCGTACGTCACTGGTGATGTCCGAGGAGAGCAGCAGCGAGGAGTGCCCGCCGGAGACGAGCAGCGCCATGGTCGGCTCGGGCAGCGCCCCGTGCTCCAACTGGTCCACGCAGATGTGCGAGGCGAGGTGGTTGACCCCGTACAACGGCTTGCCCAGCGCGTACGCGTACGCCTTCGCCGCCGACACCCCGACGAGCAGGGCGCCCGCGAGCCCGGGGCCTGCGGTGACGGCGATCCCGTCCAGATCCCTCGCGCCGACGCCCGCCTCCTTCAGCGCCCGCTCGATGGTGGGGACCATCGCCTCCAGGTGCGCACGGGACGCGACTTCGGGCACCACACCCCCGAAACGCGCGTGCTCGTCGACGCTGGACGCGATCGCGTCCGCGAGCAGGGTCGTGCCGCGGACGATGCCGACGCCGGTCTCGTCGCAGGAGGTCTCGATGCCGAGGACGAGCGGTTCGTCAGCCATTGATTTCGTCAGCCATTGATCTCGGTTCCTTGTACGGATGTCGATGGGTCGTTGAGTCGCATGACGAGCGCGTCCACGTTCCCCGGCTGGTAGTAGCCGCGCCGGAAACCGATCGCCTCGAAGCCGAAACGCTCGTACAGCTTCTGGGCGCGGACGTTGTCGATGCGGCATTCGAGCATCACCTCGGCGCACTCGAACGCCGTCGCGGCCCGCAGCAGCTCGGTCAGGAGCTGCGCGCCGAGGCCGGTGCCCCAGTGCTCCCGGGCGACGGCAATGGTCTGCACGTCACCGACGTCCCCGGCGGCGGCGAGCCCGCCGTATCCGACGATCCGCGCACCTCCCGCGGTGTCCGCCGCGGTCTCGGCCACGACGTACCGCCGAGTCGCCCCCGGCCCCCGCGCATGGGCCAGGTCCGACCAGAACATGCCCCGCGACCAGGCGTCCTCGGGGAAGAGGTCCTTCTCCAGTTCAAGCACGGGCTCGATGTCCCACCAGCGCATCTCACGCAGCACCGCGGTCGTCACTTGGGGGTGACCACCTTGTAGTTCTTGGGCACCTGGGCGTCCGGCCGACGCAGATAGAGGGGCCGGGGCGCCTCCAACTCCTCGCCCGCGGCCAGCCGTTCCGCCGCCAGGGACGCGAGCGCGGCGGCCGAGACGTGCTCGGGTTCGCGCGCGTCCGGGAAGGTGTCGGGGTAGAGCAGCGCACCCGCGCCGACGGCTGGCAGATCGCCGATGTCCAGGTCGCCCGGCCGGTCGACGGCGGGCTCGGTGACCCGGGTACGCGAGTCGGCGTACCGCGCCCAGTAGACCTCTTTGCGCCGGGCGTCGGTAGCCACGACGAAAGGCCCGTCGGCAACAGCTCCCTCGGCCGCGTACGCGAGACCGTCCAGCGTGCACAGTCCGTGTACGGGGATGCCGAGCGCGAGTCCGAAGGTGTCGGCGGTCATCAGACCGACGCGCAGTCCGGTGTACGGGCCGGGGCCCACGCCGACAACGATGCCGGTGACGGCGTCGAGCCGCAGCCCGGCCTCGGCGAGCACCCGGTCGACGGCCGGCAGGAGCAACTCCCCGTGCCGGCGCGCGTCCACCTGGCTGGAGGCGGCGATGACGGACGTCCCGTCGTGCAGCGCGACGGTGACTGCGGGGGTGGCGGTATCCAGAGCGAGCAAGAGCACGCGAACAGCCTACGGCGCCCGGGCTCGGAGCACGGCCGCCCCAATCCGCCGCAGACCTGCTGCTAACGTCACAGAAACCACAAATGCCGTACGAGAGGTGGGCACCCAAGGTGTTTCGGAGCAGCTCGGGAATCGTGGCCGGGCTCACCGCGACGGCGCTCGCCGCGATCGGGTTCCTGGCCTACCAGGCGTCGGCGGACGTGCCGGGGGGCCTGGGCTCCTCCCGGCCCGGCGAGTCCTCGGCGACCGCGGCCGCCAAGGCCCCCCGGGACAAGCAGCACCCGACGGCACTGCCCGCCGCCTCGGGCACGGGACGACGGGTCGTCTACTCGGTGGACGACGACCGCGTGTGGCTCGTCGGGTCGGGTGACCGGGTCAAGCGGACGTTCGGGGTGACCCCCGGAACGGTGGATCCCACGCCCGCCGAGTACGCCGTCACCTCCCGCTCCGGCAAGATCACCGGCTCGGACGGCGTCGCCGTGGAACACGTGGTCCGCTTCACGAACGTGTCCGGCGTAGCGATCGGCTTCAGCGCGGCAGTGAACGGCACGACCTCCGCCCCCGCCTCCTCGAAGAAGCTCGGCGGCATCCGAGAATCCCGCGAGGACGGCACAGCCATGTGGGAATTCGCCACCATCGGCACAAGGGTCACAGTGATCAAATAGACCAACACGAGCGCCCCGCCAGGGGCGCGGGGAACGGCGCACCCCCGCAGAACGCTCAGGCGGCCCGAGGCCGCGACTCCCGCACCGGCTCAGCCGACGGTGGCGGGGGCGGGGCCGTGGAAACGACCCGCGCAAACACCCCGGCGGCAAGCAACTCCCGCATGGAAACCCCGGTCGGAGTCGACTCCACCGGCACCGACGGACGCGTCACATCACGTTCAGACGTCGCCATGGCGGCCTCCTATGGGCTCCGGGAGCAGACGTGGTTAGGTAGACCTAACCAACTCCTCCGTCCATGTGACCACGCCGAAGCCGCCCGACGCAACATCTTCCCGACGCCTTGTCGGAATGTTGGGGCGAACCTACGAGGCCCAGGCCGGACCAGTCGGATCAGCCGGACGAGCCAGATCACGCGGTCGAGCCGGATCAAGCGGTCGAAGCCGGATCAAGCGGAGAGCACGCCGAGCCCGACCGTCGCCCACCGCTCCCCGACCCCCGTCAGCGTGACGTGCCGTACCTCGTCATCGGTGTCGCCGACGGCCCGGTGGATGAGGACGTGCAGCCGGTCGTCGGCCAGCTCCTCGACCTTGCCCTCGCCCCACTCCACGACGATCACGGAGTCGGACAGCGAGACGTCGAGGTCGAGGTCCTCCATCTCGTCGAGCCCGCCGCCCAGGCGGTACGCGTCCACGTGGACCAGCGGCGGACCGTCCCCGAGGGGCGGGTGCACGCGCGCGATCACGAAGGTCGGCGAGGTGACCGCGCCCCGCACACCGAGCCCTTCGCCGAGCCCGCGGGTCATCGTCGTCTTGCCCGCGCCGAGCTCGCCGGTGAGCATCACGAGGTCACCGGCCCGCAACAGCTTGGCGAGCCGACGGCCCAACTCCCGCATCTGTTCGGGTGAGTTGACCGTGATCTCAGTGGTGACGCCGGCCACGGAAGGCTCCGAGGGTCCCGAGGACTCAGCCGGGTTGCGCGGTGCTGCTGGTGCTTCCATAGCCACCCACGGTAGCCCCTGCCGGGACGGCTCCCGCGCGGGTGAGGAGGTCGGCCAGCCGGTCTATGACGACCTCCGGGTGCTCCAGCATCACCAGGTGCCCGGCGTCCGGCACGAGCACCAGCTCGGCGTCCGGCAGCAGGTCGGCGATGGCCTCGCTGTGCTCGCTCGGCGTGACGAGGTCCTTGACCCCGGCCAGTACGAGCACGGGCATCTCGGCGAAGTGCGCGAGCGCCTCCGTCTTGTCGTGGTCGGTGAAGGCCGGGTAGAACTCCGCGACCACGTCGATGGGCGTGCCCTCGATCAGCCGCTCCGCGAACCGCGCGACCGCCGGGTCGACGTCCCTGGAGGCGAACGAGTACCGCTTGATGATCCCGGTGAACAGGTCGGCCGTGGCCCGCCGCCCGCGCTCCACCAGCGCGGCCTGCTGCCCCAGGGCCTTCAGCACTCCGGGGAGCACCCGCCGCACCGCGTTGACGCCCGCGACGGGCAGCCCGAAGTTGACCTCGCCGAGCTTCCCCGACGACGTACCGACGAAGGCGACGCCGACGACCCGCTCGCGGATCAGGGAGGGGTACTGGTCGGCCAGCGCCATCACCGTCATGCCGCCCATCGAGTGGCCGACGAGGACGATCGGGCCCTCGGGCGCGGCGGCGTCGATGACGGCCTTCAGGTCGCGGCCGAGCTGGTCGATGGTGACCGGCATGTCGTCCTCGACCTGGGCCACGCCCCGCGCGGAGCGGCCGTGGCTGCGCTGGTCCCAGTGGACGGTCCGCACGACACCACGCAGCGCGGCCCGCTGGAAGTGCCAGGAGTCCTGGCTGAGGCAGTAGCCGTGGCTGAAGACGACGGTGACGGGGGCGGGGGACTTGCGGCCGAAGAGCCGGCGGCGGCGCGGGGCGAGGGTGGAGTCGGGCTCCACCTCGTCGACCTCGTAGTACAGCTCCGTGCCGTCGTCCGCGACGGCCTTGCCGGGCATGCCGCGCAACGACCCGTACGGACCGGTCGAGTCGAGGGCGAGCCGGGCCTTCCTGCGCATGCCCCGGCCGACCGTGAGCCGCTCTATGGCGACTCCGGCGGCGGCGCCCGCGGCGACCACGCCTATCGCGGCGCCGGCGATCCCGGCCCTGCGCCAGTTCGCGCCCCCCGCCGCGGAGACGGCCGAGGCTGCGGCCGTGGCCGCGTCCACGGCGGCCTCCGCGCTGCTCTCGCTCACGTACCGCTCCTCTTCGCCGGGGTGCTGCCCATGTCCACCACTGTCGGTGCTGCTGTTGCTGCAGGTCGTGCTGTTGCCGCCGGTTCCCGCGATGCCGTGTCCGGCATCTATGCGGTTACCCCGCTTGTTCGGTATTCACGTAAACGCGCGGCACCCGGGTTCCGATCCGGGTGACGATTTCGTAGGCGATCGTGCCGACCGCCTGGGCCCAGTCCTCGGCGGTGGGTTCACCGTGGTCGCCGGGGCCGAAGAGGACCACGCGCTCGCCGACCGGTGGCTCGTCGCCACCGAGGTCGACCGCGAACTGGTCCATCGCGACCCGTCCCGCGACCGTCCGCCACTTGCCGGCAACCAGGACGGGCCCGGTGCCGGAGGCGTGGCGCGGAATGCCGTCCGCGTACCCGACGGGCACCAGGCCGAGGGTCGTGTCGCCCGCCGTGACGTAGTGGTGTCCGTAACTGACGCCGTGCCCCGCCGGTACGTGCTTCACCAGTGCCAGCGACGCCGACAGGGTCATCACCGGGCGCAGCCCGAGGTCGGCCGGGGTGCCCAGCTCGGGGCTGGGCGAGATTCCGTACACCGCGATCCCGGTCCGTACGAGGTCGAAGTGGCTGTCGGGGAGCGTGAGCGTGGCGGGCGAGTTGGCGATGTGCCGCACCTCGGGGCGCACGCCCTGCCCCTCCGCGTACGCCAGCATCTCGCGGAAGCAGCTGAGCTGGGCCTGGACGGAGGGATGGCCGGGCTCGTCCGCGCAGGCGAAGTGGGACCACAGACCGGTGACCCGGACGAGCCCCTCGGCCTCGGCGCGCAGGGCCTCGGCGACGAGCTCGGGCCAGTCGGCGGGCTGGCAGCCGTTCCGCCCGAGCCCGGTGTCGGCCTTGAGCTGGACGCGGGCGGTACGGCCGGACGCACGCGCGGCCTCCACGGCCTCCCGCAGCGCCCACAGCCCGCTGATCCCCAGGTCCAGATCGGCCTCGACGGCCGCCCGCCAGGGCCCGCCGGGGACCCACAACCAGCACATGATCCGCCCGTCGAGACCGGCCGCGCGCAGGGCCAGGGCCTCCTCGGGCGTGGCCGTGCCGAGCCAGGTCGCACCGGCGTCCAGGGCCGCGCGGGCGCACGGGAGTGCCCCGTGTCCGTACGCGTCGGACTTGACCACCGCCATGAGGGCGGCGGTCGGCGCCTGGGCACGCAGAGCCCGCACATTGGCCCGCAGTGCGGCCAGGTCGATCTCGGCGCGGGCCCGCGCGGGTGCAGTTTCAGTCATCGTGCCCAGTGTCTCAGAGGGGTCGGACACAGCCCTCAGGTACCAGGCCTGCGGCCCCACACGTACACGCTGTCGCCCTGGTAGAGCGCGCCCCACAGCGTGCGGGCGTCGGCGATCCGCATGTTCACGCAGCCCATGGAGCCGGGCGGGTTGTAGACGCTGCCGTAGATGCCGTGGAAGGCCTGGCCACCGCTGAAGAACTGGCTGTACGGCATGGGGGTGTTGTAGAGCGTCGACCAGTGGTTCTTGTGCTTCCAGTAGACGCGGAACCAGCCGCTCCTGGTCCGGTACCCGGCCTTCCCGCTGCGGATCGGCACCGGCCCGAACAGCACCTTCGTGCCCTTCTGGACCCAGGTCAGCTGCCGGGTGAGGTCGACACAGGCGACCCGGTAGGCCCGTACGGGACACTTCCCGGCGGCGTTCGGGTTCCTCGCGGCCGCCAGGAGCTGCATCTTCGCCCAGGTCACGGGCCCGGCGAAGCCGCTGTCGGGCCGGATCCCGTATCTGATCTGAAAGGCCCGGATGGCCCGGCAGTCGTTCGCCGACTGCCTCCCGTCCACCCTGAGCCGCAGCCACCGCTCGACCTGCCGCTGGTACGGCCCGGTCTGCTTGCTGCACGCCACGACCCCCGACTGACGGGCCACGGCGTCGCTCAGCGGTACGTACTCGATCAGCTCGTCGCTCTCCGCGTCGGCGTCGGCCGGCTCCGCGGCGTCCTCCTCGGCCGTCGGCGTGTAGACCTTCGGGGCCAGCGCCTGGTCGGGAGTGTCCAAGTGCCAGGGCTGGGACGGACCGGGGGGCACCCCGGGCACCAGCTCGCTCAGCGGCGCGGGAACCCCGGAGGCACCGAGGGCGCCGGGGGCGGGAGGAGGCTCCGCGACGGCCCCCGGCACGGACAGCGCCGTGATGACGGCGACCAACACGGCAACGGTTCTCTGACGGACCATGCCCCCAGCGAAACCCCCGGACCGGCGTACGGGGCTCAGCCGCGCGGAAGGGTCGCCCGTTGTGCGCACGCGGACGGGGTACGGCGGGTGGCCTGCGGCGGGACAGGGGAGGGGCCCGGCGGGACTGCGGCGGGACAGGGGGAGCGGCTCAGCCCTCCAGGACGTCCCGCATGACGTCCCGCCAGGCCTCCCGTACCGCGTCGGCCACGTCGTACGCCCCCACGGGCGCCCCGTCCGCCGCGAACCGCCCCGCCAGCCCGTGGAGATACGCCCCCACGCTGCCGGCGTCGAGCGCCCCGAGCCCAACGGCGAGCAGCGACCCGGTCAGCCCCGACAGCACGTCCCCGCTCCCGGCGGTGGCGAGCCAGGCGGTACCGGTGGAATTCACGCGCACGGGCCCACCACCGGGCTCGGCCACGAGGGTGGTCGACCCCTTGAGCAGCACGGTCGCCCCGTACGCCGCCGCGAGTTCCCGTACAGAGGCCAGCCGCGCCCCCTCGACCTCGTCCCGCGAGACGCCGAGCAGCGCGGCGGCCTCACCGGCGTGCGGCGTCAGCAGAGTGGGCGCGGTCCGAGCCCGTACGACACCCCGCTCCGCGAACCGCAGCCCGTCGGCATCGACAAGCACCGGCACATCGCTCTTCAACACAGCCGCCACGGAATCGGCGTCGTCGCCCACTCCCGGCCCCGCGACCCAGGCCTGCACCCGCCCGGCCCGCTCGGGCGAACCGGCCGACACCAGCGTCTCCGGGAACCGCGCGATCACCGCGTCCCCGGCCGGCCCGACGTACCGTACGGCTCCGGCCCCGCCCCGCAGGGCCCCGGCGACGGCCAGCACGGCCGCGCCGGGATACCGGGCGGACCCGGCAGCGATTCCCACGACCCCGCGCCGGTACTTGTCGCTCTCGGCCCCGGGCACGGGCAGCAGCGCGGCCACGTCGGCGTGCTGCAGGGCCTCCAGCTCGGCGACATCGGGCAACGAGAGCCCGATATCGACAAGCCGCACGGACCCGGCGTACTCCTTCGCGGGATCGACGAGCAGCCCGGGCTTGTGCGTCCCGAAGGTCACGGTCAGATCGGCGCGCACGGCGGCGCCCCGCACCTCCCCGCTGTCGGCCTCGACGCCGCTGGGCAGATCGACGGCCACGACGGCGGCGCGGGATTCGCGGGCCAGTTCCGCGAGGGGGGCGGCGTCGGGCCGCAGGCCACCCTTCCCCCCGATGCCCACGATCCCGTCGACGACGAGGTCGGCACGACGGATCGGTTCTTCAGCCGCGTCCGCCCCTCGCACAACCGTGCCGCCCGCCCGCAGCAGGGCGTCGAGCCCGCCGGCATGGGTGCGCTCGGGTGCCAGCAGCACGGCCGTGACGCCCGCGCCACGCCTGCCCAGCCGGGCCCCGGCGTAGAGGGCGTCGCCGCCGTTGTCGCCACTTCCGACCAGCAGGACGACCCGGCTTCCGTACACCCGCCCCAGCAACTCGGCACAGGCCGCGGCGAGTCCGGCCGCAGCCCGCTGCATCAACGCCCCGTCCGGCAGCCGTGCCATCAGCTCCCGCTCGGCGCCCCTCACCGTCCCCACGCTGTACGCAGTACGCATGCCGTCGAGTCTCCCTGATGCCGTGCCGACAGGTGCAAGAGGCCAAGTGTGCGGAGAGTCCCAGCGACACGCCGCGCGTACGGCGTGTCGCTGGGACTCGTACGACAGTTGCTCTGTCTGCGGGGTGGGGGGCCGGCGGGAGGGCTATCCCTCCGCCAGCACCACCGCCGAAGCCACCCCCGCGTCGTGGCTCAACGAGACATGCCATGACCGAACTCCCAGCTCGGCCGCCCGCGCGGCGACGGTCCCCGTAACCCGCAGCCGCGGCTGCCCGCTGTCCTCGACGTAGACCTCGGCGTCGGTCCAGCGCAGACCACCCGGCGCACCCAGCGCCTTGGCCAACGCCTCCTTCGCGGCGAAGCGAGCGGCAAGGGAAGCGACACCCCGACGCTCCCCACTGGGCAACAGCAACTCGCTCTCCAGAAACAGCCGTTCGGCCATCCCGGGCGTCCGCTCCAGCGACGCCGCGAACCGGTCGATCTCAGCTACGTCGATCCCGACGCCGATGATGCTCATCCGGGGACTCTACGATCCGCCGGAAGAGGTCAAGCACTCCGGCGGCTCGTCCTGTTGGCTGTCTTGCTGGTCAGCCAACAACTCAGGCCTGCTCAGGAGTGGTCCCAGGAACCTCCGGGTCCTCGGCGAACAGGTCCTCGGCCCGCTCGACCGTGCGGGAACGCTCCAGCCAGGCGTCCATGCGGTCGAGATCGGTACAGGTGGTGATGCGCTCGCGCACACTGTCCGGTACGGGGATGCCGCGCACCTCCAGTACGAGCAGGATCCCCTTCGCCTCCCCTTCAGCCCTGCCCTTGGCCTCGCCTTTGGCCTCGCCCTTGGCCTCGCCTTCGAGATAGGCCGTCTCACGGACCGTCCCCCGGCCGGGGAAGTAGCTGACGAACGACATGATGTCCTTCCATTTCTTTCCAGCTGGGGTCTTACCCAGAGTGACTTCCAGGAAGTCGAAGAAGTACTCGGCGGTGTCAGGGTCGGTTTCCCGGAGTTCCTGAAGGGCGCTGCTGATCGCTTCCAGTATGGCGTCGCAGTCTGGGCTGCGGGCGTGTGCCAGGGCGGAGAGCACGGCCAGCGGGAGGTTCTTGGCCACGCTCCTGACGTCCGTGATCACCGGCAGGTTGTCCGGCCCCGCGACCAGCGGATACACCCGAAGAGCCGTCCAGCCGCGCGTGCCGCAGTCGAAGGGGCCGGTCGCCCACTTGGCTGTGGCTGCGTCCTGACAGACCACGAGCAGCAGCACGGGCAGTTCGTACTTCGCCTGGAGGTAGGCGACGTAATACGCCCAACTCCACTCCTTGCCCGCGACCTTGCGCGACTGCGACTCGATGGCGAGCAGGAAGTCCTCACCGTCGGACGGGCCGATCCGCAGCACGGTGTCCACGCGGCGTTCCAGCGGCCGGGTCTCCGTCACGTCCGTGGTGACGGCGTCGACGGTCGCCTTCACGGCGAACGGGACGCCCAGCAGGCCGAACACGGGACCCAGGATCTCGGGCCGCTCCTGGAAGATCCGGTGCATGCCCTCGTGAGCTGACGTAACCATGTGCGCAACCTTGGTGGAGTGAGAGGCCGAAGATCCGGACGATCGGGATGCGTTCACCCATTCGAGCGGCGGGGAAACGTTCACGCCGTCGAGGCCAACTCGCACCACACGTACTTGCCGCGGTTGCCGAATCTGGACAGCGGTTGCCAGCCCCACAGGTCCGAGCACGCGCGGACCAGTGCGAGCCCCCGCCCCTCCTCCGCGTCACCGAGCTGCTCCAGCTTCCCCGGCGGTTCGGGCGGCTCCGGATCGGCGTCCCACGCGCCGATCCGCAGCACACCCGCCGACCAGCGCACCCGCAGGGCGGCGGGTCCCTTCGTGTGGCATACGGCGTTGGCGACCAGCTCGGTCGCGAGGAGTTCGGCGACATCGACGAGCCGGATCAGGCCGTGCATGGTGAGGATCAGGCGGAGCGTGCGGCGGCAGATGGTGACGGCTCGGGGGTCGTTCGGGATGTAGAGGGAGTACTCCCAGGGTTCGGACTCGCTTTCGGGCATGCGTGAACTCCGTTCGGGTGGTGGGGGGTTGGGGTTGCGCGGCGATGGCGGGCGGTGGCCGTGTCACAGCCGTCATGGCAGGACGGAGTGGTGCGCTTCCGGGAGTCCCGGCGTTCCGCAGAGTGTGCGTCGCGTCACCGACGGTAGACCTGCATTTAAAGGTTGGGCAAGTCGATCGCGTAATCTGACCCCGAACGAGCCGCGTTCACGGGTGCGTCGGACAGGGGAGCAATCGATGGGGTTGAGGCGCGAACCAACGGCACGTCAGATGCGCCTGGGGATCGAGCTACGCAGACTTCGCAACGCGGCAGGACTGACGGGCCGCGAGGCGGCAACCTCGCTCGGGGTGAGCTCCGTCCAGATCAACCAGATCGAGTCGGCGCTGTCCGGCGTGAGCGAAAAGCGCCTACGTCGCCTCGCCACCAACTACGCCTGCACGGACCAGGCACTCGTCGACTCGCTGGTCGCCATGGCAACCAACCGAACGCGCGGCTGGTGGGAGGACTACCGAGGGCTACTGCCCACACCCTTCCTCGACCTCACCGAACTTGAGCACCACGCCACGTTCCTGCGGGAGGTCCAGTTCCTGTACATCCCCGGCCCTCTTCAGACGGAGGACTACGCCCGCACCATTTTCTCCGACAGGATCCCCGAACTCCCCAGCGAGGATTTGGAATTGCGCGTCCGGCACCGGATGCAACGCAAGGTGATCTTCGAAGGCTCCGATCCCACGCCTTACGAGGCGATTGTCCATGAGGCGGCACTGCGCATCCGGGTCGACGACCGCGCCGCCTCACGAGCCCAACTCGCCAGCCTCCTCGAACTCTCCGAGGCGGATCACATCACCCTGCGCGTCATCCCGTTCGACCTGGACGGGTTCGGCGGGTCCTGGACCGCCATGATGATGGCAGGCGGCGCCGTACCCAGGCTGGACACAGCCGTTGGCGACGCGCCTCACGCCGCAGCGCTCATCGATTCCGACGCACAACTCAACGTGTTTCGAACGCTCTTCCGTAGAGTTGAAGCCGCGTCACTCGACACAGCGCGTTCGCGTGACTTCATCCACAGACTGTCCAAGGAAGTATGAGGCGCACCGTGGCCACCCCCGACAACTGGCGGAAGTCGTCCTACTCGGGCGCAGGTGACGGCAACTCCTGCGTGGAGATCGTGAACTCCCCCACCCACATAGCCATCCGCGACTCCAAGACCCCGGCCAGGGCAACCCTCACCTTCCCGGCCGGAGCCTTCGCCCCCTTCATAGAGGCGCTGAAGTCGCCCTACTCCACCGTCACCGACTTCGCCAGGTTCCGCGGCTGATCCACCTCGTTGCCCCGGGCGGTGGCAAGCTCGCAGGCGAAGACCTGCAGCGGCACCGTGGCCACCAGCGGCTGAAGCAGCGTCGGGGTGGCCGGGATCCGGATCAGGTGATCCGCGTACGGGACGACCGCCTCGTCCCCCTCCTCCGCGATCACGATCGTCCGCGCACCCCGGGCCCGGATCTCCTGGATGTTGGACACGATCTTGTCGTGGAGGACGGACCGCCCGCGAGGCGACGGCACGACCACCACCACCGGCAGATCCTCCTCGATGAGAGCGATCGGCCCGTGCTTCAACTCCCCCGCCGCGAAGCCCTCGGCGTGCATGTAGGCGAGTTCCTTGAGCTTGAGCGCGCCCTCCAGGGCGACCGGATACCCCACATGGCGCCCAAGAAAGAGCACGGTGTTCTTCCCGGCGAGCGACCGGGCCAGCTCCCGTACCGGCTCCATGGTCTCCAGCACCCGCTCGACCTCGCACGAGATGCGGGACAGGTCACGGACCACGGCCTGGATCTCGTCGCCCCACTTCGTCCCGCGGACCTGGCCCAGATACAGGGCCACGAGATAGCAGGCCACGAGCTGCGTGAGGAACGCCTTGGTCGAGGCGACCGCGACCTCCGGCCCCGCGTGCGTGTAGAGAACGGCGTCGGACTCCCGCGGAATCGTCGACCCGTTCGTGTTGCAGACGGCCAGCACCCGGGCGCCCTGCTCCCGCGCGTGCCGGAGCGCCATCAGCGTGTCCATGGTCTCGCCGGACTGCGAGATGGCGATCACCAGCGTCCGCGCGTCCAGGATCGGATCCCGGTACCGGAACTCGCTCGCGAGTTCCACCTCGCACGGGATCCGCGTCCAGTGCTCGATGGCGTACTTGGCGATCAGCCCGGCGTGGAAGGCGGTCCCGCACGCGACAATGACGACCTTGTCCACCTCGCGCAGCTCGGTGACGGGAATCCGGACCTCGTCGAGCGAGAGCGACCCGCTCGCGTCGATGCGGCCGAGCAGCGTGTCGGCGACGGCCTTCGGCTGCTCGGCGATCTCCTTGAGCATGAAGTAGTCGTAGCCGCCCTTCTCGGCGGCGGACACGTCCCAGTCGACGTGGTACGGCCGCACCTCGGCGGGCCGTCCGTCGAATCCGGTGACGCTCACCGCGTCCCGCCGCAGCTCGACCACCTGGTCCTGGCCGAGCTCGATGGCGGACCGGGTGTGCGCGATGAACGCCGCGACATCGGAGGCGAGAAAGGCCTCGCCCTCCCCGACCCCGACCACGAGCGGCGAGTTGCGCCGCGCCCCCACGACGACGTCCGGCTCGTCGGCGTGGACGGCGACCAGCGTGAAGGCGCCCTCCAGCCGCCGGCACACCAGCCGCATGGCCTCGGCGAGGTCGGCGCAGGCGGAGAACTCCTCGGCGAGCAGATGCGCGACGACCTCGGTGTCGGTCTCGGAGGTCAGCTCGTGCCCGCGGTCCGCCAACTCGGCGCGCAGGGCGGCGAAGTTCTCGATGATGCCGTTGTGGACGACGGCGACCCGCCCCGCGTTGTCGAGATGCGGGTGCGCGTTCGCGTCGGTCGGCCCTCCATGGGTGGCCCACCGCGTGTGGCCAATGCCCGTTGACCCGGTCGGCAGCGGCCGCTCGACCAGCTCCTTCTCCAGGTTGGCGAGCTTGCCGGCCTTCTTCGCCGCCGCCATCCCACCGTCCGCGAGCACCGCGATGCCCGCCGAGTCGTAACCCCGGTACTCCAGCCGCTTCAGTCCGGCCACCACCACATCGAGCGCCGACTGCGACCCCACGTATCCCACGATTCCGCACATGGCGGCAGCCTAGATGCCGACGCACGCCCCGCCCCGGTACCGCGTGCCCGATATCGGAAATTCCCGCCGGGGAGCCCTCTGCCCGCCCCTTGCTCCCCTGCTCCCCGCTGTTCGCCCCGCTTATTCGCCTATTCGCCCCGCTCGATCCGGTCGATCGCCTCCTGGACCAGCCCCAGGTACTCGACCTCCTCGCAGCGCGGCTTGCTGCCCATCTCGTACAGGTCGATGCAGTCGTGGAGGTACTCCCCCAGGTCCTCGTCCGGCAGATCGACGGCCAGCTCGCTGCAGACCCGGCCCTCGTGTTCCACCGACGGGCCCCCGGCCGTCGGCCCGGGTCTGCGTCTGCCGAATCCGGGCACACGGAAACGCACGGTCATGACGACCACCCCAACCCCCCAGAACACCGGAACGCGGCTCGCTCCCGGATGGCCGGACGCTATCCCCGTACGGTCACGCGGTCCAGACCTCCGGACGCGTGTAGACACACCCATCGAAATCGAGCGGACGCCGCGGCGGACGTGTGTAGAGAACACCGACGTGACGGACTCCACCCGCCACCCCGTTCAAACTCCCGTAACAATGAACTGTGATCTCACCGGTCTCCTCGTTGCCGCGGAGCGCCCACCGGCCCAGGCCGGAGGCGACTCCCTACGTCGACCTCACCCGCTCGGAGTGGAGCGCGCTGCGTGAGAAGACGCCGCTCCCCCTGACCGCCGAGGAGGTGGAGAAGCTGCGCGGCCTGGGCGATGTCATCGACCTCGACGAGGTACGGGACATCTATCTGCCGCTCTCCCGGCTCCTCAACCTCTACGTGGGCGCGACCGACGGCCTGCGCGGCGCCCTGAACACGTTCCTCGGCGAGAAGGGCTCCCAGTCCGGTACGCCGTTCGTGATAGGCGTCGCGGGCTCGGTCGCCGTAGGCAAGTCCACCGTCGCGCGCCTCCTCCAGGCCCTGCTGTCCCGCTGGCCCGAGCACCCGCGCGTGGAGCTGGTCACCACGGACGGCTTCCTGCTGCCCACCAAGGAGCTCCAGGCCCGCGGCCTGATGTCACGGAAGGGCTTCCCGGAGTCGTACGACCGCCGGGCGCTGACCCGTTTCGTCGCGGACATCAAGGCGGGCAAGGACGAGGTGACGGCCCCTGTCTACTCGCACCTCATCTACGACATCGTCCCCGGCAGGCGCCTCACGGTCCGCCGCCCGGACATCCTGATCGTCGAGGGCCTGAACGTCCTGCAGCCCGCCCTCCCCGGCAGCGACGGCCGCACCCGCGTCGGCCTCGCCGACTACTTCGACTTCAGCGTGTACGTGGACGCCCGGGCCGAGGACATCGAGAGCTGGTACCTGAACCGCTTCCGCAGGCTGCGCGAGACGGCCTTCCAGAACCCGTCCTCGTACTTCCGCAAGTACACGCAGGTCTCCGAGGAGGAGGCCCTCGACTACGCCCGGACGACCTGGCGGACCATCAACAAGGTCAACCTCCTGGAGAACGTGGCCCCGACCCGCGGCCGCGCCACCCTCGTCGTACGCAAGGGCCCGGACCACAAGGTGCAGAAACTGAGCCTGCGCAAGCTGTAGACGAGCTGTAGACGAGCGGTGGGCGAGCTGCGGACCAGCGGTGGGCGAGCTGCGGGCGAGCCCTGGACGGGCCGCGCGGCCGGTGCCCCGGGCCGTCACCCTCCGCGGCTACTCTGCGGGCATGCTGCATCTCCGCCTGATCACCCCGGCCGACAGGACCGACGCCGTGGTCCGCCTGATCGAGAACACGGTCGGCACCACGCACCTGGCGGTCGTGCCCGGTGCCGCCCGCAACCCGGCCGGCGACATCGTGATGGTCGACGTGGCGCGCGAGGCGGGCGACGAACTGATCGGCGGGCTGCGCGAGTTGGAGATCGACACGCACGGCTCGATCGCCGTCGAGAACATCGACCTGTCGCTGTCGAAGCGCGCCGACAAGGCGGAGGACGACGCCCCCGGCGAGGGCGCGGACGCGGTCCTGTGGGAGCACCTGGCGGACGCGACGCACGAGGAGTCGACGCTCTCGATCACGTACGTCGCCTTCATCACGCTCGCCACGATGATCGCGGCCTGCGGTGTGGTCCTCGACAACGCGATCCTGATCGTGGGCGCGATGGCGGTGGGCCCGGAGTTCGGGCCGCTGGCCGGCTTCAGCACGGCCCTGGTCCAGCGTCACCCGCGCCTGGCCCTGCGCTCCCTGATCGCGCTGCTGGTGGGCTTCGCGGTGGCGATGGCGGTGACGGTCGGCTTCAGCCTCTTCATGGACAGCATCGGCCAGTTCAGCGAGGCCCAGTTGGAGGCCGACCGCCCCAACACGGCCTTCGTCTACGCCCCCGACGCGTTCTCGTTCGTCGTGGCGGTCCTCGCGGGCATCGCCGGCACCCTCTCCCTGACCTCGGCCAAGTCGGGCCTCCTGGTCGGCGTCGCCATCTCCGTCACCACGGTCCCGGCAGCCGCCAACGCCGCCGTGGCCCTCAGCTACGGAGACACCACCCAGACCATCGGCTCGACGAACCAGCTCCTCCTGAACCTCCTGGGCATCGTCCTGGCGGGCACACTGACCCTCCTGGCCCAGAAGTGGCTGTGGTCAAGGCAGAGGGCGCGCGCTTGAGGGGCGCGGGGAACTGCGCAGTCCTTTTTCCTTTAGGGGCGCGGGGAACTGCGCAGTCCAGCCACAGCCACCCCGCACCCCGCAACGAACGGCTCCCCCGCCCCCTGACCGGCCCAAGAATCAACCGAGCGCAGACTTGACCGCATCGGCCAACCGCCCCGCCACAGACCGAGCCTGATCAATATCAGCCGCCTCGACCATCACCCGCACCAACGGCTCGGTCCCGGAAGGCCGCAGCAACACCCGCCCGGTCGCACCGAGTTCCCGCTCGGCCTCGGCCACGGCCGAGGCCAACTCCGCGGACGTCCCCACCCGAGCCCGGTCGACATCGGGCACGTTGATGAGAACCTGCGGCAACCGCTCCATCACGGACGCGAGTTCCCGCAGCGTACGACCGGTCTGAGCGATCCGCGCCGCGAGCAGCAGCCCGGTCAGCGTCCCGTCGCCCGTGGTCGCGTGGTCAAGAATGATCACGTGCCCGGACTGCTCGCCGCCGAGCGCGTACCCGTGCTCCTTCATCTCCTCCAGCACATACCGGTCCCCGACCCCGGTCTGCACGAGGGACAGCCCCTCCCGCTCCATGGCCAGCTTGAACCCGAGGTTCGACATGACCGTCGCGACCACGGTGTCGGACCGCAGCTCGGACCGCTCCCGCATCGCGAGCGCGAGCACGGCGAGGATCTGGTCGCCGTCGACCTCGGCGCCCGTGTGGTCCACGGCGAGGCACCGGTCGGCGTCACCGTCGTGCGCGATGCCGAGGGCGGCCCCGTGCTCGATGACGGCGGCCTTGAGCAGCCCGAGGTGCGTGGAACCGCACCCGTCGTTGATGTTGAGCCCGTCCGGGTCGGCGCCGATCGTGACGATCTCGGCGCCCGCGCGGGTGAAGGCCTCGGGCGAGACGCGGGCGGCAGCGCCGTGCGCCTCGTCGAGGACGACCTTCAGACCGTCCAGACGGTTCGGAACGGCCGTGAGGAGATGGGCGACGTACTGGTCGAAGCCCTCCTCGTACAAGCGGACGCGGCCGACGCCCGAGCCGGTGGGCCGGTCCCAGGGAGCGCCGGTGCGGTGCTCCTCGTAGACGGCCTCGATCCGGTCCTCCAGCTCGTCGGCGAGCTTGTGTCCGCCGCGGGCGAAGAACTTGATGCCGTTGTCCGGCATGGCGTTGTGGCTGGCGGAGAGCATCACACCGAGGTCGGCGCCGAGCGCACCGGTGAGAAACGCCACCGCGGGGGTCGGCAGGACGCCGACGCGCAGGACGTCCACGCCCGCGCTGGCGAGGCCCGCGACCACGGCGGCCTCCAGGAACTCCCCGGACGCGCGCGGGTCCCGTCCGACCACCGCCGTCGGCCTGTGGCCTTCGAAGGTTCCCGCTTCGGCCAGTACGTGCGCCGCCGCCACGGAGAGGCCGAGCGTGAGCTCGGCCGTCAGATCCGCGTTGGCGACACCGCGTACGCCGTCCGTCCCGAAGAGTCGTCCCACTGGTGTCCTCCGAACTTGCTCAGGCTTACTCAGAAACGTGCGGCTCGGGCCAGGGGTCCGGCTACGGCCCTTGTCAGGGTCCGGCTACGACCCCTGTCAGGTATATCCCCCGGACCTGTATATCTCCCAGGTCCGTCGCAAGACTGCTGCCTTGCAGGCCTGTATCAAGGCAGACTTCCGGACCTGTTCCAAGGTTGTGGTAAACGAACGCCCCGACGGCACAGAACGTGCCGCCGGGGCGTTTCGTGCAGAACAGCTGAGCGATATTTAGCGCTTGCTGTACTGCGGGGCCTTACGGGCCTTCTTGAGACCGGCCTTCTTGCGCTCGACCGCACGGTCGTCACGCTTGAGGAATCCGGCCTTCTTGAGGGCGCCGCGGTTGTTGTCCACGTCCGCCTCGTTCAGGGCGCGGGCCACGCCGAGGCGCAGGGCACCGGCCTGACCGGAGACGCCGCCACCCGAGATGCGGGCGACAACGTCGTAGCGGTCGTCGAGCTCGAGCACCTTGAAGGGCTCGTTGACTTCCTGCTGGTGCACCTTGTTGGGGAAGTAGTCCTCAAGGGTGCGACCGTTGATCTTCCACTTGCCGGAGCCCGGGACGATCCGGACGCGGGCGATGGCGTTCTTGCGACGGCCCAGGCCGGCGGCCGGCTGCGGGTCGCCGAAGCGGCCGGCAAGGTCCGCCGAGGATTCAGAGGTGTACTCGCCCTCGACGGGCACCTCGGACTCCGTGGTGTAGCTCTCGACGTTCTCGTTCTCGACGAGCTCGGTCTCAGTCTCTTCTACCGGCTGCTCGGCAGTGGTCTCGGCCACGATTCTCCTCAGATTCTTTTTCGTCTTAGGGGGTGGCCGGAACTACTGCGCGACCTGGGTGATCTCGAACGGCACCGGCTGCTGGGCAGCGTGCGGGTGCTGGTCGCCCGAGTAGACCTTCAGCTTCGAGAGCACCTGACGGCCCAGGGTGTTCTTGGGGATCATGCCCTTGATGGCCTTCTCGACGGCCTTCTCGGGGTTCTTCGCCAGCAGCTCGTCGTAACGGACGGAGCGCAGACCACCCGGGTAACCGGAGTGGCGGTACGCCAGCTTCTGGGTCTTCTTGTTGCCGGAGAGGTGCACCTTGTCGGCGTTGATGATGATGACGAAGTCACCAGCGTCGACGTGGGGGGCGTAAATCGGCTTGTGCTTGCCCCGGAGGATGTTCGCGGCGGTGGTCGCCAGACGGCCCAGGACGACATCCTGAGCGTCAATGACATACCACTGGCGAGTGATGTCGCCGGGCTTGGGGCTGAACGTACGCACTTCGTAGCCTTCGCTTCTTCAGTGGATGGGTCCTGACACATGGCATCACTGAAGCGATCGTGCAGCTGGGGACGACAATGCCGGGGACGCTGCCCGTATGCCGCCCACTGGTAACTGCTCCAGGGAACCTACGTAAGGGCCTCTCGCGTGAGAACGACCAAGCCGATACGCATAACGAAGTGCAAGAGTACTCGCGCCGCCCCGGAAGGGTCAAAACGAGTGACCCCGCCCCTCTCCGGCTCGTACCAACCACCCCGAGATACCCCCTTTGGCCTCATTCCCGCTTGACACATCAGGGGTCCCGGTGCTGCCGGAGACGGACCAGCGCACCCCTTGTCCCGTCTAAGATGCGCCCCATGAGCTTTGGGCAGGGGGGACCCTCGTGGGGTTCCGGGGGATCAGGTTCTCAACCGCCGAAGTGGGGCGGTCAGTCACCGGACTGGGCGGCGCTTGCCGAGGCGTCCGAAACGCGCAACCGGCGCCGCAGATGGCTGCTGATCGGCGGTGGCGCGCTCGCCACGGTCGCGGTCGGCACCGCCGTGGCCATGGCCGTGGTCTCGGCGGACGGCAACGACCAGGCGTCGAACAGGCCTGCCTCCGAGCTGCCCACGTCCGCGGCCATCCCGTCGGACACCACGGGCACCGGTCCGTCCTTCGAGGCCACCTCGGCGCCGCCGCCGCTGGATCCGAAGGACTTCATAGGCAACGTCAAGAAGGACACCGCGCCGCTCGCCCCGGACCTCCTCTTCCCGGGTACGCAGCTGACGATGGGCGAGACCGTCTACAAGAAGGGCGCGATGGCGTCCACGAAGAACTGCGCGTCGGCCGCCCAGGGCACGCTCGGCCCGGTTCTCACCAAGAACGACTGCACCCGCTTCATGCGCGTCACGTACACGAAGGACGGGATCGCCGTGACGGTGGGCGTGGCCGTCTTCGACGCCGAGGGCCAGGCCCTCAAGGCGAAGAACGACGCCGACGACAAGAGCGTCGTCCAGTCCCTGGCCGGCGAGGGCGTCCCGACCTTCTGCCGCTCGGCGATCTGCCGCTCGACCACCAACTCGTACGGCCGCTACACGTACTTCACGGTCGCCGGTTTCACCAACGGCAAGGACGTGACCCAGAAGGACTCCAAGGTCTTCACCACCGGCGACGACCTGGCCGAGTTCACCTTCCGCCAGATCCACCGCCGCGGCGAGTCCCAGGCCTCGGCGGCGGCGAACCAGTAGACCTCGCCACTAGACCTCGTTCGACCGGCGGAACGGCCGCCGGAGAACAGAACGGCGGCCCGCCCCCGGCAGGCCGCCGTCCCCGTTTCTACTCACCCACTGCTGCTCGCGTTTCTGCGGGCCTGCTTGCGCGCACGCCTACTTGTGCTTGAGCCGCAGCTTCACCGGCACCACGGCCGACTCCAGCTGCGTACGCAGGGTCATCTTCGAGACGCCCTCGGTCCGCTCCTCGAAGCGGATCGGGATCTCGACGGCGGCGTGACCCGCGCGTACGGCCTTGAACTTGAGCTCGACCTGGAAGCTGTAGCCGGCGCTGTCCAGGGAGTGCAGGTCGACGTCGCGCAGGGTCTGGGCGGACCACAGGTTGAAGCCCGCGGTGATGTCGCGGATCTTCGTGCCGAGCACCGTACGCGCGTAGCGGTTGGCGAAACGGGACAGCAGCACCCGGTGCGCGCCCCAGTCGTCGTCGAGCTGGCCGCCCTCGACGTACCGGCTGCCGATGACCAGGCCGACGCCCGAGGCCACGGCGGTGCCGAGCATGCGTGGGACCGCTTCCACGGGGTGGCTGCCATCGGCGTCCATCTGGACGACGTACTGCGCGCCCTCGTCGACGGCGGCGCTCATGCCCGCGACGTACGCACGCCCCAGGCCGTCCTTCTCGGTCCGGTGCAGCACGCTCATCCGGCGCCGCCCGTCCCCGTTGTACTTCTCCGCCAGCTCCTCGGCGATCCGTCCTGTACCATCCGGACTAGAGTCGTCCACTACCTTCAAGTGGAGCCCGTTCAGCGGCAGTTGAAGCACAGCCTCGGCCATTCTCGGCAGATTGGCAGCTTCGTTGTACGTAGGCATCACCACGGTGACAGCCACGTCCGCCCCCACGTCGTACGACATCTCTTTCCCTCCCCATTTCTCTGTTTGCCCCCCACCGGACGCGGGACCGGCCCCGCGTCCGGCAACCCAACTCAGGTATGCACCTTGCGCTTGCCTGCGTCGTCGTTCTCCTCGGAGGAGTCGTCCGTCGCCGCGCGCGTCCTTTCGAGGAGCACGAGCTGGAGGTATTTGAGCTTCTTGGTCTTCACGACCTTGAAGCTTCGCTGGATCACGGTCGCCGACGTCTTGGGCATGGCGCTGAACGGCTTCCCGTCGAGCGTGGTCGACACGAGCCAGAGCCGGTCGGCCTTGGCCAGACACTTGGCGGGATGCGGGCACTCGGCCGCGTCGAACGAGCCCCGCTGCTGCGGTGTGCGGTACATCAGCCAGTCCTTGGGACGGCCCGAGTCGTCGCGCAGCTCGTAGTCCATGGCCCGGCGCTCGGTCATCACACCGCTGAAGACGATGCCGTCGCCCTTCTTCTGCCCGGCCTCGATGAGCTGCGCGGCGCCCCGGAAGTCCGGCTCGCCCAGCGCGTTCTGCCGGGTCTCACGGATGCCGGGCAGCGACTGGAAGGCGATCCCGGCGACCGTGGCCGCCACGAGCACCCAGCCGAAGCCGCGCCGGGCCGCCGCCCCCGTACCGGCCTTCGCACCGGCCACCGGGCCTGCGATCCGGACCACTGCGACGGCCGCGAGCAGCACCCACGCGGGCGCGGTGAACAGCAGATACCTCGGCAGGAAGAGGTGCAGCTGCGCGGCGGTGACGTACGTCACGACCGGCGGCAGCACGATCCAGGCGGCCAGCGGAAGGGCCAGCCGGCCCGCGAAGAACAGCCCGACCGTGCCGAGCGCCATCACCGGCACGGCCACCGCCCAGGAACCGAAGAGGTTCATGGGGAAGTCCATCAGGTCGTCGATGCCGGGGTTGTTCCAGGCGATCTGGCCGCTCTGGCCCGAGCCCGAGACGGCCATCGGGACGACGAAGCACATGCCCAGCGTGAAGGCCGCCGTGTACGCCCAGCCCACGATCTTGTCGCCCGCGCGACGCGCGATCACGATCATCACGAGGTGTGCGCCGAGCACCGCCATCGAGGCCAGGTGGCTCCAGCCGATGAGCGGCACCGACAGCGTGTAGGCGACCCACACCTTGAACGACGGCTTGTCCAGCGCCCGCGCGAGCAGCAGCGTCGACAGCAGCACCGCCGCCACGGCGAAGGCGTACGGCCGGATCTCCTGCCCGAAGCGAGTCGTGACCGGCACGACGGCGAAGGCCAGCCCGGCGAGGATGCCCGCCTGCGTGGTGAACAGCCGCCGCCCGAGCAGGGCGAGCAGACCGGCCGACGCCGCCATGGCCACCGCGCCCGGGATGCGCATCGCGGTCGGGGAGTCCCCCGCCACCGCGAGCCACATGTGCATGAACACGTAGTACGGCGTGAACACCACGTCGATCGAGCGGATCAGCAGGCTCAGGTCGTGGAACGACAGCGAGGCCGCCCACCAGGTGGCGTGCTCGTCCCGCCACAGCTGCCGGTCGCCGATGCCGCGCCAGATCATGGCGAAGGCGAGCGCCGTGGGCAGCAGAAACGTCACGGCGGTAGCGAGCCGGCCGCCCTTCGCGTCCTCGGGCTCGTCCTCCCCGGGCTCGTCCGAGGACGGCTCCGGATCGGCCGGCGCCGGCGCGACGGGCTCGGCGGCCTGCGCCTGCTGTTGCCCGGGCGCGGTGTAGGCACCCTGATCGGCGTACTGACCGGGGTCGGCGTACTGACCGGGAGCCGCGTACGCGTCCTGCCCCGGGTCGGCATAGGTGCCCTGACCAGGACCGGCGTAGCCGCCCTGGCCGTCGGTGTACGCACCCTGCCCCGCGTAGGCGCCCTGACCCGCGTACGGATCATGGCCACCTTGGGCATCGGGGTATCCGCCGCCGTACGGCGGAGAGGCATTGACACTCATCGCTTCACCCAAATCCGGAACGCGCCGTCGCCCTTGCTGGTGGTGAAGCGCGACACGGCTGCCAGGCGGTAGTGGGAATTGCCGCGCAGCGCGTCGGTCACGGCCGTATCGACCTCGGGCGTGACCGTCCCGCGCAACACGATGACGTCGAACTTCGCGTCCTTGACCGCGGCACGGTAGGCATCGGGGCCGGAGTACTGCTTGCCCTTCTTGTCCTTGTAGTCCATGCCGAACGTGCTCTGCCACTGGTCGTAGTCGGTCTTGTCCCGCAGGTAGTACGCGGGGACCTCGTGCTCCTCGGCGAGGTAACTGCCCTTGCGGTCGACCATGTTGCGCAGGATCGCCGTCATCTCCTTGGAGTCCGGGAAGCTGTACGCCTGCTGGGACTGCACCATGCCGAACACCAGCGTCAGGACGTAGAGCATGATCCCGAGCTGCGGGTGCCGGAAGTGCGGGCCGACGAGCCGGGACATGCCGAGGCCCGCCATCGGTCCGGCGAAGAGCAGACCGAAGCCCACGTGCTTGAAGAGCGAGATCTCGGTCTGCAGGTGGATCTGGTAGGCCGGGGCGAGCAGCGCGGTGCCGGTCAGCACCACACCGAGCGAGATCCGCCGGAATTTGCCCGGACCCTGCTTGTCGACCCATGGCATCTCGCCCATGCTCGGGCGGATCACATAGGCGATGGAGCCCCCGAGCGCGGCGAGGAACATCAGCCCGCCCCACTCGGAGCTGTGCTGCAGGATCGTCGCCGCCGTGTCGGCGCCCTTGGCACGGTCGGTCGTGGTCTGGCTGATACCGCCGAGCGACCCGGTGTACAGATAGGAGGCGACCAGCATGGCGAGCATCGCCCCGCCGAACACCGCACCGCGGGCGAGCGCGAGCAGCCCGCGGTGCCGGTACGCGGTCAGCACCGCCAGGACCACCAGGGTCGGCAGGTACAGACCCGCCGCGTACTTGGTGCCGAAGGCCAGGAACGCCGGGGGCGCCGCGAGCACGACCGCCAGGATGTGCGACCGGCCGGTCCGTACGACGATCCAGAACGCCAGGGCCAGCAGGAAGATCGCCGCCGCGTCGAAGGTGGCGAAGTTGCCGAGGAACACCGTCGACTGGATGACCGAGAAGAGGGCCGCCGCGCCGAGCGCCGCCCGGACGTTGAACATCCGGCGGGTCGTCGCGTACAGCAGCGCGGTCGCGCCGAGCATGAAGAAGAGGCTGACGATGCGCACTCCGGCGAGCCCGGCCACGCTGTCGACCATGGCCGCGAGCACCGGGTACAGCTTCGGATAGCCCGAGAAGTAGCCCTCGAAGTCACCCGGCACCGGCGTGCCGTGCAGGATGTTCCCGACCTCGTAGTGACCGGCCGCGATGTAGAGCGCCTCGTCCTGGAACGCGGTGCCGCGCAGCCGCAGCGAGAGCCCGGTCTGGATCAGCAGGACACAGAGCATCACCCAGCGGCCCAGCAGCTTGCTGCGCCCGCCGTCCACCGCCCACGCCGACTCCTGCACGGGCGGCAGCGTGTATCCGGGCTTCTCGGACGCCGCTTCCGCCTCGGGCTCCACGGACGCGGGAGCCGCCTCCGGCTCGACCGCGGTGTACGAGGCGTACGGGTCGTAGGGCGCGTAGGTGTCGTAGGTCTGCTGGTCCGGGTACGAGGACGTCCGGTCGTGGACGTCGAAGCGCCAGCTGCCGGTCTCCGTGACATAGCCGCCCTGGTAGGCCTGCTCCTGGTACGGAGGGTAGGTCGGCTGCACCCGGGGCCGGGTCTGGGCCTGCTGCGCGTACTGCCGCAGGCTCTCCTGCTGCGCGTACCGCCGCTGGTCCTCGTCGGTGGGGGCGTACTGCTGCTGGTTCCCGTGGCCGTACTGCTGGTGCTGCTGATTCTGCTGGTACTGGTCGTTCTGCTGCGGGTACCCGTTGCCGGCGTACTGCTGCTGACCCTGCTGCTGTTGCCCCTGCGCCTGGCTCTGGCCCTGGGCCTGCGCCTGGCTCTGGGCCTGCGCCTGGCCCTGCTGCTGCCCGTACCCGTACTCGTCGTGCAACTCGGAGTCGTCCGCCCAGGTGGGCGTGCGTCGGTCGCTCATGGTTTCGTCACATCGAATCCGAAGCGCGAGTTCGCCGCCTGCTCCTTGAAGGTCTTCTCCGACAGCGGACCGCTGTTGATGCGCCAGTCCGTCTCCTTGTCGAAGTTGAACCAGACGAACCCGATGACGTCGTCGCGCTGCGCGGTCCCCTGGAAGAGGGACTTGATGTCGGAGGGCTTGCGCTCACCGGCCTGCGCGGCGGTCTCCGCGATGATGAACGGTTTCTTCGTGAAGCCGCGGATCTGGCTCATCGTCGGCCCGTACAGCGTCTGGTACGTGTTGGGGCCGGTGGCCGCGTAGTAGCCGATGACCCCGACCCAGTCGACGTAGTCGTCGCCCGGCCAGTACGGCTTCAGCTTCACCTTCGGCATCGGGTGGGTGACGTTCGGGCTCCACACCCAGATGACCTGGGTGGCGCCCTCGTCGTCGAAGAGGTCGTGGATGTGCTTGTACGCGGCGGTGAACTCGGCGGCGCTGGTCTTCTTGGTGCCCCACGGGTACCAGAAGCCGTTCATCTCGTGCGCGAAGCTGATCGCGACGGGCAGGTTCAGCTCCTTGACGGACTTCGCGTAGTCGCGGATGTACTTGTCCTCCTTGCCGGAGGCGATGTCCTTCATGCTGGTCTCGAAGGGCTCCCAGGCGATGAACGAGACAGAGCCGTAGTCCCAGGAGTTCTTCACGAGTTCCTGCTCGTACTGGTCGCCCCAGGCGGAGTAGAACTCGATCAGGTTGGGCTTCTTGCCGGCCCGCTTCGCGAAGTCCTGGACGGCGCTCATCTTGGCGGGAGCGCCGTCGGCGGCCACGCCCAGGTACTTCTTCTTCGGGTCCAGCAGCGGCCGCACGTCGTACGGCGGCTCCGGCTTCGCGGACTCGCCGGCCTCACCGGTGCCCTCGGCACCCGGCTTCTCACCCTGTCCGCGCTCGTACTGGTCGCGGCCCTCCTCGGAGAACGTGCTGCACCCGGCCAGCAGCGCACCGGCGATGAGTGTGGCGGCGAGCGCCCGCACGGGACGGGATGCCCGCACTCGGCGTACGGAAAAACTCATGCGGTCGCTTCCTGCACTTCCTGGGCACGCGGCTGTACGAGAACACGGCCGACGACCATCGCGTAGAAGAGGCCGGCGGACAGCATCAGCGCGAAGTCCGGCGGATAGAGGGTGAGCATGCGCCAGGCGGCGACGATGATCCACACGACGGCGGTACCGCCGGTCCAGAAGATCATGCAGTTCCAGTAGCGGCGCATGCCGTTCTTCTTGGCGCCCGCCGAGCCCGTGGGCTTCCAGCCCATCGGACGGCCCCGCAGCACGTCCCAGACCGCGAAGACGTGCGACCACCCGTACATGATCCGGACGGCCCAGGCCTCCAGCCGGTACGGCGCCCGGTGCCACAACGGCAGCACCAGCGTCACGTACGCGACGCTCGGCAGCACCCACAGGGCGGCCTCGGCGCGCAGCAGGTCGGGCCGCAGGATCATCAGGGCGAGCGGGATGACCGGCGCGATGAACGTGGCGAGCGCGGTCTGAAGGTAGTAGAGGAACCCCGACACATAGCAGAGCCGGGTCTTGAACTTGAGGTCCATCTCCCAGAACCGCTTGCTGGTGAGGAGCTCCAGGGAGCCCATGCACCACCGGTACTGCTGGTTGTGGAAGGCACCGGCCGTGTCCGGGCACACGCCGGCGGACAGCGCGACGGGCACGTAGCGCAGCTTCCAGCCCAGCGCCCTGAGGTCGAAGCCGGTGTACATGTCCTCGGAGTGCTCGATCAGCGTGATGCCGTTGGTCTGCTCCAGGGCCGCACGCCGGTAGACGGCGCACGAGCCGACACAGATGGAGCCGTCCAGGTCCTCACGGGAGGTCTGTACGGACCGGTAGAACTGCTCCTGCACGGCGCCCGCGCCGCGCTCGATCCAGTTCTGCGCGTCGACGATGCGGAAGAACTGCGGCGACTGCACGATGGCGCACTTCTCGTCGTCGTCCATGTGCGGCAGCAGCTCGTCGAGCAGGTCGGCCCGCGGCGCGAAGTCGGCGTCCAGGATCAGGATGTGGTCGCCGTCGGTCTTCTCGAACGCGTGGTTGAGGTTGCCGGCCTTCTTGAACCAGCCGCGGTTGGGCCGCACCACGTAGTTGAACCCGAAGTCGCGGGCCATCGCCCCGACCTCTTCCTCCGCCGCGTCGTCCAGGACGTACGTCTTCACGACGCCCTGGTAGCTGTCGGCGAGCCGGTTCACGTGCACCCACGTGTTGTGGAGCACCTCCAGGGGCTCACCGCACACCGGCAGGAAGATGTCCACGCTCGGATACACCGCGGGCTGCCACTTGCGCACGAGGCGCTTGTGGCCCTTGATGTCGAAGTCCTTGCTGAGCCCGTCGAGGTACAACGAGATCAGGTAGTCCGCGATGATGAACGCCAGCAGCGGCAGCGTCAGCCAGAACCACGGACTCGACGCCGTGAACAGGAACTGGCTCATCGCCAGGCACGCGAAGCTGATCAGCGAACCGACCGTCAGCACCCACAGGTGCCGACGGGAGTACGAGTACTTCTCGACGTCGTCAGGCGGCGTCGGCAGGAGCCCATGACTCTGCGGCGTCCTTTTGCGTTTCCTGGTCTGCGGAACACGAGCAGTCCCCACTGCACTCATGCAAAACCCCCGAGGCCGTTGCGGCCCGTTACCCCCACCCGAACTCGGCCATTCCCTAATCGAACCTTCAGCCGAGCAGCGGAATCATAACCGAGTTTCAGAGGTTACGTCCGAACGTACGTGTTACGCAGGGGTTTCATCACACGCCACAGCGGGCATACGTAACCACTTGCCCCTCTATACAGGGCGTGCGGCCACCGTCAGCAGCATCCCACCCCCGGCAGGGTCCGCCGATTCCGCGCCTCCCTGTTCCGCGCCGCCAGCAGCTCGTCGGCCGGATAGCCGACCTCTTCGAGCGTCAGCCCGTGCGGCCGCACCACATGCACGGCGGAGTCCCGCACCCCCGCGGCGAGCACCTTCCCGGGCCAGTCGGCCGCCCGGTGCCCGTCCCCCACGAACAGCAGCGCCCCGATCAGCGACCGCACCATGTTGTGGCAGAAGGCATCGGCCCGCACGGTGGCGGTGATGATTCCGTCACTCCCCCGCTCCAGGCTCAGCTGTTGAAGCGTACGGATGGTCGTGGCGCCCTCCCGCTTCTTGCAGTAGGCGGCGAAGTCGTGCTCGCCGACGAGTTTCTGTGCGGCCTCGTTCATGGCGTCGACGTCGAGCGGCCAGTCGTGCCACAGGACATGACCGCGCAGCAGCGGATCGACGCCGCCGGGGTTGTCGGTGACGCGATAGGCGTACCGCCGCCAGACCGCCGAGAACCGCGCGTTGAAGCCGCTCGGCGCCTCCCCGACCGCCCACACCCGCACGTCCCTGGGCAGCCGCCCGGCCAGCCGCTTCAGCAGCTTCTCCCGCTGCTCGCCCCACACCTCCACGGGCAGATCGACATGCGTCACCTGCCCCCGGGCGTGCACCCCGGCATCGGTCCGCCCGGCCACGGTCAGCTCGTACGTGGTGTCCCGCGACCGGGTCACCGTCCGCAGGGCGTCCTCGATCTCCCCCTGCACGGTCCTGCGCCCACCGGCCTGTTTGGCCCACCCGGAGAACTCGCTCCCGTCGTACGAGAGATCCATCCGGATACGGACATGGCCTGGCGCTGCTTCGTCACTCACCCGGAGATCCTCTCAGGAACACGAGAGCGGGCCCGCTCCTCGAAAGGAACGGGCCCGCCGACGCAGAACGCTTACGCGAACACTTACGCGTCCTTGGACTCCTCGGCGGCCTCGTCGGCCGGCTTGGCGTCCTCGACGACCTCGTCGGACTTGGCCTCGACGGCCTCGTCCTTCTTCAGGACGTCGTCCTTCTTGAGGGCGTCCTCCTTGACGGCACGCTGCGTCGCCGCCTCGGCCTCACCGGTGGCCTGCTGGGCCACGGTCAGGGCCTCCACCAGCTCGATGACAGCCATGGGCGCGTTGTCGCCACGACGGTTACCGATCTTGGTGATACGGGTGTAGCCACCCGGGCGGTTCTCGTAGCGCGGGCCGATCTCGGTGAAGAGCGTGTGCACGATGCTCTTGTCCGTGATGACCGAGAGCACCTGACGGCGGTTGTGAAGGTCGCCCTTCTTCGCCTTGGTGACCAGACGCTCGGCGTACGGCCGCAGCCGACGGGCCTTCGCCTCGGTGGTCGTGATCTTGCCGTGCTCGAAGAGCGACTTCGCGAGGTTCGCAAGAAGCAGCTTCTCGTGCGCGGCACTGCCGCCCAGACGGGCACCCTTGGCAGGCTTCGGCATGATGTTTCTCCTAGGTGTCTGCCCCGGCCGTATCAGGTACCGAGGTCAGTATCCGAGCGGGCGGCTGCCCGTCGAAGATCCGGCCGCCTTTTTCAAGGCCCCGGAAACCCGCGCCCCGTAAGGGGCGCGAGGAACTGCGCGACCAGCCACAACGGCCCCGCAGCCAAGAACCAGCAGTGGAACCCGAGCTCTTAGTACTGCTCGGTCTCCACAAAGCCCGCGTCCGCGTCGTCGTCGGCGCCGAAGGCATCGGCGGCGGCCGTGGGGTCGAATCCGGGCGGGCTGTCCTTCAGGGCCAGGCCCATGCCGACCAGCTTCGCCTTGACCTCGTCGATCGACTTCGCACCGAAGTTACGGATGTCGAGCAGGTCCGCCTCGGACCGCGCCACGAGCTCACCCACGGAGTGGATGCCCTCGCGCTTGAGGCAGTTGTACGACCGAACGGTGAGCTCCAGCTCCTCGATCGGCAGGGCGAGATCGGCGGCGAGCGCGGCGTCCGTCGGGGACGGACCCATGTCGATGCCCTCGGCGTCGATGTTGAGCTCGCGCGCCAGACCGAACAGCTCGACCAGCGTCTTGCCGGCCGACGCCATGGCGTCACGGGGACGCATGGCCTGCTTGGTCTCGACGTCGACGATCAGCTTGTCGAAGTCGGTGCGCTGCTCGACACGAGTCGCCTCGACCTTGTACGTGACCTTCAGAACGGGCGAGTAGATCGAGTCGACCGGGATGCGCCCGATCTCCTGACCGACCTGCTTGTTCTGCACCGCGGAGACGTAACCGCGACCGCGCTCGACCGTCAGCTCCATCTCCAGCTTGCCCTTGCCGTTGAGCGTGGCGAGGACGAGATCGGGGTTGTGGACCTCGACACCGGCCGGGGGCGCGATGTCGGCGGCGGTGACCAGACCCGGGCCCTGCTTGCGCAGGTACATCACGACAGGCTCGTCGTGCTCCGAGGAGACGACCAGCTGCTTGATGTTGAGGATCAGGTCGGTGACGTCTTCCTTGACGCCCGGCACGGTGGTGAACTCGTGCAGGACACCGTCGATGCGGATGCTGGTGACAGCCGCACCGGGGATCGAGGAGAGAAGGGTCCGGCGGAGCGAGTTGCCGAGGGTGTAGCCGAAGCCCGGCTCCAGCGGCTCGATCACGAACCGGGAGCGGAACTCGTCGACGACCTCTTCGGTCAACGAGGGACGCTGAGCGATCAGCATGAAGTGAATCCTTCAGTCAGGGGCACCCACTATTTGATGCCCTTGCCACCGGGCGGTAGCCCGTTGTGTTACAGGTACAAGGGTACGGGCGGCACGGCCCCGAAAGGCCATACCGCCCGGACCCCAGAAAAATCAAGACAACCGTGCGTCAGACGCGACGGCGCTTGGGCGGACGGCAGCCGTTGTGCGGCGTGGGCGTCACGTCCTGGATGGAGCCGACCTCAAGACCGGTCGCCTGAAGCGAACGGATGGCCGTCTCGCGACCCGAACCCGGGCCCTTGACGAAGACGTCGACCTTGCGCATGCCGTGCTCCTGCGCGCGGCGGGCGGCCGACTCGGCGGCCATCTGCGCGGCGAAGGGGGTGGACTTGCGCGAGCCCTTGAAGCCGACGTGGCCGGCGGAGGCCCAGGAGATCACGTTGCCCGAGGGGTCCGTGATCGAGACGATCGTGTTGTTGAACGTGCTCTTGATATGCGCGTGACCGTGAGCGACGTTCTTCTTTTCCTTGCGGCGCACCTTCTTGGCAGCGCCCTGACGACCCTTGGGGGGCATCTATAACTCCTACGGGGAGGTGGTCGGTCCTACAGCGAAGACCGCTGATGAAGCGTTGTCCGCTGCGGACTACTTCTTGCCCGGCTTCTTCTTGCCGGCGATGGCGCGACGCGGGCCCTTGCGGGTACGAGCGTTCGTGCTGGTGCGCTGACCGTGGACGGGCAGGCCACGACGGTGGCGCAGACCCTGGTAGCAGCCGATCTCGACCTTGCGGCGGATGTCGGCCTGAACCTCGCGGCGGAGGTCACCCTCGGTCTTGAAGTTGTTGTCCACGTACTCGCGGATCCTGACCAGCTCCTCCTCGGAGAGGTCACGAACGCGGGTGTCGGGGTTGACGCCGGTGTCGGCCAGCGTCTTCTGCGAGAGGGTCCGGCCGATGCCGAACACGTAGGTGAGGGCAACCTCCACGCGCTTTTCGCGCGGGATGTCAACACCGGAAACGCGTGCCATTCAATGGCTCCAGTTGTCGTTCGGAGGTCTTCCGCAAAACCGGTTCCCAGCCGCCGTATGAGGTACGAACTGGGTCCCCGGCCTCCGACCGGGGGTATCGGAATCCCTGCGAACAGTGAATCCGGGCTCTGCGTATGAACATGTGCTACTTGCGTCGCGCGAAACTCTGCGGGTGCAGAAGGTTCGGTCGTGCGTCAGCCCTGGCGCTGCTTGTGCCGCGGGTTTTCGCAGATGACCATGACCCGGCCGTGACGGCGGATCACCCTGCACTTGTCGCAGATCTTCTTGACGCTCGGCTTGACCTTCATTGGGTGAGGTTCTCCGGGTCAGTGCCACCGCCCCGCGGAATACGGGACACAGGCAAGATCTACTTGTACCGGTAGACGATCCGGCCACGGGTCAGGTCGTACGGAGACAACTCCACCACGACCCGGTCGTCAGGGAGGATGCGGATGTAGTGCATACGCATCTTGCCGCTGATGTGTGCCAGGACCTGGTGGCCGTTCTGGAGCTCGACCTTGAACATGGCGTTCGGAAGAGACTCGACGACAGTGCCCTCGATCTCGATGGCACCTTGCTTCTTGGCCACGCTTCGCCCTTCGAATCGACTACCTTGATCGACTCCGCACTTACTGCACGCAGACATGCAGATGCACGAGAGCCGACGAGTCAGTCTACGCCAGGGCCCTCGGAAAGACGAATCGAGATAGCCTGCCCCGCACGGAAGATCCCTAAGCAGCGGGCGCCCCGAAGGGACGCGGGGCTGCGTCGATGTGCGGCTCCGCCGAGTGGGCCCGACCGGCCCCCACAGGGCCGCGGCGGTGACGCGCACACCGGCCCACCCCTACGGCGTGAACTCAGCCCAGAGGATCGGGAGCCGCGGTGATCCCGTACTCGGCCAGCTTCGCCCTGCCCCCGTCGGGAGCCGTCAGCACAAGCGGACCGTCCGCGGTCAGCGCGACGGAGTGCTCCCAGTGGGAGGACCACGTGCCGTCCGTCGTGATCACCGTCCAGTCGTCGGACAGCACCTCGGTCTTCGGCGTACCCAGCGAGACCATGGGCTCGATGGCGAGGCAGAACCCGGGAACGAGCTTCGGCCCCTTCCCCCGCCGCCGCTCCACGTAGTTCAGCAGATGCGGATCCATGTGCATCTCGGTGCCGATGCCGTGGCCGCCGTAGTCCTCGACGATCCCGTACTTGCCACCGCCGGGCTTCGGCTGGCGCCGGATGTACGTCTCGATGGCGCGGGAGACGTCGACGAGCCGGTTCCCCAGCTTCATCGCGGCGATCCCGGCCCACATCGACTCCTCGGTCACCCGGGACAGCTCGATGAGCTCCGGAGAGTGACCGGATCCGACGAAGGCGGTGAAGGCGGCGTCCCCGTGCCAGCCGTCGACGATGGCGCCGGCGTCGATCGAGATGATGTCGCCGTCCTTCAGGACGACCTCGTCGCTCGGGATGCCGTGCACGACGACCTCGTTCGCCGAGGTGCAGATCGTCGCGGGGAAGCCGCCGTATCCCAGGAAGTTCGACTTGGCGCCGTGCTCGGCCAGCACCTTGCGGGCGACCTCGTCGAGGTCCTTCGTCGTGGCCCCGGGTACCGCCGCTTCCCGTGTCGCCCGGTGGACGGCGGCGACGACCAGGCCCGCCTCACGCATCTTGGCGATCTGCTCGGGGGTCTTGATCTGCACCATGAGGGCCCGCGCTCTCCGTCTTCTCTGCCTGCTCGATTACCTACACAACAGTACGGCCGCGGCGCCCAACCAGGGCACCGCGGCCGAACCAGCCAGGACGACTACTTGTCGTCGCCGCCCTGGCTGTCGTTCTTGTCCTCGTCGCTCTTGTCCTCGTCGCTCCGGCCCTTGCCCTCGGACTGGCTCTTGAGGGCGTCCATCGCGCGCTTGGTGACGTCGTCCACCTTGCCGAGCGCCGAGATCGTCACGACCAGGCCCTGGGCCCGGTAGTAGTCGATGATCGGCTCGGTCTGCGTGTGGTAGACCTCCAGGCGCTTGCGGACGGTCTCCTCGGTGTCGTCGTCGCGCTGGTACAGCTCGCCGCCGCAGACGTCACAGACGCCTTCCTTCTTCGGCGGGCTGTACGTCACGTGGAAGACATGCGCCGAGTTCTTGCGGCAGATGCGGCGGCCGGCGATGCGCTTGACCACCTCGTCCTCGGGGACCTCCAGGTCGAGTACCCCGTCCAACTCCACACCATCGCCCTTGAGGGCCTGGTCGAGCGCCTCGGCCTGCGAGACGTTCCGCGGGAAGCCGTCGAGCAGGAAGCCGTTCGCGGCGTCCGACTGCTCCATGCGGTCCCTGGCCATCGCGATGGTGACCTCGTCCGGCACGAGGTTGCCCTCGTCCATGTACGACTTCGCCAGTTTGCCGAGTTCCGTCTGCTGGCTGATGTTCGCACGGAAGAGGTCGCCCGTGGAGATGTGCGGGATCGACAGGTTCTGGGCGAGGAACGCAGCCTGCGTTCCCTTGCCCGCACCGGGCGGCCCGACGAGGACGATACGCATCAGCGGAGGAACCCTTCGTAATTGCGCTGCTGGAGCTGGCTCTCGATCTGCTTCACCGTCTCCAGACCCACACCCACGATGATCAGGATGCTGGTACCGCCGAACGGGAAGTTCTGGTTTGCCCCGAAACCAACCAACGCCATCGTCGGTACGAGAGCGATCAGGCCCAGATACAGCGAACCCGGCCAGGTGATCCGGTTGAGTACGTATCCCAGGTACTCAGCGGTTGGCCGGCCGGCCCGGATGCCCGGGATGAAGCCACCATACTTCTTCATGTTGTCGGCGACTTCCTCGGGGTTGAACGAGATAGCCACGTAGAAGAAGGCGAAGAACACGATCAGCAAGAAGTACGTGCTGATGTAGATCGGGTGGTCACCCTTGGTGAGGTTCTGTTCGATCCAGGTCTTCCAGCCGGACGTCCCACCTGCGAACTGAGCGATCAGCGCCGGGATGTAGAGCAGCGACGAGGCAAAGATCACAGGGATGATGCCGGCCTGGTTGACCTTCAGCGGGATGTACGTGGACGTGCCGCCGTAGGACCGGCGGCCGATCATGCGCTTCGCGTACTGGACGGGAATGCGGCGCTGAGCCTGCTCCACGAAGACCACCAGACCGACCATGACGAGACCGACCGCGATCACGGTGCCGAACTCGATCCAGCCGCCCGCGAGGTTGCCCTGCACCTTGATGGCCCACAGAGCGGACGGGAAGGTCGCGGCGATCGAGATGAACATCAGGATCGACATGCCGTTGCCGATGCCGCGGTCGGTGATGAGCTCACCGAGCCACATGACGACGGCAGTACCGGCGGTCATCGTGATGACCATCGTGATCGTGACGAAGATCGACTGGTCGGGCACGATCTGCTGCGCGACCGGGCAGCTGGTGAACAGTGCACCACTGCGGGCGGTGGCCACCAGGCCGGTGCCCTGCAGGATGGCCAGGGCCACCGTCAGGTAACGGGTGTACTGCGTGATCTTCGCCGTACCGGCCTGACCCTCTTTCTTGAGGGCCTCCAGTCGCGGGATCACCACGGTCAACAGCTGCAGAATGATGCTCGCCGTGATGTACGGCATGATGCCCAGCGCGAAGATCGTGATCTGCAGCAGGGCGCCACCGCTGAACATGTTGACCAGACCGAACAGGCCCGTGTTCTGGCTCGCGTCGTCGATACAGATCTGGACGTTCTTGTAGTCGACACCGGGGATCGGGATGTGCGTGCCAACCCGATAGACCACGATGATGCCGAGCGTGAAGAGCAGCTTCTTGCGCAGGTCGGGCGTCTTGAACGCCCGGGCGAACGCGGTGAGCACGGTGCCTCCTGCGACCCCCGCGCAAGTGCGTCAGAGGTGACGGTCTTGAGGTTCGACGAATAAGTAACGGACAGCTGACTAACAGTTAAGAACCGCCCTGAGTTCCCAGGGGTCACACCGGGCGAAAATTAGCAGTGCAGGCCACCTTACCGGCGACACCGCTCCCCTAGGAACGACCAACCGGGGATGCCCCTTTTGTGGGGCACCCCCGGTCGGGTTCGCTCAAGTCATCGAGACGCCTGGTGATTTCAGATGAGCTCGGTGACGGTACCGCCGGCGGCGGTGATCTTCTCCTTGGCGGAGCCGGAGACGGCGTCGACCGTCACCTGCAGTGCCACGGAGATCTCGCCCTGGCCGAGGACCTTGACGAGGCTGTTCTTGCGAACCGCACCGTTGGCGACGAGCCCCTCGACGGTGACTTCGCCACCCTCCGGGTACAGCGACGCCAGCTTGTCGAGGTTCACGACCTGGTACTCGGTCTTGAACGGGTTCCGGAAGCCCTTGAGCTTCGGGAGACGCATGTGGAGGGGCATCTGGCCACCCTCGAAGCGCTCCGGAACCTGGTAACGGGCCTTCGTGCCCTTGGTACCACGTCCAGCCGTCTTACCCTTCGACGCCTCACCACGACCCACACGGGTCTTGGCGGTCTTGGCGCCCGGGGCGGGACGGAGGTTGTGGATCTTGAGCGGGTTGTTCTCCGCCATGATCAGTCGACCTCCTCAACCGTCACGAGGTGGCGGACGGTGTGAACCATTCCGCGGAACTCGGGGCGGTCCTCCTTGACGACCACGGTGTTGATCCCCTTGAGACCAAGGGACCGCAGGGTGTCACGGTGGTTCTGCTTGCTACCGATGTACGACTTCGTCTGCGTGACCTTGAGGCGAGCCATTACGCACCCGCTCCCGCACGCGCACGGAGCAGAGCCGCGGGGGCGACGTCCTCGAGGGGCAGACCGCGGCGGGCCGCGATCTCCTCGGGACGCTGCAGGCCCTTGAGGGCCGCCACGGTCGCGTGCACGATGTTGATCGCGTTGGACGAGCCGAGCGACTTCGACAGGATGTCGTGAACGCCGGCGCACTCGAGGACAGCACGCACCGGGCCACCGGCGATAACGCCGGTACCGGGGGAAGCAGGCTTGAGCAGGACGACGCCCGCGGCCTTCTCGCCCGTGATCGGGTGCGGGATGGTGCCCTGGATGCGGGGGACCTTGAAGAAGTGCTTCTTGGCCTCTTCAACACCCTTGGCGATCGCGGCCGGCACCTCCTTGGCCTTGCCGTAACCGACACCGACGGTGCCATCGCCATCGCCCACTACGACGAGCGCAGTGAAGCTGAAGCGACGACCACCCTTCACAACCTTGGCGACGCGGTTGATCGCGACGACGCGCTCGACGTACGCGGTCTTCTCGGCAGCAGCGCCGCCGTCACGGCCCTTCCGGTCCCGCCGCTCGCCGCCACCGGCACCGCTTCCGCGGCGCTGGGGTCCAGCCATTGGAATTACCTCTCTCTGTTTCCGCTAGCTACGGAACCGAGACTCAGAACTTGAGTCCGGCTTCGCGGGCGGCGTCCGCCAGAGCGGCAATGCGCCCGGCGTACTGGTTTCCACCACGGTCGAATACGACAGCCTCGACACCGGCGGCCTTGGCACGCTCGGCGACAAGAGCGCCGACCTTGCCGGCCTGCGCCGACTTCTCGCCCTCGCCACGGATCGACGTGTCCAGGGTCGACGCCGACGCCAGGGTGTGACCCTTGATGTCGTCGATGACCTGGGCCACGATGTGGCGGTTCGAGCGCGTCACGACCAGGCGAGGACGCTCAGCCGTTCCGTTGACCTTCTTACGGATCCGGATGTGGCGGCGCTTGATGGCAGCACGCTTGTAAGCGTCGCCCTTAGCGATCTTCGTACCGTATGCCATGGCTTACTTACCCGCCTTTCCGACCTTGCGCCGGACGACTTCGCCCTCGTACTTGACGCCCTTGGCCTTGTACGGGTCGGGCTTGCGCAGCTTGCGGATGTTGGCCGCAACCTCGCCGACCTTCTGCTTGTCGATTCCCTCGACCGAGAAGTGCGTCGGGTTCTCGACCTTGAACGAGATGCCCTCGGGCGCCTCGACCGTGATCGAGTGGCTGTAGCCGAGCGAGAACTCCAGGTTGGAACCCTTCGCCAGGACGCGGTAACCCACACCGCTGATTTCGAGCTTCTTCACGTAACCCGTGGTCACGCCGGTGATCATGTTCGCCACCAGCGTGCGGGACAGGCCGTGCAGGGCCTTGTTCTGACGCTCGTCGTTCGGGCGGGTGACATTGAGAATGCCGTCCTCGCCCTTAGCGATCTCGATCGGCGCCGCGACGGTGTGGGAGAGCGAGCCCTTGGGGCCCTTCACCGAAACCGTACGGCCGTCGATGGTGACGTCCACGCCGGCGGGAACCGTGATGGGGAGCTTGCCAATACGCGACATAGCTTCTTCCGTTCCCTTCCGCTACCAGACGTAGGCGAGGACTTCTCCGCCTACGCCCTTCTTGCCGGCCTGCTTGTCGGTGAGGAGACCGTGCGACGTGGAGATGATCGCCACGCCGAGGCCACCGAGCACCTTGGGCAGGGAGGTGGACTTCGCGTACACACGCAGACCCGGCTTCGAGATCCGCTTGATGCCCGCGATGGAGCGCTCACGGTTCGGGCCGAACTTCAGCTCGAGGACGAGCTTCTTGCCGACCTCGGCGTCCTCGACCTTCCAGCCGGTGATGAAGCCCTCCTGCTGGAGGATCTCCGCGATGTGAGACTTGATCTTGCTGTGCGGCATCGCGACATCGTCGTGGTACGCCGAGTTCGCGTTACGCAGACGAGTAAGCATGTCTGCGATGGGATCAGTCATGGTCATGAATTGGCCTTCGGCCTCTCTCGCCGGGGTTTCCAGTGCGCCATCCCTCTCCCCACTCAGTGGCGGGACGGGTGCGGTGCGGGGACCTACGGCGTAGTAAGTCGTACGGGCGTCAGAGCGCCCAACCCTCCTAGCCTAAGCCATGAAGGGGTGGGCGCCTGACATCACCCATTACTTACCGAGAGCTTCCGGAATCCCGAAGTACGGGACTACCAGGAGCTCTTGGTCACGCCCGGCAGCTCGCCACGGTGAGCCATCTCACGAAGGCACACACGGCAGAGGCCGAACTTGCGGTACACGGAGTGCGGACGGCCACAGCGCTGGCAGCGCGTGTAGCCACGTACGCCGAACTTGGGCTTACGAGCAGCCTTGGCAATCAGAGCCTTCTTCGCCATCTCGCTTACGCCTCCTTGAAGGGGAAGCCGAGGTGACGGAGAAGGGCACGGCCTTCGGCGTCGTTGGTCGCCGTGGTGACCACGGTGATGTCCATACCCCGGACGCGGTCGATCTTGTCCTGGTCGATCTCGTGGAACATGACCTGCTCCGTGAGACCGAAGGTGTAGTTGCCACGGCCGTCGAACTGCTTGGGGGACAGACCACGGAAGTCGCGGATGCGCGGCAGCGCGAGCGACAGGGTGCGGTCCAGGAACTCCCACATGCGGTCGCCACGGAGTGTGACGTGGGCACCGATCGGCTGACCCTCGCGCAGCTTGAACTGCGCGATGGACTTGCGGGCCTTGGTGATGGCCGGCTTCTGACCGGTGATCGTGGTCAGGTCACGGACGGCACCGTCCATGAGCTTCGAGTCACGGGCGGCGTCGCCGACACCCATGTTGACCACGATCTTGACGAGGCCCGGGGTCTGCATGACGTTCTCGTAGGAGAACTCTTCCTGCAGCTTGCCCGCGATCTCCTCGCGGTACTTCGTCTTGAGACGCGGAGTCGTGGTGGTAGCCATCAGATGTCCTCACCCGTCCGCTTGGCAACGCGAACCTTGTTGCCCTCGTCGTCGAAGCGGTAACCGACACGCGTGACGACCTTGTTGCCGTCCTTCTCAACGACCAGCTGGACGTTGGAGACGTGGACGGGCGCCTCGGTCGTGACGATGCCACCGGCCTGCGAACCGCGAGCGGTCGGGCCGGCCTTGGTGTGCTTCTTGACCCGGTTGACACCCTCGACCAGGACGCGGTCCTCGCGGGGGTAGGCCGCGATGACCTTGCCCTGCTTGCCCTTGTCCTTACCGGTGATGACCTGTACCAGGTCGCCCTTCTTGATCTTCATGCTTACAGCACCTCCGGCGCGAGCGAGATGATCTTCATGAACTTCTTCTCGCGCAGCTCCCGGCCCACCGGGCCGAAGATGCGGGTGCCGCGAGGGTCGCCGTCGTTCTTCAGAATGACGGCGGCGTTCTCGTCGAAGCGGATGTACGAGCCGTCGGGACGGCGGCGCTCCTTGACGGTGCGAACGATGACCGCCTTGATGACGTCACCCTTCTTCACGTTGCCGCCGGGGATCGCGTCCTTGACGGTGGCGACGATCACGTCACCGATGCCCGCGTAGCGGCGACCGGAGCCACCGAGCACACGGATGCAAAGGATCTCCTTCGCACCAGTGTTGTCGGCGACACGCAGTCGCGACTCCTGCTGGATCACGTCTATCTCCTGTTTGTCTGCCGGTTCCCGGCAGGGGCCTTGTCCTGTACGGGATTCGGACCCCTGCCGAGCCTGGCGGAACTGTCCTGCGGGGGGTGCCCCGCAGGAGAATTACTTGGCCTTCTCGAGGATCTCGACGATGCGCCAGCGCTTCGTCGCGGACAGCGGCCGGGTCTCCATGATGATGACCCGGTCGCCGACGCCCGCGGCGTTCTGCTCGTCGTGTGCCTTGAGCTTGTTCGTACGGCGGATGACCTTGCCGTACAGCGCGTGCTTGACGCGGTCCTCGACAGCGACGACGACGGTCTTGTCCATCTTGTCGCTGACGACCAGACCCTCACGGGTCTTGCGGAAACCGCGGCTCGTCTTGGTCTCTTCAGTCACGTTGCTCTCGCTCATCAGGCGCTCTCCACCGTCTCGATGCCCAGCTCGCGCTCACGCATCAGGGTGTAGATCCGCGCGATGTCCTTGCGGACGGCCTTCAGCCGACCGTGGTTCTCGAGCTGACCCGTGGCCGCCTGGAAGCGGAGGTTGAACAGCTCTTCCTTGGCTTCGCGGAGCTTCGCGAGAAGCTCCTCGTCACCCAGTTCGCGCAGCTCGGACGCCTTGGTACCGGCCGACATCACGCTTCACCTGCCTCGCGCTTGACGATCCGGCACTTCATCGGCAGCTTGTGGGCTGCGCGAGTCAGGGCCTCACGGGCGATCTTCTCGTTGGGGTAGGACAGCTCGAACATGACCCGGCCCGGGTGCACGTTCGCGACCCACCACTCGGGGGAACCCTTACCGGAACCCATGCGGGTCTCGGCGGGCTTCTTGGTCAGCGGGCGGTCCGGGTAGATGTTGATCCAGACCTTGCCGCCACGCTTGATGTGACGGGTCATCGCGATACGAGCCGCCTCGATCTGGCGGTTCGTCACGTACGCCGGCGTGAGGGCCTGAATGCCGTACTCGCCGAACGAGACCTCCGTACCACCCTTGGCCTGACCGCGGCGCTTGGGGTGGTGCTGCTTGCGGTGCTTGACCCTACGGGGGATCAGCATTTCGGTCAGGCCTCCGTTCCGGTGCTTTCAGCAGCCGGAGCGGCAGCCGCCGGAGCCTCGGCCTTGGGGGCCTCGGCAGCCGGCGCGGACTGCTGCTGCGGCTTGCGGCCGCGGCCGCCACGCTCGCCACCGCGGCCACCGCCACGGGCCGGGCGGTCGCCGCCCGGGCCGCCGCCACGGGCCGGGCGGTTACCCGCACGGGCCGCTGCGTTCTCGGCGCGGACCTCGGCGATGTTCTTGACGTCGCCCTTGTAGATCCAGACCTTCACACCGATACGGCCGAAGGTCGTCTTGGCCTCGAAGAAGCCGTAGTCGACGTTCGCGCGGAGCGTGTGCAGGGGCACACGGCCCTCGCGGTAGAACTCCGAGCGGGACATCTCGGCACCGCCGAGACGGCCACCACACTGGATCTTGATGCCCTTGGCGCCGGCCTTCATCGTGCCCTGCATGCTCTTGCGCATGGCACGACGGAAGGAGACGCGGGAGGACAGCTGCTCGGCGACGGCCTGGGCCACCAGCTGAGCGTCCGTCTCCGGGCTCTTGACCTCAAGGATGTTCAGCTGGACCTGCTTGCCGGTCAGCTTCTCGAGGTCACCGCGGATGCGGTCGGCCTCGGCGCCACGACGGCCGATGACGATGCCCGGGCGCGCGGTGTGGATGTCCACACGGACGCGGTCACGGGTGCGCTCGATCTCAACCTTCGAGATGCCGGCGCGCTCCATGCCGGACGTCATCATCCGACGGATGGCGACGTCTTCCTTGACGTAGTCCTTGTACAGCTTGTCGGCGTACCAACGGGACTTGAAGTCCGTGGTGATGCCGAGCCGGAACCCATGCGGGTTAACCTTCTGGCCCATTACCGGGTTCCTTCCTTGCTGCTGACGACCACGGTGATGTGGCTGGTCCGCTTGCGGATCCGGTAGGCACGGCCCTGGGCGCGCGGACGGAACCGCTTCAGGGTCGGGCCCTCGTCGACGTAGGCCTCGGAGATGACAAGGCTGCCGGCGTCGGTGTGGTCGTAGTTGTGTGCGGCGTTGGCAATGGCGCTGTCAAGCACCTTGCCGACCGGCACGCTCGCGGCCTGCGGGGCGAAACGCAGGACCGCCTGAGCCTCCGTGGCATCCATGCCACGGATAAGGTCCACCACGCGGCGGGCCTTCATGGGCGTAACGCGGATGTACCGCGCCTGGGCCCTGGCTTCCATGGTTGTCCTTCCAGTGTCTGTCATGGTCGATTCCACCCCGCGTTAGCGGCGCTTCGACTTCCGGTCGTCCTTGACGTGACCCCGGAAGGTGCGCGTCGGCGAGAACTCGCCGAGCTTGTGGCCGACCATCGACTCGGTGACAAACACCGGGATGTGGGTCTTGCCGTTGTGCACCGCGATCGTGTGGCCGAGCATGGCCGGGATGATCATCGAGCGACGGGACCAGGTCTTGATGACGTTCTTGGAACCGGCTTCGTTCTGTACGTCCACCTTCTTGATGAGGTGGTCGTCGACGAAGGGCCCCTTCTTGAGACTGCGCGGCATCTAAACCCGCTCCTAGCGCTTCTTGTTCGTCTTGCGGCGGCGGACGATGTACTTGTTCGAAGCCTTCTTCGGCGAACGAGTACGACCCTCCTTCTGACCCCACGGCGAGACCGGGTGACGACCACCGGAGGTCTTGCCTTCACCACCACCGTGCGGGTGGTCAACCGGGTTCATCGCCACACCGCGAACGGTCGGGCGGACGCCCAGCCAGCGCTTGCGGCCGGCCTTGCCCCAGTTGATGTTGCTCTGCTCGGCGTTGCCGACCTCGCCGACCGTGGCGCGGCAGCGCTGGTCGACCAGGCGGATCTCACCGGACGGCATGCGGAGGTGGGCCATCGAGCCCTCCTTCGCGAGCAGCTGTACGGAGGCACCGGCGGAGCGGGCGAACTTGGCGCCGCCACCGGGACGGAGCTCGATCGCGTGGATCGTGGTACCGACCGGGATGTTGCGGAGCGCCAGGTTGTTGCCCGGCTTGATGTCGGACCCGGGACCGTTCTCGACACGGTCGCCCTGCGACAGGTTGCGGGGGGCGAGGATGTAGCGCTTCTCGCCGTCCGCGTAGTGCAGCAGCGCGATGCGCGCGGTGCGGTTGGGGTCGTACTCGATGTGCGCGACCTTCGCCGGCACGCCGTCCTTGTCATGGCGACGGAAGTCGATGACACGGTAGGCGCGCTTGTGTCCACCACCCTGGTGGCGGACGGTCACACGACCGGAATTGTTACGGCCGCCCTTGCTGTGCAGCGGGCGAACCAGCGACTTCTCCGGCGTGGACCGCGTGACCTCGACGAAGTCGGCGACGCTGGAGCCACGACGGCCCGGCGTAGTCGGCTTGTACTTGCGGATTCCCATTTCTCAGTCCTCGTCCGATATTCGGACCAGGGCGCTCCGTTAGGAGGCCTGGCCGAAGATGTCGATACGGTCGCCCTCAGCGAGGGTCACGATGGCGCGCTTGGTGTCAGCACGCTTGCCGAAACCGCTCTTGGTCCGCTTGCGCTTTCCCTGGCGGTTGATCGTGTTGACCCCGGTGACCTTGACCGAGAAGACCGCCTGGACGGCCTCCTTGATCTGCGTCTTGTTGGAGCCGGGCGCGACGACGAAGGTGTACTTGCCCTCGTCGAGCAGCGCGTAGCTCTTCTCGGAGACGACCGGCTTGATGAGGACGTCACGGGGGTCCGTGAAGCTCTTGCTCAGCGGCGTCTCGACGGTGTTCTTGCCCTCGGTGGCGTGGCGCTTCGCCTTGGCGACGCGCGCGGCCTTGGCGGCCTTGGCCGCCTTCGAGGCGATGCTCGGGTGACGCGTAGCCATCAGGCTTCGCTCCCTTCGGTGTCAGCGTTCCGCTCTGCAGAGGGCGCGCCGGACACGAAGGACTCGAAAGCGGCCTGGGTGAAGACCACGTCGTCCGAGACGAGAACGTCGTACGTGTTCAGCTGGCCCGGGTCCAGGATGTGGACCTGGGGCAGGTTGCGGGCGGAGAGCAGGCCCTGCTCGTCCTCGCGGGAGATGACCAGGAGCACGTTCTTGCGCTCGCTGATCTTGCCCAGCAGGGACTTCGCGGCCTTGGTGGAGATCTCGCCGTCGACCACGCCGGTGACGACGTGGATACGAGCGTTGCGGGCCCGGTCGGTGAGGGCGTGGCGCAGGGCCGCGGCCTTCATCTTCTTCGGGGTCCGCTGCGAGTAGTCACGCGGCTGCGGGCCGTGGACGACGCCACCGCCGACGAACTGCGGGGCGCGGGTCGAGCCCTGGCGCGCGCGGCCGGTGCCCTTCTGACGGTAGGGCTTCCTACCGCCACCACGGACCTCGGCGCGGGTCTTGGTCTTGTGCGTGCCCTGGCGGGCAGCGGCCAGCTGGGCGACTACGACCTGGTGAAGCAGCGGGATGCTGATCTTCTCGACGTCGAAGATCTCCGCGGGGAGCTCGACCGTCCCGGTCTTGTCGCCTGCGGGCGAAAGGATGTCAACAGTGCTCATCGTTACCTCAGGCCCCCTTGGCCGCAGTGCGGACCAGGACGAGGCCGCCGTTCGGACCGGGGATGGCTCCCTTGATGAGGAGCAGTCCCTTCTCCGCGTCAACGGCGTGGACGGTCAGGTTCTGGGTGGTGACCCGCTCGTTACCCATGCGGCCCGCCATGCGCATGCCCTTGAAGACACGGCCAGGGGTGGCACAGCCACCGATGGAGCCGGGAGAGCGGTGCTTGCGCTGGACACCGTGGCCGGCGCCGAGACCATGGAAGTTGTGACGCTTCATGACACCGGCGAAGCCCTTGCCCTTGCTCTTGCCGGTCACGTCCACCTTGACGCCGGCCTCGAAGACCTCCGCGGAGATCTCCTGGCCCAGCGTGTACTCGGAGGCGTCCGCGGTGCGGATCTCGACGAGGTGGCGGCGGGGGGTGACGTCGGCCTTGGCGAAGTGACCCTTGAGGGGCTTGTTCACCTTGCGAGGGTCGATCTCGCCGAAGGCGATCTGGACCGACTCGTAGCCGTCGGAGTCATTCGTACGGACCTGGGTGACGACGTTGGGGCTGGCCTTGACGACCGTCACGGGAACAACACGGTTGTTCTCGTCCCACACCTGCGTCATGCCGAGCTTCTCGCCCAGGATGCCCTTGATCTGCTTAGCCATTCTCAGATCACCGGCCCCTAAAGCTTGATCTCGATGTCGACACCGGCCGGGAGGTCGAGTCGCATCAGGGAGTCAACGGTCTTCGGCGTCGGGTCGAGGATGTCGATCAGGCGCTTGTGCGTGCGCATCTCGAAGTGCTCGCGCGAGTCCTTGTACTTGTGCGGCGACTTGATGACGCAGTACACGTTCTTCTCAGTGGGCAGCGGCACCGGGCCCGCGACCGACGCACCAGTTCGCGTCACCGTCTCGACGATCTTCTTCGCCGAGGAATCGATGACCTCGTGGTCGTAGGCCTTGAGCCGGATGCGGATCTTCTGTCCCGCCATGGCTACTCAGTAGTCCTTAGTCTCGTTTAACGCTCTGGAACCCGGGGGTTCGCGTCCCTTGCCTCCGACCCACGCGGTCGGGTGTGTCGCGCTCCTGCTGACAGAGATATCCACAAGTGGATTTCCCTGCCGAGGGACGCGGCTGAGCCCAAAAGACAACCGCTGGACCGGGGGCTGAACACCCACCGGGCGCCTGGCCGGCACCCCGCTGACACTTCCCGAAAGATTCCCGTACGTCCGCTCCAGCGCTGCCTTACGGCAGTTGGAGCGACGAGTACTGTGGGACTCGCTTCCGGTCCTCCCGACGGGAGGCGCGCAGCATCGGCACTCAACCGAGCAACCCCGACAGTCTGCCATACGGGGCACGGGGCTGGCGAATCGAGCCGGAGAGAATACCCCCAGGGTGACGCAGGTCAAACACGGGCTCGCGGGGGCGGGCCGGGTGGGCCTGCCCCCGGCTTCTCAGCTCCGGGGCTCGTCGCGTTCGAGTGCGTCGAAGTCGATCGGCTGATAGCCCGGGGCGTAGCCACGCAGGAACGCGGCCGCCTCCGTCGGCAGGGGCGGGGTCGCGATCACCGCGTACTCCAGTACGCGCTTCGGGGCGAAGTACTTCCAGAACTCGTACTCCGGTTCCCCCGCCGCGAGGCCCGGATACCGGTCCGTGACGCCGAGGCCGTCCAGGAGTTCGGAAAGCGTGGCATCGGCGAGATTCGCCATCGGCTCACCCGGGAGCACGATCCGCTCCACACCGGGGTCGAGACGAGGCCGCTTCCCTTGCGCGATGTCCTCCAACTGGGGCCGGTCCAGCACGTACCAGGGCCCGGCATACTCCTGCACGAGCCAGCTGTCCCGGGTGTCACTGCGATGGATGGCGCATTCGTCGCCCCGGAAGATCTGCTCGACATAGCCGAGACCGGGCTGGATCAGGGTCTGGGTCTCGCCGGCCGCCTGATACGTGATCTCCCTTCCGTGTCCTGTCGCGATCCGCGCGAACTCGGCGGCGAACTCCGACCGGGCGGGCGAGGCACGCAGGCAGGAGAAGTGGAGCGACCCGACCACGAACGCGTGGTCCTCCTGCCAGGTCGCCCGCATGAGGCGGTACGAAGGAACACTGCTGGCCCACCCGGGGATGTGCAGGACGAATTCCCCGCAGAAGACACACGAAGCGTGTTCATTACTCATTACGGCTTTCCCTTTCCGCGGCACGGTTCATTCCAAAGTGCACACATCGGTCATCCCATTCGCACGGGAACGATGAACCCCAATGGATTCACCGGACCACCCTCAGGGTACGTTCCCTGCGGCAGCTCACGGATTCCCGCACCGTCGAAGAATCTCAGATTCCCGTCCCTGCTGACGACCACTTCCATATGGTCCGACGCTTTGTATTCCAGGTCCCGCGACATGCTGTTGGGAATTCCCCGCGCTTCTTCTATTCGGTTGGGCGGTCCGGGGATTCGGTCTTCCGGGTGTGTATGGGCGATGAAATCGTAGTCCTGTCCCCTGAGGTCCCGTGGAATGGAACTCGTCCGCTCCGTCCCCCGGAAGAGACGCAGATCTCCCGCCGGATTCTGGATGATGGCGTGCTCGACCCCGTGGAAGCTCTGGAGTTCGGAGAGATGGGAAACATTCACCTCTCCGGGCCGGATGGGTATGTGCCCGTTCTCCAGCGCCCGGGTGAGCTGCCTGGCCTTCGGGGACAGCGCCCGGTAAGGGATCTGGCCACCCGGCATACGGGCTCCGCCCTTGAAGACGCCGCTCATACCGCGAACGCCCTCGGCCATGCCCTTGAGCCCGGCCTTGAGCCCGTTCATGGTCCGGAGACCCTTGAGCCCCTTGGCGAGTCCGCCGAGGGTGGTGAGGCCCTTCATTCCGGGTATGCAGTCCAGCGCCGCGAAGGCCACATCCCACAGGGACGCCTGCCCCTTCATGTATTTGTTGAGGGTGTCGGCCAGGACGACGAGAGCGGCGATGAGGACGATGGCGCCGAGAATGGGCCCGCCGATAATGAGGGCGATGATCCCGAGGACGGCGACGACGACCTTGCACACGGCGACGATGGTGTCCCAGTTGTCGACGAACCAGTCCCCGACCTCCTCGTACCACTTACGGTTCTGAATACCCGCGTCGGACGCCTCGTCCAGCTTGCGCTTCGCCTCACCGGCCGCGTCCTCGCGCATCTTCCGCGCATCAGCCGCCATCTTCTTCGCGGCATCGAGGGCGTTGGAGGCGGAGGTGACATCCGACTGGGCGGACGTCTGCGCGGACTCGGCACTCTGCGCGTCGCGGGTGGCGGCACGGACCTTGGACTCGTCCGGCTTGGGGACGTCCTTGCCCGCCGACCCGGGGTCGTCCTTGTACTTGTCGGCTTCCTTGTTGGCCCGGGTCACCCACGAATCGGCCGACGACAGACGGGACTTGGCAGAGGAGAGGTCCGACTGCGCCTCCCGCCCCTGGGCCAACGCCTTGTCCGCCAGCGCCTGCGCACGTTCCAACTGCGGCCAGTACGCCGCCAGCGCATCCCCCGCCAGGTCGTACGACTTCTTCAGCTTCTTCAAGTTCTTCGGCACGCCGGAGAACTCGTCCCGGAACACATCGGCGGTCTTGCCCACCATCGTCAGGACGGCGTCTTCCTCCGCCATCCCCTTGACGAGACGCAGCGCGTCCTGCACATCGTCCGCGAAGTCGTGCAGGCTCTTCGCCAACGACTTCACCCGGACCGGATCCCCCGGCGTCGGATCCTTCTCCAGATCCAGCACATGCCAGTCCGTCGGCCGATAACCCGCCACGCCGCAACCCCCGTCACAACCGCCCCGTACGAAACCGTACGCAGCAGCGAATTTACTAGGCGTCGGCGTCCCTCGCATGCAAGAACAGTTCGGATCCCGAGGCCAGGCCTGCCAGCCGAGTTGCTGTTCAGGGACTCCGACGGAGCGTCCGCGGCAGACTCTCGGCCATCAGCACTCCTTCAGGCATCCCCGCCTCCTTGTCGTGGCCGCAGTGAACGCGAACTCCCCGCCGGCGTACTCGGCCCGAGCAACCCACCGCCCGCGCCCCACAGCATCCGCGAGGAGTTTCCCCGCCGCTCCCCTTCTGTTTGCCAGGTGTGGCTACCTTCGCCTCGCCCGGTCCGGTACAGGAGAGGCCCATCCATGAGCACCCCGATCCACCGCACCTCGACACGGCAGTCCGCAGCCGTCCTGACGTCGGCCCAGCAGCGTCGGGAAGGGAGCCGGACCGGGAGTACCGCCGCACGCTCGACGGAGCACGCCCTCCTCGCGATGCAGTCCCGCGCCGGCAACCGGGCCACGACCGCGGCGGTGCAGCGCGCCCGGGACACCGCCCGAGACCCCGCCCGGGACACCGAGAGAGACAGAGCGGCGGAGAACGGCGGCGCGACCGCCGGAGCGAAGAAGAACTATCGCGACCGGATCGCCGCGCTCCTCGACAGGTTCAAGAAGAATCTCGAACCCATCGACACTTTCATCAAGGGCTTCCAGACCCCCACCAACGCGGCCTTCACCCAGCAGGCCGCCGTCTCGGCCAATGAGGGCCTCAAGCACTCCACCGCCGCATCGGGGACCTCCGCGGCGTCGGGGAACCTCCTCACGGAGGCCGCCGGCACCGTGGTCAGTGGCATGGACGCGTACAAGAACATGAAGGGCGCCAAGAAGCACGAGACCGGGGCCAACCACCACACGGCGAAGAAGAGGGCCAAGACCAAGGGGGCCGACGCGGTTGTCGGCGCCGCCAATTCGGGAAGCTACAGCGCCGCCATCGCCAAGGAGGTGACCAAGGTCCAGAAGGCGGCGGACGCCGCGGTGGCGTCCGAGGCGAGCGGTATCGCCAGCGCCTCCATCGGCGCGATCAAAGGCATGCGGTCCGCCTTCCGCGTCGGCGGAGCAGCCGGCAAGTACCGGCAGATCAAGAAGCTGGGAGACCCCCACGTCGTCCAGGCCGGGTCACTGGCCCGGCTGAACGAGTCGCGGGAGCAGGCCGGCTGGGCCGCCGCGGAGGCCTACGTCGCACTGGATGCCTACTGGGCCCACGACGGCCCGGAACGGCTGGAGCTCGTCTCCGAGGCCATCGACGCCGCCTGGGATGCGATGGGCGAAGCCCGTAACGCCGCCGAGACCCTCCAGCACGCCGAACGAGACGTGGAAAAGCTGAGCACCGTGCAGGGGTACGCGAAGAAGAAGCAGCTCACCAAGATGGGCAAGGAGACGGTCAGCGGCGGGGGCGAGTCCACCAAGGCCGCAGCCGGCATCGTGACGGCGGTCGCGGCGGGAACAGTCGGGCTGGCGAGCAACCCGGTCGGATGGGGCCTCGCCGGGGCCGGGGCCGGCCTCGTCCTCGGCGTCACCATGTACAAGGCGCTCCGCGCCGCCACGAAGCGCTACGAAGAGGTCCACCACCCCGAGCGCTGGGCGCCGAAGGGCGAGACCCCCGCGGAGGCCGCGTCCCGCAAGGAGTCACTGCAGCATGCCCTGAAGTTCTGGAAGAAGGTGTCGAAGGGCGAACGCCAGGCCATGGCGCGCGAGATCTACGCCCTGGCGGCGGGTCCCGACATCTCCGGGAGCGGCAGCACGACAGCCGAGATGCGGGAGTCCGCCAGATCCCTGCTCATCGCTCTCAAATCCGGCCCCGCCAAGCACAAGCTGGAGCCGGAAGCGTGGGTTGAGACCCTCAATGACCCGGCGAAGACCGGCAATTGGATCCAGGAGATAGCGGAACAGCTGGCCTCGGGGTGACCAGCCCCGTTCTACTGGGCCATCGACAGGGGCGCCACGAATGACGACCAGGCCGCCAGACTGAGCGTGACCTGTGGGCCTTCGGCATTCTTGGAGTCGCGGACGTGGATGGTGGCGGGGGTCGTGGCTATCTCCACGCAGTCCTCGCCATTGCTACTGCTGCTGTAGCTGCTCTTGAACCACGCCAGTTCGAAGGCGTCCCCGACAGTCATGTCTCTCCCAGCACCTGTTCGATGAAGACCAGCGATTCCCCTGGCGTCAGTGCCTGGGCCCGGATGATGCCATATCGCAATTCAAGGACCCGGAGTTGCCTCGGATCGGAGACCGGCCGCCCGCCGAACTGGCCATCGGTGCGTCCCAGCGCCGTGCCGTCCCCGAATTTCAGCACCTCGATCAGCCCGCCTGTTCCCGGGTGATCCGCGCGAGCTGTCGGCATCACCTGGAGTTCGACGTACGGCAACTGCGCCACCTCCAGCATGTGTTCGAGCTGTCGGCGCAGCACCATTGTGCCTCCGACCGGGCGGCGCAGCGTCACCTCTTCCTGGACAAAGCTGAGTTCGGGCGCGGGGTCCCTCTCGAAGATGACCTTCCGGGCCATACGTGCGGCGACCATGCGCTCCAACTCGCCGCTGGAGTAGGCCGGGCGCCAGGTGCTGAGCAGCGCCCGCGCGTACTCCTCCGCCTGCAACAGCCCATGGATGTTGTGGTTGCCGTACAGATTGAGCTCGACGGCCCGCTCCTCCAGCTGGGCCAGTTCCCGCACCTTCCTCGGATACCGGGCCTTCTCCACGTCCTCCCTGAACGCCTTGAGATGCCCGCCCGCGTTCAGGACCTCGTCCGCCCGGTCCAACAACTCCGGCCGGGGAATCCGAGCCCCGCGCTCGATCTTGCGGATCATGTCCTCGCCGTATCCGATGGCTTCCCCGAAGTCGGCGACCCGCATCCCGGCCGCCTCCCGGCAGATCCGGACCAGCCGCCCCACGGCTTCCACCAACGGCACGCTCTCGTCCCCCGGTTCGAGGTCCCAGCCCGCCTCGTCCACACCTTCGCTGCTCATGCCCACCCACCTCCAACGCCCACCCGTACCCGTACGGGACCCGAGACAGCCAAGACAGAACGAGACAACGGCGGGACAGTCCCGGTACGCACAGTCGTCATCGCAGCTCAGAGTAGGCAGCATCCGCCACGCTGAGTGACATGAATCAGGAAACGGCCCGGCCGCAGCCCCAACTCGACTGCACCGTGCGCAACTTCAGCGTGCTCCTGTCCCCCACACCACGCGGCGCCCGCCTGGCCCGACTCCTCGCGACAGAGCAACTCCGCGCCTGGGGACTCCCGTTGGAGGCAGCGAGCCACATCGTCGCCGAGCTGGCGAACAACGCGGCGACCCACGGCCGCGTCGTGGGTCGCGACTTCCGGCTCACGCTGTACGTGATCGGCGGCATCCTGCGCATCGAGGTGACCGACACCCGTGGCGACCAACCGGTCCCGTGCCACCAACACCTCACGCCCACAGCCGAGTCGGGACGCGGCCTCGTCATCGTCGAGGCACTGGCCGACCGCTGGGGCGTGATCGCCGGCCCACCCCCACGCAAAACGGTCTGGGCCGAGATCGGTCCCGCCGTCACCGGCCCCCGGAACTTCCCGTCCCGGTAAATGACAGACCGGTCCCGCACGACATCAAAGCTCTTCAAAGAACTTCGGGAGAGAACCCCACCAAACCCAACCCGGCCCTCCGCGTCAGGACCACGTCGGCACCACGTCAGCGCCGCGAGTCCCCGTCGCCCACAAGGGTGACAATCGCCAACTCGGCTGGATTTCCGTCCGGTTGGCGGGCATATGCTCGCCCCGCGACAAGCGAGACGACCGGCAAGTCGGCCGGCGAGACAACTCCAGAACATGCGACGGCCCTCGCCGGGAGTGCAATCCCAATGCGAGGGCCTGACCACCGAGGAAGCAGGCCTTTCCCGATGGATAAGCAGAACCCTAGCGCGCCCCCGTGCGCCCAGCCCCGGATTCCGCGGGGTATCACCCATATCAACGTCCGCCACACCACCCGCTTCACGGTGATCGGCAACCATCTCGCCCAGCACCCGGAGCTGTCGGGGCTCGCGATCGGGCTCGGCGTCCACATCCAGTCGCTGCCCACCGGTGCCCGCGCCGACATCAAGACGCTCGCGGCCCGCTTCCCCGAGGGCGAGACGAGAATCGCCGCGGCGCTACGGGAGTTGGAGACGCACGGCTATCTCACCCGCACCCGCGAGCGCCTGCCGAGCGGCCGCGTAGTCACGCACACGGTGTCGTACAACCGGCCGAGGGACGCCGACGCCCAGGAGCCCCGACCCACAACTCCCGAGTCGAAGCCTGCTCCCACGCCGACGCTCACCCCTGCCCCGGCCCCGGCGCCTGCCCCCGCTCCCGCCCCCACCCCCGTACGGCCTGACGCCAAGGTTCCACCGAGCCCCGCCGCAGACCCCCACCCCAAAAACCCTCTCCCCGCCCCCGAACCGCACACCCACGACTCAGCCGCCCACCACACAGCCACCACCCTCCTCGCGAGCCTGCACCGCGACGACCCCCGCCTGCTGCTCGCGGAGCGCGACGTACGCCGTCTCGCCCCCGCCGTCACCGCCTGGCTGGACCGCGGCGCCGCCCCCGAAGCCGTACGCCGCACCCTGACGGCGGGCCTCCCCGAGGACCCCATCCACTACCCGGCCGGCCTCCTGGCCCACCGCCTCACCGAACTACTCCCACCCCCACTCCCCGCGGCCCCGGCACCCCGGGCAGCCGTACGCCTGCGGCCTCCCCTCCAGAACTGCGACGGCTGCGACCGCGCCTTCCGCGCCCCTGAACCCGGCCGCCGCTGCCGCGGCTGCCGCTCCGATCAATCCGATCTCCTGGAGGCCGCCTAGCATGAACGTGACGATCCTTGCCCCTGGGCACAGAGCACGAGGAGCGAGCGCGATGACCATCGCCCCGGACGACGCGCAGCAGGGCGCCTCCCACCAGTACCGGGCCATGCGGGACTTCGTTCAGTCCATGGACGACACCCTTCCCGGCAAATTCGAGATCACCAAGGAAGGGATCGTCCACGACATGATGGCCCCCGTGAAGCAGCACGAGCTCACCGTGCTGCGCCTCCGGAAGCGTCTTGAGCAGGTGATGCCGGAGGAGATCGTGGCTCATACGGGCGAACCAGACGTGGAGGACGCGCCCGAAGGCATCATGCGTCGCCCTGATGTGATGGTGATCGCCGAGGCGGACATGGAAGGAGAGGGGACCTTCGATCCACGCACGCTTCTCGCAGCTGTCGAGATCGTGTCCAACTCCAATCCGGACAACGACTGGGTGAGCAAAGTACGGGACTATCCCCTGGTCGGTGTTCCCATCTACGCGGTCTTCGATCCGCGCACCGGTACGGGTGCCGTCCTGACCGACATCCACTCCACGCCCGACGGCCCCCGCTACGCGACCCGCAAGGACTTCGTCTACGGCGAGGACGTCACCATCGGCGACTGGACGATCTCGACGGAGAACCTGCCGCGCTACGCGGACAAGGACAGGCCCAAGCCCAACGGCAACGGCAACGGCAACGGCAACGGCTGACAAGCCCCTCCCCTGGTCAGCGCCCCGCCGCCAACTCCTCCCCCACAGCCCCGTACGCCGGCTTCCGTCCGAAGTCCTCCCCCGTCAACGTCGCCGCCCCCTGCCCCGCGAAGACCCCCGGCACCCACGAGTACTTGTCCGTGAACCCCCACACGGTGAAGGACCCGCAGCTCCGCGCCCCCAGGCAGGCATCCAGCAGCCCCCGGAAGTACGCCGCCTGCGTGGCGAGCTTCTCCGCATCCGCGGGCAGGATCATCCGTACGTCCACCTCGGTGAAGGCGGTCTGCATCCCCAGCCGCTCGAAGCGCGCGAGGTTCCCCGCCACGTCCCCCGGGAAGCCGTACTGGATCGCCAGGTGTCCCTGGATCCCGAAGCCCTGCACCGGAACGCCCTCCGCCCGCAACCGCTTCGCCAGTTCGTAGTAGGCGGTCGACTTCGCGTTGACGCCCTCCACGTTGTAGTCGTTCAGGAAGAGCTTCGCCTTCGGGTCCGCCGCGTGCGCCCAGCGGAAGGCGTCGGCGATGTACGACGGTCCGAGCTTCTGCAGCCAGATGGAGTTCCGCAGCGAACCGTCCTCCTCGAAGACCTCGTTCACCACGTCCCACTGCTGGATCCTGCCCTTGTACCGCTTGACCTCCGTGGTGACGTGCTGCCGCAGGATCCCCCGAAGCTCCCCCGCTCCGATCGAACCGTCCGCCACCCCCGTCGTCAGCCACCCCGGCAACTGGCTGTGCCACACCAACGTGTGGCCGCGCACCACCTGCCCCCGCTCCCGCGCGAACCGCACCAACGCATCCGCCCCCGACCAGTCGTACGTCCCCCGCGTCGGCTCGACGACCTCCCACTTCATTACGTTCTCGGCGGTGACGGAGTTGAACTCCCGCCCGGTCGCCCGCCGGTACGTCGTGTCCTCGCCCAGCGCCGCCATGTCCACGGCCGTACCGATCCGCAGGTCGGTGCGCTCGGCGAGCACCCGCAGCGGAGCCGGTGACAGCTCGTCCGCGGAAGCCGTCTGGACACCCGTGACCAGCAGCGTCGCGCTGAGTAGCCCGACGACAGGCATACGGAAGTTCTTCATCTGCGGTGCCTCCAGTGAGTAGCACTCGGCGAACTCGGCTCAACGAACGCGATAGCTCTCCAGCGGCCCCAGATACGTAGGCGTCAGCCCACCCGTATCGATCACCAGCCGCTGCACCACCACCGTCGGATCGACCATCCAGAACTTCAGCCGGTGCACCCCGCCAGCCCCGATCATGTGGCGCGTAGACGTGCGGTTGACGTTGTCCGATGTGTTGCGGGCCCACTCGATGTCCATCAGGCCGTCATCGGCGCCCGTGGCCGCGTGGATGTCGACGATCTGCGGGGCGTCCCCGTCGAACGAGATCCCGTACTTCAGCCCACCCGTGGGCAACACCGGATTACGCGGAGACAGGTACGCCCATACCGTGACCGGCCCCTCGGACAGCAGGCTCACCTCGTACTCCAGCCGCGGAGACGACCCTCCCGGCGTCCGCCGCGGAGCCGTCACCGGCCACGGCGTCACCCCCGCCCCCGTACGACCGATCCCGTCGATCCGCCGCCACGTCCCCACCGAACGCTCGAAGTGCTCGGCATCGACGGCCACATACCCACCCGCCTCGACGAACCCCCGCAACCCACGCGACCCACTCGCCCCAGGCAACCCAGGCAACCCAGGCAACCCAGGCAGTCCTCGCACCCCACGCACCCCACGCACCCCACGCCCCGACGGCTGCTCGGCAACCACCCCCACCGTCACCACCGCGCCCGCCCCCTCCACGGTCACCGACGCCTCCGTACGCCCCCGCGGAGCCCGGGCCCAGTCCACCGTCAGCACCGCCCGCACCTGCTGCCCGACCCGGCCCCGCGGGCGGTCGACCCTGATCCACGGCACCGACGGCGTGATCCGGTAGTCGAAGGCCGTACGCCCCCGGTTGAAGACCTCGATGTACTGGTCGGGCCGGGTCTGATACGGGCTGAACACAGGCAGCACCGCCTCGCCGGAGGCATGCGAACCCGGCCACCACTCCCCCGACTCGGCCCCGTCCACCGCCACCCCCATCTCAGCGGCCACCGGCACCTCGACCCGCCTCACCGCCGGAAAGATCTCGTCCGGCAACGCCATGTTGTCCCGCTCCGGCTGCTGCCACGGCGCGTTCGGCCCGTACCGCTCCACATCCCCGTACCCGATGTGCGGCTGTGTCTGGAAACCCCGCCATTTTCCGCCCGCCACTTGGGAGTTGAAGCGCTCGGCCAACGCGAAATCGCGAGCCAGCCCGGCCTCCGCGGCCGCCGCCAGGTCATTCGTCGCCGCCCGCCCCTGCCGCGCGTACAGCAGGTTGGTGAACTCGGCCTGCCTCAGCCCGTACAGGTTGGCCGTCGCCGCCACCTCGTACCCGACGAGCTCGAACCACGCGTCCTGGTCCGCGGCCGGCAGCCGACGGCCGATCCGCTCCGCGTCCTTCCCCAGCCGCCGCCACTCCTCCGTCACCCGCTCCAGTTCGCGATGACCGAAGTAGAAGGGCGTCTGCTGGTCGTCGTACACGACCTTCCCGTCCACCAGCGTGATCCTGCGGTTCAACAACTCGGGCTTCCGCCGCGACTGGAGCCGCGCGTACCTCGCCAGCACGGACGCGATCTCGGCGGCGGGCCCCTCTCCGAAGTTCTGCCGCGCATACCTCCGCTCCCACTCCCCCAGCCTCTCCAGCGGCCAACGCCCCGGATCCCAGGCGTAGTTGAGGAAGAACTCGGTCGGCAGCTCGTTCCCCTTCAAGTCGCCGACGTTGGTGACCCACAGCTCCCGGTTCCCGTACTCGACCGCTTGGTGGAGCTGGTCCCACATGTTCGGCAGCGAAGTGGTGTCCACCCACTTGTAGTTGCGGCCGACGCCGACGTAGTCGAAGTGGTAGTACAGCCCGTAGCCGCCGCCCCGAACCGCCTCCGCGGGATCCGGATGCTTGCGGATGTTGCCCCAGTTGTCGTCGGTCAGCACGACGGTGACGTCGTCCGGCGCCCGCAGCCCGCGGTCCCAGTACCGCTGGACCTCCTTGTAGAGCGTCCAGACCTGCGGGGTCTCGGCGGAAGCACGGCCGGTGACGTCCTCGATGATCGACCGCTGCGTCGCGATGATCTCCCGCATCAGCTCGATGCCGTCGCCGTCGGGCAGACTCGTGTCCCCGTTCCCACGCATCCCCAGCGTGACGACACCCTCGAAGTCCTGGTCGACCATGCGCCGCACGCCCTCGCGCCAATACGCCTTGATCGCCTCGGAGTTGCGCCGGAACGACCACTCCCCGGTGCCACCGTACGGATCCCGACCCGGCGTCACGACGTTCCCCGCGCTGTCGCGCACGGCCGGCACCGCATGCCGGTTCCACTCCTCGATGCCCCGCATCATGGGCGCCTCATGAGACGTGCCCATGACAATCCCGTACGCCTTCGCTCTCGCGTGGTTCTCGGGGTCGTCCTCGGCGAAGGCCCGCCCCCACACCGCCGGCCACAGATAGTTCGCCTTCAGCCGCAGCAGCACCTCGAAGACCCTGGCGTAGAAGTCAGCGTTGAAGCCACCGGGATGACCAGGCGCTCTGCCCGGCCCGAAGAACGCGGGCGCCCACGTCCCCAGCGCCGGATTCTCGTCGTTGACGAAGATCCCGCGGTACTTCACCGCCGGCGTGCCCTGGGTGTACCGCCCCGGCAGCACGTACGCCTCGCTCCGCCGCACCGGCCGTACGTCGTCCCACCAGTACCAGGGCGAGACCCCGATCCCGTACGAGACGTCGTACGCCCCGAAGATCGTGCCGCGCGGATCGCTGCCCGCGACGACGAAGGCCCGCTCCACCCCGGGCATCGGCCGCTCGACCACGGTCTGCAGCGAGGTCTCCCACCTGCCGCGGATCCCGCGGACGTCGAGCTTCCCCGCCGCGATCAGCCCGTCGATCAGCGGACTGCGCCCGATCGTCCCGACGAGCACGACCTCCCGCGCCACCGCCGAACCCGGCCGCACACCCGTGACCCGCTCGATGTCGTCCCGCAGATCCCCCGCGACCCGTACGACTCCGGGGTGGTCGTCATCGCTGACCACGACCGGGGCGCCCACCAGCGGAAAGGCGCCGGCCTGCGGCGAGAAGGAGATGTACGCGCCCGGATCCGTGGGCGCCGGCTCCGGGGACCCCGACCCCGCTTCCCCCGCCCACGCGGCACCCGACAACGCGGACAGCGCGACCGACCCGGCCCCCGCTGCCACCCCCGCTCCCAGAACGGCCCTACGGCTGACGCGCCCAGACATACCTCACCCCTCGAACATGTCATCCCGAATTTGCTCAGCGGCATGACAAATGGTGGAGGGAGGGGCCCCTGAGGGGAATGGGTCGTCGGCGCCGAATACTTTCGTTACAGCAACAGGCAACAGCAAAGGGGCCCGCACGACCGAAGTCGTACGGGCCCCTCGGTCCTACTTCGATTCCGGAATCTCCTCGAATGCCCGTTCCCCGTCCCAGGGCACCTCTTCGCAGGGCTCCACCGCCCCCTTGACCGCGTAGATGCTCGCGGCAGGGCTGATCCGGCCCTTCACCGGTTCGGGCTCCTCGAAGACCAGGGAGTCACCGGAACGCAGTGTGTACTCGTGCTTGGGCATCACAGAGGGGTCGCCCGACGAGTTCAGGCTCCAGCGCGGCGAGTACGCCTCGCCACGAGGTTGCGCACAGACATAGCCGCTCCTGGGCTTGTCCACGCTCACGGTGATGCCCTCGGCCCGGAGCCGCTCGGTCAGTTCCTCCTTCTCCTCCCCGCTCAGCAGGATCTCCTCCATGCTGACCGTGACACTGCCGTCCTCGTGCCGCTCCACGGCGTACGCCTGCGACCCACCCGTCGACGCCGGCAGCGCCACCACGCCCCCCACCGCGGCGGCACACGCCGCGAGGGCGACCAGCGCCCGGCGAGTGGTGATCGTGCGGCGGATCACCGGCGCCGGCCGCGGCGGGTCCTCGGCCCTGAGAGCGATCTCCCGCTGGAGTTCGTTCAGCAGCCGGTCCTCGAAGGTATGCGTCGTCCTGGCGCTCATGCCTCTCCCCCTGCGTACGTGAGTGGTGCCTGTTGCCCGCCGACTCCGGCCGCCGCCGAGCGCAGCGACCTGCGCGCCCGGTGCAGCCGCACCCGGGCGGTGACCTTGCGTATGCCCAGCGCCACGGCGGCCTCGGTGACGCTCAGCTGGTCCACGGCGACGAGTTCCATCACCGCACGCTCGCCGTCGGGGAGCCTGACCAGGGCGGCCAGCGCGCGACGCCCGGCCTCCTCGGCGTCGAGCTTCTCCTCCAGCCGGTCGATGTCGTCGCCTTCCAGCAGCCGGCGGCCGGCGATACGGCCGCCGAGCACGTTCTGACGCGCGCTCCTTCGGGCTTCCGCGGCCACCACGTTGCGTGCGATGCCGTACAGCCAGGCCACCTCGCTCCCGAGGTCGGGGCGGTAGGCACGGGCGGAGTCGATCACCGCGAGGAAGGTCTCGGCGGTGAGATCGGCGACGGTGTGCGGGTCGGAGACCCGCCGGGCCATGAAGCGGGTGACGGCGTCGACATGGCGGCGATAGAAGACCTCGAAGGCGGCCGGGTCGTACATCTCTCCCGGTGGACCGCCCCGGCTTCTGCTGTCGGATGCCAAGGTGTGAACCTCCCGTTGTCCGTCCTGCTGTCACTTCTACTTGGAACAGCGGGCCGAATGCGTTACGGGACGGCCCCGACGGGCCTGCCGGGAAAAGCAAAGGGGCCCGCACGACCGAAGTCGTACGGGCCCCTTCAAGGAGCTCAGCGATGCTGGAGCTACCAGGCGTTCAAGCCCAACAGGTAAGCGAAGCCTACTTGTTGATCTTGGTGACCTGGCCGGCGCCCACGGTCCGGCCACCCTCACGGATGGCGAACTTCAGGCCCTCCTCCATGGCGACGGGCTGGATGAGCTCGACGGTCATCTCGGTGTTGTCGCCCGGCATGACCATCTCGGTGCCCTCGGGGAGGGTCACAACGCCCGTCACGTCAGTCGTACGGAAGTAGAACTGGGGACGGTAGTTGTTGAAGAACGGCGTGTGACGGCCGCCCTCGTCCTTGGACAGGATGTACGCCTGCGCCTCGAACGAGGTGTGCGGGGTGACCGAGCCGGGCTTGATGATGACCTGGCCGCGCTCGACGTCCTCGCGCTTGATGCCACGGAGGAGCAGACCGACGTTCTCGCCCGCCTGGCCCTCGTCGAGCAGCTTGCGGAACATCTCGATGCCGGTGACCGTGGTGGTGGTCTTCTCGGTCTTGATGCCGACGATGTCGACGGTCTCGTTGACCTTGAGGACACCACGCTCGATACGACCGGTGACGACGGTGCCACGACCGGTGATCGTGAAGACGTCCTCGATGGGCATGAGGAACGGCTTGTCGACGTCACGCTCGGGCTGCGGGATCGACTCGTCGACGGCCTTCATCAGGTCGAGGACGGACTTGCCCCACTCGGCGTCACCCTCGAGAGCCTTGAGCGCCGAGACCTTGACGACCGGAAGGTCGTCGCCCGGGAACTCGTACTCGGAGAGCAGCTCACGAACCTCGAGCTCGACGAGCTCCAGGATCTCCTCGTCGTCCACCATGTCGGCCTTGTTCAGCGCGACAACGATGTACGGAACGCCGACCTGGCGGGCCAGGAGCACGTGCTCCTTGGTCTGCGGCATCGGGCCGTCGGTGGCGGCGACCACGAGGATGGCGCCGTCCATCTGGGCAGCACCGGTGATCATGTTCTTGATGTAGTCCGCGTGACCCGGGCAGTCGACGTGCGCGTAGTGACGCGTCTCCGTCTGGTACTCGACGTGCGCGATGGAGATCGTGATACCGCGCTGGCGCTCCTCAGGAGCCTTGTCGATCTGGTCGAACGCCGACGCCTCGTTGATGTCCGGGTACGCGTCGTGCAGCACCTTGGTAATGGCGGCCGTGAGGGTCGTCTTACCGTGGTCGATGTGACCGATGGTGCCGATGTTGACGTGCGGCTTAGTCCGCTCGAACTTTGCCTTCGCCACTGGGTCCTCCTGCGGAGTGGTTCTGGTACGCCTTACTCATCGGCGCCAGGTGATCTTTGCTGGGATGCCGCCCGCCGGGATTTCCGTTTCCGGATGAATCCCGTCGGTCGGTGTCAAGCCTAAAGCGTGCAAACGGTGTGCGTTACTCGCCCTTGGCCTTCGCGATGATCTCCTCGGCGACGTTCCGGGGAACCTCGGCGTAGGAGTCGAACTGCATCGAGTAACTTGCGCGACCCGAGGTCTTGCTGCGGAGGTCGCCGACGTAGCCGAACATCTCCGAGAGGGGCACGAGGCCCTTCACGACACGAGCACCGCTGCGCTCCTCCATGGCCTGGATCTGGCCACGGCGGGAGTTGAGGTCGCCGATGACATCACCCATCGACTCCTCGGGCGTGGTGACCTCGACGGCCATCATCGGCTCGAGCAGCACGGGGCTGGCCTTGCGGGCGGCCTCCTTGAAGGCCTGCGAACCGGCGATCTTGAACGCCAGCTCGGAGGAGTCGACCTCGTGGTAGCCACCGTCGAGAAGCGTGACGCGGACGCCCGTCATCTCGTAACCGGCGAGGATGCCGAACTGCATGGCGTCCTGCGCACCGGCGTCCACCGACGGGATGTACTCCCGCGGGATACGACCACCGGTGACCTTGTTCACGAACTCGTACGCCGGACCATCGATCTCGGTGATGGGCTCGATCGCGATCTGCACCTTGGCGAACTGACCGGTACCACCGGTCTGCTTCTTGTGGGTGTAGTCGTGACGCTCGACGGTCTTGCGGATCGTCTCACGGTACGCGACCTGCGGCTTACCGACGTTGGCCTCGACCTTGAACTCACGGCGCATACGGTCGACCAGCACCTCGAGGTGCAGCTCGCCCATACCACCGATGATGGTCTGGCCGGTCTCCTCGTCCGAGTGAACCTGGAAGGAGGGGTCCTCCTCCGCGAGACGCTGGATGGCTACACCCAGCTTCTCCTGGTCACCCTTGGACTTGGGCTCGATGGCGACCTGGATGACCGGCGCCGGGAAGTCCATGGACTCCAGGATGACCGGGTTCTTGTCGTCACTGAGCGTCTCACCGGTGGTGGTCTGCTTCAGGCCCATCACGGCGACGATGTCGCCGGCGCCCACCGCCTCGATCTCCTCACGCTTGTTCGCGTGCATGCGGTAGATCTTGCCGATGCGCTCCTTCTTGCCCTTGACGGAGTTCAGCACGGCAGTGCCGGACACCAGGCGGCCCGAGTAGACCCGGACGAAGGTGAGCTTGCCCAGGTGCGGGTCGCTCATGATCTTGAACGCGAGGGCGGACAGCGGCTCGTCCACGGACGGCTTGCGCTGGATGACGACCTCGGGGTCCTTCACGTCGTGGCCCTCGATGGCCTCGACGTCAAGCGGGGTCGGCAGGTAGCGCACGACCGCGTCGAGCAGGGGCTGAACGCCCTTGTTCTTGAACGCGGTGCCACAGAACACCGGGGTGACCGTGGTGCCCTCGGACTTGCCGGACGCGATGGTGATGCGACGGATCGCGGCGTAGAGCTGCTCCACGGAAGGCTCCTTGCCCTCCAGGTACAGCTCCATGATCTCGTCGTCGTTCTCGGCGACCGTCTCGACGAGCTTGCCGCGGTACTCCTCGGCAGCCTCGGTGTGGGTGGCCGGGATGTCGACGACGTCGTACATCTCGCCCTTCTCCGCCTCGGCGGACCACACGAGAGCCTTCATCGTGACCAGGTCGACGACGCCCTTGAAGTCGGCCTCGGCACCGATCGGGAGCTGCATGACGATCGGCTGCGCGCCGAGGCGGCCGCTGATCATGTCGACGCAGCGGTGGAACTCCGCGCCGGTCCGGTCGAGCTTGTTCACGAAGCAGATGCGCGGCACGCCGTAACGGTCGGCCTGACGCCACACCGTCTCGGACTGCGGTTCGACACCCGCGACACCGTCGAACACGGTGACGGCACCGTCGAGGACGCGGAGCGAACGCTCCACCTCGACCGTGAAGTCGACGTGACCCGGGGTGTCGATGATGTTGATGGTGTAGTCGTTGTCCTCGAGCGGCCAATGACAGGTGGTAGCAGCAGAGGTGATCGTGATGCCACGCTCCTGCTCCTGCTCCATCCAGTCCATGGTGGCAGCGCCGTCGTGGACTTCACCGATCTTGTAGCTGACGCCGGTGTAGAAGAGGATCCGCTCAGTGGTGGTCGTCTTGCCCGCGTCGATGTGGGCCATGATCCCGATGTTGCGGACCCTGGCCAGGTCAAGTGAAGTGGTAGCCATAAGGCTTCGGTCTTCTCTCGGTCTCGATGTGGGGTACGACTACCAGCGGTAGTGCGCGAAGGCCTTGTTGGACTCGGCCATCTTGTGGGTGTCCTCACGCTTCTTCACAGCGGCACCGAGGCCGTTGGAGGCGTCGAGAAGTTCGTTGAGCAGACGCTCGGTCATGGTCTTCTCGCGACGGGCGCGGGAGTAACCGACGAGCCAGCGCAGCGCGAGCGTGCTGGCGCGACCGGGCTTGACCTCGATCGGAACCTGGTACGTCGCACCACCGACACGGCGGGACTTGACCTCGAGGGTCGGCTTGATGTTCTCCAGAGCGCGCTTGAGCGTGATGACCGGGTCGTTGCCGGTCTTCTCGCGCAGGCCCTCCATGGCGCCGTACACGATGCGCTCGGCGGTGGAGCGCTTGCCGTTCAGCAGCACCTTGTTGATGAGGGAGGTCACCAGAGGAGAACCGTAGACCGGGTCGATGATGACCGGGCGCTTCGGGGCGGGGCCCTTACGAGGCATTTCTACTTCTCCTTCTTGGCGCCGTAGCGGCTGCGGGCCTGCTTGCGGTTCTTGACACCCTGGGTGTCGAGCGAACCGCGGATGATCTTGTAGCGAACACCGGGCAGGTCCTTCACACGGCCACCACGCACGAGCACGATCGAGTGCTCCTGCAGGTTGTGTCCCTCACCCGGGATGTAAGCGGTGACTTCGATCCCGCTGGTCAGACGCACACGCGCGACCTTACGCAGGGCCGAGTTCGGCTTCTTCGGGGTGGTCGTGAACACACGCGTGCAGACGCCGCGACGCTGGGGCGAACCCTCGAGTGCGGGCGTCTTGTTCTTCTCGACCTTGTCCTGCCGGCCCTTCCGGACCAGCTGCTGGATCGTAGGCACTACTTCTCCGGTTTCTGTGTGCCGAATGGTGAAGCTAACCTGGAACATCTCCGACCCACGCGGTCGGGTGTGTCGAATCCTGCAGACTCTCGCCGTGAGGCGAGAAGGGCGCAGATTTACGGTGGCCGCTTACGACTCCCCTTGCGGTTTGAAGGCACGCACGGGAGCCAGGGCACACCCCAGGCACAAGGTCTGAGCGTACCTACCTCATAGGCTGCGGTCAAAACAAATGGGCCGCACTACCATCCGTGAGCGGACCATGCCAACCCGCCACGCCGTCCGTGATCTTCATCCGGTCGTCAGCGCGGCGATGAGCAGCAGCGTCACCACAAGGGTCCAACTGGCCGTGGCCAGCCATCCGATGACGAGCCCGGTGAGCGCGAGACCGTCTCCGCCCTCGCCCGTGCGCCGGATCTCCGAGCGCGCGGAATGGCCGAGAATCACCGCGGGAAGACCGGTGAGCCCGACGGTCACCAGGCACAGCCCACCACAGATCGCCGAGCCGATCGCCTTCTCGTTCGTCTTCGGCACGGGAAGGGGCAGGAACGTCCGTGGCACGGCTCCCACGGCCACCGGCAGCGGTACGGGCCCCTGGGGCAGGTCGGCCACCAGAAGGGCCAGCTCGCCCACCGTACGGGCCGCGTAGGCCCGCGCCACCCGCTTCTCGAACTCGGACTGCTCCATGCGTCCCTCGCCGAAGCCCGCTCTGAGCACGTCGACGGCCCGCTCCCGGTCCGCGTGGGAGGCGAGCATGGAGTGACCCCCGTCCCCGTACACGGGCTGCGGAGGTCCGCCCTGCCCGTACCAGACCGGCGGCTGACCGCCCTGCCCGCGCCAGGACGGCACACCACCCGGCCCCTGCCGGGCCTGCGCATCCTTCGGCCCCTCCCCGGGCTGCCACGACGGGTACGACACGGGAGCACCTCCCCCCGAAAGACTGGGCTTCCATCATGCTCCAACGCGGCATTTCCGGCATAGGTTCCCGTCACCGGAAAAGCCGAAGGGCGGCCACCCCGGAGGGTGACCGCCCTTCAACTCAAGCAACCCGCTTACTGGTTGTACGGACCGTAGTCGTAGTCCTCCAGCGGAACGGCCTGGCCGGAGCCCGTGCCGAACGGCGAGTAGTCGATGTCGTCGTAGCCGACGGCCGAGTACATCGCGGCCTTGGCCTCCTCGGTCGGCTCGACCCGGATGTTGCGGTAGCGGGACAGGCCCGTACCGGCCGGGATGAGCTTACCGATGATGACGTTCTCCTTGAGGCCGATCAGGGAGTCGGACTTGGCGTTGATCGCCGCGTCCGTCAGAACCCTGGTCGTCTCCTGGAAGGACGCCGCCGACAACCACGACTCGGTGGCCAGCGACGCCTTGGTGATACCCATCAGCTGCGGACGGCCGGAGGCCGGGTGGCCGCCTTCCTGGACCACACGACGGTTCTCGGTCTCGAACTTCGAGCGCTCGACGAGCTCGCCGGGCAGCAGCTCGGCGTCGCCGGACTCGATGATCGTCACGCGGCGGAGCATCTGCCGGATGATGATCTCGATGTGCTTGTCGTGGATCGACACGCCCTGCGAGTTGTAGACCCGCTGGACTTCGCCGACCAGGTGGACCTGGACGGCACGCTGACCCAGGATGCGCAGCACGTCGTGCGGGTTGGTGGCACCCACGGTGAGCTTCTGGCCCACCTCGACGTGGTCGCCCTCGCCCACGAGCAGACGGGCACGCTTCGAGATCGGGAACGCCGTCTCGTCGCTGCCGTCGTCCGGGGTGACGACGAGCTTCTTGGTCTTCTCGGTCTCCTCGATCCGCACGCGGCCGGAGGCCTCGGAGATCGGGGCGACACCCTTCGGCGTACGAGCCTCGAAGAGCTCGACGACACGGGGCAGACCCTGGGTGATGTCGTCACCGGCCACACCACCGGTGTGGAAGGTACGCATCGTCAGCTGCGTGCCGGGCTCACCGATGGACTGGGCGGCGATGATGCCGACCGCCTCACCGATGTCGACCAGCTTGCCGGTGGCCAGCGAACGGCCGTAGCACATGGCGCAGGTACCGACGGCGGACTCGCAGGTCAGGACCGAACGGGTCTTGACCTCCTCGATGCCGTACTTGACGAGCTCGTCGATGAGGACGTCGCCCAGGTCGGTGTTGGCCGGGGCCAGCACCTTGCCGTCGACGGTGATGTCCTCGGCCAGCGCACGTGCGTACACGCTGGTCTCGACGTTCTCCGTCTTGCTCAGGACGCCGTCGGCGCCCCGCTCGGCGATCGCCAGACGCAGACCGCGGTCGGTGCCGCAGTCCTCCTCGCGGATGATGACGTCCTGCGACACGTCCACCAGACGACGGGTGAGGTAACCCGAGTCGGCGGTACGCAGGGCGGTGTCCGCCAGACCCTTACGGGCACCGTGCGTGGAGATGAAGTACTCCAGCACCGACAGGCCCTCACGGAAGGACGCCTTGATGGGACGCGGGATCGTCTCGTTCTTGGCGTTCGACACCAGACCACGCATACCGGCGATCTGACGCATCTGCATCATGTTTCCGCGAGCGCCCGAGTTCACCATCATGGAGACCGGGTTGGTCTTCGGGAAGTTCGCGTTCATCGCCTCGGCAACCTCGTTGGTCGCCTTGGTCCAGATCGCGATGAGCTCCTGCGTGCGCTCGTCCTTGGTGATCAGACCACGCTCGTACTGCTTCTGGACCTTCTCGTCCTGGTCCTCGTAGCCCTTGACGATCGCGCGCTTCGCGTCGGGAACGACGATGTCGGAGATGGCCACGGTGACGCCGGAACGGGTCGCCCAGTAGAAGCCGGCCGCCTTCAGGTTGTCGAGCGTCGCCGCCACGATGACCTTGGGGTAGCGCTCGGCGAGGTCGTTGACGATCTCGGAGAGCTGCTTCTTGCCGACCTCGTAGTCGACGAACGGGTAGTCCTCGGGCAGCAGCTCGTTGAAGAGCGCGCGGCCCAGGGTGGTGTTCAGGCGGAAGGTGTCACCCTGCTGCCACTCCGGGTCCCCCGCCTCCTGAGCCGGCGGGGTCCAGCCGCGCGGCGGGATGGTGCCCACCGGGAAGCGGATGTCCACGCGCGACTGCAGCGAGAGGTCGCCGGCGTCGAACGCCATGATCGCCTCGGCCGCGGAGCCGAAGGACCGGCCCTCGCCCTTGACGTCCCGCAGCTCGCCGTCGGTGGTGAGGAAGAACAGACCGAGGACCATGTCCTGGGTCGGCATCGTCACCGGACGGCCGTCCGCGGGCTTGAGGATGTTGTTCGAGGACAGCATCAGGATGCGGGCCTCGGCCTGCGCCTCCGCGGAGAGCGGCAGGTGCACGGCCATCTGGTCACCGTCGAAGTCCGCGTTGAACGCGGTGCAGACGAGCGGGTGGATCTGGATGGCCTTGCCCTCGACCAGCTGCGGCTCGAAGGCCTGGATGCCGAGGCGGTGCAGGGTGGGAGCACGGTTCAGCAGAACCGGGTGCTCGGCGATGACCTCTTCGAGGACGTCGTACACGACCGTGCGGCCGCGCTCCACCATGCGCTTCGCGCTCTTGATGTTCTGCGCGTGGTTCAGGTCCACCAGGCGCTTCATCACGAACGGCTTGAAGAGCTCCAGCGCCATGGCCTTCGGCAGACCGCACTGGTGCAGCTTGAGCTGCGGACCGACGACGATCACGGAACGCGCGGAGTAGTCCACACGCTTGCCGAGCAGGTTCTGACGGAAACGACCCTGCTTGCCCTTGAGCATGTCGCTCAGGGACTTCAGCGGGCGGTTACCGGGACCGGTGACCGGACGGCCACGACGACCGTTGTCGAACAGCGCGTCAACGGCCTCCTGGAGCATGCGCTTCTCGTTGTTCACGATGATCTCGGGCGCGCCGAGGTCGAGAAGCCGCTTCAGACGGTTGTTCCGGTTGATCACACGGCGGTACAGGTCGTTCAGGTCGGAGGTCGCGAAGCGGCCACCGTCCAGCTGCACCATCGGGCGAAGGTCCGGCGGGATGACCGGGACGCAGTCGAGAACCATGCCCTTGGGGCTGTTGGAGGTCTGCAGGAAGGCAGACACGACCTTCAGCCGCTTCAGCGCACGGGTCTTCTTCTGGCCCTTGCCGGTACGGATGATCTCGCGGAGGCGCTCGGCCTCCTCGTCCAGGTCGAAGGACTCCAGGCGCTTCTGCAGGGCAGCGGCGCCCATGGAGCCGTCGAAGTAGGTCCCGAAGCGGTCACGCAGCTCGCGGTAGAGGAGCTCGTCACCCTCCAGGTCCTGGACCTTGAGGTTCTTGAAGCGGGTCCACACCTCGTCGAGACGGTCGATCTCGCGCTGCGAACGGTCACGCAGCTGCTTCATCTCACGCTCGGCACCTTCGCGCACCTTGCGGCGTACGTCGGCCTTGGCGCCCTCGGCCTCGAGCTCGGCCAGGTCGGTCTCGAGCTTCTTGGCGCGGGTCTCGAGGTCGGCGTCGCGGCGGTTCTCGATCTGCTGACGCTCGACGGAGACGTGAGCCTCCAGCGACGGCAGGTCGCGGGTACGACGCTCGTCGTCCACGTACGTGATCATGTACGCGGCGAAGTAGATGACCTTCTCGAGGTCCTTCGGGGCGAGGTCGAGCAGGTAGCCCAGCCGCGACGGAACGCCCTTGAAGTACCAGATGTGGGTGACGGGAGCGGCCAGCTCAATGTGGCCCATCCGCTCACGACGCACCTTGGCGCGAGTGACCTCGACGCCGCAGCGCTCGCAGATGATGCCCTTGAAGCGGACACGCTTGTACTTGCCGCAGTAGCACTCCCAGTCCCGGGTCGGACCGAAGATCTTCTCGCAGAAGAGTCCGTCCTTTTCGGGCTTGAGGGTGCGGTAGTTGATGGTCTCCGGCTTCTTGACCTCACCGTGTGACCACTGACGAATGTCGTCAGCGGTAGCAAGGCCGATCCGCAGCTCGTCGAAGAAGTTGACGTCGAGCACTTGTCGTCAATCCCTCTTTCGGGGTCGATTCTTCACTGGTCTGACTGGGGTCCGGGGTTAGCCGGGGCTCTTGTTCAAGGAGCCCCGGCCAGACCCGTCAGACCTCTTCGACGCTGCTCGGCTCGCGCCGGGACAGGTCGATACCGAGCTCCTCCGCGGCGCGGAAGACGTCCTCGTCCGTGTCGCGCATCTCGATGGACATGCCGTCCGAGGACAGCACCTCCACGTTGAGGCAGAGCGACTGCATTTCCTTGATGAGCACCTTGAAGGACTCGGGAATGCCGGGCTCGGGGATGTTCTCGCCCTTGACGATGGCCTCGTAGACCTTCACGCGGCCGGTCACGTCGTCGGACTTGATGGTCAGCAGTTCCTGGAGGGCGTAAGCGGCGCCATAAGCCTCCAGCGCCCACACCTCCATCTCACCGAAGCGCTGGCCACCGAACTGGGCCTTACCACCCAGCGGCTGCTGGGTGATCATCGAGTACGGACCGGTCGAGCGGGCGTGGAGCTTGTCGTCGACCAGGTGGTGGAGCTTGAGGATGTACATGTAACCGACGGAGACGGGCTCCGGGAACGGCTCGCCGGAGCGGCCGTCGAAGAGCGGCGCCTTGCCGGTCGGGAGCACCATGCGCGAACCGTCGCGGTTCGGGATGGTGTGCTGCAGCAGACCCGCGAGCTCGTCCTCACGCGCACCGTCGAAGACGGGGGTGGCGACGTTCGTGCCCGGGTCGACCTTGTCGGCCTCGATGGACTGGAGGCGCTGCGCCCAGTCGTCCGCGAGACCGGAGACGTCCCAGCCGCGGCTGGCGAGCCAGCCGAGGTGGATCTCCAGGACCTGTCCCGGGTTCATTCGGGACGGGACACCCAGCGGGTTGAGGATGATGTCGACGGGCGTGCCGTCCTCAAGGAAGGGCATGTCCTCGATCGGAAGGATCTTGGAGATGACGCCCTTGTTTCCGTGACGGCCGGCGAGCTTGTCACCGTCCGTGATCTTGCGCTTCTGCGCCACGTAGACACGAACCAGCTGGTTCACGCCCGGCGGCAGCTCGTCGCCCTCTTCACGGTCGAAGACGCGGACGCCGATGACCTTGCCGATCTCGCCGTGCGGCACCTTCAGCGAGGTGTCGCGCACCTCGCGCGCCTTCTCACCGAAGATCGCGCGGAGCAGGCGCTCCTCCGGGGTCAGCTCGGTCTCACCCTTGGGCGTGACCTTGCCGACCAGGATGTCGCCGGCGACGACCTCGGCACCGATGCGGATGATGCCGCGCTCGTCGAGGTCGGCCAGGACCTCCTCGGAGACGTTCGGGATGTCCCGGGTGATCTCCTCGGGGCCGAGCTTGGTGTCACGGGCGTCGACCTCGTGCTCCTCGATGTGGATCGAGGAGAGGACGTCGTCCTGGACGAGGCGCTGCGACAGGATGATCGCGTCCTCGTAGTTGTGACCCTCCCACGGCATGAAGGCGACGAGCAGGTTCTTGCCCAGCGCCATCTCGCCTTCCTGGGTGGCCGGACCGTCGGCGAGAACCTGGTTCTCGACGACCCGGTCGCCCTCGTCCACGATCACCTTCTGGTTGACCGAGGTGCCCTGGTTGGAACGCGAGAACTTGGCGACGCGGTACGTGGTGTACGTGCCGTCGTCGTTGGCGACGGTGATGTAGTCCGCGGAGACCTCCTGGACGACACCCGCCTTCTCGGCCTTGATGACGTCACCGGCGTCGACGGCGCAGCGGTACTCCATGCCCGTACCGACGAGGGGGGCCTCGGCGGTGATCAGCGGCACGGCCTGGCGCATCATGTTCGCGCCCATGAGGGCACGGTTGGCGTCGTCGTGCTCCAGGAAGGGGATCATCGCGGTCGCGACGGACACCATCTGGCGCGGGGAGACGTCCATGTAGTCGACGTCGTCACCGGGGACGTAGTCGACCTCGCCGCCACGACGGCGGACCAGGACACGAGCCTCGTCGAAGCGCATGTCGTCATTGAGCGAGGCGTTGGCCTGCGCGATGACGAACCGGTCCTCCTCGTCGGCCGTGAGGTAGTCGACGTCGTCGGTGACCCGACCCTCGACGACCTTGCGGTACGGCGTCTCGACGAAACCGAACGCGTTGATCCGGCCGTAGGAGGCGAGCGAGCCGATCAGGCCGATGTTCGGGCCTTCGGGGGTCTCGATCGGGCACATGCGGCCGTAGTGCGAGGGGTGCACGTCACGGACTTCGAAGCCGGCCCGCTCACGGGACAGACCACCCGGACCGAGCGCGTTGAGACGACGCTTGTGCGTCAGGCCCGACAGGGGGTTGTTCTGGTCCATGAACTGCGACAGCTGGCTGGTGCCGAAGAACTCCTTGATGGAGGCGACGACCGGCCGGATGTTGATCAGGGTCTGCGGCGTGATCGCCTCGACGTCCTGGGTCGTCATCCGCTCACGGACGACTCGCTCCATACGCGCCAGACCCGTACGGACCTGGTTCTGGATGAGCTCGCCGACGTTGCGCAGACGACGGTTGCCGAAGTGGTCGATGTCGTCGGTCTCGACGACGATCGAGGCGCCGTTGGGACCGACGGTCTCGGTCTCACCGGCGTGCAGCTTCACCAGGTACTTGATCGTCTCGATGATGTCTTCGACGGTCAGGATCCCGGCGTCCAGCGGGGCCTCGCTGCCCAGCTTCTTGTTGACCTTGTAACGGCCGACGTTGGCGAGGTCGTAGCGCTTCGGGTTGAAGTACAGGTTCTCCAGAAGCGTCTGCGCGGCCTCACGGGTCGGCGGCTCGCCCGGACGCAGCTTGCGGTAGATGTCGAGCAGTGCGTCGTCCTGGCCCTGGGTGTGGTCCTTCTCCAGGGTGGCGCGCATGGACTCGTACTCGCCGAACTCCTCGAGGATCTGCTCGGTCGTCCAGCCGAGAGCCTTCAGGAGAACGGTGACGGACTGCTTGCGCTTGCGGTCGATGCGGACACCGACCATGTCGCGCTTGTCGATCTCCATCTCCAGCCAGGCGCCCCGGGAGGGGATGACCTTGACCGAGAAGATGTCCTTGTCGGACGTCTTGTCGATGGAGGAGTCGAAGTAGACACCCGGCGAACGGACCAGCTGCGTCACGACGACACGCTCGGTGCCGTTGATGACGAAGGTGCCCTTGTTGGTCATGAGCGGGAAATCGCCCATGAAGACCGTCTGGGACTTGATCTCGCCGGTCTCGTTGTTGGTGAACTCGGCGGTGACGAAGAGCGGGGCGGCGTACGTGAAGTCGCGCTCCTTGCACTCGTCGATCGAGTTCTTGGGAGGCTCGAAGCGGTGGTCGCGGAAAGTCAGGGACATCGACCCGGAGAAGTCCTCGATCGGGGAGATCTCCTCGAAGATCTCCTCCAGACCGGACTTGGTGGGGACGTCCTGTCCGCTGTCCAGAGCCGCCTCGACACGAGCCTTCCACGCGTCGTTTCCGAGCAGCCAGTCGAAGCTCTCGGTTTGCAGCGCAAGAAGGTTCGGAACCTCGAGGGGCTCCTTGATCTTTGCAAAAGAGATGCGCAGCGGGGCGGTGCTGGCGCCGTTGTTCGTATTCGCGGAGGCAGTGCGCGAGGCGGCCAAGAGGGGGTCCTTCCGAGGGCTCGGACTCACTACGCGCGTACCGGTCCCAAGCCGGACACCGGGACAGCCGTTTCCTGAATCAGCCAAAAGGCCAGGTCAGGATCGGTTCAATCCACAGTGCTGAAGCGAGGGCATGCCCCTGGTGACGGGCAGGAGGCAGCTAACAGGCAGCGCAAAGGGTCAGTGTAGCCACTAGGCCCACTGATGTCCAGTGCGGGTTTTTGAAGACCCTCGTTGTTCTCAACCCCTGCTGCAAGCCACGCCCTCGATGCACATCGATACTGCCCTCTTCGCCACCGATCCATGCCTCGGATCCGGATCGTTGTGACGACGCGTCCTGAGAATTGCGCGCTGCGTGCGGTTCGTCAAGGCCCCCCATGCCCGAACCGGGTGCTGCCATCGTCACTTGCAACCCGTCTTGCAACCTGTCTCGCTGCCCGTCACAGGGCGGCCGGAGGCACGAACGAAGATCACCATACTCGTAGCGACCGACAGCGCAAGGCAGTCGCCGCACGGCCCCCTCGAACGCCGAAGAGCGACCACCCAGATGGATGATCGCTCTTCGGTGCGTCAGCGTTACAGCCCCTGCTGGAGCGGCTGTGTCGGCTCACTGGAGCCGCTGCCACAGCGCCCCTGAGGGCGCGTGGCGGACGGCTCGTGGGGTTACTTGACCTCGACGGAGGCGCCGGCGCCCTTGAGGGACTCGGCGGCCTTCTCCGCGGCGGCCTTGTCGACCTTCTCGAGAACGGGCTTCGGGGCGCCGTCCACGAGGTCCTTGGCCTCCTTGAGGCCCAGCGAGGTCAGCTCACGCACGACCTTGATGACCTGGATCTTCTTCTCGCCGGCGCCGGTGAGGACGACGTCGAACTCGTCCTGCTCGGCCTCGGCCTCGACCGGGGCGGCAGCGGCGGCGGGGCCGGCGGCAACCGCGGCGGCGGCGGTGACGTCGAACTTCTCCTCGAAGGCCTTCACGAACTCGGAGAGCTCGATGAGGGTGAGGGACTCGAACTGCGCGAGCAGCTCTTCCTGGGACAGCTTCGCCATGATGGCGTCCTTCCACTAATTCGGCAGGTGCCGGATGTACTGGTGAGGCGGGCGTACGTTCGGCCCGCTACGACCGTCGCCTCAGGCGGCGGTCAATGCGCGAGCCGAATTACTCGGCACCGCCCTGCTCGGCCTGCTTGGCACGAAGAGCCTCCGCGGTGCGGACGAACTTCGAGGGAAGCGCCTGGAAGAGCTGAGCAGTCTGCGTCTGCTTGCCCTTGAAGGCACCCGCCAGCTTGGCGAGCAGAACCTCGCGGGACTCGAGGTCCGCAAGCTTCTTGATCTCGTCGGCGGACAGCGCCTTACCGTCAAGGACACCGCCCTTGATGACGAGGTTCGGGTTGTCCTTGGCGAAGTCACGAAGACCCTTCGCCGACACCACCGGGTCACCGGTGATGAAGGCAACCGCCGTCGGACCGTTGAACAGGTCGTCGAGCGTAGAGATCCCGGCCTCGTTGGCCGCGATCTTGGTCAGCGTGTTCTTCACCACGGCGTACTGGGCGTCTTCACCGAGCGAACGACGCAGCGTCTTGAGCTGCGCCACGGTGAGACCCCGGTACTCGGTCAGCACAGCGGCGTTCGAGCTACGGAACTGGTCCGCGAGCTCGGCTACCGCGGCAGCCTTGTCGGGCCTTGCCATAAGCGTGGCCTCCTTCCGGGTGATGAGGACCGCTCAGAAGGAGACTGGGAAAACGAAACGCCCCGGCGCAGGCGCACGGGGCGTGACTCGACCGAACGGATCCGTACGAAGTACGGGACTGTCCGGGAGTTCATCCACAGTCACCTACGCGGGTCGTCCGCAGTTTCAGCGGATCCTTCGGTCACCGCGCCCTTTGAAAAGCACACGGCAACGACCAGCGGTCTTTGGCTTCTGTGGAAGGTTACGTGAACGGGTCGCGGTCAAGCAAATCCGTACGTGGGCCGACGTGGTACGCCGACCGACGCCCAGGTCAGCTCTCGATGTCGCCCATCATCTCGGCGAGGTCCATGACGTCCTTGGCGGGCGGCGCCTCGACCGTCACCGGCTTGTTGTAGTCGACGAAGGTGATGGTCATGTCGAGCTTGCCCTTGGTGGCGTCGCCCCGCATACGGAACTGCTTGGCGTGGTCCTCGCCGTCGATCCACATGTCCATCGTGAGCGCGTCCACGCCCATCTTCTCGTACTGCTCAAGGCTCTTCTCCCGCTGCTCGCGGGTGGTCTTGGTCTCGTCCTTGAGGGACTCGCGGAACTCGTCGAGGGTGACCGTGCCCTTGTAGTGGGTGGTCTCGACACCGTCGACCTTCTCGGTGCCGACCTTCTTCACGTCCTTGGAGCCGGTGAGGAAGGTGGACTCCTGGGCCGGGTTCTTGTCGGCCGTCCCGGCGCCCGGAGCCGCGCCCCCCAGCGCGTCGTCCCCCAGCGTGGACAGGTCGAACTTGATCCAGCTCTTGCCGTCCATCTCCTTGGCGGCCGCGGCGCCCCCACCTATGTACATCGCCTTGTCGACGAGGCGGATCTCGGCGGTGCCGTCCGCGCCCTGGTCGAGGGCGGTCATCTTCATGCTCATGGCGACGTCGGGCTTCATGCGCATCTGGGCGTCGGCCTTGACGCGCCCCTCCTCGGGGGTCCTGCCGGTCATCCGGTAGCTGATGGAGGTGATGTCCTCCGTGTTCTTCGCCGCCTTGGCCACGGCCGCGGCGGGCGTCATCTTCGGCGACTCCTCGCTCGCGCCGTCCTTCGAACAGCCGACGGCACCCCCGGCGAGCACCAGCGCGGCGAGTGCCGCACCGGTCGTCCTACGACGCACGGATCCGCGCACAGCAAACTTCATGGTTCCCCCCAAGGAACAGATGAGCGACTCACAGACAGGGCGCGAGCGTATCCCAGAGGGACTCGGGCAGTCCTCCGAGTTCCCTGAGGCCCGTATGACGGGCGGGACGCCTGGGTGGCGCCACCTGTGTCCCGTACGTGAGCTCTCAGGCCGCCGGCTGAGTCTGCATCAGATCCTTGAAGTCGGCGGTGTCGCCGGCCGGGGGCTCCTCGGTGGAGACCTTCACGCCGTAGTCGCTGTAGAACGCCGTCGAGGACATCGAGCCGGTCGCCAACTCGCCCTTCTCGACCTTCTTGACCAGCAGATCCTCGTCGTTGACCCAGATGTCGATGGTCTCGGTGGTGACTCCGGCCTGCTCCAACTGGCGCTTCATGTCGGCCAGTTGGTCCGCGGTGAGGTTCGAGCTCTCGCCCGCGAGGTCCGCGACGTCGACCGTGCCCGAGTAGTGCGTGGTGTTCTCGCCGCGCACCTTCTCCTCGCCGACCTTCTTGACGTCCCCGGAGGCCAGCAGGAGCTTCACCGACTGGTTCGGCGTGGTGTTCTGCATCTGGTCCTTCATGTACGCGCCCGATCCGCCTGCGAGGTCCGCCAGGTCGTCGTACGCGTACTTGATCCAGTGCTTGCCGCCGGACTGCTCGGCGAACTTGTCGCCCATCTTCGCGTAGTAGGCGTCCGGCAGATAGCGGGCCTCCATGGAGGTGGTGCCCAGCTGGCGCATCTGGTCGGCCATCGTGCCGCCGGTGTACGTGATCGTCAGGGTGCCGGTGAGGCCGTCGGACCAGCCGAGGGCGCCGTCCGCCTCCATGGACATGATCGTGCCCATAGAGGTGGTGGACTCGACCTTGGCCGAGTCGGCCTTGTCGGTGGACTTCTCGACGGAGCGCAGGGCCGCGATCGGGTTCGCCTGTGTCCTGGCCTTGCCGGCCGCCTTGTCGCCCCCCTTCGAGCCCCCGCCCGAGCCCCCCTCGGAGTCCGATCCACTACAGGCCGCGACCCCCGTCAGCGCGGCGGCCATCGCGATCGAGACAGTCACGCGTCGCACGACAGTGCTCTTCATTCGTCCCCCTATGCGATTCCTGTGCCCTGCACGCTAGCGCAGGGCACTGACACCCGGTCCGGAAAAGGGCATCTGACAAAAAGGGACGGGCCCCGCACCTCGAAAGGTTGCGGGGCCCGTCCTGGAATCGCGTGTGCGACGCGGCTGCCGGTGAGCGTCAGGCTCAGACGGCGGCCGGGTCCTCCTCGACGAGGAGGTTGCGGGTGCGGTTCGGGTCGAGCGGGATGCCGGGGCCGATCGTCGTGCTGATCGCGGCCTTCCGGATGTAGCGACCCTTGGCGGCGGACGGCTTCAGACGGAGGATCTCCTCCAGCGCGGCGCCGTAGTTCTCCACCAGCTGGGTCTCGTCGAACGAGGTCTTGCCGATGATGAAGTGCAGGTTCGAGTGCTTGTCGACGCGGAACTCGATCTTGCCGCCCTTGATCTCGGTCACGGCCTTGGCCACGTCCGGGGTCACGGTGCCGGTCTTCGGGTTCGGCATCAGACCACGCGGGCCGAGGACACGGCCCAGGCGGCCGACCTTGCCCATGAGGTCCGGGGTGGCGACGACGGCGTCGAAGTCCAGCCGGCCCTTCGCCACCTCGTCGATGAGCTCGTCGGAGCCGACGATGTCGGCGCCCGCGGCGGTCGCGGCCTCGGCACGGTCACCGGTCGCGAAGACCAGGACCCGGGCGGTCTTACCGGTGCCGTGCGGGAGGTTCACGGTGCCACGGACCATCTGGTCGGCCTTGCGCGGGTCGACACCCAGGCGGAAGGCGACCTCGACGGTGCCGTCGAACTTGCTCGTGGAGGTCTCCTTGGCGAGACGCACGGCTTCGAGCGGGGCGTACTGCTTGTCCCGGTCGATCTTGGCGTCCGCAGCGCGGAGAGACTTGCTGCGCTTGCTCACTACTGCTCCTGTGTGTTCTGAGGAGTCGTGGTGTGGGCCGAGCAGGCCCTGCCACGGTCTTTCCTACGGGGTGGAGGTCAGCCCTCGACCGTGATGCCCATGGAACGGGCGGTGCCGGCGATGATCTTCGACGCGGCGTCCAGGTCGTTGGCGTTCAGGTCGGGCATCTTCGTGGTGGCAATCTCGCGGACCTGCGCCTGAGTGATCTTGGCGACCTTGGTCTTGTGCGGCTCGCCGGAGCCCTTCTCCACGCCCGCGGCCTTGAGGATCATCTTCGCGGCCGGCGGGGTCTTGGTGATGAAGGTGAAGGAGCGGTCTTCGTAGACCGTGATCTCCACCGGGATCACCCAGCCACGCTGCGACTCGGTCGCGGCGTTGTAGGCCTTGCAGAACTCCATGATGTTGACGCCGTGCTGGCCCAGCGCGGGGCCGACCGGCGGCGCCGGGTTGGCCGCACCGGCCTGGATCTGGAGCTTGATGAGCCCCGTGACCTTCTTCTTCTTGGGAGGCATTGCTCTCTCCGGGTCCTAGTGAGAGTTTCCAGCCGCCGATCCGGATCATCCGGACGGAGGCATACCGCACAACGATAACGGGTATCGGTCCGCGGCCAAAAACCGAGCAGGTCAGACAGGCTTTGAGGGCCCGTCTGACCTGGTCGGAGGCATGTGTTCCGGAAGATCGTCCCGCGAGGGGTCAGTTCTTCTGGATCTGGTCGAAGCTCAGCTCGACCGGGGTCTCGCGGCCGAAGATCTCGACGAGGCCCTTGACCTTCTTCGAGTCGGCGTTGATCTCGTTGATGGTCGCCTGCAGCGTCGCGAACGGGCCATCGGTGACGGTGACCGAGTCGCCCACCTCGAAGTCCAGCACCTGGACCTCGAGCTTGCGGGACGGAGCCGGCTTGCCCTCGGCCTCGGCCGCCTCGCGAGCGGCCTTCTCCTCGGCCTCCGGGGCGAGCATCTTGACGATCTCGTCCAGCGTCAGCGGGTACGGGTCGTACGCGTTGCCCACGAAGCCGGTGACACCGGGGGTGTTGCGGACGACGCCCCAGGACTCGTTCGTCAGGTCCATGCGCACCAGCACATAGCCGGGGAGCTTGTTCTGACGGACGGTCTTGCGCTCGCCGTTCTTGATCTGCGCGACCTCTTCCTGCGGCACCTCGGCCGCGAAGATGAAGTCCTCGACGTTCAGAGAGACGGCGCGCTGTTCGAGGTTCGTCTTCACGCGGTTCTCGTAACCCGCGTACGTGTGGATGACGTACCACTCGCCGGGCAGCCTGCGGAGCTCCTCACGGAGGGCCACTACGGGGTCGACCGGCTCGGCCTCTTCTTCGGTCTCGTCAGCCTTCTCGGCTTCCTCGACCTCGTCGGAGACGATCGCTTCCTCGGCGTCGGCCTCGGTGTCCACGTCGGTCTCGACGTCCTCACCGGACTCGTCCTCGACGTGCAGGGCAACCTCTTCGGCGGCCTCGCCGGCTTCGGCAGCCTCGACCTCGTCCTCGACGTCCGCGCCCTCGACGATGTCGAGCTCGTCGTCAACGGACTCGACAGACTCGCCGGCGTCGTTCAGGTTCGGGTCAGACACGGTGGCTGCTTCTTCCTGGATCATGGGGGTGGAACACGCGAAAGCGGGCGCCGGGTACGGCGCCCTTCGCGCTTGGCTCAGCCGAATACGTACTTGGCGGCCTTGTCGAGTCCGAAGTCAATCACAGTCACCAGACCGATCATGATGACAACGAACACAATCACCACTGTGGTGTACGTCGTCAGCTGATTGCGGGTCGGCCAGACAACCTTGCGGAGTTCCGCGACGATCTGGCGGTAGAAGAGGGCAAGGCGCTTCAGCGGGCCCTTCTTGGCACGCTTACCGCCCTTGCGGCCCTTCTTCTGGGACTCCGGCGCCTCATCCTGGGCATCAGGCATGTCGATGGAGCCCACGGCGTCCGTCACTCGTCCTCACCTGATTCCGGGTCGTGGCCGTGCCGCGCCCGGGTATGAGCCGCACGGCGGTGCAATGCAGTACGTACATGCGCACACATCCTGGCGAAAGGAGTGTGTAGCAGGGCCGGAGGGACTTGAACCCCCAACCGCTGGTTTTGGAGACCAGTGCTCTACCAATTGAGCTACGACCCTTTGTTTCCCCAACAACGTACCGCATCCGCCCGGGTGCTCGGTGTGCACCGGGTGGGCGCGGCCGGTGAAGGCCAACGAGGTGAGAGTGTACGTGGTCGACGGCCGGTCGTCGAACAGAAAGTGTCCGTAAGGACTTTGTCGGCCACTGCTCAGTCTGTGAAACCGGTGTGCCGGGGAGGTTTCGTGTCTGGAACGATGGGCCCATGAGCCCTGCAACCCCTCCCACCGAGCGCCGGGTCTCCGCCCGGGTCGGTGCGATCTCCGAGTCAGCCACCCTCGCCGTGGACGCCAAGGCCAAGGCCCTCAAGGCCGCAGGACGTCCGGTGATCGGCTTCGGCGCCGGTGAACCCGACTTCCCGACCCCGGGCTACATCGTCGAGGCCGCCATCGAGGCCTGCAAGAACCCGAAGTACCACCGCTACACGCCGGCCGGCGGCCTGCCCGAGCTGAAGGCGGCGATCGTCGCCAAGACGCTGCGCGATTCCGGCTACGAGGTTGACGCCTCCCAGGTCCTGGTGACCAACGGCGGCAAGCAGGCCATCTACGAGGCGTTCGCCGCGATCCTCGACCCGGGCGACGAGGTCATCGTCCCGGCGCCCTACTGGACGACGTACCCGGAGTCGATCCGTCTCGCCGGCGGTGTCCCGGTCGAGGTCGTCGCGGACGAGACCACCGGCTACCGCGTCTCGGTCGAGCAGTTGGAGGCGGCCCGTACGGAGAAGACGAAGGTCGTCCTCTTCGTGTCGCCGTCCAACCCGACGGGCGCGGTCTACAGCGCCGAGGACACCGAGGCGATCGGCCGCTGGGCCGTCGAGCACGGTCTGTGGGTACTGACGGACGAGATCTACGAACACCTGGTCTACGGGGACGCGAAGTTCACCTCGCTGCCGGCGGTCCTGCCCGAGCTGCGTGACAAGTGCATCGTGGTCAACGGCGTCGCGAAGACGTACGCGATGACCGGCTGGCGGGTCGGGTGGATCATCGGCCCGAAGGACGTGGTGAAGGCCGCGACGAACCTCCAGTCGCACGCCACGTCGAACGTGTCCAACGTCGCCCAGGCCGCCGCCATCGCCGCCGTCTCCGGCGACCTGACGGCCGTCGCCGAGATGCGCGAGGCCTTCGACCGCCGCCGCAACACCATCGTGCGGATGCTCAACGAGATCGACGGCGTGCTCTGCCCGGAGCCCGAGGGCGCCTTCTACGCGTACCCCTCGGTGAAGGCCCTCATCGGCAAGGAGATCCGCGGCAAGCGCCCGCAGAACTCCGTCGAGCTGGCCGCGCTGATCCTGGAGGAGGCCGAGGTCGCGGTCGTCCCGGGCGAGGCCTTCGGCACGCCGGGCTACCTGCGGCTGTCGTACGCGCTGGGTGACGAGGACCTCGTCGAGGGCGTCTCGCGGCTCCAGAAGCTGCTGGCCGAGGCCACGGACTGAACCTCCTCACCTTGAGTGGGTACGAGCGGGCCGCCTCCCTCCTGGAGGCGGCCCGCTTCTTCGTGTCTGCGTTCGCGTCTTAGTGCGAGCAAGACCACGTTCAGGGAAAGCGCTACCGATACGGAGGCGGCGTACGGCAGGATCCTGGAATGGAGCACGTACGTGATGTCTCTGAGCTGCCCAAAGCTCATCTGCACCTGCATTTCACCGGGTCGATGCGGATCACCACTCTGCTGGAACTGGCCGACAAGCACGGGATCCACCTTCCCGACGCGCTGACCAGCGGGGAACCGCCGAAACTGCGGGCCACCGACGAGCGGGGCTGGTTCCGCTTCCAGCGGCTGTACGACGCGGCACGGTCCTGCCTCAGAGATCCCGAGGACATCCGGCGGCTGGTGAGAGAGGCTGCCGAGGAGGACCTCAAGGACGGCTCGGGGTGGCTGGAGATCCAGGTCGACCCGACCTCGTACGCGCCCCGGCTGGGCGGGCTGATCCCGGCGCTGGAGATCATCCTGGACGCCGTGGACTCGGCCGCGCGCGAGACCGGGCTCGGGATGCGGGTCCTGGTGGCCGCGAACCGGATGAGGCATCCGCTGGACGCCCGCACGCTGGCCCGGCTGGCCGTGCGGTACGCGGACCGGGGCATCGTCGGTTTCGGGCTCTCCAACGACGAACGGCGCGGTATGGCGCGGGACTTCGACCGGGCCTTCGCCATCGCGCGTGAGGGCGGGCTGCTGGCGGCGCCGCACGGCGGCGAGCTGACGGGCCCGGCGTCCGTCCGCGACTGCCTGGACGACCTGCACGCCTCGCGGATCGGGCACGGGGTGCGGGCGGCCGAGGACCCGCGGCTCCTGAAGCGGCTCGCGGACCGGGGCATCACCTGCGAGGTCTGCCCGGCGTCGAACGTCGCCCTGGGGGTGTACGAAAAGCCGGAGGACGTCCCCCTGCGCAAGCTTTTCGAGGCAGGGGTCCCGCTGGCACTCGGCGCGGACGACCCTCTCCTGTTCGGCTCACGGCTTGCCGCCCAGTACGACATCGCACGTCAACATCACGCCTTCACGGACGCCGAACTGGCCGAGCTGGCACGGCAGTCGGTACGGGGTTCGGCGGCCCCGCACGACATCAAGGAGAAGCTGCTGTCCGGGATCGACGACTGGCTGACCGCCCCGGTCGCCTGAAGTGGGCGTAGGGCGGGTACGCCTGGAAGCCGATGTCCAGTTCCGTGTGACGTCCCCGGCTGAGCGGCATGTGCAGCGTGAGCGAGGTGACCAGCACGTCCTGTCCCTCGGCGGCCCTCTTGTGCCGGGGGCCGAAGCCTGCCGCGGCCTCCAGCTGGACGGACGCCGAGGCGAAGGTGTCCCGGGCGCCGAAGAGGAACAGCGTCCGGGCGTGGACGGCGGGGCGGATCCGGTCGACGGGGTCGAGGCGCTCCCAGCGCTGCTCCCAGCGCGCCTGCCAGGCCGCGGCGTGGTCCGCGGTGCGCTGTTCGTCGGTGCGGACGGTGCCCGGGGCGCCCCGGGTCAGCCCGCGGCGCAGCGACGGCCACGCGGAGGGCCGCAGGCCCAGTGTCCGGTGGGCTAGGACGAGGTCGACCGGCGTTCCGGGCGCGTACGTCCTGGGCACGCTGTCGCGCAGCGGGACGTGGACGACCGTGTGCGGGGAGTACGCGGCGAACGAGAACAGCGCGGCGAGGCGGGCCAGTCCGTCGTGGTCGCCGACCAGATAGCCCCAGTCCCGCAGGGGGTCGCTGAGTGTGGTGTGGCGCAGTGCGGGGCGCGGCTGGACCACCCGGAACGCGTACCGGCCGGCGCTCGGCCGGAACTCACCGACCCTCAGCCGCACAGGAGTTCTCTCATGACTCCAGGGTGATCGCCGGGCCGGGCGACCGGCAAGCGAAATAACTCAGAGGCTGACGCCGACCGTCACCGGTTCGTTGACGAGGGTGATCCCGAAGGCGGCGTGGACGCCTGCGACGACCTCGCGGGCGAGCGCGAGGAGGTCCTCCGTGGTGGCCTCGCCGCGGTTGGTGAGGGCCAGGGTGTGCTTGGTGGAGATTCGGGCGGGGCCGGTGCCGTAGCCCTTGGTGAAGCCGGACTTGTCGATCAGCCAGGCCGCGGAGGTCTTGGTGTGCCCGTCGCCCGCCGGGTACGCGGGCGGGATCACGCCGTCGCCGAGGCGCTCGGCCACGCGCGCGTGGAACGCGGCGAACTCCTCGTCGGTGAGGATCGGGTTGGTGAAGAACGAGCCGGCCGACCAGGTGTCGTGGTCCTCCGGGTCGAGCACCATGCCCTTGCCCGAGCGCAGCTTCAGGACGGTCTCACGGGCCTTCTCCAGCGGCACGCGGTCGCCGGGCTCGACACCGAGGGCGCGGGCCGTCTCGGCGTACTTGACCGGCGCGGAGAGCCCGGAGGCGTCCTCCAGGTCGAAACGGACGCGCAGCACGACGAAGCGCTCGGGCTCGGCCTTGAAGCGGCTGTGGCGGTACGAGAAGGCGCACTCGTCGTTCGGAACGGTGACCCTCTCACGGGTCCGCCGGTCGTAGGCGATCACTTCGGTGATCGTCGACGACACCTCCTGGCCGTACGCCCCGACGTTCTGGATGGGTGTCGCGCCCGCGGAGCCCGGGATTCCGGCGAGGCACTCGATGCCCGCGAGGCCGGCCTCGACGGTGCGGGCGACGGCGTCGGTCCACACCTCGCCGGCGGCCAGCTCCAGCTTCGTACCGTCGAGGGCGAAGCCGCGGGTGGCGATGCGCAGGGCGGTGCCCGCGAAGCCCTTGTCGCCGATGACCAGGTTGGATCCGCCGCCGATCAGCAGCAGCGGTGTGCCGGAGTCGTCGGCCTCACGGACGGCGGCGATCACCTCGGCGTCGGTCGTGGCGGTGATCAGGCGCGCGGCGGGGCCGCCGAGCCGGAAGGTGGTCAGCGGGGCGAGCGGGGCGTCGTGGAGTTCCAGCACGTGCCCAAGAGTACGAGAACGGCCCCGCCGGTCGGGGCGGGGCCGTTCTCGCGGCTGAACTGTTCGCGGCCTCGGTCGGTCACAGACGGCGCAACGCCTCCGCCCAGTCGAGCGGGAGGTCGTCCGCCGTGACCGTCCACGAGACGAACTTCGCGTCCCGCATCTGAGGGCCGAGGCCCCGGGCGGTCGGCGCGTGCGTGCCGGAGGGGGCGAAGGCCTTGAGCGCCGCGGGCGACTCCCAGGCGGACAGGGTCCAGAAGGTCCGCCGCAGCGGGGCCGCCTTGAGCGTGGCGCCGTACGCTCCGGGGGCTTTGCTCACCTGTCGCCAGACGGCCGGTGTCCTGGCGAAGAACTTCAGCGCTCCCCAGCGGGTGCGGGTCTCGAAGCGGGAGGCGAAGACGTGCACCTCGGCGCCCCGCGGCGGCTTGTTCGGCACGGTCCAGGGAAGGGTGGGCACGATCGGACTCCTTTCGGTTTGATTTCCGGACTCTCGTAGGTTTGGCTTCCGGACTCGGTGAGCCTTCAGCGGGAGGCCGTCTCCAGGACCCGCTCGGGCGGGGTCTCCGCGCTCTCCTCGCCCGCCTCCGCCGCACGGCGACGACCGGGGATGAGCAGTGCCGCGACTCCCGCCACGGCCACCGCGGCGGAGCCGACCCAGAGCGCCGGCTGGGTGCCGTCCACGAAGGTCTGTGCGGTCCCGTAGCCGCCCTGGGCGGAGAAGATCGAGGCCATCACCGCGATACCGAGCGCGCCGCCGACCTCGCGCAGCGCGTTGTTGGCGCCGGACGCGATCCCCTGTTCCTGCGGCCGGACGCTGGACATGACCAGGTTGGAGGCGGGGGCGAAGAAGAGGGACATGCCCACGCCGCTGATGATCAGGGCGGGCAGCTGCGTGGCGTACGACGTGTCGGGCGCGATCACGGTGGCGAACCAGCCGAGCCCGACGGCCTGGAGGAACAGCCCCGCGGCGACGACCGGGCGGCCGCCGATCCGGTCGGACAGATAGCCGGCGACGGGCGCGATGAGCATCGGCATCCCCGTCCAGGGCAGCATCCGCAGCCCGGCCTCGGTGGGCGAGTAGCCGAGGACGCCCTGCATGTACTGACTGAGCAGGAAGATCGACCCGAACATCCCGAGGAACATCAGCAGGCTGGCCGCGTTGATCCCGGCGAAGGCCCGGTTGCGGAAGAGCCGCATGGGCAGCATCGGGTTCTTGGCGCTGATGCCGTGGAACACGAAGCCGACGAGCAGAGCGGTACCCGCGAACAGCCCCAGCAGGACTATCCCGTCGGTCCAGCCGACGACGGGCGCCCGGACCAGCCCGTACACGATTCCGAAGAGGCCGCCGCTGGCCAGCAGGGTGCCGCGGATGTCGAGCGGGGCGCCGACGCCGAACGACTCCGACAGCCGCAGCCGGGCGAGCGGCAGCAGGACCAGCCCCAGCGGAACGTTCAGCCAGAAGATCCACTGCCAGGAGATGTGCTCGGTGAGGCTGCCGCCGATCAGCGGCCCCGAAGCGACCGCGAGACCGTTGACGGCACCCCAGATCCCGTACGCCATCCCGCGCTTGGCGGCCGGAACGGCGGCCGTGAGCAGGGTCAGCGTCAGCGGCATCATGATGGCGGCGCCGACACCCTGGACCGCGCGGGCGGCGATCAGCGAGTCGATGCCGGGCGCCATGGCCGCGGCGGCGGACGCGCCGGTGAACACGGTGATGCCGACGAGGAAGAGCCGGCGCCGTCCGAACCGGTCGCCCAGGGCCGAGCCGAACATCAGTAGCACGGCGAAGGTGAGCGTGTAGGCGCTCACGGTCCATTCCAGATCGGGGAGTTCGCCCCCGAGGTCCTTGCGGATCGAGGGCAGTGCGGTGGTGACGACGAGGTTGTCGAGCGCCGCCATGAACCCGGCGACGCTGGTGATGACGAGGGCCCAGACGGCTCCCCCGCGACGTGCGGTCTGCTGTGACATCGCTTCCCCCAGCGGGTGATCGCTGACTTCGATTAGTTATTGCTGACTAACTTTCACGGACATGAAAAGGCGGCGATCTCCACCGCCCTTGGTTCAGTGTTCGAGCCGGCCCTTGATCCGGGCCGAGGGGTAGAGCCCCTCCCAGACCCGGTGCTCGGGCGGAAACCCCATGACCACCAGGCAGTTGACGAGCATTCCGTACGCCATGAAGGTCGTCGTCTCGTCGACATCCGCGCCGAGCGGCAGATGGACGGTGTCCCACAGGCGCATCCAGCCCGCCCGTACCGCCTCGCCCAGTTCATGGTCGCCGGTCTGCTCGGCGGCCGCCACCGCGACGTACATCTGCATCTGCATGAGCAGCTGTTCCGGATTCTCGGCGATGACCCTGGTGTACGCGTTCGCCATGGCGTGCAGGGCCTCTTCGCCCTCCAGCCCCTTGGAGGCATCGGCGAAGGTGCGCATGGTCTCCTCCATGCACCGCTCGGCCGCCGCGAGGAAGATCGCCTTCTTGCCCGGGAAGAGCCGGAAGAGATACGGCTGCGAGACACCCACGCGCTTGGCGATCACCTCGGTGGACGTGCCGTAGTAGCCGCCCCGGGAGAACTCGCTCATCGCCGCACGGATGACGCTCTCGCGCCTCTCTTCTGCGCTCATCCTGACCATACGAACAAGTTAGTACTCAATCACTAACTAGGTCAAGGGGTGAGATGCGGAGAGAAGAAGCGAGGTGCACAGCAGGACACAAGCAGTCGGGACGCAAGAAGTAAGGGGCATCCGCAATGGCGGACGCCCCTTACTCACGCTCCTCGTGCTCCAGCCGAGCCCTGCCCTGCCCTGCCCTGTCAGGCGAGGCGGACGACCGCGCGGGACATGCCCAGGACCTTCTGGCCGGCGCTCATCGCGACGAGGTCGACGCGGACGGTGTTGTCGTCGAGCTTGGCCGCGACCTTGCCGCTGACCTCGATCGTGGCGCCCTGGTCGTCGTTCGGGACGACGACGGGCTTGGTGAAGCGGACGCCGTACTCGACGACCGCGCCCGGGTCGCCGGTCCAGTCGGTGACGACCCGGACCGCCTCGGCCATGGTGAACATGCCGTGCGCGATGACGTCCGGGAGGCCGACCTCCTTGGCGAACTTCTCGTTCCAGTGGATGGGGTTGAAGTCCCCCGAGGCGCCCGCGTATTGCACGAGCTTGGCGCGCGTCACGCCGAAGGTCTGGGCCGGCAGTTCGGTGCCGACCTCGACGTCGTCGTACGAGATCTTCGCCGTCATCTGTTCACGCCCCCTCGGCCGCGCGGGACACGAGCTTGGTCCAGGCAGTCACCACGTGCTCGCCCACCTCGTCGTGGACCTCGCCTCGGATGTCCAGAATGTCGTTGCCCGCCAGCGACTTGATCGCTTCGATGGTGGAGGTGACCGTGAGCCGGTCACCCGCGCGCACCGGGCGGCGGTAGACGAACTTCTGGTCGCCGTGCACCACGCGGCTGTAGTCGAGCCCCAGTTGGGGGTCCTGGAAGACCTGTCCCGCGGCCTTGAACGTGATGGTGAACACGAAGGTCGGCGGGGCGATCACATCGGCGTGACCGAGGGCCTTGGCGGCCTCCGGGTCCGTGTACGCGGGATTGGCGTCGCCCACCGCCTCCGCGAACTCGCGGATCTTCTCCCGGCCGACCTCATAGGGCTCGGTGGGCGGATAGGACCGCCCCACGAAGGACTGGTCGAGCGCCATGGGCCCGGCACCTCCTGGTTCGCAACTGGGTGTAACGACGCGAGGCCGCCCCCCAACTTCAGGGGACGGCCTCGTGTACGAGCCTTATTTATCGCGTTTCGCGGTGCGCGGTATGCGCGTTGCAACGCGGGCAGTGCTTCTTCATCTCCAGTCGGTCCGGGTTGTTACGCCGGTTCTTCTTGGTGATGTAGTTCCGCTCCTTGCACTCCACGCAGGCCAGCGTGATCTTCGGGCGGACGTCGGTGGCAGCCACAGGAGTGCTCCTTGACGAACGGATGGGACGATTGGCGCATTAACACATAGAAGAGTAGCCGATCGAAGGACCGACCCCACAATCGGCTACTGTCAGTAGCGGTGACCGGACTTGAACCGGTGACACAGCGATTATGAGCCGCTTGCTCTACCGACTGAGCTACACCGCTGTGATGTGATCAGTTCCCGCCTTGCGAGCGGGAACCTCCCACACCAGAGCCCCAATACGGAATCGAACCGTAGACCTTCTCCTTACCATGGAGACGCTCTACCGACTGAGCTATTGGGGCGAGCGATGAAGACATTACACGCTCGGCCACCGATCGCCCAAATCCGTTTCGCGGCACCTGCCCCAGCCCGTTCCGGGCCGCTCACGGGGCGTTTCACGCGCCCCTTCCGCACGACGGACCACACCGGTACGACTATTCCGCTCCTCCTCGATGCGCGCCGGTCGCCACCCTAGGCTCGACTCACGCTGCGTGATCTTGTGCCCCTCCTTCGCAGCCGCCTGTCCCCCTTCCGCAGCCGCCGCCGAGCCCCAGGAGCGCGATGCCCGACAGTCAGCCGCAGCAGCCCCACTCCTCCTCGTCCTCGTCGGGCTCCTCTGGCTCGTCCGGCCGGAGCGACGGCTCCGACCTGCTGCTCTGCGGCGCGCGGCTCACCGACGGCCGGACCGTGGACGTGAGGCTGGGCGGCGGGCGCATCGAGGCGGTCGGCACGGCGGGCAGCCTCACCGCACACAGCGCGCGCGTGGACCTCGCCGGCTATCTGCTCCTGCCGGCCCCGGCCGAGCCCCACGCGCACGGTGACACGGCCCTGTCGGCGGACGGCGACGGACCGGTGTCGTACGAGGCCCACGAGGTCCAGCGCCGTACGACCGAGGCGGCGTTGCTCCAGCTCGGGCACGGGGCCACCGCCCTGCGCTCGCACGTGCGCGTGGGCGATGTGCAGGGGCTGGGCTCGATGGCCGCGATGCTCCAGGCGCGGCGCGCGCTGCGGGGGCTGGCCGAGTTGACGGTGGTTGCGATGCCCCGGGTACTGACCGGGCTCGCCGGGGCGGACGGGCTGGCGATACTGCGGGACGCGGTGAAGATGGGCGCCTCCGTAGTGGGTGGTTGTCCAGATCTGGACCCTGATCCGACGGGATACGTGGAGGCGGTCCTGGAGGTCGCCTCGGAGCACGGCTGCCCGGTCGATCTGCACACGGACGGTGACGACCCGGCGCGGCTCGCACGGCTCGCGGCGATGGCCGGCGGACTGCGGCCCGGGGTGACGCTCGGCCCGTGCGGCGGACTCGGGCGGCTGCCCACCGAGGTCGCCTCGCGCGCGGCGGACCAACTCGCCGCGGCCGGCGTGAGCGTGGTCTGCCTGCCCCAGGGCGGCTGCTCGGGCGTGGACCGCCGCGGGACTGCTCCGGTACGGCTGCTGCGGGCGGCCGGGGTGCGCGTGGCGGCCGGGAGCGGCGCCCTGAGGGACGTGTCGAACCCCGTGGGGCGCGGGGACCCGCTGGAGGCGGCGTATCTGCTGGCCTCGCGGTACGGGCTGCGGGTTGGGGACGCCTACGACGCGGTGAGTTCGTCGGCGCGGTCTGCGCTGGGGCTGCCCGAGGTGCGGGTGGAGGCCGGGTTTCCCGCGGAGTTGCTCGCGGTACGCGGGGACCGGCTCGACGCGGCGTTGTCCCTGGCGTACAGCCGGATCGTGGTGCATCGGGGGCGGGTGGTGGCGCGTACGAGTGCGGTGCGGGAGTACTGCAACTCGGCCGTGACCGTGGCGTTGGACCTGCCTCGGCAGGGGCGGACGGGGCGCGCGGAGGAGCCGTCGTGAGGCCCGGGGTGTCCTGAGGCGGGTACCGCTTTCAGCGCGGGCACGTGCGCGTGGAGTCTGTTCCGGCTCCACGCGCACGTGCTGATGCTTTCGAAGTCCACCTACTCGTGGCCATCGGGTCGCCCGTGGCCGTCGAGTTCCGGACAGGCCGTCAGAAGCCGCCCAGCAGGCCCCCGGTGAACGGGCTGCCCGGGCCCCCGAACCCGTCCGCGGGTATCTCGGTGGCACCGGACGGGGCGCTGATGTCGCCCGCCTCGCCAAACTTGACCACCAGGGGGAGCCGGGTGCCCTTCGGGCCGTCCGCGAGGGCGGCGAGGTCTACGGAGACACGGGTCAGGTCGCCGTTCTTCAGGGAGAAGTCGACGGCGATCTTCTTGTCCGGGGCGTCCTTGAGATCCTCGTCGGTGGGCAGTTCGGCGCCCGCCGGAAGGTCGTCGGCCAGGGGCCGGAGCTTGTCGAGGAGACCGGTGAGCAGTTCGCGGAACGAGGCCTTGGCGACGATCCGTTCGACGCCGTCGCTGCCTCCCTCGTTGCTGAAGGTGACCTCGCGGGCCACGACTCCGCGTACGGCCTTGAGGATCTTCTGCTGGGTCCTGGTGTCGATCTCGCCGGGCCCACCGGACTTGTCAGCCTTGCCGCCCTTGCCGGCCCGGTCGAGTTCGCTGGTGTCGACCTTGACCCACTTGCCCTCGAGGACCTTCTTGAGCTCCTTCTCGCTCTCGGGGAGTTCGCCGGCCGACGGCAGCGGGAAGCCCATGACCTCGCCGAGCGCCTTCATGTCGGCGCGGTAGTACGTGTAGTCGCCAACGAGGCGGTACTCGGCCAGAACGCCGTCGGGCCCCGAGATCGTCACGCCCGTACCGACGAGATCCTTCTCACCCGAGTCGGCGAGCGGTTTCCTCGACTCGACGGACACCTTGACCCGCACCCCGGTGAGGAGTTCGGCGAGCTCGGGCGGCAACTCCTCGCCGGGCGCCGCCTCTCCGGCCAGCTTCGTGAGAGCTGAGGGCTTGGCGTCGAGCCCCAACTCGAAGGCCAGCGACTTCTTCTCGCCGAGCCCTTCGAAGGCGTGGTCGACCTTCTGACCGGCGGTGAGGTTCTCGACCGTGCCGCAGGCGGCCACGCCCGTGAGCAGAGCCGTGGTGCAGGCGGCCGCGGTGAGGGCCTTGCGCAGGACAGGGCGGTCGCGCGTGGCAGGGCTCATGCGCATCGCGAGGCTCTCGCGTGTGGTGGTGATGACGGTCTCCTTCATGACGCCGTGCGGCGTCCCCCCTCGTACACAGTGATCGTTGATGAGACCCACGAGTTATCCACAGGGTTGTGCGGCGAGTGGGGTCGTCCGGGCGTACGGTCGGAAACATGCGCATTGTCATCGCTGGAGGTCATGGTCAGATCGCGCTGCGGATGGAGCGGCTGCTCTCCGCGCGCGGTGACGAGGTGGCGGGGATCATCCGCCGTGCCGAGCAGGGCGAGGATCTGCGGGCGGCCGGCGCCGAGCCGGTCGTGTGCGATCTGGAGTCGGCTTCGCTGGAGGAGGTCGCCGCGCACCTGGAGGGCGCGGACGCCGCCGTCTTCGCGGCGGGCGCGGGCCCTGGCAGCGGGGTGGACCGCAAGAACACCGTGGACCGGGGCGCCGCCGTGCTCTTCGCGGACGCTGCCGCCCGGGCCGGGGTGCGGCGGCATGTGGTCGTGTCGTCGATGGGCGCAGATCCGGAGCACCCCGGGGACGACGTCTTCGACGCGTATCTGCGCGCCAAGGGCGAGGCGGACGCGTACGTACGCGCTCACCGGGGCCTGGACTGGACGATCCTGCGTCCCGGGATGCTGACGAGCGACGCCGGCACCGGGCTCGTACGCCTGGAGGCCGCCACGGGGCGCGGCCCCGTCCCGCGTGACGACGTCGCGGCGGTCCTCGCGGAACTGGTGGACACCCCGGCGACGGCCGGGCTGACCCTGGAGCTGATCAGCGGGTCGGCGCCGGTGTCCGTGGCGGTGAAGTCGGTGGCCGGGAACTGACCGGGAGGACGCACGCGGGCGTGGGGCGGTGATCGGCCGCCCCGCCCCACGAGCGCGAGGGGGAGGTTCCGTACCCGTCGAGGTACCCGCGCGCGGCTCAGGAGATCCTGCCGCGGAAGATGCACGACGTCTTCAGCACCGCCGAACGCGACGCGTTCGTCCCCCACTGCCTGGCGCCCGACGTGAACTGGCCGAACGTCGCCGACGGGGTTCGCCTGCACGGCCACAAGGCGGTATACGCCTACTGGGCAGCCCAGTTCGCAGCCGCACACCCCCTCGTACGACTGGAGGGGCTGCGCCTCGACGAGGACGGGCGGCGCGTGGTCGCCCTGGTGCGCCCCGGACTGCGGGACGCCACGGGCGAGCACTGGGCGGAGGAGCCGTCGAGCACGTGTACGCCTTCGGGGACTGGGACTGCGGCATCGGCGGGAGGCGGTGCGGGTCGGCAGGGCGCAGCAAGCCCGCAGCGCGGGTCAGAAGAGCGGCAGCTGGCCGGGGAACTCCGCGACGACGTACCCGTCCAGCGCCGGCTGCGCGGCGCCCAGCTCCGCCTGCCTGCGTGACCCGGGGCACGACACGAGCTCCCCGCTCCCCCGCGCGCCCGGCGGGTCGTGCCGGGCGAACCGCCCCGCGACAACGGCGATCTCGCGACGGCACTCGGAGCAGTTCCTGCGACGTGAGGACATGAACTCAGGGTACGAAGGAAGCGGGGGAAGGCCGGTGAGGCCCCGGCCAGGGAGTCGGCCGCCACCCCGCTCGCGACAGGGCCGGCGGCCTCGCGACAGGGACAGCGTCCAAGGCCCGCGCTCACCTTTGCGATCGCACCGCCCCAGACACGCAGAAACCCCCTCCGAACTGCAAGAACGCAGTTCTGAGGGGGTTTCTCTCAGCGTGGCGGCGCCAGGATTCGAACCTGGGAAGGCTAAGCCGGCAGATTTACAGTCTGCTCCCTTTGGCCGCTCGGGCACACCGCCAGGGTTGCTGCCGTTCGAACCGCTGTTTGGCGGCGCTCCGTGGCAACAACGTAAACGATACCCGATGCTCGGGGGTGCTTCGCCACCCGATTGATCGGCGCTCGGAGGGGAGCGGGTGGCTAGGCTTATGCGGATGCGGCCCGGGACCGAAGCGGTGCTCGACGGCCGCCACTACGCACCCCGATACAAGGAGCCACAGGACATGGCCGACTCCAGTTTCGACATCGTCTCGAAGGTCGAGCGGCAGGAGGTCGACAACGCCCTCAACCAGGCCGGCAAGGAGATCTCGCAGCGCTACGACTTCAAGAACGTCGGCGCCTCCATCTCCTGGTCCGGCGAGAAGATCCTTATGGAGGCGAACTCAGAGGAGCGGGTCAAGGCCGTCCTCGACGTCTTCCAGTCCAAGCTGGTCAAGCGGGGCATCTCGCTGAAGGCGCTGGACGCCGGCGAGCCCCAGCTCTCCGGCAAGGAGTACAAGATCTTCGCCTCGATCGAGGAAGGCATCTCCCAGGAGAACGCGAAGAAGGTGGCGAAGATCATTCGTGATGAGGGCCCGAAGGGCGTGAAGGCGCAGGTGCAGGGCGAAGAGCTGCGGGTCAGCTCGAAGAGCCGTGACGACCTCCAGGCCGTGCAGGCGCTGCTGAAGGGCCAGGACTTCGACTTCGCGTTGCAGTTCGTCAACTACCGGTGACCGCGTGCTCGTTGCGCGTACGTAGGACAGCACGAGGAACAGCACGAGGAAGGGTGGGCACCGGCGGTGCCCACCCTTCTCGCCTGCTGGCCGCGGTCTCGGGGGTGCGCGCTCAGTTGCGCGAGTTGCCGAACAGGAGGCGGTAGGCGATCAGCAGGACGAGCGAGCCGCCGATCGCGGCGGCCCAGGTGGTGCCGTCGTAGAACTCCTTGGTGACCGGGTGGTCCAGCCAACGGGCCGATATCCAGCCGCCGATGAACGCGCCCGCGACGCCTATCAGCGTCGTGCCGATGAAGCCGCCGGGATCACGGCCCGGCAGCAGGAATTTGGCGATGGCGCCGGCCAACAGCCCCAGGATGATCCAGCTGATGATGCCCATGCCGTGAACCTGCCTCTCCGTGCTGTGCCTGTGCTGTGATCTTTCTCCGGCCAGGCTGTGTTCATGCAACTCTCGTGGTGCCGATCGCGCGCTTGTTTGCTCGCTTGTTCGTTTGCTGTTGCCGGGGAGGACGTCGGCACGGCGGTGACCGGTTGCACTGATCAGTAGGGTGCGACCCATGGCACAGTCCGATTCCGGCCGAATCGGTTCGGCCCGGCCCGGAGCACCACAGCGCACGGCGGAGCTGAAGCGAACGCTCGGCGTCGGCGACGCCGTTGTCATCGGCCTCGGCTCCATGGTCGGTGCGGGGATCTTCGCCGCGCTGGGGCCCGCGGCACGGGCCGCCGGGTCCGGGCTTCTCCTCGGCCTGGGCATCGCCGCCGTCGTCGCCCACTGCAACGCCACGGCGTCGGCACGCCTCGCCGCCCGCTGTCCCGCGTCGGGCGGGACGTATGTGTACGGGCGGGAGCGGCTCGGGGAGTTCTGGGGGTATCTGGCGGGCTGGTCGTTCGTCGTCGGCAAGACCTCCTCATGTGCGGCGATGGCGCTCACCGTGGGCGCGTACGTCTGGCCGGGGCAGGAGCACGCCGTGGCCGTCGGGGCCGTGGTGGCGCTGACCGCGGTGAACTACGGCGGGGTCCAGAAGTCCGCGTGGCTGACGCGGGCGATCGTGGCGGTGGTCCTCGGGGTCCTCGCTTCCGTGGTCGTCGTGTGCCTCGCCTCCGGCAACTCCGATGCCGGGCGGCTGGACGTGGGGGTCTCCGGGGGCGTGGGCGGGGTGCTTCAGGCGGCCGGCCTGTTGTTCTTCGCCTTCGCCGGGTACGCGCGGATCGCGACGCTCGGGGAGGAGGTACGGGATCCGGCGCGCACCATTCCGCGCGCGATCCCGCTCGCGCTGGGCATCGCGCTGGTTGTGTACGCGGCTGTCGCGGTGGCTGTCCTCTCCGTGCTGGGGTCGGGCGGGCTCGGGCAGGCGACGGCACCACTGGCCGACGCGGTGCGCGCCGCTGGTGCGCCGGAACTCGTCCCGGTCGTACGGGTGGGCGCCGCCGTGGCAGCGCTCGGCTCCCTTCTCGCGCTGATTCTGGGTGTGTCACGGACCACGCTGGCGATGGCCCGCGACCGGCATCTCCCGGGCGCGCTGGCCACCGTGCATCCGCGCTTCCAGGTGCCTCATCGGGCGGAGCTGGCCGTCGGAGCGGTGGTCGTCGTGGTCGCCGCGACGGTGGATGTGCGGGGTGCCATCGGCTTCTCCTCCTTCGGGGTGCTCGTGTACTACGCGATCGCCAACGCGGCGGCCTGGACGTTGAGTTCGAGGGTCGTGTCGCGGATTGCGCCGGTGGTGGGGCTGGTGGGGTGCGTGACCTTGGCTTTCGCGTTGCCGTGGGTGTCGGTGGTTGTGGGTGCGGGCGTGTTGGGGTTGGGAGCGGCCGCGTACGGGGTGCGAGGGCGGCTGTCTCGTACTGAGCGCTGAGCGCTGAGCGCTGAGCGCTGAGCACAGGGCACGGGCACGGGGGCAGGCACCTGACACCGAAGGCTCCGCGCGGAGTGCGCGTGCAGGAGGTGCGGGTCGTGGGGGCCGGTCGCGCCCCGCGGCGGAGCCGCACATGTCACAAGCGCCGCGCCCCTGAAGCGGCGCCCCCCTCGAAGGTCGGACTCCTGGCGCTACGAAGCCCGCGCCGCCCCCGTGCGTATGCGGAAGTCGCCCCACGGCTCCAGATCCGCGCCGTCGTGGGACTCGTCGTACCAGCCCGTGCCGTCGAGCCAGGTGTGGAGCCAGGCCGTGAGGGTCGGCGCGTCCACGTACCAGGCGTGGTCGGCGTCGTCCGCGTTCGGCTCGAAGAGGAGGACGGTGGCGTCGGGGGTGCGGCAGTCCACGCAGGCGTACATGCCGCAGCCCCAGTGGGATATCGGCAGGACGCCCTCGGGCCAGGGCCATTCGGGGTCCTTGCGGCCGCTCTCGCGATGGGCGAGGTACTGCGCGACGACAGCGGGCTCACCGGACGGCGGGCTGTCGAGCAGGGGCAGCAGACCGTACTCCGGGCCGAATCCGCCGTCGCCTATCCGCAGATAGAGGGCAGCGAGCAGCGGCGGGACGGTGAAGCCCAGGGTGGACTCCGCGCGGGCCAGCGTCGCCGCGTCCACGGGCTCGGGGAGCGAAGGCCAGCCCCACGGCCGGGAGTTGCGCGCCTCGGCGGAGACACCTGCCAGCAGCTGCTCGATCTCGGTCATGCGTTCATGATGCAGGCTGCCACTGACATTCGGGCAGCCTGTGGATAACCCTCATTCGAGGCGGACCGCGATGCCGTTCTCCGCCAAGAATTCAAGGAGTTCCTCGAATGTCCAGGGCCGCTGACCTGTGCGCGGGACGAGGCCCAGGCAGGTGCGGGCGACCTGCGCGTCGTGCCAGACGAGGGTGAAGGGCCACCGGGCTCCCCAGCGGCCGCGGAGGCAGTCGGCGAGCGCGTCCAGCCCCCAACCGAAATAGCCACCGGGCCCGTTCACCGCCTCGCCCAGAGCGCAGAAGAAACCCGGCAGGTCGATGATGCGGCGGCCGTCGAGGTGAAACGTGCCGCCGGCTTCCGCGTCCGGCCTGTCCGGCTCGTGATGGTCCAGCGCCGTGCTCAGCCAGTGTCGGCGCCCCTCCACGCCGCACCGGGCCCAGAGACCGGGCTCGGTGGGGCGACCGCCGTCCCACAGCTCCCAGACCTCCTCGGCCGCGGTCGGGGGCCGTTCCGACCAGGGTTCGAGCGTAAGGTCCACCAGGCCGCGGCCGCGCGCGGACGGGATCCACGCGACGAGTTCACCCTCGACGGCGGACTGGACGGTGCGGCCGGACTCGTCGAGGCGTATCAGCCTGGCGTGTCCGAGGTCCTCCTCCCCCGCGTCCAGGGCCGCCTTGAGGGCTCCGCGCGGGGCGCAGCCGAGCACCCGCACGGACGCTTCGGCGAGGTCGGGCTGTCCGTCCGGAACGTGCGCCAGGTCCCGGCAGCCACCCCATGGTTCGCCCTGCGCGCCGAGCAGCCGGTAGCCCGGGGAGAGCGGCGGACACTGTGGATAGTCGTACGGGTTGTACGGGGACTCGCTCGCCTCGATCGTGATGTCGCGCAGCGACAGGTCACGTGCGCACGGACGGTCGCCGAGAACACGTACGTCCTCCAGGGACCACTCCTCGACCTGTGCGCCCTCCTTGTCGAGGATCTCCAGGGTGAGGGTGCCGAGGGGCGCCGAACCGTCGGCACGCGCGCGCGTGAGGGCCTTGTCCAGGTCCCCCACGGGAGCGCAGCCGATCAGTTCGTACGTCCCTCGCGCGGGAGGCGGCGGATCGCCGAAGAGGTTCTCGGCGTCCGCGCACAGGGCCCAGATCTCGTCGTTCTCGGCGTCGGCGTCGTACGCCGCCAGGGCGTACTTCGGCCGCCGCACTCCGGCGCCGCCCTAGCGGACCGACGACGCGAACGGCTGGTCCGTACTCACGATCTCGCGTCCCAGGGGGAACAGCGAGATCGGGATCAGCTTGAAGTTGGCGATGCCCAGAGGGATACCGATGATCGTGATGCACTGGAGGAGGCCCGTAACGATGTGGGCGAGGGCCAGCCACCAGCCGGCGAGGATCAACCACAGGATGTTGACAATGAAGGACGGCGCGCCCGCGTCACGTCGCTCCACCGTTGTCCGACCGAACGGCCACAGCGCATAGGCGCCGATGCGGAACGCCGCGACACCGAACGGAATGCCGATGATCGTGATGCACAGCAGCAAGCCCGCGAACATGTAGCCGAGGAACAGCCAGAAGCCGCTCAGGACGAGCCAAATGACGTTCAGGATTGTCTTCACTGGTTACGACCTGCCATCTGCTCGAGCCGGGCGATGCGCTCCGCCATCGGCGGATGCGTAGAGAACATCTTGGAGAGTCCCTGGCCCGGACGGAAGGGGTTGGCGATCATCATGTGGCTTGCGGTCTCGATACGCGGCTCCGGAGGCAGCGGAAGTTGTTTCGTGCCGGCTTCCAGCTTGCCCAGGGCGCTCGCGAGGGCCAGCGGGTCGCCGGTGAGCTGGGCACCGGACGCGTCCGCCTCGTACTCCCTGGAACGGCTGATGGCGAGCTGGATGAGGGACGCGGCGAGCGGGCCCAGGATCATGATCAACAACATACCCAGGATGCCGGGGCCGTCGTCGTCGTTGGATCGCCCGATCGGGATCAGCCAGGCGAAGTTGACCAGGAACATGATGACGGAGGCCAGGGCGCCCGCGACGGACGAGATCAGGATGTCGCGGTTGTAGACATGACTCAGTTCGTGGCCGATGACGCCGCGCAGCTCCCGCTCGTTCAGGATGCGCAGGATGCCCTCCGTGCAGCACACGGCGGCGTTGCGCGGATTGCGGCCGGTCGCGAACGCGTTCGGCGCCTCCGTCGGGGAGATGTACAGCCGGGGCATGGGCTGGCGGGCCTGTGTGGAGAGCTCGCGGACCATCTTGTACAGAGCCGGGGCCTCGAACTCGCTCACCGGGCGGGCGCGCATCGCGCGTAGAGCCATCTTGTCGCTGTTCCAGTACGCGTACGCGTTCGTGCCGATCGCGATGACGAGTGCGACGACGAGACCCGTACGCCCGAAGAAACTGCCGATGCCGATGATGAGTGCGGACAGTCCCCCGAGGAGTACGGCGGTCCTGAGCCCGTTGTGCCGGCGGTGCACGGTACGCCCTCCAAGTGGTGCGGCAGGGGAACCCTTTGCTTGTCGATCTCTGACGTCACTGGTCCGTGGCTCCACGGTCCAGTGGACCCTCCCGTACTGGTCAACGCCAGGCGGGAAGCACTAGTTCCCTTGTGCTCGCGGCGACGCGCGTGGGCCGTCCGGGTGACGAAGGGGGACATCGCACGCGCGCGTGGGCCTCGGATGCTCCACGCGCGCGTGCGCATGCTTCGGGGCAGCGGCGGTCAGAAGAGGCCGGTGTCGGAGAAGCGCAGGACCAGTTGGGGTGCTCCGGAGAGGGCGATGCCGAGGACGGCGGTCAGGGCGATCGCGGCCGTGAGAGGGGCCGGGACGCGGTGGGTCTCCGGTTCGCCCTCCGGGGCGCGGAACAGGAGGGTCGTCCACTGGAGGTAGTAGAAGAGCGCGATCACGACGTTGACGGCCATGACCACGGCGAGCCAGCCGAGGCCCGCGTCGACGGCGGCCGAGAACACGGTGACCTTCGCGAAGAGGCCGATGATGCCCGGCGGCAGGCCCGCGAGACAGAGCAGGAAGAAGCCCAGGACGAGCGCCGCGAGGGGCCGTGAGGCATACAGGCCCCGGTAGTCGCTCACGCGGTTCAGCGGCTTCGTACGGGCCACCAGGGCGGCCACCGCGAAGGCTCCGAGGTTCACCGCGGCGTACATCAGGGCGTACGCGACGGTGGAGCCGATGGCCTTCTCGGCGTCCTCGGAGTACGCGGCGGCGGCGATCGGCACCAGGAGGTAGCCGGCCTGGCCGACGGAGGACCAGGCGAGCAGGCGGACCGCGCTGTACGCGCGCGTGGACTGCTGCCTGAGGGCTCCGACGTTGCCGACGGTCATGGTGAGCGCGGCCAGCGCGGCGAGTGCCGGACCCCAGACGTCCGCGTACGACGGGAGGGCGATCACGGTGACGAGGATCAGCCCGGAGAAGCCGACCGCCTTGCCGACGACCGACAGGTAGGCCGCGACCGGGAGAGGCGCTCCTACGTAGGTGTCGGGTACCCAGAAGTGGAAGGGGACGGCGGCGGTCTTGAAGGCGAAGCCGACCAGAGTGAGGACGACGCCCGCCTGGGCGAGCGTCTGCAACTGGTCGTCGACGTTCTCGATCCTGGTGGCGATCTCGGTGAGGTACAGGGTGCCCGTCGACGCGTAGACGAAGCTGACGCCCATGAGGCTCACGGCGGTCGCGGTGACCGAGGACAGGAAGAACTTCAGGGCCGCTTCGGAGGACTTCCTGTCGCCGTGCTTGATGCCCACGAGGGCGAAGGCGGGCAGGGAGGCGACCTCCAGGGCGACGATCAGGGTCGCGAGGTCGCGGGAGGCGGGCAGCAGGGCGGCGCCCGCGGCGGAGGAGAGCAGCAGGAACCAGAACTCCCCTTCGGGGAGTTCCTTGTCGGCGTCCTTGAGGGCGGTCATCGACAGGAGTGCCGCGAGGAGTGCGCCGCCCAGGACGAGGAACTGGATGACCAGCGTGAACCGGTCTGCGGTGTAGCTGCAGACGGCGGCGTCGCCCGTCAGGCAGAAGGTGGAGCGGTCGCCGTCCAGGAGGGGCAGCAGCATGAGCGCGGAGGCGGCGAGTCCGGCGACGGAGACCCAGCCGAGCAGGGCCTTCCTGTTGTCTCCCACGAACAGGTCGGTGACGAGCACCACGAGGCCGACGACCGCCGCGATGGTGGGCGGCGCGATCGCGAGCCAGTCGACGGACTGGACCAGGGACTGGGCCTGGGAACTCATCGGGTGCCTCCTGAGAGGAGCTGCTGCACGGCCGGGTCGGTCAGGCCGAGGAGCGCCTTGGGCCAGAGCCCGGCGACGACGGTCAGGACGACGAGCGGCGTCCAGGCGGCGAACTCGTACGACTGGACGTCGGCGAGCTTCGGCCCCTCCTGCGGGACCGCGCCCATGCAGACGCGGCGGACCACGACGAGCATGTACGCGGCGGTGAGCAGGGTGCCGAACGCGGCGATCGTCATGAAGGTCAGGAACGCGGGGCGGCTGAGGCCGTCGGCGGGGTCGAACGCGCCGAACAGGGCCAGCATCTCGCCCCAGAACCCGGCCAGGCCCGGCAGACCGAGCGAGGCGACGGCGGCGAAGGCGAGCAGGCCGCCGAGCCGGGGGGCCTTGCCGTAGAGCGCGGCGCCGGTCTGCTGCGCGAGGGTGTCGAGGTCGGTCGTGCCCGTACGGTCCTTGAGCGCGCCGACCAGGAAGAAGAGCAGGCCGGTGATGAGGCCGTGGGCGATGTTGGCGAACAGCGCGCCGTTCACGCCGGTCGGCGTCATCGACGCGATGCCGAGGAGCACGAAGCCCATGTGGCCGACGGAGGAGTACGCGATGAGGCGCTTGAGATCGCCCTTCGCGCCCTGCTTCGCGAGGGCGAGGCAGGCGAGCGATCCGTAGATGATGCCGACGACCGCGAAGGCGGCGAGGTAGGGCGCGAACGTGTTCATGCCGTCCGGCGTGATGGGCAGCAGGATCCGGACGAACCCGTACGTACCCATCTTCAGCAGGACGCCGGCCAGCAGGACCGAGCCGACGGTCGGGGCGGCGGTGTGCGCGTCCGGCAGCCAGCTGTGGAGCGGCCACATCGGCGTCTTGACCGCGAGCCCGATCCCGATCGCCAGAACGGCGATGACCTGCACCGATGTGGTCAGCGCCGGGTGATTGTCAGTGGCGAGTGCCACCATGTCGAATGTGCCCGCCTTGATTCCGATCAGGAGCAGGCCCAGCAGCATGACGACGGAACCGAGCAGTGTGTAGAGGATGAACTTCCAGGCAGCGGCCTGCCGTTGCTCACCGCCCCAGCGGGCGATGAGGAAGTACATCGGGATGAGCACCATCTCGAAAGCCAGGAAGAACAGCAGCAGGTCGAGGACGGCGAAGGTCACGAGGGTGCCGGACTCGAGGACGAGGACGAGCGCCACGAATGCCTTCGGGGACGGGCCCGACGGCATTTTGAAATAGGAGTACAGCGCGCAGAGGAAGGTCAGCAGCGCGGTCAGCACGAGGAGGGGGAGCGAGATGCCGTCGATGCCGAGGTGGATCCGCACGTCGAGTGCGGGGATCCAGCTGATGTCCGTCGTGGCCTGCATCTTCGACGGATGGTCGTGGTCGAAGCCGAGCGTGAGGACGATCGCGGCGATGAGCACGGCGCCGGTGACGGTCACGCCGTGCCGCAGCGCGGCCTGTTCGGGCGACTTCCCCTTCAGCCCGGGCGGGGCCGGCAGGAGAGCCGCGGCGGCGCCGATGAGCGGGCCGACGACGATGAACGCCAGAAGGACCTGCATCACGGATTCACTGATATCGATCACGCCTGCTCACGCTCCCGCGGTGGCGACGAGGAGGGCGGCGACCACCAGGACGACGGTGCCGGCGAGCAGCGCGCTCATATAGGTCTGCAGATTGCCGGTCTGGGCACGGCGGACGGCCGTGCCGAGCCAGCGGGGCAGGGCGCCCGCGCCGCGTACGTAGGTGTCGACGACCTCGCGGTCGAGGAACCGGACGAGCGTGGCGGCGGCCTGGACCGGGCGGACGAACAGCGCCGAGTACACGGCGTCGAGGTGGAAGCCGGCGGCCGCGTGGCGGTGCAGCGGGCCGAGCAGGAGGCGGCCCGGGTCCGCCGGGTCGGGCGCGGAGGCCACGTCCCCGTAGACGGGCGCATGGCTGGCGATGGCCTCGGCCTCGACGAGTCCGGCGTCCCCCTCGGGGTGGGCCGCGACCGCACCCAGCGGTACGCGGGCCGCCATGGCCATGGTGTGCCGCCAGGCGCCGTACATGACGATGCCGCCGACCAGAGCCACACCCGTGCCGAGGACGGAGGTGGTGAGGGTCGGGGTCAGGTCGCGTCCGTCGAACCAGTCGGGCAGCGGGCCGGTGGCGAGTCCGAAGGCGAGCGACGGGACGGCGAGCACCCAGAGGACGGCGTTCATGGCGATGGGCTGCCTGCCGTGGTCGGGGGCCTCCGGTCCATGGCCGCGGAAGACGAGGAGCCACAGGCGCATCGCGTACGCGGCGGTGAGCAGGGCCGTGACCAGGCCGGCGACGAGGACGATCCAGCCGACGGCGCCGGGAATGCCCTCGGCGTGGCCGGTGGCGACGTGCTCGGCGGCGCCCAGGACGGCCTCCTTGGTGAAGAAGCCGCTGAAGGGCGGGATCGCGGCGAGCGCGAGGAGCGCCACGGTCATCGTCCAGTAGGCGTCGGGGACGCGGGCGCGCAGGTCCTTCATACGGGACATGGCCGCCAGCGAGTTGGTGCCGGCGGCGTGGATGATCACGCCTGCCCCGAGGAACAGCAGCGCCTTGAAGGCGCCGTGCGAGAGGAGATGGAAGACGGCGGCACCGCGGTCGCCGACGGCGAGGGCGCCGGTCATGTAGCCGAGCTGGCCGATCGTCGAGTACGCGAGGACGCGCTTGATGTCGTCCTGGGCGAGCGCGGCGAGGGCCGAGCCGGTCATCGTGACGGCGGCCATGACGGCGAGGACGACCAGGGCTGCCGAGGAGGCGGCGAAGACGGGGAGGAGCCGGGCGACGAAGTAGACACCGGCGGCGACCATCGTCGCGGCGTGGATCAGCGCGGAGACGGGGGTGGGGCCCGCCATCGCGTCGGGGAGCCAGGTATGGAGCGGGAACTGCGCCGACTTGCCCGCCACGCCGGCGAGGAGCAGCAGGGCGATCAGGGTCGGGTGGTCGAGTCCGCCGCTCGCGACGTTGCCGAGGATCTTCGTGATGCGGAAGGACCCGGCGTCGGCGGCGAGCGCGAACAGGCCGATCAGGAAGGGGACATCGCCGAGCTTGGTGACCAGGAAGGCCTTGATGGAGGCGGCGCGGGCCTCCGGGGTCTCCCAGTAGTGGCCGACGAGGAAGTACGAGCAAATGCCCATGATCTCCCAGCCGACCAGCAGCACCATCAGGTCGCCGGAGTAGACGACGAGCAGCATCGCGGAGGTGAAGAGGGAGACGAGAGCCGCGTACGAGGGGTAGCGCGGGTCGTCGCGCAGGTAGCCCGTCGAGTAGATCTGCACGCAGGTGGCGACCAGGCCGACCAGCACGGCGACGAGGGCGGCGAAGCCATCGATGTGCAGGGCGAGTTCGATGGGGACCGAACCGGTGGGGGTGAGCTCGGTGGCGGCGTTCACCGCCTGGTCGCCGCCCTGTCGTACGGCGACGACGACGGCGAGTCCGAGGGCCGCGAGCGGGGGCAGCACGGCGAGGGGGCGTACGAAGCCGGGGGCCGTGCGGCCCAGGAGCAGGCCGGCCACGGCGCCCAGGAACGGGAGGAGGGGGACGAGGACGGCGAGGGTGGTCGTGGTCACGCGGTGGCCTCAGCCTTCTCGGCCGGTTCGGGACGGGCGGCGCCGGAGTCGTCGGGCTCGCTGTCGTCCGGCTCGGGGGCGTCGTCGCTCTCGGCGGTGTCGCGGAGCTTGTCGATGTCCGCGGTGCCGCGGTTGCGGTGGACGGCGAGGACGATCGCCAGGCCGATGCCGATCTCGGCGGCGGCGATGGCGATGGTGAACAAGGTCAGGGCCTGACCGGAGTGGAGCGTGTCCTGGGCGGTCTTGCTGAGCCAGACGTCGAAGGCGACGAGGTTGAGGTTGACGGCGTTGAGCATCAGCTCGACGGACATCAGGACCAGGATCGCGTTGCGGCGGGCGAGGACGCCGTAGAGGCCGGTGGAGAAGAGGAGGGCGGCGAGTACGGCGGGATAGGCGAGATGCATCAGTTGGCACCTTCCTGCTGGGCCGACTCGGTTCCCCTGGTCGACCCATTTCGCCCGATCGTGTGATTACGGGAATCCGGTACAGAGAGGGAACTACCGGTCGCGGCTCGGGAGTTCACAGAGGGAGAGCTCGACTCCGCCTTCGTCTTGCGGGACAGGACGATCGCCCCGACCAGGGCCGCGAGGAGAAGGACGGAGAGGGCCTCGAAGGGGAGCACCCAGCTCTGGAAGAGGCTCGCGCCGGTGACCTCGGTGGAGCCGGCGGCGGCACCGTCCAGGTCGATCCAGGTCGTCCGGAAGGCGTCGACGACGACCCAGACCAGGGCGGCGGCCGCGGCGATCGCCACGGTCAGGGCGGCCCAGCGGTTGCCGGAGTCGGCGTCCGGGGAGCGGCCGATGGGGGCCCGGGTGAGCATCAGACCGAAGAGGAGGAGTACGACGACGGAACCGACGTAGATGAGGACCTGTACCCAGGCGATGAACTCGGCCGTGAGGAGGAGGTATTCGACGGCGAGACCGCCGAGGGCCACCACCAGCCACAGGGCGGCGTGCACCAGCTGCTTCGTGGTGACCGTGACGACCGCGGCGCCGAAGGTGACCAGACCGACGAGGAGGAAGGCGACCTCGACGCCGGTCGGGGAGAGGAAGCCGTGGGATTCGGAGGCGGCGGAGGTGGTCGTGGCGTGGGCCGCCATGACGGTGGCTGCGGCGAGGGTCACGATTCACCGCCCTGCGGATCGGTGGGCTCGGCCTGCGGGGTGGAACCGGGTTGGGTGCCGGGCGCGGCTCCAGGTCCGGGTGTGGGTTCGGGTTGGGCCGCGGCGGCCAGCTTTTCCGCGGATTTGCGGGCGGCGGCGATTTCCTTCGGTTCCTCGGCGCCGGGGTCGAGGGCCGGCGGGGCCGGGACGGTCCACATCCAGTCGCGGAGTTTGTCGCGCTCGTGGGTGAGTTCGTGGATGTCGGTCTCTGCGTACTCGAACTCGGGGGACCAGAAGAGGGCGTCGAAGGGGCAGACCTCGATGCAGATACCGCAGTACATGCAGAGGGCGAAGTCGATGGCGAAGCGGTCGAGGACGTTGCGGCTGCGCTCGCGGCCACCGGGGGCAACGGCCGGGACCGTCTCCTTGTGGGAGTCGATGTAGATGCACCAGTCCGGGCACTCGCGGGCGCACAGCATGCAGACCGTGCAGTTCTCCTCGAAGAGGCCGATGACGCCACGGGTGCGGGGCGGGAGTTCGGGCTGGGCGTCCGGGTACTGCGCGGTGACGGTCTTCTTCGTCATCGTGCGGAGGGTGACGGCCAGGCCCTTGGCGAGGCCACGACCGGGGATCGGAGCCATGGTTACGAGATCACCACCTTCACGACGCCGGTCAGGGCGATCTGGGCGAGGGAGAGGGGGACGAGGAGGGTCCAGGCGAGTTTCTGCAGCTGGTCCTCGCGCAGGCGGGGGTAGGTGACGCGCAGCCAGATGACGACGAAGGCGAGGACGGCCGTCTTCAGCAGGGTCCAGACCCAGCCGAGGCCGTCGGCGTCCCAGGGGCCGTGCCAGCCGCCCAGGAAGAGGACGGTGGTCAGGCCGCACAGGACGACGATTCCGGCGTACTCGGCGAGGAGGAACAGCGCGAAGCGGAGGCCCGTGTACTCGGTGTACGCGCCGAAGATGATCTCCGAGTCGGCGACCGGCATGTCGAAGGGCGGGCGCTGGAGTTCGGCGAGGCCCGCCACGAAGAAGACGATCGCGCCGACGATCTGCCAGGGCAGCCACCACCACTCGAAGGCGTCGACGATGCCGGGGAGGGAGACCGTGCCCGCCGCCATGGCGACCGAGGCGGCGGTCAGCAGCATCGGGAGTTCGTATGCGAGGAGTTGAGCGGCGGTGCGGAGGCCGCCGAGGAGGGAGAACTTGTTGGCCGAGGCCCAGCCCGCCATGAGCGAGCCGAGGACGCCCACGCCCATCACGGCGAGTACGAAGAAGATGCCCGCGTCGATGACCTCGCCGACCGCGCCCTCGCCCGGGCCGATCGGGATGGCGAGGAGGACGAGGAGGTACGGGAGGAGGGCGACGGCGGGGGCGAGCTGGAAGATACGGCGGTCCGCGCCCGCGGGGACGATGTCTTCCTTCTGCGCGAACTTCACGCCGTCCGCGACGAGTTGGGCCCAGCCGTGGAAGCCGCCCGCGTACATGGGGCCGAGGCGGCCCTGCATGTGGGCCATCACCTTGTGTTCCGTCTGACCGACGATCAGCGGGAAGGTGAGGAACACGACGAAGACGATCAGGAGTCGCAGGGCGACGTCGAGCACGTCGTTCACTGCCGACCTCCTGAAGAGTTTTCGTCGTCGGTGGGGGTGGGGCTGGGGGCGGGGGTGGGGCCGGCTTCAGATGATTCGGAGGGCTCGGTGGCCTCGGATTCCGGAGTACTCCCGGATTCCGGTGCCGGCTGCTCGGCCGGTGGCGGCTTCCCCGTGGCGGAGTCCTGGTCGGCCTCGTCGAAGGCGGGGCGTGCGTGGTGCCAGGGGGCGTCCGAGCTGCGGGGGCGCGCCGGGCCGGTCGACCGGTCGGCACCGGATGGGGCGGCCGGCCTGGCAGGTGTGGCGGGCGTGGCGGGTGTCGCAGGTGCCTGGCGCTGTGACGCCGAGCCTTCGCCCGCGCCGCGCGCTCTGCGCGGGGACGTCGGCGCCGGGGCCGGGACGGGTTCTGATGCCGGTGCGGCTTCGGCGCCCTCGGCCGAATCCGTGGCTGGGACAGCCCCCGTGGTAGAGGCCGGGGCCTGGACCGCCTCCGAAGCAGGATCGGAAGCAGAAGCCGGAGCCGGAGCCGGACCGGCATCCGGAGCTGCTTCCGGCGCCGGAGCCGGAGCTGCTTTCGATGCCGGAGCGGGAGCCGCCTCCGCAGCTGAGGCTGACGCAGATTCCTCAGCCGGGGCGGTGTGGCGCTGGGTCGCCGAGCCCTCGCTCGCGCTGCGAGCCCGTCGGGCCGTGGGCCGAGCCTCCGCTGCCGCACCGCCGCCCTCCGTGGACGCGGCACCACCGGCCTGCACACCACCGGACGCACCGGACGCGGAACCCGCAACTGGCACACCACCGGAAGCGGCGGACCCAGCCTGCGTACCACCGGGCGTGGCAGTCCCAGCCTGCGCACCCGTGGACGCGGTGCCCCCAGCGGCGGCACCCGGCGCGGCCGACTGGCTTGCCGAGCCCTCCCCCGTCGTGCGGGTGCGCCGCGCCGGGCGGTCGCCGGGCGCGCGGGCCGCGCCTCGGGCCGGGCGGGCCGGGGCGGGAGGGAGTTGGCCCTTGAGGGGGCCCCACTCGTTGGGGTCGGGGACGCCCGGCGGGAGCATCTGGCGGCGCTTCGGGCCGCCGTGTTCCGACTCGCCCGGTTCCTTCGCGCCCGGCCAGGCCTTGGCCACGCGCGCGGCCAGGACGAAGTCCTTGCGGAGGGGGTGGCCCTCGAAACCCTCGGGGAGCAGGAGGGGATCCAGGCCCGGGTGGCCCTCGAAGGTGACGCCGAACATCTCGTGGGTCTCGCGTTCGTGCCAGGCGGCGCCCGCGTAGACCTCGACGGCGGAGGGGAGTACGGGGGCGTCGTGCGGGACGGTCGTCCGTACGAGGAGGCGGCGGACCGGAGCGAGGGCGACGACGTGGGCCGAGACGCGGAAACCGGTGCCGGGTTCGTCGACGGCGCTCAGCCAGTCGAAGTACGTACAGCCGAGCCCGTCGCGCGCGGCCTCCAGGGAGGCGAGCCAGGACGTCGGCGGTACGTCGACCGTCAGGACGTCGTACGACTCATCGGCGGTGGTGTCCGGGCCGAAGAGTTCCTCGACGGGGGCGGGGAGCCAACCGGTCATCGGGCGTCCCCCGTGGCCGACGGCGGTGTGGACAGTGATGTGGACGGCGGCTGTACGAGGCCGCTCTGGAGGGCGGCCGTGGAGGGACGGGAGGTTCCGTAGCGCTCCCCCAGCGACTCCCGGGCGATCTTCTCCTGGAGCTTGAGGATTCCCTGGAGGAGGGCCTCGGGTCGGGGCGGGCAGCCGGGTACGTACACGTCGACGGGGATGATCTGGTCGACGCCCTTCGTCACGGAGTACGAATCCCAGTACGGGCCGCCGCAGTTGGAGCAGGCGCCGAAGGAGATGACGTACTTCGGCTCGGGCATCTGCTCGTACAGACGCTTCACGGCCGGGGCCATCTTGTCGGTGACCGTGCCGGACACGACCATCAGGTCGGCCTGGCGGGGGCCGGGCGCGAACGGGATGACACCGAGGCGGATGAAGTCGTGGCGTGCCATCGACGCCGCGATGAACTCGATCGCGCAGCAGGCGAGGCCGAAGTTGAAGACCCAGAGCGAGTAGCGGCGGCCCCAGTTCAGGACCACCTTCATCGGCTCGGGGGCCAGGCGGGAGAGCACGCCCAGACGCTTCGGTTCCGGCAGAAGAACCGGCTCGGCAGCCGAAGGGGCCGAAGCCGCCGAAGTCTCCGAGGAGGTCGCGTCCGGGTGCGGACGGGTCACGTCCATGTGAGGACGCCCTTCTTGTATGCGTACAGCAGGCCCACGGCCAGGAAGCCGAGGAAGATGAACATCTCCACGAGCGTCGCCGCGCCGTAGCCGGGCGCGGCGAAGACCGTCGCCCAGGGGAAGAGGAAGATCGAGTCGACGGCGAAGATCACGTAGAGGAAGGCGTAGACGTAGTAGCGGACCTGGGTGTGGGCCCAGCCCTCGCCGACGGGGTCGACGCCGCATTCGTACGTCATGAGCTTCTCGGGTGTCGGCACGACGGGCCGCAGCAGACGGCCCGCTCCGAAGGCGACGGCGACGAACAGCACGCCGACCACGGCGAGCAGTCCGACGACCGAATAGGACTCGAAATAGTCCGCCGCGTAGTCCGTCGCGAGGACGGTCCCGGCTGTCTCGGCGGCCCCAGCGGTCCCGGTCGCCACGACCATGGTCGGTTCCGGCACGTCCGCCCCTCGCTCCCTGACCTCGTATGACCCCGTACTGACTACGCGCTGACGACGCGCGCGCCGTGCGATGCGCCGCGTTCGACGATCTGTACGCACCGGAGTCTAGGGCCTGATAAAGAGACGGTAAGCAGCCCGTCACGGGTAGGCATGAGGCGACGGCTTTCCCAGGCCACACTCCGGCGGCCTTCCGGCCGACTTCCAGCCGACTTCCAGCCGTCCGCCGGCCGTCCGCCGGCCGCCCGTCGGCCGTCTCCCGGGACACCTTCCGGGCATCCTCCAGCCGGTTCACAGTCGCCCTCGCTCGGCCACCGACCCGCGCACAAACCGGTCGCGCACCACTCACGCACCACTCGCGCACCGTTCGCGGGTAGGGCTCAGGACTCCCCCGGGTCGCCCTGGCGGCCGGGGATGGTGGGGTTTACCCCAGGGGATCCGGGCGGTCCACCTCATGGCGCGGCGGCCTGCGGCCCGGCAGGCTGGCGCCTATGACCGAACGCATCCTGGCCGCCGACACTCCTGACGGCGGCACCGACCGGCCGCCACCCGCGCGCTTCGCGTACGACCGGCACACCTGGAAGGAGATCGCGCATCTCCTGGCCAACCTGCCGGTTTCGCTCGTCGGGTTCACGTACGTGGTGACCGTGCTGTTCACGGGTGCCTTCCTGACTCTGACGGTGATCGGCTTTCCGCTGCTCGCGGCCGGGCTGTTGGGCGCGCGCCAGCTGGGCAAGCTGGAGCGGGGCCGGGCCAGGTGGCTGCTCGGGGTGCGGATCGACGAGCCGAGCCCGCTGCCGTTGCGCGGGCGCGGCGGGTTCTTCGCACAGTTGTGGATGGCGCTGAAGGATCCGGTCGGCTGGCGCACGGTGCTGTACGAGTTCATGCGGTTGCCGTGGGGCGTGCTCACCTTCACCATCACGCTGGTCTCGTTGTTCGTGCTGTGGCCGGTGCTTCCGTACATCGCGCGGGGACTGGCCAACGCGGACCGGGCGATGGTGCGCGGGCTGCTCTCGCCCTCGGACGAGCTGGAGCGGCGGATCGCCGAGCTGGAGTCCGACCGGGGAGTGGTCGTCGACACGGCCGCGGCCGACCTGCGGCGTATCGAGCGCGATCTGCACGACGGGGCGCAGGCCCGGCTGGTGAACCTCGCCATGGGCCTCGGCCTGGCGAAGGAGAAGCTGCTGGAGGGCCAGGCCGACGAGACCGTCGCCGCCATGGTCGACGAGGCGCACGGCGAGGTGAAGCTGGCCTTGCAGGAGCTGCGGGATCTGGCCCGCGGCATCCATCCCGCGGTCCTCACCGACCGCGGTCTGGACGCCGCGCTGTCCTCGGTCGCCTCGCGCTGCACGGTGCCGGTGAAGGTGACCGCCGATCTGCCGACGCGGCCGGCCGCGGCCATCGAGGGCATCGCGTACTTCACCGTCTCCGAGCTCCTTCAGAACGTCAGCAAGCACAGCGGGGCGCGGTCCGCGTCCGTCGATGTGTGGCGCTCCGACAGCCGCCTCCTCATACAGGTCTGGGACGACGGCCGCGGCGGGGCCGCCCTCGACGGCGGCACGGGAATGGCGGGGCTCGCGGACCGGCTCGGCGCGGTGGACGGCTTGTTCGTCATCGACTCACCGGTGGGTGGACCGACGACGATCACGGCGGAACTCCCCTGGCGGGACCGGGAACAGGTCGAGTAGGCCGAGCAGACCGAGCAGACGAACCGGTGGAGTGAGCGGAACCGGTGGACCGGGCGGGACGGTGGAGCGGGCAGGGCGGGCAGAGCAGGCCGGACGGGCGTGGACGTGGACCTCGCGCTCCCGGGCCGGGCCTGCACGCGCCTGCCCGCCCGCACGTGCCCGCCCGCACGCACGTGCCCGCCTGTGTTCATGCTTCCTGCCGGTCACCGTCGCAGGCCCCGCACGCTGCCCCAGCCGTACCTCGGAGGAGTCCGGCGCACCCGGCCCCCTCCGGCCTCCCTCACCCGAGCCGACCTCCGGCATCGGCCCGGCCCGAACCCCGCTGCCGGCACCAGCACGGGCAGCATCAGCTTCCGGAGGCCGGTACCGGCACGGGCCCCCGGAAGGTAGGGAAAACCCCCGCCCCAAGACGCCGACTCGCTCCATGTCCCGGCTGCGCGGGACCGAGCACTGTGGAGTTACAACAGCGGACGAGCAGAAACGGACGGCGGCCATGGCCACGGAGTACGGACAGGGATACGGGTGGGACGGCGGACCCGGCTTCCGCGGGGAGGGCGCCGAGGAGCGGCGACACCTGCTCCCGGCCGCGCTGCGGGCGCCGATCGAGGCGCGCAGCTGGCGTGAGTTCGCGTATCTGATGCTGAGCCTGCCGGTCAGCATCATCATGTTCACCTTCGCCGTGACGATGGTGTCGCTCGGCGCGGGCCTGCTGGTCACGTTCCTGGGCATCCCGGTACTCGCCGCCGCCCTCGCGGGCTGCCGCGGTCTCGGCGCGCTGGAGCGGGCCCGGGCGCGCGGGCTGCTGGGGCTCGACGTCGCGGCGCCGGAGCCGTTGCGGATGACGAAGCAGGGCGCGATGGCGTCGATGGGCGCGATGCTGAAGAGCGGCGCGTCCTGGCGGCACCTGCTGTACTCGGTACTGCACTTCCCCTGGGCCGTGTTCGCCTTCTCGGTGGCCATCAGCTTCTGGACGTACGGCTGGGCGATGCTGACGTACCCGCTGTGGTTCTGGCTGTTCCCGGTCTACGGCGGGCAGGACGGGCTCCAGCTGTACGGGGACCAGGGGCACAGCATCTATCTGGACAACCCCTTCGAGATCACGGTGACCGCGCTGGTGGGGCTGCTGCTCACGATGGCCACGCCGTGGATCGTGCGGGCGCTGACGCAGGTGGACCGGCTGCTGGTGGGCGGGCTGCTCGGGCCGTCGCGGCTGGCCACGCGGGTCGTCGAGCTGGAGTCGGACCGGGGCGTCGTGATCGACACGGCGGCGGCCGACCTGCGGCGCATCGAGCGCGATCTGCACGACGGGGCGCAGGCCCGGCTGGTGGCCCTCGCGATGGATCTGGGGCTGGCGAAGGAGAAGCTCACGGAGGATCCGGAGGCGGCTGCGCGGATGGTGGGCGAGGCGCACGGTGAGGTGAAGACGGCCCTTCAGGAGCTGCGGGATCTGGCCCGCGGCATCCATCCCGCGGTTCTCACCGACCGGGGTCTGGACGCGGCGTTGTCCTCGGTGGCGTCCCGGTGCACGGTTCCCGTGCACGTCGAGGTCGATCTGCCGGCCCGGCCGGCGCCGGCGATCGAGGGGATCGCGTACTTCACGGTCTCGGAGCTGCTGCAGAACATCAGCAAGCACTCGGGTGCCACCCGGGCCTCGGTCGATGTCTGGCGGATCGAGAACCGGCTCATGATCCAGGTGGTCGACAACGGTGTGGGCGGTGCGGATGTCGCCGCCGGCTCGGGGCTCGCGGGGCTGGCCGAGCGGCTCGACGCGGTCGACGGCATCCTCGTGGTGGACTCCCCTGTCGCCGGGCCGACCCGCATCACGGCGGAGCTGCCCTGGCGGGGATGAGCCGTTCTCCTGCTCTCCGCCCCCTCATGTCCCCCCTCATGTCCCCCCCTGTTGTCCGCCCTGTTGTCCGCCCCCGAGGCCTGTCCGTCGGCCTCGGGGGCGGACGTCGCGCCGGTCCCCACGCCCCCTGTGGGGCGCGGTCGACGCCCTGCGCACCCACGAACTGACAACGATTCCCTCACCCACCCTCAGTTGGTCCCAAATGCTGGAATGCTGGGGGTTGACGTACGAGCGTGGGGGGCCGAGCAATCGTGGAGGACAGGGTGCGCGTGGTCATCGCCGAGGATTCAGTGCTGCTGAGGGAGGGCCTGACCCGGTTGCTGACCGACCGTGGGCACGACGTGATCGCCGGAGTCGGGGACGGGGAGGCTCTGATCAAGACGATCACGGAGTTCGCGGCGCAGGACGCGCTGCCGGACGTCGTGGTCGCGGACGTACGGATGCCCCCGACGCACACGGACGAGGGCGTGAAGGCCGCCGTGCAGCTGCGCAAGCAGCACCCGGGACTCGGGGTGCTCGTGCTGTCGCAGTACGTGGAGGAGCAGTACGCCACCGAACTGCTCGCCGGTTCCACTCACGGCGTCGGCTATCTGCTGAAGGACCGGGTGGCCGAGGTGAGGGAGTTCGTGGACGCGGTCGTCCGCGTGGCCCGCGGCGGCACCGCGCTGGATCCCGAGGTCGTCGCGCAGCTGCTCGGGCGCAGCCGCAAGCAGGACGTTCTCGCGGGGCTGACGCCACGCGAGCGGGAGGTCCTAGGACTCATGGCCGAGGGACGGACGAACTCCGCGATCGCGCGACAGCTCGTGGTGAGCGACGGCGCGGTCGAGAAGCACGTGAGCAACATCTTCATGAAACTGGGCCTGTCCCAGAGTGACGGGGATCACCGGCGCGTTCTCGCGGTCCTCACCTACCTGAACTCCTGACGAACTGACACTGTGTCAGAAATTGCCGCAACGCGAGCACGAGAGCCAGGCATGAGCACGAGAACCAAAGGATGAGCATCAAGCGTCTTCACAGGTAACGCCGGGGGGCGGATAAATCGTGGCAAATCAGGGTGTCCGGTGGTCTCAAAAAGGGGTCCACCGTACGAACAGTCAGGGGAAGGCGACCCTTAGCGACGTAGGGTTGGACCCGGGATGGCCTGCGGGAGGGCCGATCCCGGACAGCCGCCTCGAAGGAGGTTCACTTCAGTGACCAGTCAGGTCAGCAGTCCGGCCGAGCATGCCGACGGAACAGTCGTAGGAGAACAGCGCAAACCGGCGGGCACAAAGGACGTACGCCGGTTGGACCGGGTGATCATCCGGTTCGCGGGGGACTCCGGTGACGGTATGCAGCTCACCGGAGACCGCTTCACCTCCGAGACGGCAACCTTCGGAAACGACCTTTCGACACTGCCGAACTTCCCCGCCGAGATCCGCGCGCCCGCAGGTACCCTGCCGGGCGTTTCGTCTTTCCAGCTGCATTTCGCCGACCACGACATCCTCACCCCCGGCGACGCGCCCAACGTCCTGGTCGCGATGAACCCGGCCGCGCTGAAGGCCAACATCGCCGACGTGCCGCGCGGCGCGGAGATCATCGTCAACACGGACGAGTTCACCAAACGGGCGATGCAGAAGGTCGGCTACGCCACGAGCCCCCTGGAGGACGGTTCGCTGGACGGCTACAGCGTCCACCCCGTCCCCCTCACCACCCTGACCGTCGAAGCGCTCAAGGAGTTCGACCTCACCCGCAAGGAGGCCGAGCGCAGCAAGAACATGTTCGCGCTGGGCCTGCTGAGCTGGATGTACCACCGGCCGACCGAGGGCACCGAGAAGTTCCTCACCACCAAGTTCGCCAAGAAGCCCGCTATCGCGGCGGCCAACATCGCCGCGTTCCGGGCGGGCTGGAACTTCGGCGAGACCACCGAGGACTTCGCGGTCAGTTACGAGATCGCGCCGGCCACCGCGGCCTTCCCGACCGGCACCTACCGCAACATCTCCGGGAACCTGGCCCTGTCCTACGGCCTGATCGCCGCCTCGACCCAGGCGGACCTGCCGCTCTACCTGGGCTCGTACCCGATCACCCCGGCCTCGGACATCCTGCACGAACTCAGCAGGCACAAGAACTTCGGCGTACGGACCTTCCAGGCCGAGGACGAGATCGCCGGCATCGGCGCCGCACTCGGAGCGGCCTTCGGCGGATCCCTCGCCGTCACCACCACCTCCGGCCCCGGTGTGGCACTGAAGTCGGAGACGATCGGGCTCGCCGTCTCCCTCGAACTGCCGCTGCTGGTCATCGACATCCAGCGCGGCGGCCCCTCCACCGGCCTGCCCACCAAGACCGAACAGGCCGACCTGCTCCAGGCCATGTTCGGCCGCAACGGCGAGGCACCGGTGCCCATCGTGGCCCCCCGGACCCCCGCCGACTGCTTCGAGGCCGCCATCGAAGCCGCCCGCATCGCCCTCACCTACCGCACCCCGGTCCTGCTGCTGTCCGACGGCTACCTCGCCAACGGCAGCGAACCGTGGCGGATCCCGGATACCGACGAACTCCCCGACCTGCGCGTGCAGTTCGCCCAGGGCCCCAACCACACCCTGGACGACGGCACCGAGGTCTTCTGGCCCTACAAACGCGACCCTGGAACCCTCGCCCGGCCGTGGGCGATCCCGGGTACGCCTGGTCTCGAACACCGCATCGGCGGCATCGAGAAGCAGGACGGCACGGGCAACATCTCCTACGACCCGGCCAACCACGACTTCATGGTCCGTACGCGCCAGGCGAAGATCGACGGCATCGACGTACCGGATGTCGAGGTCGACGACCCGCACGGCGCCACCACCCTCGTCCTGGGCTGGGGCTCCACCTACGGACCCATCACCGCGGCCGTCCGGCGGCTGCGCGGGGCCGGGGAGGCGATCGCGCAGGCGCACCTGCGGCACCTCAACCCGTTCCCGGCGAATCTCGGCACGGTGCTGAAGGCTTACGACAAGGTGGTGATCCCCGAGATGAACCTCGGCCAGCTCGCCACCCTGGTCCGGGCGAAATACCTGGTGGACGCCCACTCCTACAACCAGGTCAACGGAATGCCGTTCAAGGCCGAACAGCTCGCCACGGCTCTCAAGGAGGCCATCGATGGCTGAGACGACCACGGAAGGCCCGGGCACGATCGAGGCGCTCACTCTGGTGCCCAAGGCCGAGGGCAGGCAGTCCATGAAGGACTTCAAGTCCGACCAGGAAGTGCGCTGGTGCCCCGGCTGCGGCGACTACGCGGTCCTCGCCGCGGTACAGGGCTTCATGCCCGAACTGGGTCTCGCCAAGGAGAACATCGTCTTCGTCTCGGGCATCGGGTGCTCGTCCCGTTTCCCGTACTACATGAACACGTACGGGATGCACTCCATCCACGGCCGCGCACCCGCCATCGCGACCGGACTCGCCTCCTCCCGCCGCGACCTGTCCGTGTGGGTCGTGACCGGTGACGGCGACGCGCTGTCCATCGGCGGCAACCACCTCATCCACGCCCTGCGCCGCAACGTGAACCTGAAGATCCTGCTCTTCAACAACCGGATCTACGGACTCACCAAGGGCCAGTACAGCCCCACTTCAGAGGTCGGCAAGATCACCAAGTCCACGCCGATGGGCTCCCTGGACGCACCCTTCAACCCGGTCTCCCTCGCCATCGGCGCGGAGGCGTCGTTCGTGGCGCGGACCGTTGACTCCGACCGCAAGCACCTCACGGAGGTCCTGCGGCAGGCGGCGGCCCACCCGGGCACCGCCCTCGTCGAGATCTACCAGAACTGCAACATCTTCAACGACGGCGCCTTCGAGGTCCTCAAGGACCGGCAGCAGGCCGAGGAGGCGGTGATCCGTCTGGAGCACGGGCGGCAGATCCGCTTCGGCGCCCCGCTCGACAGCGGCCTCGGCTCCAAGGGCGTCGTACGCGATCCGGTGACCGGCGACCTGAAGGTCGTCACCGTCACCCCGGAGAACGAGCCGCGGATCCTGGTCCACGACGCGCACTCCGCCTCCCCCACCACGGCGTTCGCGCTGTCCCGGCTCGCCGACCCGGACACGCTGCACCACACGCCGATCGGCGTTCTGAGGTCCGTCGACCGCCCGGTCTACGACACACAGATGTCGGACCAGCTCGACACGGCCATCGAACAGAACGGCAAGGGCGACCTGTCGGCACTGCTCGCGGGCGGGGACACCTGGACGGTCGTCGGCTGACACCGCCATACGGAATACGGGATACGGATTCGGTGAGGCCCGGGCTCTTCAGGCCCGGGCCTCGCCGTTCGCCTGGCGGGCCTTCTGCTCGTCGTATGCCTGGCGGGCCTCCAATACGGCGTCCATCCGCTCCTCGGTCCAGCCCGCGAGGGCCTTCACCTGGTCGGCGGCCTCGCGGCCCAGGTCGGTCAGCGAGTAGTCGACGCGCGGCGGGATGACCGGCTTGGCGTCCCGGTGCACGAGCCCGTCGCGCTCCAGGGTCTGCAGGGTCTGGGTGAGCATCTTCTCGCTGACCCTGCCGATCGCGCGGCGCAGCTCGCTGAAGCGGTAGGGCCGGTCGAGGAGTTCGATCAGCACCAGGACGCCCCAGCGGCTGGTGACGTGCTCCAGAACGAGGCGGTACGGACACATCACCTCGCCGGTGTCGTACTTGCTGACGGCTTCCTTGCTGACTGCTTCGGTGCTTACGGCCATGCCAGTACCTTACTTCAAAGTGGGTACTTTCGCAGAGTTAGTGCAGCTCCTATGGTTAGTGCCGTACCCACCCCACAAGGAGTTGCTTCCACCATGAGCATCGTCGTCACCGGAGCCACCGGACACCTCGGCCGTCTCGTCATCGAGGGCCTGCTGGAGAAGGTCCCGGCCGACCAGGTCACGGCCGTCGTCCGCAGCGAGGAGAAGGCGGCGGGCTTCGCGGCCCGCGGCGTGAAGATCGCGGTCGCCGACTACAACGCCCCCGAGACCTTCGACAGCGTCTTCTCCGCCGGCGACAAGGTGCTGCTCATCTCGGGCAACGAGTTCGACAAGGGCCGCGTCGCCCAGCACAAGGTCGTCCTCGACGCCGCCAAGGCCGCCGGCGTCGCCCTCCTCGCGTACACCAGCGCCCCCGGCAGCCTGACCGCCGCACTCGCCGACGACCACCGCGGCACCGAGGCGGCGATCCTGGAGTCCGGCGTGCCCTACGCCCTGCTGCGCAACGGCTGGTACCACGAGAACTACACCGAGAACCTGGCCCCGGTCCTGGAGCACGGCGCCGTCGTGCAGGCCGCCGGCGAGGGCCGGATCTCCGCGGCCTCCCGCGCGGACTACGCGGCCGCCGCCGTGGCCGTGCTGACCGGCGAGGGCCACGAGAACAAGACGTACGAACTGGGCGGCGACACGGCGTTCGGCTTCGCCGAGTACGCGGCCGAGCTGAGCAGCCAGACCGGCAAGGAGATCGTCTACAACTCCGTCCCCGGCGAGGTGTACGAGGGCATCCTGACCGGCGCCGGACTGCCCGCGCCCTTCGCCGCGATCCTGGCCGGTGTGGACGCGTCGATCGAAAAGGGCGAGCTGGTCGTCGCCACCGGTGACCTGTCCCGGCTGACCGGCCGGCCGACCACACCGATCGCGGAGTCCATCGCGGCGGCCCTGAAGGGCTGACCCCGGCTCACGGGAAGCACCCCCGTTCGTAACCCACGGGAAGCACCCCCGACTGTAATGACCGTATGGCGATACGGGCATGACAGGCGGGGGTGCCCGGCGTTACCTTCTTGGAGGTTGCGCGTGGTTCGGACGCCGCGCGTCCGCAGCCTGGTGAGAGGGAGGGGCCGTGCCGGTGGAGTCCAAGGGCGAACAGCACATAGGTCTGGATTCCAGGGGCGAACAGCGGATCGGTCTGCTGAACGGCTTCGCGGCGTACGGCATGTGGGGGCTCGTGCCCCTCTTCTGGCCGCTCCTCCAACCCTCGGGAGCGGCGGAGATCCTCGCCCACCGCATGGTGTGGTCGCTGGGCGTCGTACTGATCGCGCTCGTGGTGATGCGGCGCTGGGCCTGGGCCGGTCCGCTGCTGCGGCAGCCGCGCAGACTGGGCCTGATCACCATCGCGGCGGCCACCATCACCGTCAACTGGGGCGTCTACATCTGGGCCGTGAACGCGGGCCATGTGGTGGAGGCGTCCCTCGGCTACTTCATCAACCCGCTCGTCACCATCGCGATGGGTGTCCTGCTCCTGAAGGAGCGGCTGCGGCCCGCCCAGTGGGCGGCGGTGGGCATCGGCTTCGCCGCGGTGCTCGTACTGACCGTCGGCTACGGACAGCCGCCGTGGATCTCCCTCTGCCTCGCCTTCTCCTTCGCGACGTACGGGCTGGTCAAGAAGAAGGTCAACCTCGGCGGTATCGAGTCGTTGGCCGCCGAGACCGCGATCCAGTTCCTGCCCGCGCTCGGCTATCTGCTGTGGCTGTCGTCCCGGGGCGACGCGACCTTCGGCGGCGAGGGCGCCGGGCACGCGGCACTGCTGGCCGCGACCGGAGTGGTGACCGCGTTGCCGCTCGTGTGCTTCGGGGCGGCGGCGATCCGGGTGCCCCTGTCGACGCTCGGGCTGCTGCAGTACCTGGCGCCCGTGCTGCAGTTCCTGCTCGGCATCCTGTACTTCCACGAGGCGATGCCCGCCGAGCGGTGGGCCGGGTTCGCGCTGGTGTGGGCCGCGTTGTCGCTGCTCACGTGGGACGCGCTGCGGACGGCTCGGAAGTCGCGGACGGTGCTTCGGGAGGCGGCCACCACGGCGACCGCGGCGACGGCAGCGACCGCAGCCGCGGAAGCGGCCCGGGAAGCGGCGGCGGCCACGAGCCCGACCACCACCAGCGGCACCGCCACCGGCACGAACACGTAGCCGGTGACGGCGTCGGTAGCCGACGGCGTCAGTAATCGACGCCGTCAGTAATCCGTGTCCTTGCCGAGGAACAGTTCCGCGAAGCCGGTCGCCGCGGCGGGTGAGGCGAGGATCCGGCGCAGCCTGGCCATCGAGGTGCCCGCCTTGAACGGATCGCCGGACGAGGCGCCGTGGTACACGTCGGAGAGCCACTGCGAGAACTCCTGGTACTGCCACACCCGCCGCAGACAGGCCGCCGAGTAGCCGCGCAGCCCGCTGTCGTCCCCCTTGCCGCAGTACGCGACGAGCGCGTCGCCGAGCAGCAGGGAGTCGTGGATCGCGAGGTTCATGCCCTTGGCGCCGATCGGCGCAAGGAGGTGGGCCGCGTCGCCGGTGAGAAACAGCCGCCCGTACGCCATCGGCTCCACCACGTAGTTGTGCATGGCCAGGACGCGCTTCTCGATCAGCTTGCCCTCGTTGAGCGGCTGGGCGCCCTCCGCCCCGAGGCGCGCGTGGAGTTCGGTCCATACGCGCTCGTGCGACCAGTTCTCCGGGTCGTCGTCCGGCCCGCACTCCAGGTAGTAGCGGGTGACCTGCGGGCCGCGGGCCATGTGACCGGCGAACCCGCGCGGATGGATGCCGAAGACGACACAGTCCGAGGACGGCGGCGCCTCGGCCAGCAGCGCCAACCAGCCGACACCGAAGTCGTGCCGGGCGACGGTGACGTGCTCCGAGGGCATACGGTCCCGGGTCACCCCGCGAGCGCCGTCGCAGCCCGCGATGAACTCGCAGTCCAGGCGGACCCGTTCGCCCGTCTCCGGATCCGTGTACGCCACCGAGGGCCGGTCCGTGTCGATCCCGGCCGGCTCGACGTCACGGACGCCGAACCGGATGTCGCCGCCCCGGACGTCCGCGTACTCGCGCACCAGGTCCGTCACCAGCAGCGGCTGCGGGTACACGTAGTGACGGTGGCCCGACACCTCGGCGTACGGGAACCTGTGGCGCTCTCCGGCGAACCGGAACTCGCACTCGGTGTGCGCCAGGGTGTTCTCCAGGAGCCGGTCCGCCAGGCCCCGCCCCTCCAGCGCGCGGACCGCCCACTCCTCCAGGAAGCCCGCGCGCGGCCGCTGTTCGATGAAGTCCCTGCTCTCGTTCTCCAGCACCACGCAGTCGACGGAGGCGGCCCGGAGGATGTTGGCGAGGGTGAGTCCCGCGGGCCCCGCCCCCACGATGACGACGCGGGTGCGCTGTACGTGGGCGGGGAGGGAGGCGAAGGCGGACGGAGTGGGGGCGTCTGCGGTCATGCGAACAGTATGGCGAATCCGGTGTGGCCGGTTATCAACTCATGGCCTGTCGGGTGGGGTTGGCGGACGCGTCGGGAACGGCCGCGGTGGTGGCGGCAGTTCCGGCAGCAATGGCGGTGACCGCGGCCGTCGTGGGTGCGGTGGGCGCTCCGGCCGTCGGCGGCTTCGTACGGCTTCCGATGCCGAAGGACGACAGCAGCGCGCCCAGTGTCACCATCGCCACCGGGACGACCAGGGCGGCGCGGAAGGCGGAGAGGGTGGCGTCCGGGTCGGAGCCCGCGGAGGCGCCGGAGGAGGCGAGGCCGTACACCGCCGTCACCGCCGAGATGCCGATCGCCGAGCCGAACTGGGTGGCCGTGTGCAACAGGCCGCTCGCCAGGCCCTGTTCGGACTCCGCCACACCGTCCGTCGCCGCGATCGTGAGCGGCCCGTAGGCCAGCGCGAAGGCGGTGCCCGCGATGATCAGGGTCGGGAACATCGCGGCGTACGACCAGTCCATGCCCACGGGAAGGAAGAGCCCGTACGCGACGACCGCCAGGACGAAGCCGCCGAGGATCACCTTGGCGTGGCCGAAACGGGTGACCAGGCGCGGGGTGAGCGTGGGGGCCAGGATCGCGTCGCAGCCCAGCACCACCAGGGCGATCGCCGTCTGCAGGGAGGACCAGCCGCGCAGTTCCTGGAGGTAGAGCGTGAGGACGAACTGGAAACCGAAGAAGGCGCCCACGAAGAGGAGTGCGCCGAGGTCGGCCCGTACGACGGAGCCGGTACGGAGGATGCCCAGGCGGACGAGAGGGGTGGGGGTACGGCGTTCGACGGCGACGAAGACGACGAGCAGAGCGGTGGCCGCGACGGCCGCTCCCACGGTCAACTGCCACCCGTCCAGGCCGTGTTCGAGGCGGATGACGGCGTAGGCGGCGAGCAGCATCGCCGCCGCGGCGGTACCGGCACCGAGAACGTCGAAGCCTTCGGTACGACGCCGGGGGCGCCCGGAGCTCTTCTCTGGCTCCTTGGTGAGCGGCACGGCCGGGATCAGGCGTATCGCGGCCACGAGCAGGGCGCCCGCGAGCAGGACCGGGGCGAAGAAGACCCAGCGCCAGCCCAGTTGGGTGAGCAGGCCGCCGATGACCAGGCCGAGGGAGAAGCCGCCGGCCGCCGTGCCCGCGAAGACCAGCAGCGCCTTGTTGCGCTGCTCGCCCTCCTCGTACGACGTCGTGATGAGGGACAGCGCGGCCGGCGTCATGAACGCGGCCGAAACTCCGGTGACGAAGCGGGCAACGATCAGAGTCCAGCCCTCCGTGGCGAAGCCGCCCAGGCCGGAGAAGGCGAGGAAGACCGTCAGCCAGGTGAGGAACATCCGGCGGCGGCCCAGCAGGTCGGCCGCGCGTCCGCCGAGCAGGGTGAAGCCGGCGTAGCCGAGTACGTACGCGCTCATCACCCAGGCCGCGGTGTCGGTCGGCAGGCCGAGGTCGGACCTGATGGAGGGGATCGCGACCGCCAGCATGGCGACGTCGATGCCCTCCAGGAAGATCGTTCCGCAGAGGACGAGCAGCAGGGCCCAGGCACGGGTGCCCATCACGACTCCTTGGGTAGGCGTGGGTAGGCGAAGGGGCGGTTACCCGAATGAGGGTCGGTTCCCTCTTGTAACCGGTGCCAGCCTGCGGCAGCATCGGCGGACATGGAAGAAGGCACTTTGGAGTCACCCAGTAAGTGCGCGGTAACCATGGACGGCGCGGACACCGATCCCTTCCAGTGGGACACCCGGGAGGACTGCCAGGTACGGCAGATCCTCGACCGCGTGGCCGACAAGTGGTCGCTCCTCGTGATCGCCCTGCTCGACAACCGGCGGCTGCGGTTCACCGAGTTGCGGCGGGAGATCGACGGGGTGAGTCAGCGGATGCTGACCGTGACTCTGCGGCAGCTGGAACGGGACGGGCTCGTGAAGCGGACCGTGCATCCTGTGGTGCCGCCTCGCGTGGAATACGAGCTCACTCCCCTCGGCGGGACCCTCCACTCGACCATCCGGTCGCTGGTCGCCTGGACGGAGGCCCACCAGGGGGAGATCGCGGCGGCCCGGGAGGCTTATGACGAGCGGGTGGGGGCGGCTGATTGAGGCTGACTTTTTTCGCCCCCGCCGCCCCTTCCCGTCCCGTCCCGTCCCTGGGGGCTGCGCCCCCAGACCCCCGCTATCGCGCTGACGCGCTCGTCCTCAAACGCCGGACGGGCTGGTTGCGCCTGGACTGGGCTATTGAGGTTCGGCCCGGCCGCGAAGTATTCAGCCCCTCCGGCGTTTGAGGAGCGGGGGTTCGGGGGCTGGCCCCCGAGACGGGACGGGTAGGGGCGGCGGGGGCGAAAGACAGCCTTAGCCGTCCTCCTCCTCGGCCCGGCGGGCCCTATGCGTGCGGGCCTTCTGGCGGTTGCCGCAGTGCTCCATGGCGCACCACCGCCGCCGCCCGGGCCGCGAGGTGTCGACGAAGAGCAACGCACAGTTGTGGGACCCGCACTCCCGGATCCGATCCGCGTACGGCCCGGTGAACAACTCCACCGCGTCCCGCGCGACGGTGGCCAGCAACCGCGCTCCGGTGGCCCCCGGCGCCCACCCCCGCGCCCCGTCCGCCTCGACCCGGGCGGCAAGCGGCGCCCCGGCAGCCGCGGCGTTGACGACGTCGAGGTGACGGGCCTGGAGGGGCCGCCCGTGAGCCCGGTCCGCGGCCAGCAGGAAGACCGCGTCGCGCAAGGCTCGCGTTTGCGCCAACTCCCCCTCCGTGACCGTCACTTCGAGCCCGCCCGGCAACCGGCTCCGCTCCACCCAGCGCACCAGATCCGCGGGCTCGTGCAGCACCTCGTACCGCGCGAACTCCCCCGGCCCGCCCGTCGTCACGAGCTCCATGCACAGCGCCCCGGGATCGAAGCGGAACGTCTTCCCCCCGTACGACACGAGAGTCAGACCGGGCGATTTCATTGCACGCTCACTCACGTAACCACTATAAGTGGTTACCATGACAGAGACCCAGCCCCAGCCCCAGACACCCTCGTCGGCACCGGCGCCCCTGCACTGGAAGCTCGTCATCGACACCGCCGACCCACACGCCCAGGCCGACTTCTGGGCCGCCACCCTCCACTATCCGGTCGAGGACCACAGCGCCCTGGTCGAGCGCCTGCTCGGCTTCGGCGCCGTACCGCCCGAGGTCACCGTCGAGTCCCACGGCCGCCGGGCCTGGCGGGACGCGGCGGCCGTACGCCACCCCGACGATCCGTACGACAAGGACAGCGGGACCGGACTCGGACGACGCCTGCTCTTCCAGCGCGTACCGGAGCCGAAGACGGTGAAGAACCGGTTGCACATCGACGTACACACCACGGACGGGCAACGGGCGGCGGAGGTCGCGCGACTGACCGGGCTGGGGGCGGCGGTGCTCCGGGAGGTGAAGGAGCAGGGCGGCGAGTGGGTGCTGATGGCGGACCCGGAGGGCAACGAGTTCTGCGTGCACTGACGGGCGAGGGCCCGCATGACCCACGATGTCCGCTCTACGCCGCAACCAGGGACACCGCCCCGGGTGTCAGCCGGGGGTGTCCGCCCAGGATTCCCGCCCAGGACGCCCTCCACTCATGGCGACCCGGGCGGCGCCCGCCCACCCTGTCGCCCGCCCATCCGCCCGGCCGTCCGTGGCGACAGTGACGGCCGCCCTTCCATGACGCCCCCGAAGTGTCACGAGCGGCCGCGATCGGATGAACTCCAGGGATCCGCTATGCGAACACCCCTGACCGGATTGCGCTCTTGACTGAACGTCAGCCTCAGCTTCACCATCAGGCACCCATTCCCGTATGGAATTCGGAGCCCCCCACATGAAGCTCTCTGTTCCCGGACGTGTCACGGGTGCCGCGGTCATAGCCGTCGCCGCACTCCTCACCACGAGCGCGATAGCCGACGCCGCGCCCGCGCGCGTGGCCGCCGCACCGGACATACCCGTCGCCAACGTCAAGGCCCATCTCACCCAACTGCAGTCCATAGCCACCGCCAACGGCGGCAACCGCGCCCATGGCCGCACCGGCTACAAGGCGTCCCTCGACTACGTGAAGGCCCAGCTGGACGCGGCCGGATTCACCACGACCATCACGCAGTTCACCGCCTCCAGCCGCGTCGGCTACAACCTGATCGCCGACTGGCCCGGCGGCGACGCCAACCAGGTCGTCATGGCGGGCTCCCACCTCGACAGCGTCACCTCGGGGGCCGGCATCAACGACAACGGCTCGGGCTCGGCGGCCCTGCTGGAAGCCGCGCTCACCGTGTCCCGCACCCAGTACCAGCCCACAAAGCATCTGCGGTTCGCCTGGTGGGGAGCCGAGGAGCTGGGCATGGTCGGCTCGCGCAACTACGTCAACGGCCTCTCCACCGCCAACCGCGCCAAGATCAGCGGCTATCTCAACTTCGACATGATCGGATCGCCGAACCCCGGCTACTTCGTCTACGACGACGACCCGGCCATCGAGAAGACCCTCAAGGACTTCTACGCGGGTATAGGCGTCGCCACCGAGATCGAGACCGAGGGCGACGGCCGCTCGGACCACGCCCCCTTCAAGAGCGCGGGCATCCCCGTCGGCGGCGTCTTCACCGGCGCCAGCAGCACCAAGTCCGCGGCCCAGGCCGCCAAGTGGGGCGGCACGGCGGGCCAGTCGTTCGACCGCTGCTACCACTCCTCGTGCGACACGACGTCGAACATCAACGACACCGCCCTGAACCGGAACAGCGACGCACTGGCGTACGCGGTCTGGGAGCTCTCGGAGTAGCCGGATCGGCTCCGGAAGGCTCCGGCCCGCCGCGGCCCGATCTCCGGGGTAGCCGACGACTGCATGCGTGTGCATATACTGCGTACGCATGCAGTCGTCGTACGCCTTCCATGACGGAGCCGCTCATGACCCGCCACTTCCTCTTCCTCCTGGGCAGCGCCCGCGACAGCGGCAACACCGAGCTGCTGGCCCGCAGGGCCGCGGAACAGCTGCCGGCCGACATCACACAGCGCTGGCTCAGTCTCACCGAGCACCCGATGCCCGACTTCGAGGACCTGCGCCACGACAGCGACCACGTCCGGCCGTCCGGCGACAACACCGCGCTGCTGCTCGACGCCACGCTCGCCGCGACGGACCTCGTCATCGCCTCCCCGCTGTACTGGTACTCCGTGTCCGCGCACACCAAGCGCTACCTGGACCACTGGTCGGGCTGGCTGCGCACCCCGGGCCTCGGCTTCAAGAAGACGATGGCCGGGCGCACCCTGTGGGGCGTCACCGCCCTCGCGCACGAGGAGGAAGAGGTCGCCAACCCGCTGGTAGGCACGCTCAGCCACTCGGCCGCGTACATGGGGATGCGGTTCGGCGGCGTCCTCCTCGGCAACGGCAGCAAGCCCGGGGACGTCCTGACCGACACCGCCGCCCTGACCCGCGCCAAGACCTTCTTCGCGCAGGAGCCCCCGCTCGCCCGCTTCCCGTACGACAGCTGAGGCCTCTCGGCACCAGCGGGTCCCACGGCCGGTGTGCGCCTTAGGCGGTGATGTCCTTCGCCGTGAACCGCGCCCACGCCGCCGCTCCGAACACCGCCGCGTACAGCCCCTGGAGCTGCAGGTTGCGTATCAGGTCGTCCCAGTAGACCGGGTCGCGCATGAGGTCGGCGAAGGACAGCCAGTAGTGCGAGAAGAAGTACGGCTGTATCGCGTGGAGCTGGGGGATCTGGTCGAGGATCTGCACGGTGATGAGCAGGCCGACGGTCGTCGCCATCGCCGCGATCCCGCTGTTCGTCAGGGTCGAGACGAACAGGCCGAGGGCCGCGATCCCGATCAGTGAGGCGGCGACGGCCAGCGCGATCAGCAGCGCCCGCCCGAGCCCCTCGCCGAAACTGATCCGCGTGCCGGAGATCGTCGTCAGCTCGCCCAGCGGGAACAGGAGCGCGCCCACGATGAGCGCCGAGGTCGCCACCACGAGGGTCGCGATGACGCAGAAGGCCAGCGTGGTCGCGTACTTGGTGATCAGCAGGCGGGTCCGGCCGGCCGGGGCGACCAGCAGATAGCGCAGTGTCCCCGCGTTGGCCTCGCCGGCTATCGAGTCGCCAGCGACGACACCGACCGCCATCGGCAGGAAGAACGGCAGTGTGGCGGCGAGCGCGGTGAAGACCAGGAACAGTCCGTTGTTGGTGATCTGCGCGATGAAGGCGGGCCCCTCGCCCCCGCCGCCTCCGGCCGACGAGCCGTCGCTCGTCTCGATCTTCACCGCGATCCCGACCAGCACCGGCACCGCGGCCAGCACGCCGAGCAGCGCGATCGTCCGCCACCGCCGGAGTGTGCTGCCCAGCTCGTTGCGCAGCAGACCGAGCGTCCACAGCGGGGTCGCCGTCCGTGCGCCGGCGGCTGTCTTCGCGGCCTGGGCCTGCGGTTCGGTGAGTTCAGCCCGCGACATCGAATCCCTCCCCCGTGAGCGCCACGAACGCGTCCTCCAGCGAGGCCCGTTCGACCCCGAAGCCCCGGACGCGGACGCCCGCCGTGACCAGCGCCGCGTTCACCTCGGCGAGCTCACGGTCCGGTGGCTCGGCCGTCACCCGGTCCTCGGCGACCACGACATCGCTCACGCCCTGTTCCTTCAGCACCCGGGCCGCGTCGCCCGGATCCGGTGTCGTCACGACGAGCCGGCCGCGCGCGCCCGCCGCCAGGTCGGCCACCGGTCCCTGGGTGATCAGCCGGCCCTGGGCCATCACCGCCACGTGCGTGCACACCTGCTCGATCTCGTCCAGCAGATGCGAGGAGAGGAAGACGGTGGTGCCTTCCGACGCCAACTCCCTTACCAGGGAACGGATTTCCCGCATCCCCTGCGGGTCGAGCCCGTTGGTCGGCTCGTCCAGCACGAGCAGCCTGCGGGGCTGCAGCAGCGCCGCCGCGAGCCCGAGCCGCTGCTTCATCCCGAGGGAGTACGCCTTCGCCTTCTTACCCGCGGCTGCCGTCAGGCCGACGCGGTCGAGCGCGGCCGCGACGCGTGTACGCCGGGTGCGCGGGTCGGCGGTCGGGTCGGCCGAGTCGTATCGCAGGAGGTTGTCGCGGCCGGAGAGGAAGCCGTAGAGAGCCGGTCCCTCGATGAGCGCGCCGACGTGCGGCAGCACGGCGCTGGTGGCGCGCGGCATGGGTTGCCCCAGCACGCGCACCGTCCCGGAGGTCGGCTCGATCAGGCCCATCAGCATCCTGATGGTGGTCGTCTTGCCGGAGCCGTTCGGCCCGAGGAAGCCGAAGACGCTGCCCGCCGGGACGGCCAGGTCCAGGCCGTCGACGGCGAGCTGTCCGCCGCGGTAGCGCTTGGTGAGGGCGCGGGTGGCGATCACGGTGTCACCCGTGTCCGCGGTCGCTGCCACGTCCGCCGGCGTGTCACCGGCCTTCGCCGTGCCACCGGCCTCCGCGGTGTCGCCCGCGTCGGCCCTGTCGCGCTCACTCGCCATGTCCCCGTCCGCGGTGGACAGTTCCGCCATCGACTCCCTCACTTCGCCTTTCCCACAGGGGACGCTTTCGCCTTTCCCACAGGGCCTACCGGGACCGCGTGCGCTACTTCGCCGCGTTGGCCGCCTTCACCAGCGCGTCCTTGGTGACCGCGCCCGCGTAGACCTTGCCGTCGTCCGTGATGAGCGCGTTGACCAGGCGGGTCGAGAAGACCGTGCCCGAGCCGAACTTGCCGGTCACGTGGTCGCCCAGCGAGTCGAGGAAGCGGCCCGCGTCACCCGCGCCGGAGGACCCGGACGGCATGCCCTCGCCGCCGGTGTCGAACTGGGCTATCGAGCTCCAGCCCTCACCGATGACATTCAGGCCCTGGAACTCCTTGCCCAGGTCCTCGCCGCCCTCGAACTCCTTGCCCAGGTCCTCGCCAGCCTTGGGCCGCGCCCGGTCCGCCCGGCCCTCGGACTTCGCCTCGTCGCCCTCGGTGACCTTCGCGCCCTTGGGCGGGCTGAAGTCGAAGGTGGACGCGGCCGGCTTGGAGAAGTCGACCTTGGTGAAGCCCGCGTCGATGACGGCCGCGCCGCCGCTCGCCGGGGTCAGTGTGAACTTCAGGGGCAGACCGGTCTTCGAGTCCACCGCGATGGAGATCGCGCCGACCGTCGAACCGGACGTCTTGGGCTTGATCAGCAGCTTGTAGGCGTCGCGGCCCGCGACCTGCGCCGTACCGTCGACGGTCACGGACGTCGTGTCGTCGGCCGCCTTCAGCGCCTCTTCGGCCAGCTCCTTGGGCGTGGCCGGCACGTCGTCGGCCTTGCCCTTCGCCCCCTTCTCGGCGGCGCCGGAGGAGTCCTTCACGTGGTACGCCTCGTTCGACGCGCTGTCGTACGCCCACACCTCGTCGCCGTTGTGGATCACGCTGTACTCGGCGGCCTTGTCGAGCAGTGAGAGCTTCTGCTTGTCCTCGCCGTCGGACGCGACCCGCAACGTGTGCGTACCGGACGCCAGTTCAAGCAGCTTGGACGACGGGTCCGCCGAGGAACCCGACTCCTCACGCCCGCCCACTCCGCCGCCGAGGCTGCTCTCCAGCCCGCCGAGGTTCGGCAGGCCGAGGTCCGTGCTGATCTTCACCGTGCCGGACAGCTGCTGTACGTCCGACGCCGCGATCTTCTCGATGAGCTGCTGGGCGGTGATGTCCGGCAGGTCCGGGTCGCCGGAACCGGCGAACGCCGGGACCAGCCCGATGGTCACGGCCGCCACCCCCAGCACCGCGACGGGAACGGCGTACCGAGCGGCTTTGCGTCGGCCGGTGCGCGGGTCCTCGTTCGTGTTGTCGTCGGATTCGTACGGTGCCATGTGTGCCCTACCTCCGTTGTCGGCGGCTGATGCACTCGTCCATCCCCGCCGCCATTGTCACCCGAACTCCTGTGAATCGATGTGTCCAATCTGACCAAACCGGCCGGCGGAAAGCGTCAGACCTCGGAGCCAACTCCGTGTACACCTGCGGTATGACATGGGTGGACGGCGCCTCCCCCGACCCGTAGGGGTCGTACGGGGAAGACGCCGTCCGTGTATCTCGCCGGAGCGGGGTGAAACCCCTTCAGATTCGGGAGGATCGCTGCCGAATCCGGGTGGATCGCTCCCTGGTTCGGGTGGAGCCGCTTCCGGATTCGGGTGGAGCTCTTCCTGTTTCGGACGGTCCGCTTCCGGATTCGGTGGATCAGCCGGTGGTCAGTGGGCAGTTCACCCGTTCACCCGTTCACCCGTTCACCGGTTCACGAACACGTAGTCCGCCCCGTACGAAACTCCCACGATCTTGCCCACCTTGCAGGACCCGGCCGGAGCAACCCCGCCCACGGTGTTCAGCCGCAGGATCTCCGCGGTGCCCGCGAGCAGCCCCCGGTGCTTGCCGGACTGCGTGGCCCTGAGGTCCAGTTCGGGGATGTTCTTGTCGCCGTTCGGGGTCTTGGAGATCAGCGCGCCGGTGACCGCGCTGCGGTCGGCCGAGATCCACTGCGGAGTACCCGAGTTGGGCTTCACGAACGAGTGCGCGATGGGACCGCCGAGCACGGCGAGCACGTCTCGCTGGGCGAAGGACGTGGTGCCGTCGGCCGCCTTCTTGCACTCGTAGATCTGCTTGCCCTTGATGACGGACGCCTGGAAGTTGTTCAGCGCGTGCCGGAAGTCGAACTTCGTGGTGACCTTGTGGAGCTGGCCGCGGACCGCTCCGCCCGGGAACTCGGCGGTGTGCAGGTTGGCGTGGAAGCTGCCCGGGTCGGCCTTCAGCTGCCCGAGCAGGGCGGCGTCCTCGACCTTGACCGTGCCGGTGACCGTGCGGCCCCTGGCGTTGTCCAGCAGCTTGGTGAAGTCGACCTTGATACCGCCGTTGACCCCCTTCGCGCCCTGGTGGATGTGGAGCAGGGTCGGCTTGCCGGTGCCGCGCCACTTGACGGCGACGGACACCTTGTCCCCCTTGACCTTGACGAACTCGAGCGCTGCACCGTCCTTGTCACCGACGGCGGGGCCGCCCTGCACCGGCACCTCGTTGGCGCCGTTCAGACTCGCGGCGAGGATGGTGCCCCCGCTGCCGCCGGCGAGAGCGCCGCTCTGTACCTCGATGGACTTGTCCCCGTGCCCCGAGTGGCCCGCGCTCGCGCTCGAACCCTTGCCGGAGCTCCCGCTGTCGGCGACCGCCGGGATGACGGCGGCGGCGACTCCGGCCGCGGTGGCCACCGCGACGCCGGTCATGACGAGGCTCTTACGACGCTGTGCGAACGTAACGATCGTCCCCATGATTCTTTTTTCTCCCCGTAGTTCCGCTGATGCCCCCTGCATCAGCTTCTGTGCTTGAACTACGGAACGGATCCTAGATTGGACTCATTCCAAGGATGTGACCTGCGTCACACGCAAAGGGGATCCTGGAGCAGAAACCGAGGGGATCCTGCAGAAGAACAGGCAGACACGCAGGTCAGCCCGCCCGGTGCACCACCGCCCGGCGCACCACCGCGCGGTCAGCCCGCCCGGTGGACCACCGCGTCGCACAGCTCCACCAGCGCCGCCTTCGCGTCGCACTCCGGGAGCGGCGCCAGCGTGGCGCGGGCGTCCTCCGCGTACCGCACGGTGTCGCGGCGGGCCTGGTCCAGGGCGGGGTGCACCCGCAGCCTGGCCAGCGCCTCGGCGTGGCGCGCGTCGTCGGACAAGTCCGAGGCGAGCAGCTCCGACAGCGCGATGTCCTCGGCGAGCCCCAGCCGCTCCACCCGCTCGCGCAGCCGCAGCACGGGCATCGTCGGGATGCCCTCGCGCAGGTCGGTGCCCGGCGTCTTGCCGGACTCGCGCGTGTCGCTGGCGATGTCCAGCACGTCGTCGGCGAGCTGGAAGGCGACGCCGAGCCGTTCGCCGTACTGCGTCAGCACGTCGACGACCGTCTCGTCGGCGCCCGACATCATCGCGCCGAATCGTCCCGCCACGGCGATCAGCGAGCCGGTCTTGCCGCTGAGCACGTCCATGTAGTGGTCGATCGGGTCGCGCCCGTCGCGCGGGCCGGCCGTCTCCAGGATCTGGCCGGTGACCAGCCTCTCGAACGCCTCCGCCTGGATGCGTACGGCCTCGGGGCCGAGGTCGGCCAGTATGTGAGAGGCCCGCGCGAAGAGGAAGTCGCCGGTGAGGACCGCGACCGAGTTGCCCCAGCGGCTGTTGGCGCTGGGCACCCCGCGGCGCACGTCCGCCTCGTCCATCACGTCGTCGTGGTACAGCGTGGCGAGGTGGGTCAGCTCGACGACCACGGCCGAGGGCACGACACCCGGCGCGTACGGGTCGCCGAACTGCGCGGCGAGCGTCACGAGCAGCGGCCGGAACCGCTTGCCGCCCGCGCGCACGAGGTGCTGCGCGGCCTCCGTGATGAACGGGACCTCGCTCTTGGTGGCCTCGAGCAGTCCCTCCTCGACAGCCGCCAATCCGGCCTGGACATCGGCTTCGAGAGCCTGGTCCCGCACGCTCAGCCCGAACGGCCCGACGACGGTCACGAGGGTCTCCTGTCTGCTGACGCTCTCAACGGCGGTCTCTGGATGCTCTGGGTGTGCTGGGCCTGCTGGGTACTACAGGTGCTGCGGATGCTGTGGGTGTTTGTCGATGTGTCGCTGCTGGCACTCAAGTCAGCGTATCCGGTCGCCTTTCGATCACAGTGAGCGCCCGCCCGCCACCTGCCATCACCCTGCCTGACACGCTCCACCTGCCCCCTTTTGCCCCCCGCCGCCGACCGGGCGGTATCCGATCACGGACGGTATGTTCTTGATCTGCCGATACGACTGATACATCCGGTACGGACGACACATGCGGTACGTCCTGAAAGTGAGCCATTTTTCAGGAAGTGATGCTTCTTGTCCCGCGACACGATCGAGTCCGACCCTGATCCGGAGCCAGATCCGGAACCCGGTGGTCCGCCCTCGGACCCTGCCGACGACCATGCCTTCTTCGGCCAGCCCAGGGGCCTGCTCACCCTCTCGGGCCTGGAGGTCTGGGAGCGGTTCTCGTTCCTGGGGATGCAGGCGATCCTCGTCCTGTACTTCGCGGACACGGTGGCCCACGGCGGCATGGGCATGTCCGCCGGAACGGCCGCGTCCGTCTCGGCCGCGTACGGGACGCTGGTCTATCTGGTCTCGGTGGCCGGCGGCTGGCTGGCCGACCGCATCCTCGGCTCGTACCGGGCGGTCCTGTGGGGCGGCGTCCTGATCGCCTGCGGCCACTACGCGATGGCGGTGCCCACCGCGGCCATGACCTGGGCGGGACTCGGCCTGATCAGCGCGGGCACGGGCCTGCTGAAGCCGAACGTCGCCACGATGGTCGGCAAGCTCTACCGCACCGACGACGACCGCCGCGACGCCGGTTTCGCCGTGTACTACATGGCGATCAACATCGGCGCCTTCGCGGGTCCGCTGATCACCGGCTGGCTCGGCGACCACCAGGGCTGGCACTGGGGCTTCTCGGCGGCCGCGGTCGGTATGACCTTCGGTCTGATCCAGTACGTCGCGGGCCGCCGTCACCTGGCCGGGCGCAGGAACACGGCCGAATTCGCGCTGCCGCCGGCGTCCATGCGCAGGGCCGTCCGCCTGATCGTCCTCGGCCTGCTGGCGGTGGCCGTCCTCGCGGTCCTGCTGGCCGCCGCCGGATGGCTGACCATGGGCCGCTTCGTGGACCTGCTGACCCTGATCTCGGTGATCGCGCCGGTGGTCTACTTCGCGGTGATGTTCAGGAGTCCCCGGGTGACTCCCGGGGAACGGGGCCGGCTGCGCCCGTACATCGTGCTGTTCCTGGCCTCCACGGTCTTCAACTTCATCCTCTTCCAGGCGTACTCGACGATGATGCTGCTGGCCGCGTCGAACGCCGAGACGACGATCCTCGGCTTCGACTTCCCCGCCAGCTGGTACGCGTCCGCCCTGGGCGCCTTCGAGGTGGCGCTCGCCCCGGTCGTGGCCGCGCTGTGGGTGCGGATGGGGCACAGCCAGCCGCACGCCTCCAACAAGATCGCCTTCGGGGTGGTGCTGGGAGGCCTGTCCTTCCTCCTGATGGTGCTGCCGACCTCCGGCCACGACAACGACGACTACCTGATGTCGGCCTGGTGGATCGTCGGCTCGTACTTCCTGCTGGGGCTCGGCGACATCCTCCTGGAGACCTCCGGCATGTCGGCCACCACGAAGCTCGCCCCGCGGGCCTTCGCCAGCCAGACGATGTCCCTCTGGTTCCTCTCGCTGGCCCTCGCCAACGGCATCCAGGCCCAGACCGTAAAGCTCTACGACGACGTCTCCAAGCCCGCCTACTTCGGCGTCAACGGCGCGATCGCGGTCGCCGCGGGCCTGCTCGTGATCGCCGCCGCACCCTGGCTGCGCCGCACGATGCACCCGGTCCACTGAGACCCCACAGGCCCTGGAGGTCACCGCCATGCGCATCCGTACGTCCTTCCCCTACGAGACGACTCACGACGACCTCCGCGTTCCCCTCCCGGACGGAACCAAGCTCTACGCGCGCGTGTGGCGCCCGCTCACCGACGAACCCGTACCGGCCCTGCTCGAATACCTGCCCTACCGACTGACCGACTGGACGGCCCCGCGCGACTGGCAGCGCCACCCCTGGTACGCGGGGCACGGCTATGCCTCCGTACGCGTGGACATCCGGGGGCACGGCAACTCCGAGGGCATGCCCGGCGACGAGTACTCGGCGACGGAGCTGGCCGACGGGGTCGAGGTCGTCAACTGGCTCGCCGCCCAGCCCTGGTGCTCCGGCAGGGTCGGCATGTTCGGCATCTCCTGGGGCGGCTTCAACTCCCTCCAGATCGCGGCCCTCGCGCCCGAGCCGCTCAAGGCGGTGGTCACCGTCTGCTCGACGGACGACCGCTATGACAACGACGTGCACTACATGGGTGGTTCCGTACTCGCCGTCGACATGCACGCGTGGGCGGCGACCATGCTCGCGTTCGTCTCCCGCCCACCCGATCCGGTGTACGCGGGCGAGGTCTGGCACGACCTGTGGGTCAAACGACTGGAGATGGTCGATCCGTTCCTGCACACCTGGCTGGCGCACCAGACGAGGGACGACCACTGGCGCCGCGGCAGCGTGTGCGAGGACTACTCGGCGATCGGGGCGGCGGTGCTCGCGGTCGGCGGCTGGCACGACCCGTACCGGGACGCGGTCCTGCGTCTGGTGGAACATCTCCCGGCCGACCGCGTACGGGGGATCGTCGGGCCGTGGTCGCACCAGTACCCCGACCGGGGGCTGCCGCCCGGCCCGGCGATCGGCTTCCTCCAGGAGACGCTGCGCTGGTGGGACCACTGGCTCAAGGACACGGAGACCGGGATCATGTCGGAGCCGCTCCTGCGCTCGTACGTCAGCGACTCCCACCCGCCCGCGACGGTGTACCCGACGCTGCCGGGCCGCTGGGTCGGCGATCCGGCCTGGCCCTCTCCTCTGGTGGCCCCGGTGACGTACGCGCTCAAGGGCGAGCCCGTGGCGGTGCGGTCCCCTCAGCACACGGGGGTGGACGCCGGCCGTTTCTTCCCCTTCGGCAACGACGCGGACCTGCCACCCGACCAGCGGGACGAGGACGCGAGGTCGGCGTGCTTCGACTTTGAGGTCCCGGAGGAGATCTGGGTACTGGGCCGCCCGCGCGTGCGCCTGAGGCTCACCACGGAGGCGACGCGAGGACAGGTAGTGGCCCGGATCTGCGACGTGGCCCCCGACGGCTCCTCGACCCTCGTCACCCGAGGCGTCCTGAACCTGTCAGCCCGTCATGGCCGTGACCAGGTCGTTCCCTGGAAACCGGGCTCTACGGAGGATGTGGTTCTCGACCTGAACGCCATCGGCCACGCCTTCCCTCCGGGCCATCGCGTCCGGCTCGCCGTCTCCTCCGCGTACTGGCCGTGGATCTGGCCCCAGCCCGGTTCGGAGGCGGGCTTCACCCTCACCCCTTCGGGGAGCGTGCTGGAACTCCCGCTCCGCGCACAGGAGTCGGACCCGTCCGTCTCCTTCGAGGAACCGGAGGTGGCGGAGCCCATGGGGGTCAACTTCCCCGCGACACTGGACGAGCCACGCCCCGAGCGTCTGGTCGTCCGCGATGTCGCCAAGGGCGAGTGGCGCCTGGAGGTGGACCCGCGGTACGGAGGCACCCGGGTGTATCCCGACGGCCTCGAATTCACCGAGGAGGCCCTGGACACGTACACGATCGTCGAGTCGGACCCGCTGTCGGCGAGCGCCCGCTCGGACTGGTTCGTCCGGCTGCACCGACCGGACCTCCCGTGGGACGCGAGCGTCGAGTCGCACTCCGAAACAACCTGCGACGAGGCGGACTTCATCACCTCGAACGAGGTGATCTGCAAGGACGGTGACGAGGTGGTGTTCCACCGCACCTGGGAGAAAAGGATTCCGCGGACCGCGGGCTGAGCTCGTACGCTCCCCGCATGACGGCGAACGCGTACGTGGGCCCCACGACCGCAGTCGCGCGTGTAGGTCCCACGACCGCAAACGCGTATGCAGGGACCCCATGACCGCGTACGCCTATGTGGGGCCCGAAGACATAAGGGAGGCAGCCCGGCCTGGCGGGGGCGGCGCCCGGATCCGGACCCCGGCCGACCTCGACGCCTTCCTGTGCGCCCGCCCCGCCGACGAACTCGCCGAACCGTTCACCTTCGTCGTCGACGCCTCCCTGACCCTGCGCCTGGCTCCACGCCGCTCCGAACACGTGGCCTGCGCGGACGGGAAACCGGTGCGCGCCGCCGGGGAGTTGGGCTTCGCACGGACCTCGTCCGGCTGGGCGGTCACGTACGCGAGCAACCAGTCCACCGGTTACTGCCCCGACCCCGAGTCGTGGCGATCGCTCGCGGCGGCCCTCACCCGCGCGGGCATCGACCGCACCGGCGCCCACACCGGCGGCTACACCCACCCGATCACCTACCGCCGCTGCCCGTCCTGCTCCGGATGGAACTCCGTGCAGGACGCCCACTTCGTCTGCGCCCTGTGCGACGCCGACCTCCCGGCCGACCACCGCACCGGCCCGACGGACCTCGCGCTCCTCGCCGACGAGGAGGGCAACTCGGTCAGGATCACGGTCCTCGGCCGGCACCCGCTGATGGCGGCGGGCCTGGCGGCCGAGATCGTCGTGGAGACGCCTTTCGTCCGTGGCCGCCTCGAACTCGCGCTGTGGCGCCGCCGACTTGAGGCCTGGGGGCGCGCCCTGGACGCCGCGTCGGACCGCGGCGAGGACATCTCGTGGATGACGGTCGAGGGAGGACCGTCGATTTCCATTCGGCTTACGGGAGAACGGGATTGCCCCGAGGTGATCGTGGAGGACGACACGATTTCCATGGCCACCGTGTGCGTACCCGTCGATCTTCCCCGGAACTGGATCGACAGCCACCGGCAGAAACTGCGTGACGTACTGACCCTCTGGAACCCAGAAGACTGACTCTCCGGAACTCCGAAGGGCAGCGAGAACGTTTACGGACAAGTAGCACCTTATGCCGACTGGGCGGACATCCAGACTCCGCCCGACTTGCCCGTATTACGCACTGGACGCACTTAATTCCCTACCTGCACCAGTGAATTGGGTCACGTCCGCTCGGGGCCGCCGATTTGCCAAGTCGGCCGATTCACCTTTGCTCAAAGCAAGTTGAACTTCACCTTCCGAATGGATCAAGAATTCCCATCTGCCCTGAACAGGCAAATGGCATAGCCATGCGAATTCCGGGCTTGTTCACGGCATGTGCTCTCGCATACGTTCACGTCACTCCGGATGGACCGCCTAATCCTGCCGCCGCCCGGAGATCCCAACCATCCATTCACTCGCGTACGGCAGGAGCGGGGGACCCAGGTAGGCCGCCGGTCCGGATTCCGGAACGGCTCGGGGTGAAGCCGCGTGCAGCATGCGGCCGGGCAGCTCCCGCCCGAACCCGACAGCTCACCTCGCAGGCGTCGGAGAGGAAACGCGCCATGGCCGCACGAGGCAAGCACCGCCGCACCAGAATGAACACCCTCACGCGCGGCATCGTCGCCGCGGGAACCGGCGGAGCCGCGCTCGCGCTCCCCCTCGTGGGGGCGACCGGCGCCCACGCCGCACAGCCGACGCAGGCCGCCCAGGTCGCACCGGCCGCGGTCCCGCAGGTCTCGCTCGTCACGTACAAGGTGGTCGCGGGCGACACCCTGACCAAGATCGCCAAGAAGCACTCCACGAGCGGCGGCTGGCAGAACCTGTACAAGGCCAACCGCGCGGTCATCGGCGACGACCCGGCGGTCATCCGCCCGGGCCTCAAGCTGACGGTCGGCACGAAGAACGCCCAGACCTCGGCGAAGACGGCCACGGCGACCAAGGCGTCCACCGTCACCCCCGCCGCCGCGAAGACGTACTCGAACAACCTCGACGGCTGGATCAGGGAGTCGCTGGACATCATGGCCCAGCAGGGCATCCCGGGGTCGTACGACGGCATCTACCGCAACGTCATGCGCGAGTCGTCGGGCAACCCGCAGGCCATGAACAACTGGGACTCCAACGCCGCTGCCGGCACGCCGTCGAAGGGGCTCCTCCAGACCATCGACCCGACCTTCAACGCCTACCACGTGGCCGGCACCTCGATGGACCCCTTCGACCCGGTCGCCAACATCACGGCGGCGTGCAACTACGCCGCCGCGAGGTACGGCTCGATCGACAACGTCTTCGGGGCCTACTGAGCGGGCCGGCATCGGCGGGGCCGATATCGGCCCCGCCGATGCCGGGCGGGCCCGCGGCGAGGGGAGCCGACCTCTCCGCGGGCCCGCCGCCATGACTTCTCCCGGCGAAGAACTAGGGCCCTTCTGATGGATCTCCGTGGGAGAAGGAGCGGCGGTCGGTGCGTGCGATCGGCGTGCGGTGTGGAGGGTCATGTGGCGGAGCCACCTGGCCCTTCGCGCCGTGCGGCGAGCGTGCGTGCCGGGCGTCGCGACGCCGCGGAGATCCATCAGAAGGGCCCTAGGGCCGCCGCGAGTCGAAGAGCCGTTCCAGCACCACCGCGATGCCGTCCTCCTCGTTCGACAGGGTCACCTCGTCGGCCACCGCCCGGAGTTCGGGGTGGGCGTTGGCCATCGCGACGCCGTGGGCCGCCCAGTCGAACATCGGGATGTCGTTGGGCATGTCACCGAAGGCGATCGTGGTGGCGGGAGTGAGGCCGAGGTGTTCGGCCGCCAGGGCGAGACCCGTCGCCTTGGTCACGCCACATGGCTGGAGTTCGACGGTGCCGGGGCCGGACATCGTGACCGTGGCGAGGGAACCGACCGCTCCGCGGGCCGCGGACGCCAACTCGTCGTCGGACAGCAGGGGATGGCGCAGCAGCACCTTGCTGATGGGTTCCGTCCAGAGGTCGTCGCGGCGCAGGACACGTACCGCGGGCAGTGTCGGGTGCGGCATCTCGTACCCCGGCTCGATGAGCGTGAGTCCGTCGACCCCGTCCTGGTCGACCGCGGCGTACACGTCACCGACCTCCGCCTCGATCTTGCCGAGCGCCGTCTCGGCCAGCTCGCGGTCGAGGGTGACCGACCAGACCATGCGCTCGGCGCCGGCGTCGTACAGCTGCGCCCCCTGACCGCACACCGCCAGTCCCCGGCTGCCCAGTTCGTCCAGCAGGGGGCGTACGCGTGGTGCCGGGCGCCCCGTCACCACGAGGTGCCTGGCACCTCTCCCGATTGCCATCGCCAGCGCGGCGCGTGACCGGTCCGACAGGGTGTCGTCGCCTCGCAGCAACGTCCCGTCCAGGTCAGTGGCGATGAGTGAATATGCAATCGGTGCGGCCATGATCAGAGAATACGGATCGAACGCCCCAACGACTCGACGGGAACCGGACGTCGTCCGGTATCTCGTCAGGCACAGAGGTCGTCACAGGCACCATCCGTCGGCCGCCCGGAGGCAAATCGCGGGCGAAGGGGATCAGTTGACCATGCCCGGCCCGCTCCCCCGCCCCCGGTCAACCGGCCCGTCGCCCATCCCCGGGCCCCTGTTTCCCCATGCCCGGCCCTGTCCAGTGGTCGCCGCACGCACACGACCCGCGCGCCGCTCGGTGGCTTCGGCGACGCGTCGATGCGTACGCGCACGAAGCGGAGGTTCCGTTCAGCCGCGCGCCCCCACCAGATGCCGGACCAACCTCGGTGAGGCGAACTCCGTCCCGCACACGAACCGCATCACCGGCCCGTACGAAGCCGCCGCCGGCAGCCCAGTGAAGTAGAGCCCGGGTACGGAAGACCTGAACCCGGCGCCCAGCTTCGGTGTCCCCCGGCTCACCGCCAGCTCCGTACGCAGTTCGTGCCCGAGGAAGTCCATCGCGGCGAGGTCGACGCGGTATCCGGTCGCGGAGACGACGTGGTCCGCGGAGAGTTCCTCGACGCGTCCGTCGAGCGTCCGGACGGCGAGGGCCGGGTGGCCGTCCACCGATCCGGAGCGGACTATTCGCGACACCTCGCTCACCTGCACCTTCCCCTCGAACCGCTCGCGCAGCCACCAGGCACCGAGAGGGCCGAGCACGCGGCGGACGAGGAAGTGCCTGGCCTGCGGCGGCAGATGGCGGTACGGGTGGGGGTAGTAACTGAGTGCCCACAGCGACCAGGCCCGGCCGAAGGGCGACTCGGGACGCAGCCTCGGCTGTGTCCAGGGGGGCGCGCCGAAGGCGACCGACCCCTTGCCGCGCGCCACCACGCGCACCTGCGCGCCCGCCTCCGCCGCGAGCGCCGCCGTCTCCAGGGCGGACTGGCCCGCGCCCACGACGATCAGCTCCTTGCCGGAGAACCGGGACAGGTCGTGGAGCTGCGAGCTGTGCGAGACGGGCCCCGTGGGGGTCGGTCCGTCCGGTGCGGCCGCGGCCAGCTCGGGCGGCAGATGCGCCAGCCCGGACAGCCCGGTCGCGACGACGACCGCCCGAGCGGCGAACAACTCCCCGGAGTCCAGTTTGAGTTCGAAGCCCCCCGAGCCGCGCCGGTCGACCGAGACGACCCGCACCCGCTCCAGGTCCGGCACGAGCTTCTGCCGGAACCAATCCCCGTACGCGACGAACGTCTCGACCGGGACGATGTCCTCGTCCGTGACGAGTCGGCGGATGCCGGCCGCGTCGCAGTAGTCGACGAGGTTGTGCCCGGGCTGCGGGGCGTCGATGTTCGAGGCGGCCGGGGTCGACTTCAGAAGCATCCCCTCAGGCATGTGCGCACGCCAGCTCACCATGGGCTCACCGAACACCCGTACCGGAATGCCGCGCGCTCGCAGATGCGCGGCGGTGGACAGGCCGAAGGGCCCGGCACCGATCACTGCCACCGGCTCCATCACGAAGTCCCCTCCCCAGGACGCTGCTTCGTCACTTCGTGGTCAACACCATCAGGTGCTGTGTACTGGTTCGTCGTACTGCTGGCTCGTGCTCAGGCAAGCCCTCACCCCGTGCTCGGGCGGGTGCTCCGGCGGTTGGTCCGCCACAGTTGGTACATGTGCTTCACTCCGGGCCGTACGAAGCGCGCGAGCATGGTGAAGAACGGCCGCAGGTCGTCCGCCGCCAGCCACGCCAGCTCCGTGCCGCTGGCGTGGCTGGGGGCGTGCGGTGTCGTGTAGCCGCTGCGGCGGTACGCGAGCAGCGCGGGCAGGTCGATGTTCTCCACGATGTAGCGCCGGCCCGCGAGCTGTTCCCCCTCCGGAACGGTGCGGCCGGTCAGGTCCAGATGCATCGCGCGAACGACGTCGATCCCCGACTCGCTCTCGAAAAGCCGGAACTGTGCTCCCATCCGCGGGTTGAAGTCGAGCAGTTTGTACTGGCCGTCGCGCCGGTCGAAGCGCAGGTCGAGGTCGATGACACCGCTGAAGCCGATCTGTTTGATGAAACGCGCGGCGATGTCCGCGAGTTCCGGATTGTCGACCACGTACGCGTTCGCCGTCATCCCCGCGTGCGGCGGCCAGGAGCGGACCTTGACGCCGGTGAACATCGCGAGCGGCGTCGAGTCCGCGTCGAAGTACGCGTGCACGATCCAGTCCTCGGCGTCCTCCCTGGGCAGGTACTCCTGGAGGATCACCCCGGGGTGCTCGCCCCAGCCGCGAGCGAGCGCGAGCAGCCCCTCGCGGGTCCCGATACGCGTCGTCCCCCTCACGGCCGGTCGCGCGCGGCGCACGAAGGCCTCGCGGTTCTTGGCCACGAGCGGGAAGGTCGCTTTCGCCGCGAAGTCCTCGATCTCCGCGTACGACTCCGGGCAGGCGGACTCCGGACTGGGTATGCCGTGTTCCAGGCAGAGTTCGTGCAGGCCCTGCTTGCTGGCGAGGCGACGCGGAAGGCCGGCCTCCACTCTGGGAAACAGGAAGCGGTCCGCGAGCTCCTCCTGGTGCTCGGCGATCAGCACCGCGGCCTCCTCGTCGGTCGGGATCAGCACGGTGGGCCGGCCGATCCGGCGCCCGACGCGCAGCAGCCCCTCGACGAGCCGCTCCGGCCGCTCCGTCCCGGTGGTCGGCCAGACGAACGCCTGCCGCAGATGCCGTGAGACCGCGGCGGGTGTGTAGCGGTCCTCCGTAATCGCGTACATCGGTACGCCCAGGCGCCCGAGGCTGCGGATCGCGCCCACTCCGCCGTGGTGCAGCGGGTAGTCGCCGAACTTCACGATCAGGCCCGGAACATCCCGGTCCGCGCCGAACGGCACGCCTGCGAAACGTCTGGCCACGGGTCCCCCCACGTGTCCCCCTCTACCGGACCCGGACCCACCCCGTCCGCGTCCCCCGAAAGGACGCTAAGCCGGAATCAACTACTCCGACCCCGCCCTTAATCGGACATTGCGAACTCTTTAGACACTGCCCAAGAGCGGCGACTCCCCCGTAACGTGTGCTGCACCCACCCGGAAAGCGAGGCAGCACCCGATGCCCCCCTTCGATGTCACCGAGGGCGATCCCTTCGGCCCGCACAATCTTCCGTACGGCGTGTTCTCCCTCGACGGTTCCGACAGCGGCTCCGATGCCGTCTCCGGCAGCGGCAGCGGCTCCGGCCGGCGGAGCGTGGGCGTTCGGCTGGGCGACCACGTGCTGGACGCGGGGGCCGCGGCCGTGGAACTCGGTTCCCCGTACGCCGCGCTGCTCGCCCGTCCCTCGCTGAACCCACTGCTCGCGGCCGGCCGCACGGCGTGGTCGGACGTGCGGCGCGCGATCACGGCGTGGGTGACGGTGCCGGCCCACCGCGAGACGATCGCGCCCCTGCTGCACCCGCTCTCCGAGGTGACGCTCCACCTCCCCTTCGAGGTCGCCGACTACGTCGACTTCTACGCCTCCGAGAACCACGCCCGTAACGTCGGCCAGATCTTCCGCCCCGACGCCGAGGACTCCCTCACCCCCAACTGGAAGCATCTGCCGATCGGTTACCACGGCAGGTCGGGCACCGTCGTGGTCTCCGGGACCGAGGTCGTACGCCCCTCGGGTCAGCGCAAGGCCCCGGCCGACCCGGCGCCGGTCTTCGGGCCGTCCGCCAAGCTGGACATCGAGGCGGAGGTCGGCTTCGTCGTCGGCACGCCCTCCACGATGGGCACGGCCGTCCCGCTGAGCGGCTTCCGCGATCACGTCTTCGGGCTCTGCCTCCTCAACGACTGGTCCGCCCGCGACCTCCAGGCCTGGGAGTACGTCCCCCTCGGCCCGTTCCTCGGCAAGTCCTTCGCCACCTCGGTGTCGGCCTGGATCACCCCGCTCGACGCCCTGGACGACGCCCGGGTCACACCCCCGGCACGTACGCATCCGCTGCTGCCGTATCTGGACGACGCCGACGACGCGGCGGAGGACCCAGGCGGCTACGACCTGCGCATCTCCGTCGCCGTCAACGGCCATGTCGTCTCCGAGCCTCCCTTCTCGACCATGTACTGGACGGCCGCCCAGCAGCTGGCCCACATGACGGTGAACGGCGCGTCGCTGCGCACGGGCGATCTGTACGGGTCGGGCACCGTGAGCGGGGCCTCTGACGACCAGCGGGGCTCCCTCCTGGAGCTGACCTGGAACGGGCGCGACACCCTCGACCTGCCGGACGGCAAGCGGACGTTCCTGGAGGACGGCGACACGGTGACGCTGACCGCGTGGGCTCCCGGGCCGCATGGCACGCGGGTGGGCCTCGGCGAGGTGAGCGGGCGCATCGCGGCGAGCGCGTAGCTGCCCGCCCGCGGGCACGTCCGGCCGCACGGCGGTCCCGTATGCGGGCGGGTCCCGTACGCGGGCCGGTCCGTACCCGGTCGCGACGGTCCGCCCCTGGCCAGGGCGGTCCGTACCTGGCCAGGGGCGGCCTTTCCGGTGGGGTGGGTCGGCGTCGGCGTTCGCTGACGCCGGGTTGTTCCGAGCTGCGGGTCGGTGGGGGCTCGTCGCGCCCACGCTGCGGAGCCGCACAATGTCACAGCCCCGCGCCCCGGGAACGTGCCCTCCCCGGCGGCGCCCGCAGTGGCAGATCTTGCCGCGCCCCCGAAGAACCCGCAGGTCATCCGCTCGACCGGCGGAGCCGCCGGTGGCGCAACACTCCGGCAACACCACTTTCCGTACCCCGTCGGTATGGTCCGTCGCATGCCCACCGAACGCATCCGTGACCACGCCGGCCAGGGCGCGACCACCGTCGCCGCCCACCGGCGGCGGCTGCGCGCGGACCGGGCCAGGCAACTCGCCGACCTGCTGCGCCACCAGGTGCTGGCGGGCGGTTTCCCGCACGGCACGCTGCCGCACGAGGCGGCCATCGGCGCCGACTACCGGGCCTCGCGCAACACCGTGCGCCAGGCCCTCGACCTGCTGCGGGCCGAGGGCCTGGTGGAACGGCTGCCCGGTGTCGGCACGGTCGTCGTCGCCGAGAAGTACCCGCACGGGCTCGACCGGCTGATGGGACTCGCGGAGACCCTGCGCGAACACGGCCGGGTCAGCAACGAGGTCCGTACCGCGGGCCCGGTCGCCGCACCGGCCCCGGTCGCCGAACGGCTGCGGGTGCCCGTCGGCGCCGACGTCCTCTACATCGAGCGGCTGCGACGGCTCAACGGCCTCCCGCTCTCCCTCGACCTCACCTACGTCCCACTCGACCTCGGCACCGCCCTGCTCGGCGCCGACCTGGAGAACACGGACGTCTTCCGCCTCCTGGAAGGCATCACCGGACAGCCGCTCGGGCACGCCGAGATCACCCTGGAGGCCGTCAACGCCGACGCGCACTCCGCGACGGTTCTGCAGGCCCCACGCGGCTCGGCCGTCCTGATGCTGGAGCGCCTCACCCACCTCGCCGACGGCCGGCCCGTCGACCTGGAGTTCATCCTCCCCCATAGCTGAACGCATGGGGGGACCCCCATCGCGGCGACCGCATCACGATGAGCGGTCTGCTGCGCCGCTCGCTCTGACCGCCCCGCCCCCTTTCCCGTGTCAGCGGGATCTCCCTGGAGACAGCCATGCCCTTGGCGCCCCAGCGGGCCGACGTGCCCGTGACCATCGACGAGTCGAAGTGCATCGACGGCTGCACGCTCTGTGTGGACATGTGCCCGCTGGACTCCCTCGCCATCGACGAGAGCAACGGCAAGGCCTACATGCATGTCGACGAGTGCTGGTACTGCGGCCCGTGCGCGGCCCGCTGCCCCACCGGAGCCGTGACGGTCAACATGCCCTATCTGCTCCGGTGAGAGGCCAGAACTCCCATGAAACGTACGGCAGTCGCCCTTTCCGCGGTCGCCCTGCTGCTTCCCCTGTCCGGCTGCGGCGGCAGCGCGGAGGCCGGTAGCGGCAACACGGTGACGGTCACCGTCGGCTACCAGTCCAAGACCATCAACACCGTCACCGCGAGCACCCTCCTGCGCTCCCTCGGCTCCTTCGAGCAGCAGCTGAACGCCCTCCACGACGACCACACCTACAAGGTGGACTGGCAGGACTACGCGACCGGCGCCCCCATCACCGCGCAGATGGCCGCGGGAAAGATCGACATCGGCTCGATGGGCGACTTCCCTCTCCTCATCAACGCGGCTCGCGGCAAGCAGCTGGGCCGCCCCACCCGCCTCGTCTCCGTCACCGGCTACAACCTGCGCGGCGGCCTCAACACCGTCGTCACCGCGCCGGATTCGAAGCTCGGCTCTCTGGAGGACCTGCGCGGCAAGAAGGTGTCGACGAGCATCGGCTCGGCGGCCGACGGCACCCTCGTACGGGCGCTGCAGCGCGCCGGAATCGACCCGGACAAGGGCATCGAGAAGCTCAACCAGCAGCCCGCGGTGGGTGCTTCGGCACTCTCGGCGGGCAGCACCGACGCGCTCTCGCAGTTCGTCGCGTGGCCCGGCCTGCTCGCCTTCCAGGGCAAGGCGAAGGCCCTGTACGACGGCGCCGAACTGAACCTGCCGACCTTCCACGGGGTCACCGCCCGCGAGGACTTCGCGAAGAAACGCCCCGCCGTGCTGGAAGCGTTCCTCAAGGCCCAGGCGGAGGCGACGGACTACCTCCACGACCACCCGGTTGCCGCGGCGGAGAAGGTCGCGAAGGCGACCGGGCTGCCCGCCGAGGTCGTGTACCTCTACAACGGCGCGCACGGCATCGCCACCTTCGACCCGGCGATCAAGCCGAAGCTCGTCTCCGCCCTCAAGAAGGACGTCTCGATCCTGAAGTCGGCGAAGCTGACCGGCGACGTGGACGTGGACTCCTTCGTCGACGACCGGTACGTCAGGAAGGCCCTCGGCCCGGACTACGCCGAGCGCCTCCACCGCCGTCCACACCGAGGAGGCGCGCGATGAGCACCTCGTCTGAGACCCGAACGTCCGCCGAGACGACGGCGGTTCGGGCACCCGCGCCCGTACGCGGCACCCGGCTCACCCTCCGCGCCGCCACGCTCGGCCGACCGGACGCCTCCGCGCTGGCCGACGTCGACCTGGATGTCGCCCCGGGCGAGATCCTCACCGTCGTCGGCCCTTCGGGCTGCGGCAAGTCGACGCTGCTGCGCACGCTCGCCGGGCTGCTGCCCGTCCTGGACGGGACGGCCGAACAGGACGGCCGACGGATCGAAGGACCGGCGGCGGACCGCGCCCTGGTCTTCCAGGAGGACGCCCTCCTCCCCTGGCGCACCCTGCGCGCCAACGTCGAACTGCCCCTGGCCATCCAGGGATTGCCGCGCGGCGAACGCAGAAGGCAGGCCGAGTCCTGGCTCGACCGGGTCGGACTCGCCGACCGGTCACAGCAGTTGCCGCACCGCGTCTCCGGGGGCCAGCGCCAGCGCGCGCAGTTGGCCCGCGCGCTCGCCCCGCGCCCGCGCGCCGTCCTGATGGACGAACCCTTCGGCGCCCTCGACGCCCAGACCCGCGCCGGCATGCAGGACCTTCTGGTGGACGTGCTGCACGGCACAGGGGCGACCGTCGTCTTCGTCACCCACGACGTGGACGAGGCCCTGTTCCTCGGCGACCGCGTGGCGCTCCTCGGCTCCGGCCGGCTCACGACGGTGCGCGAGGTGCCCCGGCCGCGCGACCGTACGGCGCACGACGACCCCGCACGCGTGGCTCTGCGCCGCGAGATCCTCACCTCTCCGAGCACGTGAAAGGCACCCTGGTGGACACCCCGGAAAGCCCGGACACCCGCGAACCCGGCGACACCCTCCTCGCGATCCCGGACCTCGGTGACGCCGAGGAACTCTCCTGCGACGTCCTCGTCATCGGCGGCGGCACGGCCGGCACCATGGCGGCGCTGACCGCCGCCGAGCACGGGGCCGACGTGCTGCTGCTGGAGAAGGCGCACGTCAGGCACTCCGGCGCCCTCGCCATGGGCATGGACGGCGTCAACAACGCGGTCATCCCCGGCCGCGCCGAGCCCGACGACTACGTCGCCGAGATCACCCGCGCCAACGACGGCATCGTCGACCAGTCCACCGTCCGCCAGACCGCCACCCGCGGCTTCGCGATGGTGCAGCGCCTGGAGTCGTACGGCGTGAAGTTCGAGAAGGACGAGCACGGCGAGTACGCGGTCCGCCAGGTCCACCGGTCCGGCTCGTACGTGCTGCCGATGCCCGAGGGCAAGGACGTCAAGAAGGTCCTCTACCGGCAGCTTCGGCGGCGCGAGATGCGCGAACGCATCCGCATCGAGAACCGGGTGATGCCGGTGCGCGTGCTGACGTCCCCCGAGGACGGGCGCGCCATCGGGGCGGCCGGCTTCAACACCCGCACGGGCCGGTTCGTGACGGTTCGCGCGGGCAGCGTGATCCTCGCGACCGGCGCCTGCGGCCGCCTCGGCCTGCCCGCCTCCGGCTACCTCTACGGGACCTACGAGAACCCCACCAACGCCGGTGACGGCTACGCCATGGCCTACCACGCGGGCGCCGAACTCACCGGCATCGAGTGCTTCCAGATCAACCCGCTGATCAAGGACTACAACGGCCCCGCCTGCGCCTATGTCGCCAACCCCTTCGGCGGCTACCAGGTCAACCGGCACGGCGAACGCTTCGTCGACTCCGACTACTGGTCGGGGCAGATGATGGCGGAGTTCGCCGCGGAGGTGGCGAGCGACCGGGGCCCGGTGTACCTCAAACTGAGCCACCTTCCCGAGGAGTCGATCTCCGCCCTGGAGTCGATCCTGCACTCCACCGAGCGGCCCACCCGCGGCACCTTCCACGCCGGTCGCGGTCACGACTACCGCACCCACGACGTCGAGATGCACATCTCCGAGATCGGCCTGTGCGGCGGCCACTCGGCCTCCGGCGTACGGGTCGACGACCACGCCCGTACGACCGTGCCGCGGCTGTACGCCGCCGGGGACCTGGCCTGCGTCCCCCACAACTACATGATCGGCGCGTTCGTCTTCGGCGACCTCGCGGGGGCGGACGCATCCCAGTACCGCGCCCACCAGGGCGAGTTGCCCCAGGAGCAGCTGCGCGAGGCGCACGAGTTGGTCTACCGCCCGCTGCGCAACCCGGAAGGGCCGCCCCAGACCCAGGTCGAGTACAAGCTCCGCCGCTTCGTGAACGACTACGTGGCGCCCCCCAAGTCCGGTGCCCGGCTGTCGCTCGCCGTCGAGTCCTTCGAGCGGATGCGCGACGACATCTCGGCGATGGGCGGGCGCACTCCGCACGAGCTGATGCGGTGCGCCGAGGTCACCTTCATCCGCGACTGCGCGGAGATGGCGGCCCGTGCCTCGCTGGCCCGCACGGAGTCCCGCTGGGGCCTCTACCACGACCGCACGGACCATCCCGCGCGCGACGACGTCTCCTGGTTCCACCACCTCGACCTGCACAAGTCCCCCTCTGGTTCGATGGAGTGCACGGCTCGTCCCGTGGCTCCCTACGCCATCCCCGTAGACGGCTTCGACCCGACCGGCGGCCCCTCCCGGCACCTCGGCGAGATACACCCGGAGGGCGTGGCCACGGCTGGCGCACGGGACGCGGCCCCCGTGGCCGCGCGGCCCTCCACCGCCGTGGCCGGAAGCACCGGTCCCGACTCCGGCTCCGGCAACAGCGACGGCACCAGCAGCGACAGCGCCCGCCAGGACGCCTCGCCCCGGCTGCTCGAACTCCTCGCCCTCGCCGAGGAGGAGCCCGAACTCTCCGCTGTCCAGCCCTACTTGACCGACCACGAGCCCTCCGTCCGGCGAGCGGCCGTCAGCGTGCTCACCGAGACCACGCCCCCCGGAACCGGTCCGGCGCTGGCCACCGCCCTCGCCGACACCGACGCTGCTGTACGCGCCTCCGCGGCGGCCTCGTTGCGCGAACTCGTCGAGACGCTCACGCCTGAACCGGCCCTGCGCGACCCGCTCACACACGCCCTCGCACAGTCCGACCCGGTCGTCCGCGCCGCCGCCCTCGACGTCCTGCGTGCCCTGCGGCTGGGCGACGCCGGCCTCTTCGCCCGCTCACTGGGCGATCCTGATATCTCCGTCCGTATCGAAGCGATCCGAGCACTGGTCTCCGTCGACGCGGCCGACGAACTGGTCCGGGCGGCGGACGACCACTCCCGTGAGGTGCGGGTGACCGCGGCCAAGGCACTGGCGACGGTGGGCGCGGTCGCGGACCGCCGAAACGTGGCGGTCGCACCGGGCGCGAATGCGGACGCGGACCGCCGGAACCTGGCTGTCCCGTCGGGCGCGGGCGACGCACCGGCTCCGGACGCCACGGCCGCCGACCCCGTGATCGCCGCCCTCGACCGCCTCACCGAGGACGCCGACGCCCTGGTCCGCGGCGCCGCCTTCGCCTCGCTGGCCGGCACGGGGTGCCCAGCGCCGCTGGCCGAACGCGCCGTCCGTGCTCAGGCCGATCCCGCGTGGCAGGTCCGGGCCGGCGCCGCCACCGCGCTGTCCGCGGCTGACGCCGAGGTGGCCGTGCCCGCCCTCGCCAAGGCGCTGGCCGACCCGAACGCGGACGTCCGCAAGGCCGCCGTCCTGGCACTCGTCAGGCACACGCGGTCCGGTGCCGCCGACGCGTCAACCGCTGCCGCCCGGGCCGCACTCGCCACGGCCACGACGGACTCGGACGCGGACGTCAGGGCGTACGCCTCACGCGCGCTCTGATCTGTGCGGCCAGGCCCTGTGCGGTGCGGGGGCGAGCGTCGCACCACCCGGCAAACCCGAACCGGACCGAGCCCGTCCCCGGCTCAGCAGAACCGGACCAGGCAAGCCCCGACCGAGCCGGGCTCATCGGACACGGACCGACCAAACCCCGCCGCCCGAGTTGGGCTCAGCGGAACCAGAACAGGCCTGGGACCGGACGGCACCGGACCAGGTCGGATCGGCCCGGCCGAGCCAACCCTCACAGGCACGGGCATCGCGGCCACGGCACCAAGTAGCCGGACCTGGACCTATATCCAGTCCTCGGGCTCCGGCTCCGGCTCCATGTCGGGCCAGTAGAACCCAGGGTCGTCGTCGCTCCGGCGTGCCGGAGCCGACCCCGCGCCGTTCCCTGGACCCTCCGCTCGCCCGGCGCCGGAACCCGAGCCGGAGTCAGAGCCCGAACCGGTGCCGGAAGGCCGCTCCAGGGCAGCGAGCACCCCGATCACGCCCTCCCCGTACGTCACGAGCTTCTTCTCGCCGATCCCGCTGATCCCGCCCAGCTCCGCGACGGAGCCGGGCCACACCGTGGCGATCTCCCGCAGCGTGGCGTCGTGGAAGATGACGTACGCCGGGACGCCCTGCTCCTTGGCCTGGCCGGCACGCCAGGCGCGCAGGGCCTCGAAGGCGGGCTGCAGCTCCGCGGGAAGGGAAGCCGCGGCGGCCGCGGCCTTGGCCTTGCGCTCGCTGCGACCGGAACCGGACGAGGAACGGGAGGCCACCGGCTTCGACGGCTCCTTGCGCAGCGGCACCTCCCGCTCACGCCGCAGCACGGTCCCGCTCGCCTCGGTCAGCACCAGCGTGCCGTACTCACCCTCGACCGCGAGGAGCCCCTGGGCCAGCAACTGCCGGACGACACCGCGCCATTCGCCCTCGGCCAGTTCCTCACCGATGCCGAACACGGACAGCTGGTCGTGGTCGAACTGGATGACCTTGGCACTCCTGCGCCCGAGCAGGATGTCGACGATCTGGATCGCGCCGAACTTCTGCCCCCGCTCACGCTGCAGCCGCACCACGGTGGACAGCACCTTCTGGGCCGCGACCGTGCCGTCCCAGGTCTCGGGCGGGAGCAGGCACGTGTCGCAGTTCCCGCAGGCCGGGGCCTCCGGATCCTGGCCGAAGTAGGCGAGCAGCTGACCGCGCCGGCACTGGGCCGTCTCGCACAGCGCGAGCATCGCGTCGAGATGCGAGGCCGCCCGGCGCCGGAACGTCTCGTCGCCCTCGCTCGACTGGATCATCTTTCGTTGTTGTATGACGTCGTTCAGGCCGTAGGCCATCCACGCCGTGGACGGCAGTCCGTCGCGGCCGGCGCGGCCGGTCTCCTGGTAGTAGCCCTCGACCGACTTCGGCAGGTCGAGGTGGGCGACGAACCGGACGTCCGGCTTGTCGATGCCCATGCCGAAGGCGATGGTCGCGCACACCACCAGGCCGTCCTCGCGCAGGAACCGCGACTGGTGGTCGGCGCGCATGCCGGAGTCCAGACCCGCGTGGTACGGCACCGCCGCGATGCCGTTGCGGACGAGCAACTCGGCCGTCTTCTCGACCGAGTTGCGCGACAGGCAGTAGACGATGCCCGCGTCGCCCGCGTGCTCCTCCTTCAGGAAGGACAGGAGCTGCTTCCTCGGATCGGCCTTCGGCACGATCCGGTACTGGATGTTGGGCCGGTCGAAGCTCGCCACGAAGTGACGGGCGTCCGGCATGCCCAGGCGCTGGGTGATCTCCTTGTGGGTGGCGTCCGTGGCCGTCGCGGTCAGCGCGATCCGCGGTACGTCGGGCCAGCGCTCACCCAGCAGCGAGAGCGAGAGGTAGTCGGGGCGGAAGTCGTGGCCCCACTGCGACACGCAGTGCGCCTCGTCGATCGCGAAGACCGAGATCTTTCCGCGCTTGAGGAGGTCGAGCGTGGACTCCAGGCGCAACCGCTCCGGTGCGAGGTAGATCACGTCGAGCTCGCCCGCGAGGAACTCCGCCTCGACGGTGCGCCGCTCGTCGAAGTTCTGCGTGGAGTTCATGAACCCGGCGCGCACGCCGAGCGCCCGCAGCGCGTCCACCTGGTCCTGCATCAGCGCGATGAGGGGTGAGACCACCACGCCCGTGCCCGCTCTGACCAGGGCCGGGATCTGGTAGCAGAGCGACTTTCCGCCGCCCGTGGGCATGAGGACGACCGCGTCCCCGCCGCTCACCACATGCTCGATGACGGCTTCCTGCTCACCGCGAAAGGCCTCGTAACCGAAGACCCGGTGGAGCGTGCCGAGCGCTTCGCTCTCCGCCACCTCTGTCATCACACCCGTCCCGCCCATTGTCCCGTCCCCCGTACGTCGTGCCTCGACCACTGCCTCCACGATAGGGGTCCGCACCGACAGCCTCAGAGTTATCCACAGGCTGCGACCGAGGTTCCGTCGAATACGTCCGTCGGACCGCACCCCAAAACACTTCGGGCCCCGGCTCCCAATGGAACCGAGGCCCGAAGAACACCAGGTCAGCGGACGAACACGCCCGCCTGGCCGGCCAGGTCGAGGAAGTACTGCGGCGCCACACCCAGTACCAGCGTGACCGCCACCCCCACCCCGATCGCCGTCATCGTGAGCGGCGACGGCACGGCGACCGTCGGTCCCTCCGGACGCGGCTCGCTGAAGAACATCAGCACGATCACGCGGATGTAGAAGAACGCCGCGATGGCCGACGAGATCACACCGACCACGACCAGCGCGCCCGCGCCGCCCTCGGCCGCCGCCTTGAACACGGCGAACTTCCCGGCGAAACCGGAGGTCAGCGGGATGCCCGCGAAGGCCAGCAGGAAGACCGCGAACACGGCGGCCACCAGCGGTGACCTGCGTCCGAGACCGGCCCACTTGGACAGGTGCGTGGCCTCGCCGCCCGCGTCCCGTACGAGGGTGACCACCGCGAACGCGCCGATGGTGACGAACGAGTACGCGCCCAGGTAGAAGAGCACCGACGAGACACCGTCCGGTGTCATCGCGATGACACCCGCGAGGATGAATCCCGCGTGTGCGATCGACGAGTACGCGAGGAGGCGCTTGATGTCGGTCTGGGTGATCGCGACGATCGCACCGCCCAGCATGGTGACGACCGCGACGCCCATCATCACCGGCCGCCAGTCCCAGCGCAGGCCCGGCAGCACGACGTACAGCAGCCGCAGCAGCGCGCCGAAGGCGGCCACCTTGGTCGCGGCGGCCATGAAGCCGGTGACCGGGGTCGGCGCGCCCTGGTAGACGTCCGGGGTCCACATGTGGAACGGCACGGCGCCGACCTTGAAGAGCAGACCCATGACGACCATCGCGGCACCGATGAGCAGCAGCGCGTCGTTGCCCATGGTGTCGGCGAGTGCCGGGTTCACCGTCCCGATGGTGCCGTCGACGACCTGCGCGATCGTCGCGTACGACACCGAACCGGCGTAGCCGTACAGCAGGGCGATGCCGAAGAGGGTGAACGCGGAGGCGAAGGCGCCGAGCAGGAAGTACTTGACCGCGGCCTCCTGCGACATGATCCGCTTGCGGCGGGCCACGGCACAGAGCAGGTAGAGCGGCAGCGAGAAGACCTCCAGGGCGATGAACAGCGTCAGCAGGTCGTTCGCCGACGGGAAGACGAGCATGCCCCCGATCGCGAAGAGCAGCAGCGGGAACACCTCGGTGGTGGCGAACCCGGCCTTGACCGCGGCCTTCTCGCTGTCACTGCCCGGCACGGACGCGGCCTGCGCGGCGAAGGAGTCGACGCGGTTGCCGTGGGCCACCGGGTCGAGGCGCCGCTCGGCGAACGTGAACACGCCGAGCACACCGGCCAGCAGGATCGTGCCCTGTAGGAACAGCGCGGGCCCGTCGACCGCGATGGCGCCCATCGCGGCGATACCGGCCTTCGTGGTGCCGTATCCGCCGGCCGCGAGCCCGACGACCGCGGCGAAGGCGGCGGCGAGGGCGACGACGGACACGAACAACTGGACGTAGTAGCGGGATTTCCGGGGCACGAAGGCCTCGACCAGGATCCCGATGATCGCCGCACCGATGACGATCAGGGTGGGCGACAACTGCCCGTATTCGATCTTCGGCGCGTCGATCTTGTCGATCGGGTCCGCCGCCATTGTCCACAGGCTGTGGACGGCTGTAGCACTCACGGGGCCGCCTCCACCTCGGGCTTGGGGTCTGTCTTCTGTACGTCGGACATGGTCTGTTTGACCGCCGGGTTGACGATGTCGGTGAGGGGCTTCGGGTAGACGCCGAGGAAGATCAGCAGGGCGATCAGCGGGGCGACCACCGCGAGTTCCCGCACCCGGAGGTCGGGCATGGCCGACACCTCGGGCTTGACCGGGCCGGTCATCGTCCGCTGGTAGAGCACGAGCGTGTAGAGCGCGGCGAGGACGATGCCGAAGGTGGCGATGATCCCGATCACCGGGTAGCGCGTGAACGTGCCGACCAGGACCAGGAACTCACTCACGAACGGCGCGAGCCCCGGCAGGGACAGCGTCGCGAGGCTGCCGATCAGGAACGTGCCGGCGAGCACCGGCGCGACTTTCTGCACCCCTCCGTAGTCGGCGATCAGACGCGAGCCGCGCCGCGAGATCAGGAAGCCGGCCACCAGCATCAGCGCGGCGGTCGAGATTCCGTGGTTGACCATGTAGAGCGTCGCGCCCGACTGGCCCTGGCTCGTCATGGCGAAGATGCCCATGATGATGAACCCGAAGTGGGAGATCGACGCGTACGCCACCAGCCGCTTGATGTCGCGCTGGCCGACCGCGAGCAGCGCCCCGTAGATGATGCTGATCAGGGCGAGTACGAGGATGACCGGCGTCGCCCACTTCGAGGCCTCCGGGAAGAGCTGGAGGCAGAAGCGGAGCATCGCGAAGGTGCCGACCTTGTCGACCACCGCTGTGATCAGGACGGCGACCGGGGCGGTGGCCTCCCCCATCGCGTTGGGCAGCCAGGTGTGCAGCGGCCACAGGGGCGCCTTCACCGCGAAGGCGAAGAAGAAGCCCAGGAAGAGCCATCGCTCGGTGTTGGTCGCCATGTCCAGCGTGCCGTTGGCCCGGGCCTCGGCGATCGCCTGGAGCGAGAAGTTTCCCGCCACTACGTAGAGACCGATCACGGCGGCCAGCATGATCAGGCCGCCGACGAGGTTGTAGAGGAGGAACTTCACGGCGGCGTACGAGCGCTGGGCTGCCGCATGCTCGTCCGAGCCCGCGTGGGCACGGTCTCCGAAGCCACCGATGAGGAAGTACATCGGGATGAGCATGGCTTCGAAGAAGATGTAGAAGAGGAAGACGTCGGTGGCCTCGAAGGAGATGATCACCATCGCCTCGACGGCGAGGATCAGGGCGAAGAAGCCCTGCGTCGGCCGCCAGCGGCTGCTGTTGGTCTCCAGGGGGTCGGCGTCGTGCCAGCCCGCGAGGATCACGAACGGGATCAGCAGCGCGGTCAGCGCGACGAGCGCCACCCCGATGCCGTCCACGCCCAGTTCGTACCGCACCCCGAAGTCCGCGATCCAGGCGTGCGATTCGGTGAGCTGGTAGCGGTCGCCGTCGGGGTCGAAGCGGATCAGGACGACCAGGGCGAGTACCAGGGTGGCGAGCGAGACGGTCAGCGCCAGCCACTTGGCGGCGGTGCGGCGCGCGGCCGGCACGGCGGCCGTGGCGATGGCCCCGATCGCCGGAAGCACCGCCGTCGCTGTCAGCAGAGGAAAGGACATCGGTATCAGACCGCCCTCATCAACAGGGTCGCGGCGATGAGGATCGCAGCACCGCCGAACATGGAGACCGCGTACGACCGCGCATAGCCGTTCTGCAGCTTGCGGAGCCGTCCGGAGAGGCCGCCCATCGAGGCCGCCGTGCCGTTCACGACCCCGTCGACCAGGGTGTGGTCGACGTACACCAGGGAGCGCGTGAGGTGCTCTCCGCCGCGTACGAGGACGACGTGGTTGAAGTCGTCCTGGAGAAGGTCGCGCCGGGCGGCCCGGGTGAGCAGGGAGCCGCGCGGGGCGACCACCGGGACGGGACGGCGCCCGTACTGGACGTAGGCGAGAGCGACGCCGATGACGAGCACGACCATGGTGGCGAGCGTGACCGTCGTCGCGCTGACCGGCGGGTTGCCGTGCGCGTGCTCGGTGACGGGCTCCAGCCAGTGCACGAACCGGTCGCCGATGCTGAAGAACCCGCCCGCGAAGACCGATCCGAAGGCCAGCACGATCATCGGGATCGTCATGGACCTGGGGGACTCGTGCGGGTGCGGCTCGTGGCCGTTCTCGTCGGGCTGCCAGCGCTTCTCTCCGAAGAAGGTCATCAGCATCACGCGCGTCATGTAGTACGCGGTGATGGCCGCGCCGAGCAGGGCCACGCTGCCGAGGATCCAGCCCTCGGTGCCGCCCTTGGCGAAGGCCGCCTCGATGATCTTGTCCTTGGAGAAGAAGCCGGACAGGCCCGGGAAGCCGATGATGGCCAGGTAACCGAGGCCGAACGTCACGAAGGTGACCGGCATGTACTTCCTGAGGCCGCCGTACTTCCTCATGTCGACCTCTTCGTTCATGCCGTGCATGACCGAACCGGCGCCGAGGAAGAGCCCGGCCTTGAAGAAGCCGTGCGTCACCAGGTGCATGATCGCGAAGACGTACCCGATGGGGCCGAGGCCCGCCGCGAGGATCATGTAGCCGATCTGCGACATCGTCGAACCGGCGAGCGCCTTCTTGATGTCGTCCTTGGCGCAACCGACGATCGCACCGAAGAGGAGCGTGACCGCTCCGACCACGGTGGTCACGAGCTGGGCGTCCGGCGCGGCGTTGAAGATGTCGGCGGAGCGGACGATCAGGTACACGCCCGCGGTCACCATGGTCGCGGCGTGGATGAGGGCCGAGACCGGGGTCGGGCCCTCCATCGCGTCCCCGAGCCAGGACTGCAGCGGCACCTGGGCGGACTTGCCGCAGGCGGCGAGCAGCAGCATCAGGGCGATGGCGGTGAGCTTGCCCTCGCCGGTCTCACCGGTGGCCTCCAGGACCGGCCCGAAGGCGAAGGTCCCGAAGGTGGTGAACATCAGCATGATCGCGATCGACAGGCCCATGTCGCCGACGCGGTTGACCAGGAAGGCCTTCTTCGCGGCGGTGGCGGCGCTGGGCTTGTGCTGCCAGAAGCCGATCAGGAGGTACGAGGCGAGGCCGACGCCCTCCCAGCCGACGTACAGCAGCAGGTAGTTGTCCGCGAGGACGAGCAGCAGCATCGCCGCGAGGAACAGGTTCAGATAGCCGAAGAAGCGGCGGCGCCGCTCGTCGTGCTCCATGTACCCGATCGAGTACACGTGGATCAGCGAGCCGACGCCCGTGATCAGCAGCACGAACGTCATCGACAACTGGTCGAGCTGGAAGGCCACGTCAGCCTGGAAGCCCTCTACGGGGATCCAGCTGAACAGGTGCTGGCCGATGGCCCGGTGTTCGGCGTCCTTGCCCAGCATGTCGGCGAAGAGGATCGCGCCGATCACGAAGGAGACGGACGCGAGAGCCGTACCGATCCAGTGGCCGACGGCATCGAGCCGCCGGCCGCCGCACAGCAGTACGGCCGCTCCGAGCAGAGGCGCCGCCACAAGCAGCGCAATCAGGTTCTCCACGATTCAGCGACCCCTTACAGCTTCATCAGGCTGGCGTCGTCGACCGAGGCCGAGTGGCGGGAACGGAACAGCGACACGATGATCGCGAGCCCGACCACGACCTCCGCGGCGGCGACGACCATCGTGAAGAAGGCGATGATCTGGCCGTCGAGATTGCCGTGCATCCGGGAGAAGGCGACGAACGCGAGGTTGCAGGCGTTGAGCATGAGCTCGATGCACATGAACACCACGATCGCGTTGCGCCTGATCAGGACGCCGGTGGCGCCGATCGTGAACAACAGGGCGGCGAGGTAGAGGTAGTTGACGGGGTTCACTTCGCGGCCTCCTCTTCCCGCTCTTCGCGGCCGAGCCGCTCCTCGGAGCGCTGCTCCAGCGCCTTGAGGTCCTTGATCGCCTCGTCCGACACGTCACGGATCTGGCCGCGGTCACGCAGTGTCTTGATGACCGTGAGCTCGGACGGGGTGCCGTCCGGCAGGAGGCCGGCGATGTCCACCGCGTTGTGCCGGGCGTAGACGCCGGGGGCGGGCAGCGGCGGGAGCTGCTTGTTCGCCCGCACGCGCTCCCCGGCCAGTTCGCGCTGGGTCTTGGCCCGCTCGGTGCGCTCGCGGTGGGTGAGCACCATGGCGCCGACTGCGGCTGTGATGAGCAGGGCGCCGGTGATCTCGAAGGCGAAGACGTACTTCGTGAAGATGAGGGCCGCCAGACCCTCCACGTTGCCACCGGAGTTGGCCTGGGTCAGGCCGTTGAACTCCGAGAGCGACGCGTTGCCGATGCCCGCGCAGAGCAGGATCCCGAAGCCGAGGCCGCACAGGAGGGCCAGCCAGCGCTGGCCCTTGATGGTCTCCTTCAGGGAGTCCGCCGCGGTGACACCGACGAGCATGACCACGAAGAGGAACAGCATCATGATCGCGCCGGTGTAGACGACGATCTGGACGATGCCCAGGAAGTACGCGCCGTTGGCGAGGTAGAACACCGCCAGGATGATCATGGTCCCGGCGAGGCAGAGCGCGCTGTGCACGGCCTTCTTCATGAGGACGGTGCACAGGGCGCCGATCACGGCGACGGTGCCGAGGATCCAGAACTGGAAGGCCTCGCCGGTGGACGTCGAGTAGGCCGCGAGGGAGGTGGCGTGGGCGGCGACCTGCGCGCTCATGCGTCCACCTCGTCTTCCTCGGGCTTCTCTCCCTTGGAGACGGCGACTTGGGGCACCGTGCCGGGCGCGGCCTCCGTGACCAGGCCCCGGTAGTAGTCGCCCTCGTCCATGCCCGGGAAGATCGAGTGCGGTGACTCGACCATGCCCTCCTCAAGACCGGCGAGCAGCTGCTCCTTGGTGTAGATGAGGTTGGCGCGGCTGCTGTCCGCCAGCTCGAACTCGTTGGTCATCGTCAGCGCGCGCGTGGGGCACGCCTCGATGCACAGGCCGCACAGGATGCAGCGGGCGTAGTTGATCTGGTAGACGCGGCCGTACCGCTCCCCCGGGGAGTAGCGCTCCTCCTCGGTGTTCTCCGCGCCCTCCACATAGATGGCGTCCGCGGGACAGGCCCAGGCGCACAGCTCGCAGCCGATGCATTTCTCCAGGCCGTCCGGATGGCGGTTGAGCTGGTGCCGGCCGTGGAACCGCGGGGCGGTGGTCTTCTGCTGCTCCGGATACTGCTCGGTCAGCCGCTTCTTGAACATGGCCTTGAAGGTCACGCCGAAGCCTGCGACGGGATTCTGGAAACCGGGTTTGGTCTCCTTCTGCTCATCAGCCATCGGACGCCTCCTTTCCGTCACGAGGTCCATCGGTTCCGTCACTGTCAGTATTCACGCCACCACTGACAATCAACTCCCGCTCCCGGCGCGGACGTCGCCGGGGCACCGGCGGCAGCTCCTGTCCGGGCAGCGGCGGTACGGGGAATCCGCCCGCCATCGGGTCGAAGGCGACGGGTTCTTCCGGCGTCTCCTGGGCGTCCTTCCGGTCGCGGTACATGTCGGCGATGAAGGACAGCAACAGCAGGACAAGGACCGCGCCCGCCACGTACAGGGCGATGTCGGCGAAGTCGTAGTTCTCGTTCCGCAGGGTCCGTACGGTCGCGACGCACATCAGCCAGACCACGGAGACCGGGATGAGGACCTTCCAGCCGAGCTTCATCAGCTGGTCGTAGCGGACGCGGGGCAGCGTGCCGCGCAGCCAGATGAAGAAGAACAGCAGCAGCTGCACCTTGATGACGAACCAGAGCATCGGCCACCAGCCGTGGTTCGCGCCCTCCCAGAAGGTGCTGACCGGCCAGGGAGCCCGCCAGCCGCCCAGGAAGAGCGTCACGGAGACCGCCGAGACGGTCACCATGTTCACGTACTCGGCGAGCATGAACAGCGCGAACTTGATGGACGAGTACTCGGTGTTGAAGCCGCCGACCAGGTCGCCCTCGGACTCCGGCATGTCGAAGGGGGCGCGGTTGGTCTCGCCGACCATCGTCACGATGTAGATCAGGAACGACACCGGCAGCAGGATGATGTACCAGCGGTCCTGCTGCTGCGCGACGATCTCCGAGGTCGACATCGAGCCGGAGTACAGGAACACCGACGCGAACGCGGCGCCCATGGCGATCTCGTACGAGATCATCTGCGCGCAGGAGCGCAGACCGCCGAGGAGCGGATACGTCGATCCGGAGGACCAGCCCGCGAGCACGATCCCGTAGATGCCCACCGAGGCGACCGCAAGGATGTAGAGCATCGCGATCGGCAGGTCGGTGAGCTGCATCGTGGTGCGCTGGCCGAAGATCGAGATCTGGTTGTCGGCCGGCCCGAAGGGGATCACGGCGATCGCCATGAAGGCCGGGATCGCGGCCACGATCGGCGCGAGGATGTAGACGACCTTGTCCGCGCGCTTGACGATCAGGTCTTCCTTGAGCATCAGCTTGATGCCGTCGGCGAGCGACTGGAGCATGCCCCAGGGGCCGTGCCGGTTGGGGCCGATGCGCAGCTGCATCCAGGCGACGACCTTGCGTTCCCACACGATGGAGAACAGCACGGTGATCATCAGGAAGGCGAAGCAGAAGACCGCCTTGATGACGACGAGCCACCAGGGGTCGCGGCCGAACATGGAGAGGTCCTCCGCGGCCAGGTACACGGGCGCGGCGAGGTTTCCGGTCATGCCTCCACCTCCTTGGGGGTCTCGGCGGCGAGCGTCGCCGGGCCGATGCGGACGAGCGCGCCGGGCAGCGCGCCCGTGTCCGAGGCGACGCCTCCCCCGGCGGAGTTCAGCGGGAGCCAGACCACGCGGTCGGGCATCTCCGTGATCCGAAGGGGAAGTTCGACCACTCCGGAGGGGCCGGTCACGGCGAGCAGGTCGCCGTTCTTGACGCCCGCCTCGGCGGCCGTGGCGGCCGACACGCGCGCGTGTGCGGCATGCCGCGTCCCGGCGAGCGCCTCGTCGCCCTCCTGGAGACGGCCCTGGTCGAGCAGCAGCCGGTGTCCGGCGAGCACCGCCTCGCCCGAGGCGGGCCGCGGCAGCACGGCCGCGGTCTCCACGGGTCCGGTGGCCCGCGGGCCGTCCCAGGTGCCGAGCCGGTCCAGCTCCACGCGCGCGGTGCGCAGGTCCGGCAGCCCCAGGTGTACGTCCATGGCGTCGGCCAGCATCTGCAGGACGCGCCCGTCGGTGGGCGACACCCGGCGGGTCAGCTGCTCGGGCTTGAGCGCGGACTCGAAGAGGCGTGCGCGGCCTTCCCAGTTGAGGAAGGTGCCCGCCTTCTCGGCGACCGCGGCCACCGGGAAGACGACGTCCGCGTGTCCGGTGACCTCACTGGGGCGCAGTTCCAGCGACACCAGGAAGCCCACCGCGGAAAGTGCTTCACGCGCGCGTGCCGGGTCGGGAAGGTCGGCGACCTCGACGCCCGCGACGACGAGCGCGGAGAGCTCTCCGGTGGCGGCGGCCTCGACGATCTGTCCGGTGTCGCGGCCGTGGCGGTGCGGCAGCGCGGCGATTCCCCAGGCCAGCGTGACCTCGTCCCGCGCGCGCGGGTCGGTGGCCGGGCGTCCGCCGGGCAGCAGCGAGGGCAGCGCCCCCGCCTCGATCGCGCCGCGCTCCCCGGCCCGGCGCGGGATCCACACCAGCTGGGCGCCGGTCGCGGTGGAGGCCCGTACGGCGGCGGTGAGCCCGCCCTCCACGGCGGCCAGCCGCTCGCCGACGACGATCACGGCGCCCTCGGTGCGCAGCGCCTCGGCGGCCTTCGCCCCGTCGCCCTCCAGGCCGGTCCCGGAGGCGAGCGCGTCCAGCCACTCGGTCTCGGTGCCGGGGGCGGCCGGCAGCAGTGTGCCGCCCGCCTTCTCCAGGCCGCGGGTGGCGTGTGTGGCCAGCGAGAACGTCTTCTGCCCGTGTCCCCGCCAGGCCTTGCGCAGCCTCAGGAAGACACCGGGCGCCTCCTCCTCGGACTCGAATCCGGCGAGCAGGACGGCGGGTGCCTTCTCCAGTGCGGTGTACGTGACGCCCGTACCGTCGAGGTCACGTCCGCGTCCGGCGACCCGGGCGGCCAGGAAGTCGGCCTCCTCGCCGCTGTGCACGCGCGCGCGGAAGTCGATGTCGTTCGTGTCGAGGGCCACGCGCGCGAACTTGCTGTACGCGTAGGCGTCCTCGACGGTCAGCCGGCCGCCGGTGAGGACGGCGGACCGGGAGCGGGCGGCAAGCAGCCCCTGGGCCGCGGCCTCCAGGGCCTCCGGCCAGGAAGCGGGCTCCAGCTCACCGGACTCGCCGCGCACCAGGGGGGTCTGCAGCCGGTCCCGCTGCTGGGCGTACCGGAAGCCGAACCGCCCCTTGTCGCAGAGCCACTCCTCGTTGACCTCGGGGTCCGGGGAGGCGAGGCGCCGCATGACCTTGCCGCGTCGGTGGTCGGTGCGGGTCGCGCAGCCGCCGGAGCAGTGCTCGCACACCGAGTGCGACGAGACGAGGTCGAACGGCCGGGAGCGGAAGCGATACGCCGCCGACGTCAGCGCGCCGACCGGGCAGATCTGGATGGTGTTCCCGGAGAAGTACGACTCGAAGGGGTCGCCCTCGCCGGTACCGACCTGCTGGAGCGCGCCCCGCTCGATCAGCTCGATCATCGGGTCGCCCGCGATCTGGTTGGAGAACCGGGTGCAGCGGGCGCACAGCACGCACCGTTCGCGGTCGAGCAGCACCTGGGTGGAGATCGGGACGGGCTTCTCGTACGTGCGCTTCTTGCCGTCGAAGCGGGACTCGGAGTAGCCGTGCGACATGGCCTGGTTCTGCAGGGGGCACTCGCCGCCCTTGTCGCAGACCGGGCAGTCCAGCGGGTGGTTGATGAGCAGGAGCTCCATCACACCCTTCTGGGCCTTCTCGGCGACAGGAGAGGTGAGGTGGGTCTTGACGACCATCCCGTCCGTACAGGTGATCGTGCAGGACGCCATGGGCTTGCGCTGGCCCTCGACCTCGACGATGCACTGACGGCAGGCACCGGCCGGGTCGAGGAGCGGATGGTCGCAGAACCGGGGGATCTCGATGCCGAGCTGTTCGGCGGCGCGGATGACCAGGGTGCCCTTGGGCACGCTGATCTCGACGCCGTCGATGGTCAGCGCGACGAGATCCTCCGGCGGAACCGCAGCCTCCCCGCCTCCGGAGGGAGCGCTCGTGGTTACCGTCATGCGTTCACCTCCGTGTGCTTGTCCTTGTCGGCCCAGGCCGTCGACTTGGCGGGGTCGAAGGGGCAGCCCCGGCCGTTGATGTGCTCCTCGTACTCCGCGCGGAAGTACTTGAGCGAGGAGAAGATCGGCGAGGCGGCGCCGTCGCCGAGGGCGCAGAAGGACTTGCCGTTGATGTTGTCGGCGATGTCGTTCAGCTTGTCGAGGTCGGACATGACGCCCTTGCCGGCCTCGATGTCGCGCAGCAACTGCACGAGCCAGTACGTCCCTTCGCGGCAGGGCGTGCACTTGCCGCAGGACTCGTGGGCGTAGAACTCGGTCCACCGCGTGACGGCACGGACGACGCAGGTCGTCTCGTCGAAGCACTGGAGTGCTTTTGTGCCGAGCATGGAACCCGCGGCGCCCACTCCTTCGTAGTCAAGAGGGACGTCGAGGTGCTCGTCGGTGAACATCGGGGTCGAGGAGCCGCCCGGCGTCCAGAACTTGAGGCGGTGTCCCTTCCTGATGCCGCCGCTCATGTCGAGGAGCTGACGAAGCGTGATGCCGAGCGGGGCCTCGTACTGGCCGGGGCTGGTGACATGGCCGCTGAGGGAGTAGAGCGTGAAGCCCGGGGACTTCTCGCTTCCCATCGACCGGAACCATTCTTTGCCCTTGTGGAGAATCGCGGGAACCGACGCGATGGACTCGACGTTATTCACAACAGTCGGACAGGCATAGAGGCCCGCGACGGCAGGGAAAGGGGGACGAAGTCGCGGCTGTCCACGGCGGCCTTCGAGCGAGTCGAGCAGCGCGGTCTCCTCACCGCAGATGTACGCGCCCGCGCCCGCGTGCACGGTGAGCTGGAGATCGAGTCCGCTGCCCAGGACGTTCTCACCGAGGTAGCCCGCCGCGTAGGCCTCGCGGACGGCCTCGTGCAACCGCCTCAGCACGGGGACCACTTCACCCCGCAGATAGATGAAGGCATGCGACGACCGGATCGCATAACAGGCGATGACAATGCCCTCAATGAGGCTGTGCGGGTTCGCGAAGAGAAGCGGGATGTCCTTACAGGTTCCCGGCTCCGATTCGTCGGCGTTGACAACTAGATAGTGAGGCTTTCCATCACCCTGGGGAATGAACTGCCACTTCATTCCGGTGGGGAATCCCGCGCCGCCGCGGCCGCGCAGACCGGAGTCCTTCACGTACGCGATGAGGTCGTCCGGTGACATCGCGAGCGCCTTGCGCAGGCCCTCGTACCCGTCGTGCCTCCGGTACACGTCCAGCGACCAGGACTTGTCCTCGTCCCAGAAGGCGGACAGCACCGGTGAGAGCAGCTTCTCGGGGCTCGTTTCTCCGCCGGTCTCCGGCCGGGAGGTGCCCCCGTATTGAGTGGACAAGGTCATCACTCCCCCTCCTCGGCAGCGGGCCCGGCCGGGTGGGACGGGTCGGAGGCCGACGTGTCCTGCGGTGCGTCGTGCGAACTGAGGTGCTCGGACGGGGACGGGTCGTGCGGCGGCTCGTCCTGGGGAGCGCCGGACCCTCGCGGGTGCACCACGCGCGCGGGGCCCGTCTCCCCCTTGGCCAGCCGGAGGCCGATCAGCGAGGCGGGGCCCGCGCCGCCGCTCGCCTCGACCGCGCCCTCGCGCTCGTCGGGGAAGCCCGCCAGGATGCGGGCGGTGTCCTTGAACGTGCACAGGGGGGCACCGCGCGTCGGCTCGACCCGTGTTCCCGCGCGCAGGTCGTCGACGAGACGCTTCGCGCTCGCCACGGTCTGGTTGTCGAAGAACTCCCAGTTGACCATCACGACCGGCGCGAAGTCGCAGGCCGCGTTGCACTCGATGTGCTCCAGGGTGACCAGGCCGTCGTCGGTGGTCTCGCCGTTGCCGACACCGAGGTGGTCCTGCAGTGACTCGAAGATCGCGTCGCCGCCCATGACCGCGCACAGGGTGTTGGTGCAGACGCCCACCTGGTAGTCACCGCTCGGCTTGCGCCGGTACATCGAGTAGAAGGTCGCGACCGCGGTGACCTCGGCCGTGGTCAGGTCCAGCATCTCCGCGCAGAACCGCTGCCCGGTGCGCGTGACATGGCCCTCCTCCGACTGCACGAGATGCAGCAACGGAAGGAGGGCGGACCGGGAGTCCGGGTAGCGGGCGATGACCTCGCGCGCGTCCGCCTCCAGCCTGGCTCGAACGTCGTCCGGGTAGTCGGGCGCGGGCAGTTGGGGCATGCCCAGGCTGACGCCCTGTGGCTGTACGCCCTGCTCGGAAGGAGTGGTGGTCACCGGTCGACGCCTCCCATCACGGGGTCGATGGACGCGACGGCGACGATGACGTCGGCGATCTGGCCGCCCTCGCACATCGCCGCCATGGCCTGCAGATTGGTGAAGGACGGGTCCCGGTAGTGGACCCGGTAGGGGCGGGTGCCTCCGTCGGACACGGCGTGCACCCCGAGTTCGCCCTTCGGCGACTCGACGGCCGCGTACACCTGTCCCGGCGGCACGCGGAACCCCTCAGTCACCAGCTTGAAGTGGTGGATCAGGGCCTCCATGGAGGTGCCCATGATCTGCTTGATGTGGTCGAGCGAGTTGCCGAGTCCGTCGGGGCCGAGCGCGAGCTGGGCGGGCCAGGCGATCTTCTTGTCGGTGACCATGACCGGGCCGGGCTGCAGCCGGTCCAGGCACTGCTCGACGATCCGCAGCGACTGGCGCATCTCCTCCAGACGGATCAGGAAGCGCCCGTACGCGTCGCATGTGTCGGTGGTCGGGACGTCGAAGTCGTACGTCTCGTAGCCGCAGTACGGCTGCGCCTTGCGCAGGTCGTGCGGCAGGCCGGCCGAGCGGAGGACCGGGCCCGTGGCGCCGAGGGCCATGCAGCCGGCCAGGTCGAGATGGCCGATGTCCTGCATACGGGCCTTGAAGATGGGGTTCCCGGTGGCGAGCTTGTCGTACTCGGGAAGGTTCTTCTGCATCTTCTTCACGAACTCGCGGATCTGGTCCACCGCGCCCGGGGGCAGGTCCTGGGCGAGGCCGCCGGGCCGGATGTACGCGTGGTTCATGCGCAGGCCGGTGATCAGCTCGTAGATGTCGAGAATGAGCTCACGGTCACGGAAGCCGTAGATCATGATCGTGGTGGCGCCGAGTTCCATGCCGCCGGTGGCGATGCACACCAGGTGCGAGGAGAGCCGGTTCAGCTCCATCAGGAGCACCCGGATGATCGTGGCGCGGTCCGGGATCTGGTCCTCGACGCCGAGGAGCTTCTCGACGGCCAGGCAGTACGCGGTCTCGTTGAAGAACGACGTCAGGTAGTCCATGCGCGTCACGAAGGTCGTGCCCTGTGTCCACGTACGGAACTCGAGGTTCTTCTCGATGCCGGTGTGCAGATAGCCGATGCCGCAGCGGGCCTCGGTGACCGTCTCGCCGTCGATCTCCAGGATGAGCCGGAGCACGCCGTGCGTGGACGGGTGCTGGGGGCCCATGTTGACGACGATGCGCTCGTCGTCGGCCTTGGCCGCGGTCTGGACGACCTCGTCCCAGTCGCCGCCGGTGACCGTGTAGACGGTGCCCTCGGTGGTCTCGCGCGCCGAGGCGGCAGATGCGTGCGACGTGCTCATGAGTACGACCTCCGCTGGTCCGGAGCCGGGATCTGGGCGCCCTTGTACTCGACGGGGATGCCGCCGAGGGGATAGTCCTTGCGCTGCGGAAAGCCCTGCCAGTCGTCCGGCATCATGATCCGCGTGAGTGCCGGGTGGCCCTCGAAGACGATGCCGAAGAAGTCGTACGTCTCGCGCTCGTGCCAGTCGTTCGTCGGATAGACCGTGACCAGGGACGGGATGCGCGGCTCGCTGTCCGGGGCGCTGACCTCCAGGCGGATCAGCCGGTTGTGGGTGATCGAGCGCAGGTGGTAGACGGCGTGCAGCTCGCGGCCCTTGTCCTGCGGGTAGTGGACTCCGCTCACGCCTGTGCAGAGTTCGAAGCGCAGGGCCGGGTCGTCGCGCAGGGTCTGGGCGACCTGGAGCAGGTGCTCGCGGTCGATGTGGAAGGTCATCTCGTCGCGGTCGACGATCGTCTTCTCGATCGCGTTCTCGGGAACGAGACCCTGTTCCTCCAGGGCGCCTTCGAGCTCGTCGGCGACCTCGTCGAACCAGCCGCCGTACGGGCGGGAGGCCGGTCCGGGCAGCCGGATCGAGCGGACCAGGCCGCCGTAGCCGGAGGTGTCCCCGCCGTTGTTGGCGCCGAACATGCCGCGCTGGACGCGGATCTCCTCGCCGCCGTCGCCTCGCTGGCCCGGGAGGTTGGAGGCTCCGAGGTCCTTCTCGGGGTTCACCCCGTTGCCGTTCGCGTCGCTCACCGCAGCAGGCCCTTCATCTCGATGGTGGGGAGCGCCTTGAGCGCCGCTTCCTCCGCCTCGCGGGCCGCCTCCTCGGCGTTCACGCCGAGCTTCGAGGACTGGATCTTCTGGTGGAGCTTGAGAATCGCGTCCACCAGCATCTCGGGCCGTGGCGGACAGCCGGGCAGATAGATGTCGACAGGGACGATGTGGTCGACGCCCTGCACGATCGCGTAGTTGTTGAACATGCCGCCCGACGACGCGCAAACCCCCATGGAGATAACCCACTTGGGGTTCGGCATCTGGTCGTAGACCTGCCTCAGGACCGGCGCCATCTTCTGGCTGACGCGTCCGGCGACGATCATCAGGTCGGCCTGGCGCGGCGAGCCGCGGAAGACCTCCATGCCGAAGCGCGCCAGGTCGTAGCGGCCCGCGCCCGTCGTCATCATCTCGATGGCGCAGCAGGCGAGGCCGAAGGTGGCGGGGAAGACGGACGACTTGCGCACCCATCCCGCGGCCTGCTCGACGGTGGTCAGCAGGAAGCCGCTCGGCAGCTTTTCTTCGAGTCCCATGCTCAGTGGCTCCTCTGTCCCCTATACGGGGCTCAGTCCCTTGCGGGGTTCAGTCCCATGCGGGTTTCAGTCCCATTCCAGGCCGCCTCGCCGCCACACGTAGGCGTACGCGACGAAGACGGTGAGCACGAAGAGCAACATCTCCACGAGCCCGAATACCCCGAGTGCGTCGAACGTGACGGCCCAGGGATAGAGGAAGACGATCTCGATATCGAAAATGATGAAGAGCATCGCCGTCAGGTAGTACTTGATGGGGAACCGCCCGCCGCCGGCCGGCGTGGGGGTCGGCTCGATACCGCACTCGTAGGCTTCGAGCTTGGCCCGGTTGTAGCGCTTTGGACCGATAAGCGTGGCCATGACCACGGAGAAGATCGCAAAGCCTGCTCCGAGGGCTCCCAGTACGAGGATGGGCGCATACGCGTTCACCGCTCCTCGCTCCTCTCAGTCGGCATTGACTGCTGGCGGTTACATCAGGCGTTGTTCCCTGCCCCACGTGCCCCATGAACCTCATGAGGCCCACGAGCTCCGTGCGGCTCCACGAAGATCGCGTACATGTGAAGCAGGTCACAAGCCCAACTGCCCCGCATCTTATGCCTGCGGGTCTGTGATCTGCGACACGGGGTACGACAACGTCTTTGTGATCTCCACCACCCGGCGAAGGATCATGAAGTCGGATGAGTGCCGATCTTCGTACGAGAAGCGTCCGAGTGATCACCAGAGGTGACATTTTCGCCCGTCATCGCTGGTCCAGGCCTCGGCGCACTATCAAGGCGGCGAGATCCAAGGCAAATTGGCGTTGGACATCGGCGCTTGATAGAGGAACTCGTTCACACTTCGGGGGGAGTTGGAGTGCCCGGTGTGGACGACCCGGGTGCGTGCATCCGTTCACGAGCGGAACGGAGTCCCCGCTCGCGAGCGAAAGGGTCGGCGGCCCGACCTCCACGGCTCCCCCGCCTCACGCGCGCGACACCGCCGCAGGGGCAGCCATTCCGTGACCTGCGTCACATTGGTAACAGCCGGGAAACAACGGGGCTTGGCCAACCGCTCCAACGAATGGTAGGTCGCGGGCAATTCGGACGTAACGCGGAAAGGGCGTGATCACAGGCTTCGCGGGTGGTGTCCGCAATGCCCGTTACGGCGTCAATAAGGAACGCCACGCCCGGGATTTGGGCGGCCCATTGAACAACTGTGGCGCACCACACGTTTCTTGAAGGTATGGAGGAGCCCCTGATACCGGTTGTCCCTATGTCCCACACCGCTCACATACGCAGCCACCGGAAACCCCGGCCTCGCAGCAGCTCGGCGCTCGCGATGCGCGCCGGAGTTGCCGGTGGCGTCCTCAGCACCCTGGCAGTGGCAGGTGCGGCCGGATCGGCGAACGCCGCCGAGCCGGTCACCCAGACCATGGAGCTGCCGACGCTCACGGCCGACATGACCGCCCAGGTCGCCGAGTCCGCGGAGGTCACCCAGCAGGCCGCGGCCGACTACCAGCTGCGTGCCGAGCGCGACGCGGCCGCCACCAAGGCCGCCAAGCAGGCCAAGTCGGACCTCGCCGAGGCCAAGAAGAAGGCGGAGGCCAAGCAGAAGGCCGAGGACGCCCGCAAGGCCGCCGCGGAGCGCGCCACCCGGTCGTCGGAGCGGACCACGCTCACCTCGACGTCCACGTCGGCCGACAGCGACGTCCCCGCCCCCGCGAGCGGCAGCGTCGGCACGGTCATCAACTTCCTCAAGGCGCAGCTCGGCGACGCCTACGTCATGGGCGCCAGCGGCCCGGACGCGTGGGACTGCTCCAGCCTGGTGCAGGCCGCGTACAAGCAGGTCGGCGTGGACCTGCCGCGCGTCTCCCAGGACCAGTCCGTGGCCGGCACCCCGGTCTCGCTGTCCAACGTCCAGGTCGGCGACATCCTGTACTGGGGTGGCGCGGGCTCGGCGTACCACGTCGGTGTCTACATCGGTGGCGGTCAGTACCTGGACGCCGCGAACCCCTCGAAGGGTGTCGTCATCCAGGACCTGTCGGGCTACCCGGCGAGCGGCGCGGTACGCGTGCTCTGACCTCGGTCACGCCTTCCCGGCCCCTGACCGGGCTTCTCCGGCCTCCGGCCACGCACTTTGAAGGGCCGCTCCCCCGACACGGGGAGCGGCCCTCAGGCGTGCCACAGCGGCCCCACCCGAACAACGGGCCCCGGGAAGCGGGCGTCCGCCCGCTTCCGGCCCGTCCGTGCGTCACGCCCTCGGGGCCACCTTGGTGAGGCCGTTGATGATGCGGTCCATCGCGTCGCCGCCCGTCGGGTCGGTCAGGTTGGCCAGCATCTTCAGCGTGAACTTCATCAGAACGGGGTGCGTGAGACCCCGCTGCGTGGCGATCTTCATGACCTTCGGGTTGCCGATGAGCTTCACGAAGGCGCGGCCCAGCGTGTAGTAGCCGCCGTAGGTGTCCTTGAGGACCTTCGGGTAGCGCTGGAGGGCGAGTTCGCGCTGGGCGGGGGTCGCCCGGGCGTGCGCCTGGACGACGACGTCGGCCGCGATCTGCCCGGACTCCATGGCGTACGCGATGCCCTCGCCGTTGAAGGGGTTCACCATGCCGCCCGCGTCGCCGACGAGCAACAGGCCCTTCGTGTAGTGGGGCTGGCGGTTGAAGGCCATCGGGAGGGCGGCGCCCCGGATCGGGATCGTCATGTTCTCCGGGGTGTAGCCCCAGTCCGCGGGCATCGAGGCGCACCAGGCCTTCAGGACCTCGCGCCAGTCCAGCTCCTTGAAGGAGGACGTGGTGTTGAGGACGCCCAGACCGACGTTCGACGTACCGTCGCCCATGCCGAAGATCCAGCCGTAGCCGGGCAGCAGCCGGTCCTCGCCCGGCCCGCGCTTGTCCCACAGTTCCAGCCAGGACTCCAGGTAGTCGTCGTCGTGGCGCGGGGACGTGAAGTACGTACGGACCGCGACACCCATCGGACGGTCCTCGCGGCGGTGCAGGCCCATCGCCAGGGACAGCCGGGTCGAGTTGCCGTCGGCGGCGACCACCAGGGGCGCGTGGAAGGTGACCTCGCGCTTCTCCTTGGAGTCGGCGTCGCCGAGCTTCGCGTGCACACCGGTGATCCGGCCCGTGCGGTCGTCGATGATCGGGGCGCCGACGTTGCAGCGCTCGTGCAGCCGCGCGCCCGCCTTCTGCGCCTGCCGGGCCAGCTGCTCGTCGAAGTCGTCCCGCTTCCGTACGAGTCCGTAGTCGGGGTAGGCGGCGAGATCCGGCCAGTCCAGCTGGAGGCGGACGCCGCCGCCGATGATGCGGAGCCCCTTGTTCCGGAGCCAGCCCGCCTCCTCCGAGATGTCGATGCCCATCGAGACGAGCTGTTTGGTGGCGCGCGGTGTCAGCCCGTCACCGCACACCTTCTCCCGCGGAAACGCGGTCTTTTCGAGGAGCAGGACGTCCAGTCCGGCCTTGGCCAGGTAGTACGCGGTGGTGGAACCGGCTGGCCCGGCCCCGACGACGATCACATCGGCGGTGTGTTCGGAGAGGGGCTGGGACTCGGTCACTGCGGGTTCTCCCCAAGTCTCGAAGGCTCTAGGTCTCTAGGTCTCGAAGTGCGAAGTCTCGAAATCCGCGTGCTGAGGGGCACGGGACATGGGCAGTCTATGCAGCGGTACTGATCACCTGGCTGAAGGGCTGCCCCGTGAACCGAGCTCTCCCCGTGGTACACCTGCGCGTCCCGACCGATGAGGACGCGTTCGCCTGGCACCGGGTCTTCGACGACCCGGACGTGATGGAGTTCCACGGCGGAAAGCCGGCCGAACTGTCCTTCTACGAGGAACTGACGGCCAGGCAGCGGCGGCACGACGCCGAGTACGGCTTCTGCTTCTGGACCATGCTCGACGAGGAGGGCCAGGTCATCGGCTTCACCGGCGCCCAGCCGTGGCCGCGCGAGTGGGGACCGAAGGGCGAGATCGAGATCGGCTGGCGGCTCGGGCGCAAGCACTGGGGCAAGGGATACGTCACCGCGGCCGCGCGGATCACGCTGGAGAGGGTGCGCGCGACGGGCGTACCCAGCGTGGTGGCCATGGTGAACTCCCGCAACGAACGCTCGATCGCGGTGACCAGACGCCTCGGCATGGAGCTCGCCGAGACGTTCACGACGGAGGCGTCGGACCAGCTGGGGCAGTGCTACCGGTTGGCTCTCTGACGGTTTCCCCCCGGTTTCCGACACCTTCCGGCACGGCTCGGCAGGGCTTACCCTGCCGGTACCGCTGGGGGTGACGTCTGTGCGCATACCACGCAAGACACCCGAAGTGCGCGTACCGCGGCTCGTCGGTCTGATGGCCGTGGACGCGCGCGAGACGGCCGAGGCGCGTGGGGTGCTGCTCGCCGCGCCGGATCGGCCCGACTTCCATCTGACCGTCGTCGACTACGTCGTACGCCAGTACCCGTTGCCCGGGTCCGAGGTGCCCCGGGGTGCGGTCGTCACCGTGTGGTTCGACTTCGGGGAGGGTGAAGGCGGGGGCGGGGCCGGTGTGCGGGAGCCCCGGCGGGGTGGGCCGCCGGCCGGGGGGCTGTACCGGGAGCTGGACGAGCCGGGGGATCCGTTTGCCGTGCTGCGGTAGTTGAGAAGCGGCTTACGGGGTCTGCTTGTAACCCCTGTGCAGGGCCACGACCCCGCCCGTCAGGTTGCGCCAGGCCACCTTTGACCAGCCCGCCTTGGTGAGGCGTTCGGCGAGGGCCCGCTGGTCGGGCCAGTCGCGGATGGACTCGGCGAGGTAGACGTACGCGTCGGGGTTGGAGGAGACCGCGCGGGCCACCGGCGGGAGGGCGCGCATCAGGTACTCGGTGTAGACCGTGCGGAAGGGCGCCCAGGTCGGATGCGAGAACTCGCAGATCACGACGCGCCCGCCGGGCTTGGTCACCCGGTACAGCTCGCGCAGCGCGGTGTCCGTGTCCTGCACGTTCCGCAGGCCGAAGGAGATCGTCACCGCGTCGAAGGTGTCGTCCTTGAACGGCAGCTTCGTGGCGTCGCCCGCGGTGAGCGGCAGCCAGGGGTGGTTCTTCTTGCCGACCTTCAGCATCCCGAGGGAGAAGTCGCAGGGGACGACGTACGCACCCGTGCGCGCGAAGGGCAGCGAGGAGGTGGCCGTGCCCGCCGCCAGGTCGAGGATCTTCTGGGCGGGCCGCGCGTCGACCGCCTTCGCGACCTCCTTGCGCCACACCCGGTCCTGGCCGAGCGACAGCACGTCGTTCGTCAGGTCGTAGCGTTCCGCCACGTCGTCGAACATCGAGGCGACTTCGTGCGGCTGTTTGTTCAGGGATGCGCGGGTCACGCTCCCATTGTGGCAGTACGGACCGGGTGACTCTCCAGCACCCGGCCCGTACGCCGGTCAAAAGGCCGCCGTGAGTACGGCTCTCGCAACGCTCCTCAGGGCAGCAGCCTCGGCTTCTTCTTCGCCGCCACGTCCTCCACCCAGCCGCAGAGCAGGATGAACACGGCGATGAGGATCCAGCCGATGCCGAACATGAACCACTGGCTCTCCAGCGGCAGATACGTCTCGAAGGCCGGCACGTTCCAGAACTGGTCGATCAGCGGGACGGCCAGGATCAGTGCGATCTCGTGCCAGAGGTAGAGGGTCACGGCACGGGCGTTGAAGATCGTGACGATCCGGTCGAGGCGCCTGAAGCGGGCCAGCCCGGCGAAGTCGATCCGGAAGTGCGCCTTGGCGTACATCAGGAGCGTCACGAACCCCGCCGACCAGAAGGCCTGCGCGAGCGGGATGTCGTCGAGGTCGTACGAGCCCGTCTCGGCCTGGTGCGTGAAGGCGTACCAGCCGGCGTAGCCGATCGCGGCGAGCGAGAGGACGACGACGGCGAACGGCTTGAGCCGTTGCAGTACGCCGTCGCGGTGCGCGAAGCCGAGGATCCAGCAGAAGAGGAAGGTGGCCAGGTCGGTGAGCGCGCTCCCGAAGCGGTCGTCCGGCGGCTCCCACAGGAAGTGGACGACCAGGATCGGGGCGAGGGAGAGAACGAGCACCGCGACCGGGGCCAGCCGGAACACCCTCAGGAGAAGGGGCGACAGCAACACGAACCACAGGTATGTCCGCAGGTACCAGAGGATCTCCCAGGCCTGCTCGCCCCACGCGTTGCCCGGCGGGTCGCCGAGCGGCACGATCCAGTAGACGATCTGCCAGCCGGGCATCCAGTCGTGGATCAGCATCGCGACCACGACGAAGAAGCCCCAGAACCAGAAGGGCGGCAGGAGCCGGCGGATCCGGCTCCTGATCACCTTGAGGGCGGGCCGCTCCAGCGACTTCGCCATCAGTGTGCCGGCCAGCGCGAACATGATCCCCATGGAGGGGAAGACCATGCCCGCCCAGGCCCAGCCGAAGGTGTGGTACGTGACCACGCGGACGAGCGCGACCGCGCGGAGGGTGTCGAAGTAGCGGTCGCGGCCGACGGGCTTCGGCGGCGCGTCCGGGGCCGGTTCGGGCGCCGGATCCGGATCCGGCGCGGGGTACGCAGTGTGGTCCGCCGACGCCTGCTCCGGTACGTACTCCGGTGCGTACCCCTGCTGGTCGCGGTCGACGTACTGCTCGGGGTACGGCCGGCCACCGTACTGCGGCTGCCCGTACGGCTGTTGCTGCCGACCGTACCCGTACCCGTAGTCGTAGTCGTAGCCCTGTGGTTGCTGTGGATGCTCCTGCGGGTAGCCCGATTGATCCGTCCCCCAGCTCATCAGCCGACCCCCGCCGGTGTGCCGACCTCGCCCGTACGCTTCAGTTTCTGCCAGCGCAGGCGGCCGCCGGTGAGGGCGGTGATGCAGGAGTGGATGAGGACGAGGTACATCATCTGCCGGTACGCGAGTTGCTGCAGCGGCATCATCAGCAGGTAGCGGTACTTCTCCCGGTCCAGCCGGAACGCGTAGGCCGCGCAGACGAGTTGGACGCAGAGGACCGCCAGCCAGGCGAGCAGGGCCGCCTTGAAGTCGATGAAGATCATCGAGTAGAGGGTGAACACGTCGATGAGCGGGGCGAAGACCGGCGTGACGATCTGGAAGATGACGACCAGCGGCATGCCGACCCGGCCGAAGCGGCCCGAAGGACCCTTGTCCGTAAGGGACTTGCGGTGCTTCCACAGCGCCTGCATCGTCCCGTACGACCAGCGGTAGCGCTGCGACCACAGCTGCTTGAGCGAGGCGGGCGCCTCCGTCCAGGCCCTGGCGTGCTCCTGGTAGACGACCCGCCAGCCGCCGCGGTGCATCGCGATGGTGATGTCGGTGTCCTCCGCGAGCGTGTCCTCGCTCATGCCGCCGACCTCCAGGACCGCGTCCCGGCGGAACGCGCCGATCGCACCCGGGATGGTGGGCATGCAGCGCAGCAGGTCGTACATGCGGCGGTCGAGGTTGAAGCCCATCACGTACTCGATGTGCTGCCAGGCGCCAATGATCGTGTTGCGGTTGCCGACCTTGGCGTTGCCCGCGACCGCGCCGACCTCCGGGTCCGCGAAGGGCTGGACGAGCTGGTGGACGGCGTCCGGCTCGAAGACGGTGTCGCCGTCCATCATCACGACGATGTCGTAACTGGCGCTGCGGACGCCGTTGTTGAGGGCGGCCGGCTTGCCCGCGTTCTCCTGGCGGATGACCCGGACGTTCGTCATGCCGAAGGACCGTGCCGCATCGCGCGCGATCCGGGACGTGTCGTCCGTCGAGCCGTCGTCGACCACGATGATCTCGATCGGGTGGGTGCTCTTCGCCAGCGACTCAAGGGTGTTGGCGATGCACTCCTTCTCGTTGTACGCGGGCACGATCACGCTGACCGGCTGTGTGACGGTCGGCCCCCAGCTGAACCGGTGTTTGTTGCGCTGCCGGTAGTGCCTGCGGGCGAGGATCAGCATCATCCCGAAGCGGCCCATGACGGCGACGCCGACGACGGCGAGCCCGGTCGCGAGCCCCGGTACGGTCCACTCGGCGACGGCGACGGCCGCGACGAGGGCCTTGCCTTCGTAGAGGGTGGTGCCGGTGGCCGTGCGGTGGGCGGCCTGGAGGCTGTTGACTCCCCCCGCCTGTCCCGCCTGTCCCGACTGACCGGGCTGCCCCGACTGATCAGGCTGCTGGCCCTGTTGGTCCTGTTGGGCGCCGGGGGCCTGGCCGCCGGCCTGCTCACTCTGCCCGGCCTGCTCACCCTGTTCACCGGCGGGCTGCTGGCCGCTCTGACCGTTCTGGCCGTTCGTCTGCTGGATCGCGCCGCTGATGGTGGTGAAGGTGTAGCCCTTCGCCTTCATCTTCTTGATGTACGTCCCGAGCGCCTTGACCGTCTGTGAACGCTCGCCGCCCGCGTCGTGGAAGAGGACGGAGGCGCCCTTGTTCTTCGTCGGCGTGGCCCACTTGATGATCTTCGAGACGCCCGGCCGCTTCCAGTCGTCGCTGTCGGTGTCGACGAAGACGCTGGTGTAGCCCTCCTCGCCGAGCTTCTTGTAGACGGGCCAGCTGTAGTTGTCGATGGCGTCCGCCTCGGAGGAGTACGGAGCGCGGAACAGCGTGGTCGTGATGCCCGCCGCACCCGCGAGCGCGAGTTGCGTCTGGTCCATCTCGCGGGCGATCCGGTCGTCGCTCTGGTACGAGAGGTCGACGTGCGTGAAGGTGTGGATGCCGATCTCGTTGCCCTGGTCCACCAGGTTCTTCACGATGCTCGGATAGCGCGACACCATCGAGCCGACCACGAAGAACGTGCCCGGGACGTCGTTCTCCTCCAGGATCTTGAGGATCTGTGGAGTCCAGGTGGGGTTGGGGCCGTCGTCGAAGGTGAGCGCGATGGTCTTCTCGGGGACCGACTGGCTCTCGGCCTGTCCGCCCCGGAAGGAGAGGATCGGCCCGCCGTCGAGGACCTTGTCGGGGACCTTGCTGGAGCTGGCGTTGCTGCGTACACGCTCGTCGCCGCCGACCTCGGCACGCAGATAGCCGTCGAGCAGCATCACGCTGGTGAGTGCGAGAAGGAGCAGCAGGGCGAGGATGACACGCGGTTTCTGCAGCGCCGCGGCCTTGCCCGCGGCCCGTGTCATCCGGGACGGGGCACGCCTGCGGCCGCGCGAGGGCGTCGTAGTAGCCATGAGTGTGAGTGCGTTCCGGTCAGTTGGCGCCCGCGGCCGCCGAGGCGGACGCGGACGGAGCGGAGACGGAGGCGGGGTCCGCGGATGCCGACGGGACGGCGGTGGGCGCGGCTCCGGCCGGCGGTGCGCCGGTGGCGACGCCTGTGGGCGGGGTGCCGGTGGGCCGCGTTGGCGGGCTGCCGGTGCCGCCCTGCGGCTGGACACCGCCGCCGGGCCGGGAGTTCTGGTTGCCGCCCGGGCCGCCGCCCCCGAAGGGCAGCAGCGAGGACGGGGAGAGTGAGGGGCCCCAGCCCATGAACGCCATGCCGAGCACGACCGCGTACCCGATGCAGACGACACCCAGGAGGAGACCGATCCGGCGCAGCAGCTTCGCTCTGCGCCCGGAGTTGTCAACGAACACGGGACCGTCTTCGGATCCCTTGGACCCGAAGGACCCGTTGGACCCGTTGCCGCGTTTGCGGCGGCGGCCGCGGCCGTGGCCGGCGGCGCGGGATTCGATGGCAGGCTCGGAATGCATTCCCCGGATATTAGGCAGCCTTTATGTGTCCGAAACTCTGATTTTGTTGTGAGACGGCCATGAGAATTGCCTGATCCTGTCGTTTCCCTGAGAGAGTTCCGCTCGACTTCGTGGACCGCGGACGCCTGTGAGACGTTTTCAGTCCACGACGTGAACCAGAGAGCGGTGCATACGCAATGCGGAGTTTCCTCAAGCCGACTGCCGGGCTCGTCTGTCTGGCGGCCCTGACCTGCGCCGGATGCTCCTCGGAACCGGACTCGGAGTCGTCGTCATCGTCGTCATCGCGGCCGTCGGCGGCGGGGGCGGGGGCGGCCTCTGAGTCGCCATCGGCCTCGGCCCCGGCGGAGTCGGCCGCCACCACGTACGCCCCGTACGTCAGCGCCACCACCGCCTCCGGGAACGACTCGGCCGGCTCCCCGGCCACGTACAACCTGGCCTTCGTCATCGCGGGCGGCAGCGGCTGCACGCCGAAGTGGAACGGCACGACGGCCATCGGCGACTCGGCGGTCAAGTCCCGTATATCGGCGCTCACGGAGTCCGGCGGCGCCGTGCGCGTCTCCTTCGGCGGCGCCTCCGGCAAGGAGCTCGCCTCGACCTGCGACAGCGCCTCCGAACTGGCCGCCGCCTACGGGGCGGCGCTCGACGCCGCCGGGGCGACGGAGGCCGACTTCGACATCGAGGGGAAGCAGTTGACCGACTCCGACTCGGTCGCGCTGCGCTCCGAGGCGATCGCCCTGCTCCAGAAGGAGCGCTCCGACCTGGCGGTCACCTTCACCCTGCCCGTGATGCCGTCCGGGCTCGACAACGACAGCCTGGCGCTGCTGGAGTCCGCCAACGACAACGGCGTCCAGGTCTCCACGGTCAACATCATGACCATGAACTACGGCAGTTCGTACGACGAGGACATGGGCGACTACGCCGAGACATCGGCCCAGGCCGCCCACGATCAACTGGAGGACGTATTCGGGCTGTCGGACGCCGGGGCCTGGAAGGGGCTCGCCCTCACCTCGATGATCGGCGTCAACGACGTGGACAACGAGACGTTCTCCCTGTCCGACGCGGCGCAGGTTCGCTCGTTCGCGGAGGAGAAGGGGGTCGCGTGGGTGTCGATGTGGTCGACGTTCCGGGACCAGCCGTGTAAGGACAATTCCTCTGCGGATGACGCGGCCACTGATTGCAGCGGAGTTGACCAGCAGGCCGGGGATTTCGCGGAGGCGTTCACCGGGTGAGTACGGTCATATTTCGGCTGCGGGTGGATGGGGTTGCTCGCGCGCCGCGGCGGACCCTCACCCGAAAACCGCCCAACCAGCGGAGCTACCGGCGCCTGTGCACAAGGCGCCCCGCGCACACGGTCGCCACGCACACCCCGTCCTCGTCGAAGACCGCGAGGTCCGCCCGGCCCCCGGCCGCGATCTCCGCGGGACGGACCTGGGACAGCACGACCACGTCGTTACGCCCGGCCGCCGCCCTCAGCGCGGCCGTGTCGGCGTACTCCTCCAGCACCCCCACCGCCCCCAACTTGAGCACGGCATGGATCCGCTCGCGCGGTGTCGGGGCATCCGGAAGCGGCCCCCGGTGGACGAGGGCGGGCCCGAGAACGCCGGGCCACCGCCGCACACGCGCACCCGGGAAGCGCTCCTGAAGGCCGGCGAGCGCCCCCGTCGCGGCGACCCGGTCGCCCTCCACTGCGACGGCCCCGTCCTTGATGGTCTGGTGCACCGGATCGGGGTCGTCCCAGGCGTACCGCAGCTCGTCCGCGACGTGAATCGTCAGCACAGCAAAGCCAGTTGAAGCACTGGTCGGGACACCGGCCGGGGCACTAGTTGGAGGCGAGGAGCTTGAGCTCCGGGTGGGCCGTACCGCCCTCGATCGCCGTCGAGGAGATGTGGGACTGGACCCGCTCGTCGACCGGGTCGTTCGCCGGGTCGTCGTGGACGACGAGGTGCTCGTACGTCGTGGCCCGCTGGGCCGGGACGCGCCCCGCCTTGCGGATCAGGTCGATGATCTCCATACGGTTGGAGCGGTGCTTGGCGCCGGCGGACGACACCACGTTCTCCTCCAGCATGATCGAGCCGAGGTCGTCGGCGCCGTAGTGCAGCGACAGCTGGCCGACCTCCTTGCCCGTCGTCAGCCAACTGCCCTGGATGTGGGCGATGTTGTCCATGAAGAGCCGCGCGATGGCGATCATCCGCAGGTACTCGAAGAGCGTGGCCTGCGTACGGCCCTTGAGGTGGTTGTTCTCGGGCTGGTACGTGTACGGGATGAAGGCCCGGAAGCCACCCGTCCGGTCCTGTACGTCACGGATCATCCGCAGGTGCTCGATGCGCTCGGCGTTGGTCTCGCCGGTACCCATGAGCATGGTGGACGTGGACTCGACACCCAGGTTGTGCGCGGCCTCCATGATCTCCAGCCAGCGCTCGCCGCTCTCCTTGAGCGGGGCGATGGCCTTGCGGGGCCGCGCGGGCAGCAGCTCGGCACCGGCACCGGCGAAGGAGTCGAGCCCGGCGGCGTGGATGCGCCGGATCGCCTCCTCGGCGCTCACCTTGGAGATACGGGCCATGTGCTCGACCTCGCTCGCCCCCAGGCTGTGGATGACGAGCTGCGGATAGGCGGCCTTGATCGCGGCGAAGTGCTCCTCGTAGTACTCGACGCCGAAGTCCGGGTGGTGTCCGCCCTGGAACATGATCTGCGTGCCGCCGAGCTCGACGGTCTCCGCGCAGCGGCGCAGGATGTCGTCCAGATCCCGCGTCCAGCCCTTGGCGGTGTCCTTCGGCGGCGCGTAGAAGGCGCAGAACTTGCACGCCGTGACGCAGACGTTCGTGTAGTTGATGTTGCGCTCGATGATGTACGTCGCGATGTGCTCCGTACCGGCGTACCGACGGCGGCGTACGGCGTCGGCGGCGGACCCCAGCGCGTGCAGCGGGGCGTCACGGTAGAGGTCGAGCGCCTCTTCCGGGGTGATCCGCCCACCCTCGGCGGCACGGTCGAGGACGGACTGAAGGTCGGCCTTCTCGGTCACCGGAGCGGTCCCTTTCATAGGGGTGTGGACGGACTGATCCAGCGTACGCCAGGACATGTGATCACCCGACGTCAGGCCGTACGAGCACTCCACGTCAGGCCGTGCGAGCACTCGACGTCAGGCCGTACGAGCACTCGACGTCAGGCCGCGTACGCCCCGATGAGCAGGCCCACGAAGGCGCCCGCGATCAGGAAGGGGCCGAAGGGCATGGAGGTCTTGCGGCCGGCCCTGCGGACGACGACGAGCCCCAGCCCGTACAGCCCGCCGAACAGGAACCCGGCGAAGGTGCCGAGCATCAGGGCTCCCCAGCCGTACCAGCCGAGGGCGGCGCCGAGACCGAGCGCCAGCTTCACGTCACCGAAGCCCATGCCGTTGGGGTTGATGAGGAAGAGGACGAAGTAGCCGCCGCCGAGGGCGAGGGACCCGTACAGCGCGGTCAGCCAGTCCCCGGCGTTCTCGGGCGCGACGGCTGCTCCCGCGAGCAGGACCAATGCGGCCCCCGCGAGCGACAGCGTCAGCACGTCCGGCAGCCGCTGCACGGTGAAGTCCACGACGGCGAGCAGCACACCGAGGGGCGCGATCAACAGCCAGACGCCCAGCTCGGGCCGGGTCCCGGTCGCCACGGCCAGCGCCCCGCAGACGAGCGCGGTGGCGAGGGCGACGAGGGGGGTGCTGGGACCGTACGTCCGCCGCCCCACGCACTCCCGACAACGGGCCAGGCCGACCCAGCCACCGATGAGGTGCCCTCCGGGACACCGCGTCCGCCAGGGCTCGTCGGGGGCGACGGAGAAGCGGTGGGCGGGGCGGGGGACGAGCAGACCGGCGGCGCCGCCCCAGAGGGCGGCGCCGACGATCATCAACAGGTCGATCGACTGGAGGCCGCTCATCCCACGGCGGCCACGCCGCTGCGCCAGGTCGGCAGCAGCTCGTCCAGCAGGGCCTCGGTCCGGGGCGGCAGGCCGCGTGCCCCGGAGCGTGAGACCAGATCCGCGGCGAGACTCTTCAGACGGTCACTGTCGCCGGTCGCGTGCGTGGCGCGCAGCAACTCGTTCCACAGCCGCTCGTCGCCCGGCGCGGAGCCGAGCGCCGCGTTCAGCGCCTCGATCGCCTTCTCCGCCCGGCCCTTCTCCAGGTGGAACGCGGACAGGGCAAGCCCGATGTCCGCGACGAGCAGGGGCAGTTGGGCGTCGATGATCTCGTGGGTCAGCCACCCGTACCGCCCCGCGGGCCGCTCGGCGAGCAACGGCCCCCGCACCAGCACGAGCGCGTCGGTCAGCAGACGCCCGCGCACGGCACGGCTGTCGGCGCCCCGCCCCTGCGTGGCCTCGTGGTACAGCGACCGCAGCACGTCCAGGTCGGACACGACGGACTTGGCGAGCTTGAGCCGCCCGGTCGAGTCGGTGCCGAGCCTCGGCGTACCGTCCGGGTCGTTGCCGAGCCAGGCGCGCAGCCGCTCGACGAGCGCGTCCCGTACGTCGTCCGTGACACCGCGCGGCCAGAGCGCGGAGGACAGCACCCGCGGGTGCACACCCTCGCGGTGCAGAAGCAGCAGCGCCAACGCCTCGTGCAGCAGCGGGCTGCGCTCACCGTCCGGCGTTTCGAGGCCGATGATCTCGTACGGGCCGACGAGCCGCGCGTACACCGCGGGACGCCCCTGCTCGCTGATGTCGACGAGGAACGGCGGGGTGGTGGTCGGGCGGTCGTCGTCGCGCTCGGGGTCGGCGTCGGTGAACAGCTCGACGACGGCCCGCTGCTGGGACACCGGCAGGAGCTGCGCGTCGAGTTCGAGGCCGAGGAGCGGCGCGAGGAGCTTGCCCTCGCTGGTGATCTCCATCTCCCAGGCGGCACCGGGCAGATCGCCCGACTGCGTGCCGACGAGGTATCCGATGCCCAACCGGCTCGCGTCGGCGGCCAGTTCGGCGAGCGTGACGGCGTCCTCGGCGGACGGCTCGGCGGCGAGCAGTACGAGGTGCGGGGCCCAACGGGTGTGCTGGGCAGGCCCCGTACGCCCGGTCAGCACGGAGTCGTGACCGGCGGCACCCAGTGCGCCGCGCCGCTGCCGCGTCTCCGCCTCCATGGTCTCCACGAGCGCCTCGATGTCGTCGAGGTGGCGGAGCCGGTTGGGCGCGAGGGGCGTCAGGTCCTCCCCGAAGCCGACGAGGGTGATCGTCATGCGGTCGGACCAGCCGTTCGTCGCCAACTCGGCGGCCACGGAGGCGAAGACGCCCGCCCGGTCCTGCTCGCGGCCGCTCAGCGAGACGATGCCGGGCACGGCCTCCAGGTTGAGGAGGAGCCGCGAGTCGTCCATCGTGCCGAGGCTGACGAGGCCGGGGTAGGGGGCGGCCGTGTCGACGTCCTCGTACCGCTCGGCGTCCGCCCTCGCGAGCATCCAGAACGTCTGGTCCTGCCCGAGCTGCCAGGGCGCCGGCGGCTTTCCGGCGGGCTGGGCGAGCTGGAGGTGCAGGTCGCCGTTGCCGCTCATCCAGGCCGCGTAGACGGTCGGCAGCGGCCGGGACTCCCCCGCGAGCGACGCGGCGAGCCCGCGCAGGGAGAGGTCGAGAAGGCGTACGCCCTCGGGGTCGGCCCCCACCAGCAGCGCGTCCTGCGCGTCGGCGGCGGCGCCGGTGGGCGTCGGCGGTTCCATGCCGCGCCGCCCGCCGACGGCACCGAGGGCGGACTGCCACAGGGCCTGACGGCGGCGCCTGCCGAGGGCGCCGAGGAGACCGGCGGCGAGAAGGGGCGCGCCGAGCAGTGCCTGCGGCAGCCCGAACCCACCGTCTTCACCGGCGGCGGGGGCGGCGTGCTCCTGGCCCTGCCGCCCGTCCTGACCCTGCTGGTGTCCCTGGTCGGGGGCGGGCCGCTGCTCGGGAAGGCTGATGTGGGCGGTGTCGCGGTCGAGGGACCCGGAGCCGCCGCCCTGCTGGCCGCCTGCGCCCTGGGCACCGCCGGTCCGGGCGTAGTCGGAGATCTGCTGCTGTACGTCTTCGGAGACCTTCGGGGCCTCGTCGGGCATCTCCACGAGCTCGCCGCCACGGGCGTCGCCGGGCATCTCCATGATCCAGCCGGGCCGGATGAGGCTGGCCTCGGAGAGCTTCGAACCGTCGGGCTGCGTACGGTCCTTGTTGAGCTGGTAGATCTCCTTGTACCGCCGCCCGTCGCCGAGGTGGCGCTCCGCGACCTCCCAGAGGGAGTCGTGGTGCCGGCCCTCGGGGGGCTGGATCCGGTAGAACTTCGTGTCGTCGTCGGAGGCGTGGGCGCCGGTCCCGCTCTCGGCGTGCGCGGCGGCGGAGGCCGCCTGCTCGGCCAGGGCGGCCGCCGTCGAGGCCGCCTGCTCCTGCTGCTGGCCGAGGAGCCCGCCCGGCGTCTGCTGCGCGGCCGCGGCGGCAGGCCGCTGGTTCCCGTCCAGCTGCTGCCCGAGCTGCGACAGCCCCGGCGTGAAGCTCGCCGCCGTCGCACCGACGAGCAGCAGCGCCGCGACGAGCTGCCGCGCGAGCAACTGGCTCGGGCCGGCGCCGGGCACGCGGTTCGGCAGCCCGACACCCGACAGGGCGGCCTTCACCTCGACGAGCACACACGCGGTGAACTGGGCCCAGGCGAACCAGACGACGACGGTCAGCGTGTTGATGAACGTATCGACGCTGATCTCTTTCTGGAGCCAGTCCAGACCCGGCGAACCGCTCGGCAGCGGCCACCCGATCTGCGAGGCCAGCGCCCCGGGCACCCCGATCAGCAGCAAGAGCAGGGCCACGAAGGCGACAAACGCCTTCAGAAAGTCCCCGAACGTACGGCGCCGCCGAGGCAGGGGCTGCGGCGTCCGATTCCTCGGACCCGGCGAGCTTCCCGTCGAGTTGGAAGTGGTACGTCGCGCCATGGCGGGTGTCCTGATGTCGTGTGTGGAGGGAGGGAGAGCAGGGGGTGTGCTGAGCCTACTTAGATCTTATTGAGGGTGTCGAAGGGCTGGGAGAGGAGGAGTCCTTGAGCCCGACCGATTCCTCACGGCCCGCCCCCTATGCCCGCGATATCCAACCAGCCCTCTGCCCTTCCCTGCCTGGGCTCCGGGCACTTCGCAACTGTCACGTCACAGATCTCACGATCCCCACACAATCCCCCACTGCCGCCCCGAGACCCTCTACTCCCCCCTGATAGCTTCGTTCTCTGTTGCACACATGCCTTAAAACAGGGGGAGTACACCCGTGGCCCGCCGCACCGTGACCACCGCTGCCGCGCTCGCCGCCACCGCGGCAATTCTGCTGACCGCCTGTGGCGGCGGAGACGACTCGTCCTCGGACGGCATCAAGGGGGCCGACAAGGGGTCGAGCAGTCCGTCGGCCTCGGCGTCCGCGACAGCGAGTGGCAGTCCGGACATCAGCGTCCCGGACGATCTGGATCTGGTCTTCGACTTCGATCAGCCGTCCGACGCCAAGCACGCGGCGGCGCTCACCGACGCGCAGAACTACCTCCGGGCGTTGAACCACGGACTCGCCGAGCAGGCCCCGGACGATCCGGCGTACCAGTACTACTCGGCCGGTCAGGCCACGCAGTACGCGAAGCAGCAGATCCAGACCTGGGTGAAGGGGGGCTGGACCCCCACCGGGACGGACAAGTTCTACGACGAGGACGTCAACACGCTGAGCGACGGCAAGGGCGTCCTCGTGCGCTTCTGCGAGAACCAGGCCAAGTACTACGGCAAGGAAATCAAGACCGGGAAGACCTTGTACACCAAGGAAAGCCTGAAGAGCTACCTGAAGTACAGCGTGCTCATGCTCCCGCCGTCCGGATCCTCGAAGGTCTGGAAGGCGTCGATCATCGAGGTCGTGGGCAAGGCCAAGGAGTGCAAGGCATGAGGACGGCGAATCCCTCACGCCTCCTGGTCCCGATAGCCGCTGTCGCCGTAGCTCTGTGGAGCGGCGGCATCGCGCACGCCGACGCCCCGTCGGACAAGGAAACCCAACCGTCGGGCCCCGCCGGGAAAGTCGACGACAGGTCGCTGTCCGCCTCCGTCTCCCGTATCAAGGTCACCCAGGTCAGTGGCCCCACCGGCGGTAAGCGCGGCCGTATCTCGTCGACGGATGTGAACTGGACGCCGCCGCCGTGCTGGTACGAGCCCGTTCTCACGCCGGAGCAGCTCAAGGCGCTCGCGGAGACGAACGGCCTGGGATATGTCGGCCCCCACACGTCCTGGGGCGGCGAGAAGCTGTGGACGGATCACTACCGGGACGGCAAGGACGCCTACAACTACAAGGACGGCTCCCTCAACCCCGCCAAGGGCTACGACAACTACAACATCGGCAAGGACGGCTACTTCTGGCGAGGCGTCGCCCCCGACACCGCCGACCCGGAGTCGTGGGACTGCGAACGCGTCATGTTCTGGCAGGACGCCGGTGAGGTCCCCGCCGTGCCGAACGCCCCCACCGCGGAGACTCTCGCCAAGTACGCCTACGACAAGGTCGAGGTCCCCGACACCGAGATCGAGCTGAAGCCGGCGACCAAGTCCACCGTCAACCTGCCCACTTGGATGTGGCTCGACAAGGGGACCTTCCAGGAGGTCAAGGTCCGCGCCGAGCTGCCCAACACCAACCTCTGGGCGGAGACGACGGCGAAGCCGGTCGCCCTGCACCTGGAACCGGGCACGGAGGACGCGGAGACCTACCCCGCGAGCGGTGACTGCGAGATCAACGAAGACGGTTCGATCGGCACCCCGTACGTGAAGGGCGAGTCCGACGGAACTCCGCCCTGCGGCATCAACTATCTGCGTGCCTCCAGCGGCAAGCCGTACGAGCTCAGCGCCTCCGTCACCTGGCAGATCACCTGGGAAGGCACTGGCGGCGCGGGCGGCGACCTGCCCGACGGCACCTTCGAGACCACCCAGGACATGAACGTCCAGGAGATCCAGTCGATCAACCGCTGACGCGCGACCGCGCCTTCGCGTCAGTCGTTCCCTTCACCGAGACCCACAACAGAAGAAGAGACGCGCACACCATGGCATCCCTCCACCCGGCACGCGCCACACGCACGACCGGTATCGCTCTGCTGATGCTCGGTCTGACCTCCACCGTCGCTCTCACCGCGTGTGGCGGCGGCACCACGGACGACGACGGGAAGGCCGACGCGAAAGCCTCGGCCTCCGCCGCCCCCAAGGGCGCCGTGACCCGCGAGCAGGCGGCGAAGATCGTCGACAACTACACGACTGTCAACGGCAAGGCGAACAAGACACGGAACGCCAAGCTGCTGTCGACGGTCGAGGGCGGCCAGGTCCACGAGCAGAGCAAGGCCGACTACAAGACCTTCAGCACCTGGACGAAGGCGGACCGGAGCGACTACGAGAAGCCCTTCACCTACCAGGACCGTACGTACTACATCCCCGCCGGTGAGGACTGGTTCGCCGTCAAGGCCACCGCCAGTGGATCGAAGACCCCCGCCCTCCTGGTCTTCGGCAAGGAGGGCGGGGCCTGGAAGCTGACGTCGGCGGTCTACTCCGAGGCGCCGATCCCGACGATCGACACCGGCAACCACGGTCTCGCCACCGCCGTAGCCCCCTCCACCCGGGTCGGAGCCCTCGCCCCGAACGACGTGAGCGCGGCGTTCGAGGACCTGTACGAGACCGGTGGGAAGAAGGCCGGCGCCGGGATCTCCCACACCACGGACCCGGCCAAGGACGCCCTCAAGCTCTACAAGGGGCGCGAAACATTCGATCTGGCCAAGTGGGCGACCAAGAAGTACTTCGCCAAGGACCCGGCGCACGGGACGACTTACGCGCTGCGGCTGGCCGACGGCGGGGTGCTCGCGGTCGTCCCGACCGCCCACACCCAGGAAACGCTGCTCAAGCAGCAGTACATGGGCAGCTTCGAGATCAACCCGAACAAGCAGGAGTCCGTCTACAACCCGGCCAAGCGCGCCCTCGTCACCGACACCTTCCAGGGCATGACGCTCGCCACCCTGCCGAAGTCGGGCAAGCCCTCGGTGATCGCGTACGAGTACCGGATGACGAACTCGAAGTAGACGACGCGAAGTAAAGTCACCACTTGCGCAGACGGCAAGAGCCGCATGAACCACACGAAGAAACTCTTCGAGTCCTGCAAGGACGACATCGGCGACGGTGGTGTCTACGACAAGCCCAGATGTCCGAGGCGGTCGTCCGTGAGTTCAAGAAGCTGGACGACGACCTGGCGAAGCAGGTCTCCGAGGGCGTGAAGTCCGAGGACAAGGGCGGCGGCGAGTAGCGGACGGCCCCGAGGAAAGGCGTTCCCTCGGGGCCGTCTCGCCTCGCCCTCGCCTCAGCGGTTGACCGACTGGATCTCCTGCACCGTCACGTCCTGCGTCGCGCCGAACGTGCCGTCGGGGAGAGCCCCGCCCTCCCCGTTCGTGCTCGTCCAGGTGATTTTCCAGGTGACGGTGGCCTTGAGTTCGTACGCGTCGTCCGTGCCCGAGGAACGCAGGTACGTCACCCCGCACGGCGGCGTCCGGTCCGCCTTGCCCTTGGCGTAGGGCTCGCCGATGCTGCCGTCGTCGTTGATCGTGCAGTCGCCGTTCGCCGGATACGTCTCGGCGTCCGCCGTGCCCGGTTCGATGTGCAGCGACACCGGCTCTGCGCTCGTGGTCGCGGACAGGCCCGTACCCGGGAGGCTCGCCGTGACGGAGATCTTCCGGAACTTGGCCCTGTCCAGCCAGATCCAGGTGGGCAGGTTCACGGTCGACTTCCCATCGGGGGCCGACTTGAACTCCGTGTCGGGTACGGGGAGTTCGTCGTACGCGTACTCGGCGAGGATGCGCGGGGACACGGCGAGGGGCTCCTCCGGAGTCTCCCCGTTGTCCACCCAGAACGGCAGCTTGTCGCAGGACGTGGCCTCCGGGTCGTCCTTGCGGTTCGGATTCACCGCCGCCGCCCAGAACATGCCCTCGCCCTGCTTGTCGAGGTTGTAGTCCTTGTACGGTTCGCCGTCCTTGTAGTACGAGTCGAACACCCCGCCGACCAGGTCCCCGATCCCGAGCACGTCGACCTTCCGCCACGCCTTGACGGTGGACTCGATCTCCTTCGGCGAGAACGCCGGCTCGTACCAGCATGCGGGTGGCGTCCAGTTACTGTCCGCCGACGACAGATTCCCGGTCTTGGCAGACCGGGAATCACCGTCGACGGTCGTCTGGACCCGAGTCTGCACGCTGATGGTGCGACCGTTCCGTTTGCCGCTGGCGTCCTTGCTGGTGCCGTTGGTGTTGGTTCGATCGGCCCACGCCGTGGGAGCGGCCTGGGCCGTGAGGAGCAGGGCCACGGCCGTGCCCAGGGCTGCGGTCCGGGTCGAGCGGTTCACGGCTGGCACACCTCGCTGCCTCGCTTCGAGATGCTCTTGGTGGTCTGCCACACACCCTGGTCGCTCTTCCGCAGCCGGTCGTTGTAGAGGACATACGAGTCTTTGGACGCCTTGGTGACGTTGGTCTTCTGCGTCTTGACGTCCTTGGTGTAACCCTTCGACTCGTCGGAGCAGTACGTGAGTCCCGCCGAACCGTCCTCGCTGAACGTGACCTTGCGGTCGAAGAAGCGGACCGTCCCGGTCACCGTGGTGCCGTCCTTGACGAAGCCAGCGATCCAGTCGACCGAACCGAGGTAGGCGGAGTCCTTGCTGTAGAAGGCCACCGCCTTGGACTTGGGGTCCTGGTCGCCGATCGCCTCGTCGATGGCACGCAAGTACTCGGCGTTGTCCCTCATCACCGCGTCCGCCTTGGCCTCACCGCTCTCCTCAGGGGTGAAGACCAGTTCGTCGCCCTCCGGCAGTTCGACCGTCGGTCGGTCGATCCCGTCGTCCGACGGAGATGTCGAGGGTGAGGCCGATCTCGACGTGTCCGTGCCCGCCCCCGCGATCTTGTCCTCATCCTTGGACCCGGACCCGCCACCGCACGCCGTCAGCAACAGCGCGATCGCGGTCGCCAGGAAGGCCGCGGCGACGGTCGTAGGACGTTTGGACATAGGGAGAATACCTCCAGAAACAGGGGGAATTGTTACGCTATTCGGCGCACCGGTGCGTACGAGGGATGCGCGGATGACGTGCGGCTGGGCCATCTCAGCCGACCTCGTTCTCGGCGACAGCCCGCCCCCGCACCACCACATCCCCGCCGTAGAACATCCCCGTGAAGACCGGCGAGTACGTGAGCTGGACCTCCACCTCGACCTCGTCGGCGTTGGCGGCGACGCAGTGGGTGGCGGCGATGTCCGCGCCGGTCATGCCCATTTCCTGGGCGAAGGCCTTGACCCGGGCGCCGCAGTTCTCGAAGAGGATGGGGGCGGCGCCGCCCTCGTTCTCGTACAGGGCCTCGCGGTCGATGTCCTGGGCCGCGTACCGGGCGGCCTGTTCGGCGATGTCGGCGGCGCGTTCCCGCTTGGAGATCGACAGGCCGCCGTCGATGACGAAGGCCGACAGGGACAGGAACACGAGGGCGAAGATGATGACCGCTCCGGCGCCGGAGCCCCGGTCGTCGAGCCGCGAACGGCGGGCGCGGGCCCAGTCGCGTACGGCGGGCGGGATGTTCACGCGGCCCTCCGCAGGGGGTCGATCGGCGAACTGAAGCTCGCGGTCAGCGTCGTGGGGACGTCGAGGCCGAGCATCGCCAGGCCGCGCACCTCGCAGCTCACCTCGACCGTGAAGATGGTGTCCGGCTCGAAGCCGGCGCTGGTCTGGTTGACCGTCACGGGACCCGAGCAGACGTCTCCGAGGTCCGCGGCGGCCGCCTTGCGGGCCTCGGACACGGCGATGGCGTGGTTCTTCTGGATCGAGCCGGCCCGGGCCGCGTCCCGCGCGGCGCCGTCGATCGCACCGCGCCCGTCCACGAGTTGCCCGAAGGCCACGAGGACCAGGATGAAGAGGATCATCACCGGGGCCAGGATGACCACTTCGATGGTGGACAGCCCCCGGTCGCGGGCACCCGCGGCGGCACGAGCCCGCTGACGTACGAAACCCGGTACGGAGTGCCTTACAAAGCCCGGCACGAAGTCCCGTACGGCCGAACGCACTTCGGCAGGAAGCACCCGCATCAGTTGCCCTCCTCCTGCACGAACCGCTCCACCGGTCCCGAGGACTGCGCGTGCACCGTGAGGTCCAGCCCGGGGAACACCGACGGCACCTTCGCCGTGATCTCCACGCCCACCGTGTTCTGCTCCGGCTGGAGCATCTCCACGGTCGGGGAGAGCACCAACTGCGGCCCCAGCTGCGCGATGTAGCTGTCGACGACGTCCCGTGCCTCGCCCCGCCACGCGCCCGGCTGTTCGTCGGCCGTCGCGCGGGCCTTGCGGGCGCCGGCCTGGGCCGCCGCCTGGGCCACGTGGTCGGCGAAGAAGTACAGCGCGAACTGCACGGTGGCGAAGATCATGAAGAAGAGCACGGGCGTGAGCAGCACGAACTCGATCGCGGTCATGCCGGAGTCGCCGCGGGCGGAGGCGGCCTCCACCCGGCGGCGTACCCAGCGTCGTACGCTCACCAGTTACCCCGTATGAGAGATATGAGAGAGAAGAGAGTCGGGTCGGAAGCGGATCAGCAGGTGCTGCCCGCGTCCGCGCCCTTGATGCAGTCGCCGACCTTGTTGGCGCCGTCGCTCAGCGCGGCGTTGATGATCGCGGCGACCACGCCGACGATCGCCACGACGACCGCCGAGATGATGACCCACTCCACCGCGGACGCACCACGGTCGAGCTCGCCGGAGCGGGCGCGCTGCACCCGGCTCTGGAGGAAGGTGATCAGGAAGTCCACCCCCGGGATCCCGGTGCTGAAGTTCCGTCCGTTCATGGTGAGTTGTCCTCTCAAGACAGTTCTCGAGTCATTGCAGAGCAGTTCGGGGATGCAGTTGTTCGGGGATGCGGTTGTCGGTGCCGGAGTCAGACCTGGAACACGCGCATCGCCGCCGGGAAGATCAGGAAGACCAGGAAGCCCGCGCAGAGCAACAGCTGCGCGACGAGCATCGACTGCGACTTCTCACCCGCGCTGCCCTCGATCTCGGCAAGTTCGCGGTGCCGCATCGTCTCGGCGCGGGAGGCGAGCGACTCGCGCACCTTCGCGCCGTCGTCCGCGACCAGCGCCAACGACGCCGACAGGTCCTTGAGTTCCTCGACCCCCAGGTCCTCTCCCAGCGAACCGAGCGCCTGCCACTGGCTGATGCCGGTGATCCGGGCGTCCGCGAGCGCGTTACGGATGCGCTGCGTGGCCCAGCCGTCGGAGACCTCGGCGGCGGCCATCAGGGCCTCCGGGAGACCCCGGCCGCCCGCCAGGCTCATCGACACGAGGTCCAGATACGCGCCGATCACGCGCCGCAGGTCACGCCGCTTCTCCGCCGCGTCCCTGCGTACTTCCAGGTCCGGCAGGAAGAAGAAGATGGTCGCGAACATCAGCGCGAGCCAGACCGGGATGACGGGGCTGCTGCCGAAGCCGAGCGTCCAGACCACGGCGAACATGAACGGGCCGAAGAACAGCCCGGCCGCCGCCAGCAACACCTTCGTCGAGAGGAAGTTCTCCCAACTCCGGTCCAGCACGGCCAGGTCGGCCCGCAGCGAGCGCAGCTCCCAGCCCTGCTGCAGGTAGAACTCGGAGACGCGCGCGCCGACTCCGGCCCGTACGCTCCCGATCCGCCCCGCGTCGGCGGTGCGGTGCGAGGACTCGTACGCCGCTCCCCGCGCCCGCATCGCGTCGATGCGGGCGACCTGCGAGACCGCGCTGCGCTTGGACGGCATCAGGGCGCGTACGAGGGCGTAGACGCCCAGGCCCAGGACGGCACCGACCACGACGGGCATGGTCAGGGACGAGTTCATCGGCGTACCCCCTCTTCCGGCAGCGACTGGGGCTGGGACGGCGTGGGCGACGAGGTACGGGGACGGACGAACTGGACGGACGCCTCGTCCCGTACCAGGAAGCGTTCCGGTGTCTCGATGGTCGACAGCTTGCGCAGCCACAGGAAGCCCATGGCGAACAGGCCGCAGACACAGGCGAGTACGAGCTGGCCGACCGCCGTGCCGTACGGCTCGACGAACTCGCGGTTGAAGATCGACAGGCCGAGGACGAAGGCGACCGAGACGGCGACGACGATCTGTACGGAGCGCCGGGTCGAGGCGCGCTGCGCCATGACCCGCTGCCGCATGTCGACCTCTTCGCGCGCCGACTTGGCGAGCGCGCCCAGGACCTGCCGCAGACCCGGGCCGCGCAGCCGCGCGTTGAGGATCAGTGCGGCCACGATGATGTCGGCGGACGCGTCGTTGATCTCGTCCGCGAGCTGCTGGAGGGCTTCCGGCAGCGGCGTACGGGAGCGGAGGCGGTCGACGAGGGCGTCGAGGTGCGGGCGCAGGACCGGTGCCGCGGCGCGCGCGGAGGCGGGGATGGCCTGTTCGAGGCCGACCGCGCCCGCGATGGTGTCGCGCAGCGACTCGGTCCAGGAGGCGAGGGCCTCCACGCGGCGCATGGCGGACTTCTCCTCGGAGGCGCCGCCGAAGAGCTTGTCCCAGAAGAAGACGAGGACGGCGGTCGCGATTCCGGCGACGGCCCACCGCGTGAGCAGCAGGACGACGATGCCGGCGCCGGCCGCGATCGAACCGCGCTGGCCGGCGAACCGTACGAGCTCGGAGGCCCGTTCGCTCGCCTTCTGCTTCTCGTGCTCGGGCTTGGCGGGCAGTCCGCGGACCGCTACGGCCAGCAGCGCGAGGCCGCCGCCGACGGCGATGCCGCAGCCGAGCGCGTACAGGACCGTCGTGGAGAACAGCCCGCCCATGGAGCCGAGTCCGTCGAGGTTCATGGTCAGCTCACCCCCAGTTCCCGCCGCCGGGCAGGCGATAGCCGTGCTGGATCAGGTCTTCGAGGCAGGCGAGGGGCGCGTGCGGCACGATCCGGCCGTCCGCCGCCTCGGCGAACACCTCGCTGGACAGGACGCGTCCGTCGACGCCGTTGACCTCGCGGATGGAGGTGACCATGCGCTGGAGTCGGCCGCCCGTCTGGTAGTTGTTGCGCCGCTGGACGAAGACGACGAAGTTCACCGCGCCCGCGACGAGCATCTGGCTGGCCTCGATGGGCAGCCGCTCGGTCGCCTGGAGCGCGTACGTGGAAATACGGTTGAAGACCTCGCTGGAGCTGTTGGCGTGGATCGTGGACAGCGAGCCGTCGTTGCCCTGCGACATCGCGTTCAGCATGGTCACGATCTCGTCGCCGAGGACCTCACCGACGATGACGCGCGAGGGGTTCATACGCAGCGACCGCCGGACCAGTTCCGCCATCGAAATGGTGCCCTGGCCCTCGGAGTTGGGCAGCCGCTCCTCGAACGCCACGACGTTCGGGTGCAGATCGGCGAACTGGTCGAGGCCGAGCTCCAGGGCGCGCTCGACGGTGATGAGACGCTCGTGCGGCGGGATCTCGTTGGCGAGGGCGCGAAGGAGCGTCGTCTTACCGGCGTTGGTCGCGCCCGCGATCATGATGTTCTTGCGCGCCCGGACGGCACAGGCGAGGAAGTGCCCGATGTCGGGGGTGAGCGTGCCGTTCCCGACGAGGTCGGACATGAAGACCTTGCCCATGCGCGCGCGACGGATGGACAGGGCGGGCCTGCGCGTCACGTCCATGACGGCGGAGAGCCGGGATCCGTCCGGCAACCGCAGGTCGAGCTGCGGGTTCGCGGAGTCGAAGGGCCGGGAGGAGAGACCGGAGTACGCGCCGAGGATCTGGATGAGCTCGATGAGCTCCTCGTCGGTCTCCGCGACGGGATCGCCCTTGGTCTCCTCGCCGTTGGCGTAGCCGACGAAGACCTGGTCGTACCCGTTGATGTCGATGTTCTCGACCTCGGGGTTGTCGAGCAGCGGCTGCAGACGCCCCACCCCGAAGAGCGCGGCGTGCACGGCGGCCGCGTACTGCTCCTCGGTCTCCGCGTCCAGCGGCGTACGCCCGGAGTTGATCTCCGTACGGGCGTACTCCTCCAGTATCTGGGCTATCACCGCGCGGGCGTAGTGCCGCTCGTCCTCGTTGGACATCGGTGTGACGCCGGAGACCTGGTCGAGCCGGCGCTGTTCGGCGATGCGGTCGCCGGCCTCCTGCCGGAACCGCTTGACCAGCTGGTGGTCGACCGCTGTCATCGGCCGGCTCCGGCGGTGGCCTGACCGTTCGGACCGCCGGCCGCCGGTACGGCCCAGGCCGCGCCGAACTGCTGGTAGAGGTCCGAGGTCACCTTGCGCGCCGAGCGGATGAGCAGCGACTTGTCGAGCCGTCCGCGCTTGCGGCCGGCCAACTGGTCGGCGCCCGCCGGGTCTTCGGCGATCGTGCCGACAACCCGGGCGCCGGTCTGCGCGGCCACCAGCATGTCGTTGACCTGGTGGACGAGCTTGCCGGACTCGCTCGGGTCGGTGATGAGGACGACCCCGATGAGGGGCGTGCCGAGCGCGGCGGCACCCCGTGCTCCGCCGTGCAGCTTGGCGCTGAGGGCGGTGGCCCGGTCGCGTACGCGCGCGATGGCCTCCGGCTCGGTGCGGGAGATGAGGAGTACGAGGGCCGCCTGCGAGAACATCTCGACGGCCGGGGTGTCACCGCTGATCCGTCCGCAGTCCGCGATGACGTCGGCGGGCGCGTGCGGGGAGTCGGCGAGCTGCGCGAAGGCCCGGCCCAGCGTGGGCCACAGCCCCGCGAGCCCGGCCGCCTGCTCGGCGTTCCCGAGCCCGACGAGCACTTCGAGCCCACCACTCAACGGCTGTACGTGGTCCCAGAGTTGATCCGGTACGAGGCCACGGCGGGCGGTGGCGGCGATGGACAGCATGCCGGTGTTCGGGTTCAGCGGCCCGCCGTGCGCGGCGGCACTGCGGTACACGAGGTCGCCGCCGGCCGGGTCGGTCTCGGCGAGCAGCACCCTGCGGGGCCAGACGGCGGCGAGGGCGACGGCCGCCGTGGTGACGCCGGGGGAACCTTTGTCGGCGGCTAGGGCGATGAGGGCCATGGTGTGTGTGACTCTCTTGCCGCTAGTTGCCGGGGATGAGGACGAGGGCGACCTGGTTCGCGGCGGCGGCACGGGCCAGCGCGGCGGCATCACTCTCGTCGACGGTTACCGTGATGCGCTTGTTGGTGCTGCTGATGGTGCTGTCGCCCTTGTCGTCCGGCACCTTGGCGACACGGGCGTTGTCGACGATCGGCGTACCGCCGGTGCCCGCGGAACCGGAGGAGCCGGTGCCCGTCTCGTCGTCCGAGTTCGAGGAGTTGGTGTCGCCGACCTGGTAGGCGGCCACAAGGTCGCCCGCCTGGATGCCCTCGGGGTACTGGCCCTCCTTGAGGGAGAGACCGACGACGGCCTTGCCCGCCGGGACGCTTGCCTCCGTGCCGAACATCTCGCCGATGACGAGGGTGCCCTTGTAGATCGTGGACTTGGCCTTGAGCTTCTCCAGGGTCTTGTGCTGGGACCACCTGACGTAGTTGATCCCCGCGTCGTCCGCGACCAGTACCGACTCCACGTGGTCGCCGACGGACTCACCGGCCTGGATGTCGCTGGTCACCTTCACGACCTCGATACGGTCACCGGCGCGCAGCACCAGCATGGTCGCCCCGAGCGCACCCACGAGGATCAGCAGGACCGCGAGCGCGGCCAGCGCGGGTTTGCGCTCGCGAGGCGGCGAGGGAAGGCGCTCCCCCATCGTCGGCTGAACCGGCGCAGCGGAACGGTTGTTGCCCGCCCCCGTACGCTCTTGGATCTTCACGCAACCGCTCCCCGTACACCCAAGAAGGTCTCGTCATTCAGGACACTTGGAACACTTCGGCCGCACCGGGCGTACCGCCCGACCTGGTCGAATAGCCATGGCCGGAATGAGTGTCAAGTCATCGCACCGTATCAGCAGCGCATAAGCCCCTCAAGGCACACCCGAAGCCGCGAAGCCCACACGCCTCGACGTTGTCCACGCGCAACGTGGGGGGTTCGGTTCCCGGTTGGGAACGGGCCTGCCCAGACTCCTTCCGCTGTGCATCCGCGAATCGATCGCGGTCACCCTGACGTGCGTTTCGTTACCCAGCGTCCACTATGCCTGCACGACATGCTCACGGGTTGGCGCGGAGGCGTGCCATGATCTTCAGCCGCAGGGATGACGCCGGTACCTGTGCCGGATGCCAGGGCAACAGGCCTGGACCGAGCGGTCGCAACGGCCCGGCACCATCCACGCCATGCTCACCGATGAGCCCCGGCCGGGCCCGAACAGCGCCCGGCACCGTCCTCACCTCACACACCTCCCCCACTTTCCCCCTCCCCTCCAGCAATTGAGGAGCCCGTCCCCCCATGAAGCGAACCGTCCTGGCCGCCTCCGCGCTCTCCGCCGCCGTAATCACAGGCCTGACCGCATGCGGAGGTTCCGGCTCGGACACCGACGCGGCCGCCGACAAGCCGAAGGCCACGGCTTCTCAGGCCAAGGAGGTGAGCCCGGCGGAGCGCCTGGCGAAACTCATGGTCACCAAGGCCGAGAGCGGCTACACCGTCAAGGAGCCCTCCGACGGCGACGCCCTGGCCGCGAGTCAGGAGGACATGGACGTCGACAAAGCCGTCTGCACCCCGCTGGCGTACGCGATGAACGAGCTCCCCATCGGCTCCCCGCAGGCCACGCTCACACACGTCGCCACCAGGTCGGGCGCCATGTTCACCTACATCACGCTCTCCACCTACGCGGACGGCGCAGCGGAGTCCGCCATGAAGGACCTCGCCAAGGCGGCCGACTCCTGCGGCAGCGGCTACACCGCGACGTCGGACAGGGGATCCTCGCCGTACAACTCGGTCACGGTGGAGACCGCCCCCTCGGGCAGCGACGAGTCCCTCGCCACCGCTGCCACCTTCGAGTTCAAGGGCTTCACCCAGAGACTCCGCACCCAGACCTTCCGCTTCGGCGACACCATCGTCAACTACTTCACGCTGGACAGTGGGGCGTTCCTGCAGTCCCGCCCCGGTGAGGCCAAGATCCCGGCCGACCTCGTCAAGGCCCAGAACGCGAAGCTCGGTTGATCTGCGCGTCGGCCCCGAGAACCTTCCGGTACTCGGGGCCGGTGCCATATTCAGGCGTTGTCTGCCCGGCTGCCCCCGAATGTCGGGGCCCGGCTCAGATGACCTGGTCCAACAGGGAAGGGCGGTTCTTGCGCCGCCGTACATGCCCGCGCCAGCCGGCCAGCAGTGCCATGCCCGTCCATCCGATGACACCCATGACAAGGCCGCCGAGCCGACCGTCCGGATCGACTTCGGCGGCGTCCTCCAGCGGGACGTCTCCTTCCGGGTCGTAGACCACCTCGATGCGGTCGCCCACCCGGTAGTCGGGGTGGCTTCCCCGGTACTCCAGGGTCTCGTCGAGCTCACCGTCCTTGCCGAGAAGGGTGTACCGGTGGTTCTTGCCCCCTGTGGTGTCAGCCGAGTCCTTGGTGATCACGACGGTCTCGTGGACCCCACGGCGATCCAGTGCGGCCTCGGGGGCGTACTGGACCGAGCCCACGAGGACGAACAGCGCCGGTCCGGCGGAGAGCACGGCGAGCCACCATGCGCGGTGGAGCAAAGCCAGAGTGATCAAGAAGACAAGGCACAGGACGACACCGCTCGCGATCGGGATGAAGTCCATGCCCAACGCGGCATAAGCGACACCGGTGTTGACTGCGGCGATCGCCCAGCCAAGCAGCACCACCGCCAGAGCGGCCAGCGTCGACACCCGTCGGCTCACGGTCGTGGTCGTCGGGGTGTGGATGGCCGTTCCGCCGATACCTTCGCGGTCATTCGTGTCCGTGTTACGCATGTGAGGAGCGTAGAGCCGACATCGGACCCGCCCGAGAGCGCCAGTCCACAAGCGGGGTCGACCAGCCGTTCCTCATCTTCCCGGCCCATGAGGGCCGCCCCATGAGGGACGTTGCCGAGCACCCGACCTCAGGACTACCGGCGCTTGAGGCTCCGCTTCACCGTGTCGGTCTCGGACCGTCGCCGCTGCCCGGCGTGGAGGAGGGCCGAGCCGGTTACCAGAAAGAGTCCGGTCGTGATCCCGAGGGTGAGGGGATCGACGGTCCGATCGCCTGGAAGGGCCTCGATCCACGGATCAAGGGCGCCCAGCGGATCCTCGAACAGGATGACGTGCTGCCCCGGCTTGAACTGGCCATGGCAGTTCTGCTGTTCGGACAGGTCCTGCACAGTCCCCGACGTATCGACGACTCGGCAGACGGACAGCTCAGAGGTCCGCTTCACTCCCTGCCGTTCCCCGGTGTCGGCCACGACGGCGTGGACCCGCTCGCCGACCTGCTTCGCGTACAACTCGTACAGCCCGGGCCCCGCGAAGAAAGGCAGCGCCAGCGCGGCGACGGACGCGAGCGTCGCGGCACCTGCCCGGTGCCAGACACCGCCCGCGATGATGGCAGCGGCGGCGGCCGCACCTAGAGCGATGACGACCCCGACCCACATGCCGTAGGGGTACTGGCCGAGGAACCCGGCGACAACGCCCAGCACCGGGATCGCCAGGGCCCACTTCAGGCTGTTGAGCGTGCGACGTGAGGTAGGCGCCGCGCCATTTATCAGGCGCTCACCCTCCCCCTCCCCTTCCGTCTCCGCCTGCCCGGCCGACGGAACCTCGTACGTCCCCACGTTGGCCAACTCCCCATGAACGTACGCGCCGACCTACCGCCATGCTCGTCTGCACGGCACTCCCCGGCGAATTCCCGAACGCACACCCTAACGGTCCGACGCAACCGCGATCGGCGGCGGCCTTGCCGAGACGTTTGGAGAGTTTGGGCCACGGGCCGGGGGACAATCCGCGGCTCCGCCGTCCCAAACCGTCCAATCGCTGGCCTTGGGCGGGGGGCGACTCTTGGATTGGTTGAGTTGTCGGTCGCTGTCCTGGAGTCGGGTGCGTGGGGCGACCCGCGCGCCGCTCCCGGGTCCCGCTTCGAGGACACGAGCGCCTGGGCCGGGCGGCCCCCCTCCGTTTCACAGGTCAGCGTGCGCGATCGCTACGGCCGACGGTGAGTACTTCCACGGTCACCGTCTTCTCCTGGATCTCGTACATCACCCGGTAGTAGCCAAGGAGCATCCGGTAGCTGTCGCTGGCACCGAGGCGAGCGGCGTCGGTAGGGCGGAGTTCTCCGCCAGCTCGTACACCGCGGCCGTGATGAGCATGGCCGCGTCGGAGTGCCGTTCATTGATATACGGCCAGCTGATTGATGGCGCTACAGGACAGCGCATCCCCTTCGGCCAGGCGGTCTACGCTCACCGGTCCACCTTGGGCTGGTGCACGGCGGAACTGGCCTACCGGTCCGGGATGTCGACCATTGGCATCGAGCGCATCGAGGAAAGCGGAATCGATCCGGCTCTCGAACCCGTCGAGCATCTGGCCACCGCCCTCAACTCTGTGGCGCGGATCGCTCCAAACACTCGCTCTGAGTTCAGCTTCGAGGAGCCCACCACCTGAACGGGTGCTTCACGCACTGCGGCACCCTCGTCGCGCAAGCAACGCATGAATCCAGACAAACAACACCTTGCGCCCGGCCCCGAAGGGGCACGCAGTGTTCGGGGCCGACACATGTCCAGGCACAATCGGACCACAAGAACATTCGAATTGCCCAGATTCCTCCCTATCTGCCCAGCCATGCAAGGAACTTCACCGTGGCGAAACCGATCGCCCCACGGATACCGTCGTTCCTCTTGACCACACCTTTGTCTCACGGGGAGTCCACTGTGAAGCGCCGCACTTTGCCCGTTGCTACCGCGCTCGCCGCGACCGCAGCCCTGCTGCTGACGGCTTGCGGCAGCGGGGACGACAAGTCCAGCGACAACGAAAAGATCGCCGGGGCCGACACTGGCGATGAAAAGTCCGCGTCACCGAGTGTGAACGCATCGGATGACGTCGAACGGCCGAACCTGTCCCTACCTGAAGACGTGGAAGAGGTCTTCGAAGACTGGAAGACAGGTGATGACAGCAAGGACTCCGTCCTCACGGACGCTGGGCACTCCATGACGGCGATCGAGCGAGCCATCACGGATGGTGACGCCAAGTCGCCTGCCCTGAGCTTCTATTACGAGGGCGAAGCCCTAGTGGGCGCCGCAAAGTGGGTCCAGACGTTCGTGGATCACAACGCGACGATCAGCGGCGTCACGCGCTACTACGCACCCGAAGTCACTCTCTCGGGCAAGAGCACAGCTGCTGTCACGCTCTGCGCGGACGAGAGCAAGGTGTTCAACAAGGACCGCAAGACGAAGAAGAGCGACAGATCCGCCCCCACGGACGACTCGTACGTGTATTACGTCAGTCGACTCAAGCTGAATCCTAAGAAAGTCTGGGTCACCACTGAAGTCGTTTCGAAGAGGGGGAGCGAGAAATGCACTCCGTGATCCCCACCCGGAAGAGTGCTTTGACTGCGCTCACGCTCGCGATCAGCGCCTTCCTCATCCCGGGAACAGCGCAAGCGGAAATAGGATTTGGCGGATCCCGCAACGACGTCGACACCGACAGTGGATCAGATGACCGGACGATCTCGTCCCAGGTCACCTTCGACGTTTCGAAGAATGGCGGCGGAAAGTCAACCGGCGCACTTACTGCGGTAGGCAACTACGATCCCCCGGCGTGCTGGTACGAACCGCAGTGGACTCCTGAGGAATACGAGAAGGAATTCAAGAAACGCTGGAACGTGAGCCACTTCAGTGGCGCTGCCGAGGGATACGCGGCGGAACAGAATCGCTACATCAAGGGGAAGCCCTACAAGGATTTCAATAAGGACAAGGCTGGCGAGGGCATGTTCTGGGGAGCCGTCTACGACTGGGACAAGCTTGAGGGAGACGACTACTTGGCCTGCGGCGGAGCGGACTTCTGGGTTGAGAACGGGGACTTCCCCGACGTCGAAGATGCCATCGACGCAGAAACGCTGGCCATGCTCGCCTACAACGAGGTAAAGGTCCCCGACACGAAGATCTCTCTCGCCCCGGAGAACATCACCAAGGTCAATCTCCCCACCTGGGCCTGGCTCGACAAGGCGGAGTTCCACGAGGTGTCCGTCACCGCGTCTCTCAACGTCCCGGGCTGGAACCTGTCGGCGACCACCACCGCCAAGCCCGTGTCCCTGAAGCTTGAGCCGGGCACTGGCGACGCCACTACCTTCCCGACCTCTGGCGAGTGCGCGATCAACGACGACGGCTCCATCGGCGAGCCCTGGGCCAAGGGAAAGTCAGACGAGACCCCACCCTGCGGCATCACCTACCTGCGCTCGTCCGGTCAAGGTACATACAAGCTCAAGGCAACCGTCACCTGGGAAATCACCTGGGAAGGAACCAACGGCGAAGCTGGAACGCTCCCCGATGGCGCCTTCGGCAGCGAACAAGACATCACCGTCCAGGAGATCCAGTCCGTCAATCGGTGAGCACACTGACTGCGATCGACGTTGGGGCGGTTGCCTGCCCTCTTACCCCTGCAAGACGCTCCCACGCCAGCGCGGCGCCATCAGTCGATATCCCGTCTTATGCCCAAGAAACAAAAGAATAAGGTAGGGGAATGGGAGCCGATGGCGACAAGCCAAAACAGAATAATCCGGAGCGGGAGCGGCTGCAGAGACTGAAGCGGGAGCTTGAGAAGGAACGGTCCGACCTGGTCGACGCCCTGAAGAGGGCGGCTGCGGACATCGGGAAAGGGGGTCGAGACTCCGCAAGGTCATGGGTGGGCAAGAACGCCGACAAGTGGCACAGCGACGTAGCCGGCCACCGCAAGACACTGCGCGCCCGCGTCGACAAGGTAATTGAGGACATTCAGCGCGAAATCGACCGCATGCCAGAGAAGGTCACGCCGGAGGAAGCCAGTTCGATGAACCGCAGCAGGCGAATGTAACGAGAAGCGGCTCAAGGCTGGCAGTGAATCTGATGCGAACGGGGACGGTGGCATGCTCAAGGATGAAAACGGAAGCGGCGGAAGTGTCTTTTCGGGGATAGACCCAGACGCGCTCAAGGGCACGATCGACTCTGTGCGACGGGATCAGGAGACACTCCAGGACCGAGCCTCCTACTACAAGACGGAGCTTGCCTACTACGGAGTGGGGGCAGAGGTTTAAAGACGTCCTGCACGTGGCGAGTTGGGCCAGGGACGAGCTACCCATGTTGAAGAGGCGCTACCACTTGGCCATGAACATGGACAACGAGCCGTACCCCGGCTTCAAGGGCATGGTCCAGATCAACGAGGCGAAGGTCACCCGAGCCGCCAACGCGGCGGCGGCCAAGGATGCCAAGCGCGCCACGAAGCTCGCGAAGAAGGACCCCGAGGACCTCAGCCCCGAAGAGTTCGACGAGATGCAGAGGAACCTGAGTCTCACCGTTGCGGCGGCAACCAACTCTGATTCGCCGGCGATGATGAAGTGGAAGAAGGACATGGTCGCAATCGGCGACGATCCGATCAGAGATCCGGGTCCTGCCCCACATGGCGACTCCGGCGGTCCTGAAGGTTTCATCGTCATGAGCAACCTCATGCGCTACGGCGACTATGACGACAAGTTCCTCGAGGAATACGGAACAGCACTCGTCAAGGAAGACAAGCGCGTATTGGAGGGCGCCAAACAGCTCAACGGATCCGGCTGGGGAACCACGAGCACGGTCAACCACCTGGGCAACGACGAGGGCAACGACCCTCTCACCGGTTACATGAAGGCGCTCGCCAACAGCCCAGACGCGGCAACCAAGTTTTTCACCGCCAAGCAGAAGGGCGATGACGGCAAGGCGGAGTCGAACTTCAAGTACCTCTTCGAAGAGCGCAAGTGGCCGGACGACAGCATGCCGGGCAAGGAGAGCGTGACTGGCCGGAACTCGATGGGCCATGCCCTCGAAGCAGCCACCACCGGCCACCGGCCCGGCGAACCTGCCACCGCCGAGAACGTGAAGCACTCGAAGGAACAGGCTGGCCTGTTCAGCGCGCTCGTGAATTCAGTGTCCGAAGACCAGGACCGCCTGCGCCGCCACGAATACATGTCGGACAGCTTCGCGAACATCTCGGCCGAGTACATGCCGGACCTGAACCGCAGCCTGGATTCGGACATCAAGAACCGCGACAAACTCTTCCCGACCTCTGGAACTGCTGCCGAGATCGACAAGTACGATGCCGTGAGATTCCTCCACACCGTGGCCCGCAATAACGAAGGCTACGACACCCTCAACGTCTCCCAGCACGTATATGCTGCCGCTCTGATGGAGCAGCAGCATAACCACCCTAATGCCTATCCGGAGAGTACTGAGAAAACCATCAACAAGCTCTCCTACGGCACCGGTCTCTTCCAGGGGATCATTGGAGCGAGCCACCACTTCCAGGCCGACAAGAGCGACGCTGACGAGGCCGCACGCGGGGACGCCTGGAAGGAACACGCAAGCACCTGGGGAGGCTCCGTCGTCGGCAGCGCGACAGCCGTCGCGATGACACCCTTCACCGGTCCCGGAGGCATCGTGGCAGGCGGCCTGGCCGGAACGGCCGCAGGCGAGGTCTTCAACGGAATCCTCAACGGTTTCGGCGACGACGGAGAAAAGCAGAAGGAGCAGGTTTACCAGAACGTAAAGGAGATGGATCAAGTAGAACACTCCGCGATCCTGACCACGCAGGAGTCCGCCAAAGCCGCCACCGGATCCGAAGAGGCCGAATCCGAGGCCGGCGACGAGGCCGGCAAGGGATTCCGCGACGCTACGCCTCTGATCGAGGACAGTATCGCCGCTCAATAGCATTTCATCCAGTTCCGAAACGATTAGGTGATCGACCTTGACGGAACCTAGCGACCGCACATCCCTTCGTAAGCCCATCCTCTACGGCGCAGTGACCGCGGCCGTCGCCATCACCCTTCTCGTTGCCTACCTGGCCGGAGCATTCGAGCAACGTGGGAAAATACGGGCAGATGATGTCTGCCGCAGCCTGCCAAACCGGAAAGAGGCTGCCGAAATTTTCAACTCCGTGCTGCCTCGGGCCGCCAGCTACGACTTCGACATGAGGTCGTCACCGATCCAGGACTGGCACTACAACAGCAACTGTTTCGTAAAGGGGGATGGCAAGGATCTCCTCCTCAGCCTGCATGCCAACGCGGTCGCCACCGTTTCCTGGCAGAAGTGGGCTGACCATGAACTGCCTCCCACCTCCAACGGCAAGCTCACTGACTTCAATGCCGGCCTCAAAGGTCTGTCGACGCCACGCATGGCCGCAATCTATGTTCCCTGCTACTCCAGTGAGAGGGAAAGCAAAGATCCGTGGAGTCTGACCGTATTCGCCCAGGCCCCATCTGGCCTTGAGGGTTCGGACAAGGAAGCGCGGCAGACGCTCATCAAGCTGGCTACCGAATTCGGCCGCTACGTCCACCATGAAGCGAAGTGCGATCTCCCGTCCAAACTCCCGTCCTGAGAATCGAATCCGGTGGGCTTACTCCGCACCACAAAGGTGAGTTCCGGGATTACTGGAGGCTCCAGCCTCAAGCAAACCCGTCTACCTGGTCTTCGTCTTCCTCGACAGTCTGCCGGGCACCCAAGCCGACGCGCATCTCATTCACGACGGGTACACACCAGCACCATGTCCAAGCAACAGTCAACTCTCACACCGGCCCGCGCTGAACCTGCCTCTCAAGCGCGCCGGGCCACCGCCGCGTCCGTCGACGCGCTCATCGCCCTGGTGTGCGGCCTCTCGGCCGGAGCCGCGGCCAGCGTGAAGGTAGTCGACGGAGTGGTCGAACTCCGGCCGCAGTCCCCCACGGTATGGGGCGCAGCACTCGCCGCGGCGATCGGGCTCTCCTTCGTCAACCACGTCCTGCTCACGCTGGCAACCCGGGCCAGCCTCGGGAAGCTGCTCACCGGACTGCAAGTCGTCCGCGCGTCCGACGGCGGACGTCCTGGTTTCTTCCGGCTCATCGGCCGCTGGCTTTTCGGCTTCTACTGGACGATGGTCTTTGTCCCTATCCACCTGGCAACGGATAGCGATGTTGAACAGCAGGATGCGGTGGGGCTACGTATCGTACGCCGCAGCAGTTGAACTCGCAGTCGGCCCACCTTTGTGAAATTTATGCCGTTCGGGCAGATGGGAACAAGATGCGCCGTCCTCACTCAATAGTCGCAGTGATGTCGATCGCGGTCCTCACAGCTTGCACCAGCGAGAAGCCGCCCGCCAAAACCGAACCACCAGCGAGTCCCGTATCCCTGAAATTTCAGCGCCTAGACGATTACGCCAAAGGGACACCTGGCCGCATACTCTTCGAAGTAGAAAATGAGGGCCCCTACCGAGAGGTAGCCGACATCGACCTCTCCTTTGACTTCAAGAACGCACCAAAGGGCGGAGATGGGATTTCCGTTGAATACCAGGAACCAAAATCTCACTCATGGAAGATCCTCCGCCTTTCCCCCAAGGACGCAGAGGGTGCCAAGGCTCTGGAGGGCTCCTACCAGGTGCCGTTGCCCCGAGGAGCCAGCACGCTGATGCTCCGTTTGACGCCTGCCGCCCGCCCCACGACCAGTGGACAATCAATCGGCGTAACCGCCAATTTGCGGAGCGGAAGGAAGACTCTAGCCAGCCACCACGGAACTGCACCGCTGGCCAACCTTCAGGTCGTTGCAGATTCAGGCAACGATTACGTGCGACGGGAAGGCGGCTGGTCCGAGTACAGCTTCTCCGTCAACAACATTTCCACAGTCGACTACCCGAAGATTCAAGTTCTGGCCTCTGTATGCAAGGACAGCGAAGACGCCTGGAGCGGAGACTGTGAATCCGACGAGTCAACCTCAGGACTTCACATCCAATGGAAAGCGCGAGATAGCTGGAAGAATTTGGAGACTTCTTCCGAGGAGGCTGATCCGAAACCCGATGACGTGGACCTGATGGAAATTGACACAATACTCAACACCAACATTCCGCTGCCGCCACGAAAGAGCCGGATTATCCATTTCCGCATCAGGGCAACCAGTGATTTTCCGACGGGGAACTGGAGCGGACAGCTACAACTCTTGGCACGTCACAAGGGAGACGAATCCACAACGGAGTTCAGTGTGGAGAACAGCTCCCTCCGAGTGAAGTAGCAACCCACCTTTCCCTTCTCGGGATCGTCTCCGATGACTGCATCGATGATGGGGGCAGCGTGAGCGTATTTCTGAGGATTTCGAATTACTTGGCCAGGTCAACTAGACGTCTACTCTGCGCGGATTGGGAAACTGGAGCGGATCGAAGAAGGGTGAGTTAAACAACACGTGCGCTTCGACAAGCCATAGCCCACCAGCGACCCGAGGAAGGCGACCAGCTACCCCATCGTCCCCCTCGGTAGGCTCAAGTCGTCCACCACGGAGATCACCCAAGGAGGCAGCGGTGGCATTTGGTAATCAGCCTGGCAAATCAGACGAGGAGGCTCCCGTCGAGCCTGTCGCCTGGGCGACCGTCCGGGAGTTCGTCGTCGGTACCGTGGAGCGACCGCAGACGTCCAAGCGGAAGCGGTCCGTTTGGGGCCCGCGCGCGGTGCGCGTCCCGAAGGGCGGAAAGGACAACCGCGTTCTCGCGCCATGCGCCTTCCTCGCGACATCCGACCACACCGATTTGCCGTCGCGCCCTGAACTCACCCTGTACGAGGACGTTGAAGCCAACCGTCTCCTCTGTTATGTCGATCTGCCCCAGGAGGTCGACGGTGAGCAGCATCATGTGGTGCGCGATGGCCAGGACCATGTCATCGGGACGATCCGACGGGTTCCTCCCAAGCGCCCGTTCAAGCACACCTGGCGTATCGACCAGCCCGGCCACCCTGAAGTCGCGGGTCGCAACGAGTGGGCGAGCGGAGACGCCAAGGAGGTCGCGGGACGCGCGGCCGGCAAATTCGTCCTCGGAGTGGTCGGGGCGATCGCCGACATGGGGGCAGAGGGAGGTGACCAGCGCTCCAAGTCCCGCTCGCTTGAGTGGAGGGCGGACGACAAGGTGGTGATGGTGTCGGAGGGCAGCGCGAAGGTCATCGTTCGAGCCGACTGGCTCGACCGTCGGCTGGCCTTCGCGTTCGCACTCGTCGGCGACCAGTGAATGTGACGACCCGTGTCACGCTCGCCACCAGATCCGTCTGTTCCGGGTGCCCGACCGACCGCCACTCAGGCCGAGCCGCCCCGACGGACATCGACCTCGGGGACAGACCGGTTTCCGACGAGAACAAGCGCGTCGACGATCCTCCTGTGCCTCCCGTCCCCTGAACCGACGCGCGGGAATTTGCCATCGGCAATGAAGGGTGGCCCACCGCCGGTCAGCGTATGCATCCCGTACTTGGGCAGCGTGCGCCTTGCGAGTCCCGCACGGCGGAGTAGCGCAACGCGTCTTCGCTCCCGCGCTTTCTTCCCGTTGGAGAAGGCAGCCCGCCACGATGCCGCCACGTGATCTTCGTCTGCACAAGGGCGCCGAAAAACCGCACTCTGGTAAACCACCACAGATTCCTCACCTGCGCTGCACGGTTCGGCCACCGCCTCGCATTCGCATACGCACTCTTGAGCACCACTGATCGTCTGGTGCTCAGAACACACCCCTATCATGGGTTCGCCTGCTTCCAACCAGCCCAAAGGGGCCCACGCTCAGATGCTTTAGGGGGATGAAGCATGGGCATGAGGAATGCCAACCCGGACGATCTTGATCAGCTCGCGAAACTCCTGGACGGCCGCGGTGGAGTCCAGGACAAGCTGGACGAAGCGTTCACGAGAGCATCGCAGCTCGGCGTCACGAGCAAGCTGACCTCGCTCAAGCCTTTGCGCTCCTGGGTCACCGACACCGGTCCGGACCTTCGTAAGCGTGCCACCTTCGCCCGGCTGGAGAACGGCGACCCGGAGGCAGGCCTGCGCTGGGCCGGGTTCAGTCCCGAGGACATCAAGAAGTACAAGGGCGAGCAACTGGGTCCCGACGCACTTCTGTTGGCCAACTCCGTCGCCGCAAGCGACGATCCGAACGCCGACAAGTTCAAGCGGCAGCCCAACGAGTCCTTGTCCGACTGGATCGAGCGCCTGGAGGCGCATGCGATATCGCGAATACCCGGCCTCCAGCCGCACGAAGAGACCATCGCGACCATGATCGGGCTCTACGGAGACTGGGGTTCCATCACCGCCGCCACCGCGGTCGTCACGATTCAAGGCGCGTCGATGACCAAGGTGCTGCTCGGTAACTCCTTGAAGACAGGTGCGCTCCGCACCTGGAAAACCCGCCTCGGTGTAGCGTTGCGCGGTTCCGACAGTGGGCTCATACGTTCGGCCGGCAACGGCCTCATCAGGTGGACACCGCAGCTCCGTTCCCTCAGCGCGCCCGGCAGCTGGCTGCCGGGGCAGCTCGGCAATCTCCTGTCACGCAGTTCCGTCTACCAGAACATCTCCCGGATTCCGATGACGGCCGGCGTCCGGGGCGATTTGCTCGGCACCGGCTGGAACGCCCTGAGGTCCACCCCTCTCATGCGCGGCCTCGGCGCGAACGGGGTCATCGACTTCGTCGTCGGCGCGGACTCGATCGCCGCTCGCTACGGCGGGCTGACCCACTCCGGCCAGGCGGTGGCACGCGCAGGCAATGCCAGCCTCTTGAAGGTCGGAAGCAACATCTTCTCCAGGGCACGTGGGCTCGGCCTCACCCGGGCCTCATCCTTGAGCAAGGCGTTTGGCGGCGCGGCAAAGGTCTCGGGCGCCCTACGCGGGCTGGGTGTCGTAGGCGGCGTCGCCTCCACCGGCTTCAGCGCCGCCAACGTCATCTCACAGGGCAACCCTGTCGAGGCATTCAAGAGGAACGGCGCCGGGTACGTCGCCGACGTGGCTGAGGTCGGCTTCAACGCCTCCCTGACCGCGGCGATGGTGGCCCCCAACCCGATCACGATCGGCCTCGCTGTGGGTACCGGCCTCATTTACGGCGGCGCCAAGGTCGTCGAGCACTGGGACGACATCAAGAAGGGCGCGGGGGAAGCCGCCGACTGGGTCGGCGACAAGGCAAAGGATCTAGGGAAGAGCATCGCCAAATCGAAGGCGAATCCAATGAACTGGTTCTGACCCACGCCTCTCTGCCGAAAGGCTGCCCGGTGCCAGCCAGGCACCACAGACTGTCGGAGCCGCAGACCATGAGGTGCGGCCCCGATTCGATGACGAAACTCAGTCCTCGTCAACCAGGTCTTCCCTGTCCGGCAACAGGTCCGTGATCTTCTCCCAGACCTCCGCCGAGTTCGACCCGGCCACCACCAGCGCGCTCTCGGGGCCCACCTGACCCGGCATGATGGGCTCTTCGGGCTGTTCACGGACCCAGTAACCGAGAGGGCCACAGTCCCAGACTGCGAGAGCCCGGATCATCGCTGTGCGCTCGCCTTCGTGCTTGCCGTCCCAGGCCACCGTGATCCGCCATGTGGCGTTGAGGGCGGAGACCAGCTCCAGGAACTGACCGAGGTCCGGGTCCTTGAGGGTGCTGTCCGCCTCCAGGACCGCCTTGCGCGCCAGGTCACGAGAGGCTTCGTCGTCGCCGCTCGATTCGCCGAGCGCGACGAACGCGGCGTCCAGCGCGCCCATCGTCGTCTCGATACGGACATCCGCGGCGTCCTCCTCGGGCTTCTGGCCACGATGGAGGTTGACCTTGCGCGCGAGCTCCCACACGAGGGTGTTGGGCTCGATCGAGACGTACTCGGATTCTTCCTCGCCCGGCCAGCCGTCGTGAGAGATGACCGCTTCCTGGCCAACGACCACGCCGTGGTTGACCGGACCGTGCTCGCCCGTGACCTCCACCTGGATCATGACCATCGGGTCGGCGAGGGCGCCCAGCAAATCACGCAGCAGCGGGGCCAGTTCGCCCTCTTCTCCGACCAAGCCGATCCGCTGCAGCTCGGCCAGGGAGGCCCAGAGTTCCTCCGGCGGAGTCTCACCGTCCAGGAGATGCGCAAACACCGCGATATGGCGGTCGGCGAGCCGGAAACGTCCGCGGGAACTGTCGTACGAAGGCACTGTTCTCGTTTCCTCCCGTGATTCGGCGATCACCGGTTCACTTCTTGTTGTCCTGCAAACCCTTGGCGTCCTGGGTGCACTGCTGCGCCTCGTCCCGCAACGCCTTGGCCACGGTGCCGCATGTCGTGTGCCACGTCCCCAACTTGCCGCGCACGGCGTCGGCGTTGGGGCCGGACCAGGTCTTCATGACGGTAGTGCTGTGGGTCTTGGGCTGGCTCACGAGTGAGTCGATGTGATCCGCGAGCGACCGCAACCGTGCGGCACGCTGGTTGAGTTCCTGAATATCCGGATTTGCCACAGTTGCCTTCCCGGCTGTTCCAGAGCCCAGCCTGGCCACAGCAGCCAACGGGCTTCACTGGGTGCCCCTCAAGTCCGCAACGAAGTACTCAGATCCCCTTGTTGTAGGTACGGGCCTCGCTCGCCGACACCTTCTCCGGCTCGCTTCTGATGGCGGCGTCAATGATCGGGAGCAATTTGTCGACCTGGACGCCCAGCTTCTTGTGACGCCCATCCAATTCCGTGTGCCACGTTCGAGCGTTCTTGCCGACCCAGACCGTGTCTCCACCGATGTCCTCGGTTGGCTTCTTGAGAGCGGTCCTGAGTTCTTCCACTTCCTTGGCCAAATCGCTGCGAAGCTTCTCCAGGTCCGCCTTACGTGGATTTGGTACTTTCGGCTCCGGATCCGACACCGTCCCCCACTTCCTCCGCTCCCGCCAACTGATCGACACCGCATGTTACCCAGCACGAGCCGCCTGCGGCATGGAGAAGGCCGGCCCCCCACACTGCACCGGTCGCGCCTCGCCTCCTCTCTCTTGTACGCCCGATCACGTTGCCTCCCGTCGAGCGGCCCTTCTAACCTGGCGAGATGAACTCGGCAGCAGCGACCAGTGAGATTCCCGACGTCTTGGTGCTTCCCACCATGACCGAGGTCCCCCAGGACTCGGAGGGTTCCCCGCTCCACGACGGCACGGTTGACGTCATGCTCGTCCCCGTAGCGGCAGAGGGAGGACAGGAGCGGCTCGTGGCTCTCGCCTTCACCTCGGTCCCCCTCCTCGTCGAGGCTCTGGGCCAGGAGCAGGCATGGGTGATGGTCCCGACGGAAGCGATGGAGAGGACACTGACGGGCTCCGGGGCTCAAGCGATCCTGGTGGATCCGCAGCTGGCCGAGGGTGCGGGGGAGAAGGCCGATGACTGACCCCAACTTCTCCGGCATTAATCCTCAAAATCTCCTCAAGACCGTCAACAGTCTTGAGTCCAGCGGAAAGAAACTGCATGGCGCCAAGGCGTCCTATCTGAGTAGATTTCAGAAGTACGGGCTGGAAACCGGCAGCCTCACAGAAATCGGAAAGATCGCCAGTTGGGTCGATGACGAACTGCCTATGCTGCGCCGCCGTCAGGCCCTGGCCGCAGCCATGGAGGTAGAGGGCGGATACGGACCTAAGGCCCCCATGGTCCAGCTCCGTGAGCCCATCGCCACCGTGACGGAAGCCAGAAAAGACGGCAAGGAACTCGCCGACGCGGCCACCAAGGCCGGGGACCTCGATCCGAGCAAAGCCGGTGCCGAGTTCCATCGGATCGCCGAGGTACTGAGCAAACACAAGAGCGACCCCGACTTCACCTCGGCTTTCTACGCGAAGATGGACCCGGAGCTCCTGAAGAACCTGCCCATGGCCGTTGCCACGGCCAACGCCCCCACGGCCAAGGATGACGCCAGACTCTTCGGCTCAGCCTTCACCACTGCAGTTAATGCCGAGTCACCTGCTCCTGGTTTCGACAAGACAGTGGCACTGTTCCACGGAGATCTCCCGAAGGACGAGCCGGGGGCTGTTTTCAATCGCGCGCTCATGCAAGGAGATGACCCAGAGCTTTGGGAGATCGCCTGGAAGCATACGAAGATTGCAGTGAAGAAATTGGGCGACCCTGCGGACACTTGGTCCGACAGCGCCGGCCTACTGGCCAGCGTCATCGGCGTTCAGTCCAAGTTCGCCAGTCACTACTGGGACCAGGCGCAGAAGTTCTCTGACGAAGCAAGCCAGAAATATAGCGACCGACGCGCCGCGATGAGCAAAGCGAAAAAGAGAGAATTCAAAAACGCGACAAAAAGGGCCGCCAAGGCATCCAAGGCATCCGTACGCAAGGCAGAGCGGATGCTCGCTAAGTACGGCATGGGATCGTTCTCCCGCTTGATGGAAGCTTCCGTGGCTGACGGCGGAAGCTGGCTCATTGGAAAAGTTCCCGGTCTCCGCCCCCCGAGCACCACATCACTGTTCGGCAGAACGCTACGCGCAGGCGGGAAGCTTCCTCTGGTCGGCACGGTCCTCACGATCGGTGCCACCGCCTGGGACATCGGTCACGGTGAAGAAAAGGACGTCGCCATTGCAGCGAATGCCGGCGGCATGGCAGCAGGCGCTGCAGGCACTTGGGCTGGCGTAACAGTGGTTGCGATGGCTGGAGGACCTGTCGGCTGGGGTATCGCGGCTGGTGTCATCGCAGGCTTTGGCGTCGGGTACGTTGCCTCTTACGCGATCAAGACAAAGACCGGCAGGAGGGTTGTCAATGCGGCCACTGACGCAGCCAAAGACACCGGAAAAGCGATCAGCGATGGCGCGTCATCAGTAAAGAAATCCGTAACCGGCTGGTTCTCGTGAGGTTGGTCCGATATGGCTAAGAAACAGAAGAAGAGGCATCCCACAGGTGAGTGGCAGCTACCACCGCACACAGAGGAAACCCGTGCCTCTTCCCAGCGATGGGCCAAGATAAAAGAGGCAAAATCGCGGCCTCTCCTTCCAGGGCGCAAGACAATCTTGGGTATGCTTGGCGTCTCTGCACTCACCATCGGAATGTTTCTTGCCCTCCTCCTTCCCGCAAATTCACTCGTAGACGATCTAAACGATCGAGGAGTTACCGCATCTGCAGTGGTTACCGGAGTGGACAACAAACCGAAGTATGTGAAAGTTAAATTCAAATTCTCCGGAAATACCACCCAGACTGACCTGTATGATTTTGCGGGCATGCAACCGGAAGTCAATGTCGGGGAAAACCTGATGGTCGTCTACGATCCTCGGAATCCCAATCGCGTCCTCTCGCAGGATTGGGTCGATAATCCTCCGTTCTTGAGCTTCCCCATCCTCGGCACCGCGCTGCTGGCTCTGGTCTGCACAGCCATGGCGGTGACGGTAATTCTGCGTCGCCGCTGGCACCTCCGCACATTCGGACCCCCGCCCCTTACGGACGCCAAGGACCCGTCAGCATTTGAACCCAAGAAGCGAAAGGGTAAAGCTGCTACGGACCTCACCAAACCGTAGCCCAGCCTCAAAGAACAATGTGGCAAATCGGGCAATCTTCACAGACCCCGGCATGTCTGCGCCGAAGGGCCTCCTCGTCCCATGGTTGGTCCCCCTTTACGGGAACTACCGTCGTTGCGGTAGCGTCCACTGGTGCAAACGGACAGTCCGTTTGCCTCTGTTACACGGGGAGGATCGCCATGGATCGCGGTGCAGATCTACCACGGCTCCGGGAACTGTCCAAGCTCTACGGAAAGAAGGGTGACGATCTGCGGGTCCTCATCAGTGCTCTGCAGAAGGCCACGGCCGACAGCTCGAGCTACTGGAAGGGCCCGAAGGCCGACCGCTTCCGCAACGACTGGGCAGACGTGAAGCCGACCTTCGACAAGTGGGTCGACACGCTGAACGAGGCCAGCAAGTCGGCGAACACCAGCGCCGACAACATCGAGCGCGCCACCTGATCCAGGGGCGACTGCCACAGAGCGGCGGGGCACCTACCTCAAGAGACATCTCCTTGAGGTAGGTGCCCCGCCGCCGTTGGGTTTGCTCCAGGGGGGTCGTTCCGTCCCCCCTGGAGGCCCCACGGAAGAACGTCAGTTGTTCATGACCGCCTGAATCGGCATGAACGCCCCGCCCGACACCAGCAAGCCACTGCCCGCCGGACCGCCGCCGCTGTTCGCGGGGAGTCTGATGCCGAAGAGCTCTCCCTCCGACGGGCTCTGAGGAGTCAGCAGCAGGCCGTTGCGGGACTTTCGCGCCTCGACGGAGAACCCTCGGTACTGACCGGACAGGCTGTCCGTCGCGCCGGCGGCGACAAGCCCGATGCCCCCGTCCGCCCCCTTGCGGATCACGGACTCCAACGCCTCGTCCAGGGGCGTGTCATAGAGCAGTTCGGCGTCATCGACGACGACGACGTACGAGTCCTCCGCGAGGTTCTCGACCAGCTCCTCAAGGTCGCTCTCCCTGCTGTCCGCGTTGAGCATGCCCAGTACGCCTTCACGGCCTTCCAGCTCCCTCAGCGGGGACCTGCGAGGGGTGACGAGTACAACGGGGGTGCCGGCCCGTAGCAGAGACTCCGTCGCGGCCACGAGCGCTGTGGAACGGCCGGACTTGGGCGGCCCCGCGATGAGGAAACCGGGCCCGTTGTCCTCCAAGTCGATCCCGATCGGGTGCAGTTCGTCACCGCCCACACCGATCAGCGCCCACAGCGGTGACGGCGGCGTGAAGTCCGGGTCGAGGGCCAGCGCCTCGGTCGCCGTGATACGCGCGGGCAGCGCGTCCACACGCATCGGTCGTCGAGCGGTCGGAAGACGTCCGAAGCGTGCCCCCGCCTCTTCGGCGATCTCTCTCAACGCACGTACCTGTGCCTGCCCCGCGGGATCCTCGGCGAGCAGTCCGATCTGTGTCTCGTCCACGCCCACGTCGGTGATCCGCAGGGCACGCCCCGGTGGCATGTTCTTGGGTACTTCTCGCACCTGAAGCCCTGCGGTGGAGTAGTCGTTCGGGTCGGCGAAGCGCAACACGAGCCGATCCGCGAAGGCGGATGAGACCTGACCGCTCAGACCGCTTCGGTCGGCGGTCATGACGACCTTGAGGCCCACTGCGGCTCCCTCTCGGAAGATTCGCTGGGCCGACTCAAGCAACTGTCCGTAGTTGTAGTTCTCGAAGGTGGACGCGAAGCCCTCCCAACCGTCCAGCAGCAGCACCATCCACGGGAGACGGTCCTCCGGGGCGGCACTCGCCCGCTGTTCCGCGGCGCTCGACGCGCCCTCCATGGCGAGCAGTTGCTGACGCCTGGCGATCTCGCCGAGCAGACGGTCGATCAGACGGCGTACCCGGTCGGGCTCGTCACGGCTCACCACGGCGCCGACATGCGGCAGCCTCACCAACGGCAGCAGCGCGTTCGATCCGCAGTCGATACCGTAGACGTGCACGTCGTGCGGAGATGTACTACGGGCCATCGATCCGGCCAGCGTACGCAGGGCGGTGGAGCGGCCGGACCTGGCGCCGCCGAGCAACAGGCTGTGCTCCCCGTGAACGAGGTCCAGGGCCAGGGGCTTGCGACTTTGTCGAGCCGGAAGGTCGACGAGGCCGAAGGGGACCGGCGCGACATCGTCACCGGACACCGGATCAACGTTGTACGAGGCGAGTTCGTCCAGTGTGACCAGCTCGGTCAGCGGCGGCAGCCAGGGGCTTCGCTGCTCTCCGAAGCCCATCTTCTCGGCCCCGGCGCGGACGGCGTCCACGAGGACGGCGAGGTCGGTGACCATGGTGCCGTCGTCCTCGGCCTCCGTCCGCTTCGCCAGCGGACGGCTGTACGCGCTCCAGGGCAACGGAACCATCGTCGCCTTGGGCCCGCTCCGGCCGGTCGCGGGCCTGCGGCCACCGATACGCGCCGACTGCACCCCGACGAGCGACTGGGCGCCCGAGCGCACATAGGCCCGGCCCGGTGTGGACTTGGAGATCGCACCCGAGTCCGGCGCCTCGATGACGTCCAAGGACTCCGAGGCATCCGTCACGCGCAGCGCGATGCGCAGGTTCGTGTTGGCGCGGATGTCCGCACTCACCACGCCGGCGGGGCGCTGCGTCGCCAGGATCAGATGCACACCGAGCGACCGGCCACGTCGGGCGATGTCGACAAGTCCCGCGATGAAGTCGGGGAGTTCCGCGACCAGCGACGCGAACTCGTCGATGACCAGCACGAGCCGGGGCATCGGCTCCAGCTCGGGTCGGAACTTGCGGGTGTCGTTGTAGTCCTCGATGTCCTTGGTGCCGGTGTTGAAGAGGATTGTCTCGCGACGGTGGAGTTCAGCGGCGAGCGAGGCAAGAGCCCGCTCCGTCAGGTGGGCGTCGAGGTCGCTGACCATGCCGACGGTGTGCGGGAGCCGGGCGCAGTCCATGAAGGCGCTGCCGCCCTTGTAGTCGATCAGCACATAGTTCAGGGCGTCCGGCCGGTTCGCGACAGCGAGTGACGCGATGATCGTCTGCAGCAGTTCGGACTTACCGGCACCGGTCGTGCCTGCGACGAGCGCGTGCGGACCGTCACGCCGGATGTCCAGGACGAACGTCCCGTCTGCCGCGATACCGATGGGAGCGGCCGTCGTCGAACCACCGGCCTGCCAGATCCGCTCCACGTCACCGCCCGTCGGGTCGGGCATGCCGAGCAGGGAGAGCAGCCGAGCGGAGGTGGGCAGCGCGCTACCGGCGTCGTCACGGCTGACGTCCCGTACCGGCGCGAGGGAACGAGCGACCAGTTCGCACCACTCGAACGTGACCTGATCGGCCAGCACGTCGCCCACCGACTCAAGGCCGTAGCCCCGTACCCGGACGTGATGCGGCGCGTCAGGTGTCCAGCACACGACGGCCTTGCACTCCTCCGGGAGGAGCCGCTCGTCCTCGTCGATGCAGAGTGCGTAGATCCCGTGCTGCGGCCCCTCGGTGAGGATCTGCGGGATACCGGGCATCCGGCGCAACAGCCGTGCCCCGTCAAGGATCACCAGGACGTTGGGGTCCGGGTAGAGCTGCCCCATCGTGTTCTGGTGCTCGCGGGCGGCTTTGCGCCGGTTCAGCTCGTTCAGAAGCTCGTTGACACGGCGCGCGACGGCTTCCGAGTCCGAGGCCACGAGGGCGACGCAGTCCTGGCCCTGATCGGGCGCCGTGTGGGGCAGCCAGTGGGCCCAGCTCCACTCGGCGCCGGCGGCCGCCGTCGAGGAGAGCGAGACGAGTGAGAGGTCTCTGGGGCTGTGCAGAGCCGCCGCCTGCACGCCCATCCACCGTGCGGTCGCGAGTGCGCGGGCCCGATCGCCCGCCACGCCGACGACGCCCAGTTCCGAGAAGGGAAGCGTGACCGGGACGTCCGGCAGGATCGGTGGTTCCGGGCGGTCCTCGTCGTAGTGGGTGCCGCCACGCCCCAGTACGAGCTCGACGTCGGACGGCAGTCCACCGACGCCGATTCTCAGCTGCATCGCGTCCGGGTCCGTGAGTCTGCGCTCCCAGAGGCGGCGACGCGGTCCCGTGGCGAAGAGCAGAGTCTCCGCCGGGTCCGGATGGTCGGTACGCCGATCGCGCTGTTCCTCCTTGCCCACGCGTACGAGTTCGGCCTCATGGGCAGCGAGATCCTTCTTGTACTGCTTGACCGAGGTCTTGTGCTTCTGCTTGCCCTCACGGTTCTCGCTCAGCCACTGGCCGGCCATCATCAGGGGGCTCATCAGGCAGAAGAGCAGCATGTAGATCTGTTTGGTGACGAAGTACATGACCAGGCCGAAGATCATCGGCGTGAAGGCCATGATGAACTGGAAGCGGGCCCGCTCCCCCTTGGTGGGCGGCTGTGGCACGACGAGCCGCCGTCGGGGCCGGAACGGGGAGAGCCGGGGAGGCCGGTTGTAGGCGAGGCCGCCCTCACTCATCTCGGACAAGTGCGCGTCCGGTTCGGCGACTTGGTCGAGTACGAGGAGCGAATCGCCTACGCGAACCACACCGCCGAGCGGCCACGCGGTCTCGCCCTGCACCCGTTCGTCGTCGAGCTGTGTCTCGACGCCGGGCTGCGGGTCGAGTACAGCGCCACCCCGGACGTCGACCATCAGACGGATTGCCACAGGTGGCAGCGAAGTGTCCGGTAGGGGCAGGGAGCAGGTGGGGGCCGATCCGACGGTGGCCACGCCTGCGCCCAGGCGCACGACCCGGCCGGAGGCGGGGCCGCCTGTGGCCCTCAGTTCGTGCTGTCCGACGGGTTCTCCCCGGCGCAGCAGCGGTCCGATCGTGTCGTCGACGGAGACGCGCATGCCGTCGCGCAGCACGGCGGCCGCCGGGGACACCGGGTCGCAGGGGAGACCGTCGGTCCACAGAGTTGGTGCCGCCACCGACGTTCCGTAGCCGGGCAGTGAGGCCAGTGACGTGCCAGGCAACGCCACGACGTTCGGCATGGGACCGCCCGAGGGGGAGGGGGGCCTCGGCGTGCCCGGAGCCGCCGCGAGAGCTTCCGCGACGTCGCCGGCGGTGGCCGCGTCGTCCATGGTGACCATGACATCCTGTGGCTCACCGCCCTCGTGCACGACAGTCACCAGCACCTGCATGGTCGCTTTCCTCCCCCTCGGCCAGTGCGGCCACGTTCATTACCTCGGTTCACGGAGACTAGCCGCAGTCTCGTGCCCCGTGACCAGTCGTCTTGGTTGAGCACTTGTGCATCAGACCGCCGGCAGCGCGTAGACCTCGTACCCGTGCGTAGCCAACAGGCGGTTGCCCGAGACAGCCACCTGCCACGGCTCCCCCGTACCCCGGTTGTCGTTGTAGACCCACCGCGGTCGGCCGTTCTTGGCCTCCAGGGCGAAGACCCCGCCACCGTCCGTGTCGGAGGCTCCGTACAAGGTCTCGGCTACGCGCAGGAACTGGGTGGGGGCGCGGTCGGCGCCCGGGTCCTCGCAGAGCCAGAGTTTGCGGCCCGTCTTGACGTCGACGGCCCATACGCCGCCGTCGTGGTCGGCGGTGTAGAGGACACCGTCGATGACCGTCGGGTTGTCGAAGCCACGGCGGCCGTTCGGGGAGAGGGTCCAGCGGGGCTTTCCGGTTTCGACGTCCACTGCCGTCAGGTTGTCGCCCGGGAGGAAGACCAGGCCCGCGCCGGGGGCGACCGTGGGGCGCCAGGTCCAGTCGTCGCCGACCTTCCTGGTCCACATCTGGGTGCCGGTGGCCGTATCACGGACGGTGAGGTTGTAGTTGGAGTCGGCGTAGACGAGCTGCTTTCCGGAGGCGGTGCCCTCGACGTCGTAGTCGTTGGTGCCCCAGTCGCGCTTCTGGAGCCAGACCTTCTTGCCCGTGCCGTGGCTGATGGCCGCGACGCCCGTGCGGTAGTCCGTGGCGCTGCGGGAGTCGCTGAAGTCGGTCACCGTGACGTAGACGTTCTTCGCATCGACGGCGATCGTCTTCTCGACCTTCAGGTCCTTGCCGAGGCGGCTGCGCCACGCCTCCTTGCCCGTCGTCACGTCCAGGGCCTTGAGCACCCCGCTTGTGTCGGTGTCGGCCATGAACAGCTTGCCGTCGGCGAGCAGCAGCGGAGCGCCGAACGGCAACACGTCCTTACGTGACCAGCGCGGCTTGCCGGTCTTCACGTCGTACGCCACCAGCGGGTCACCGCTGACCAGCAGCAGACCGTCGTGGGTCAGGAGCTTCTCGGTGGTACTGATGCTGTCCTCGGCGACCGACTTGTGCCACAGGGGCTGCGGGGCCGTCCCTGCCGGTGGTGTCGTGAAGTTCTCTGCCGCGGGCTCGGCCGTTCCTCCGTTGCCGGCGGCCGTGGACGCCCTGTCGTCGGCGTCGGCGTCGTTCCGGGTCAGCCACCAGGCCGTACCGCCGCCGGCGACCACGACTCCCGCGACACCGGCCGTCGCCAGGCCGAGGAAGCGGCGGCGGGACGAGGCAGGGGTGGCTACCGGGAGGGTGGTGCCCACCTGGACAGTGCCGGGGAGCGGTCCGCCGGTCTCGTACGGTGCGCCACCGGACGGCGGGGTGCCGTACCCGTATCCCGGTACGGGCGTGCCCGTACCGGGCGTTCCCGTCGCGGTCGACGTTCCGTCCAGCATCGTCGGTGGCCGCCCGAACCCCGGAGCCGGCTGCGCCTCCGGCGTCTCCGGTGCCTCCAGGTCAAGGATGCTCGCCGCGTGCGTCGCGATCGTCGAAGCGACCGCCGACGGCAGCCAGTTCGTCAGCGACCTCTCGACTCCGCCGGGCGCCAGCGCGGCCACGATCTCCGCGGGAGCGGGGCGCCCCGCCGGGTCCTTCTGCAGGCAGGCTCGTATCAGGCCGAGGAGGGACTGCGGTATGCCCGTGACGTCCGGTTCGCCGTGGACGACTTGGTAGAGCATCGCGGCGTGCGAGGCGGCGCCTTCGCCGAAGGCGTTGCGGCCCGTCGCGGCGAAGGCGAGAACGGCGCCGAGCGAGAAGACGTCCCCTGCGGTGCCGACGTCCTGCCCCAAAGCCTGCTCGGGTGGCAGGTAGCCGGGCGAGCCGACGACAACTCCCGTCTGCGTCATACGGTTTCCGTCCACCGCCCGCGCGATGCCGAAGTCGATGACGCGAGGGCCGTCCGCAGCCAGCAGGACGTTGGACGGCTTGAGGTCGCGGTGGATCAGGCCGGCCGCGTGGATTTCCTGGAGAGCGGCGGCGAGGCCCGCGCCCAACGCGCGGACCGTGTGCTCGGGGAGGGCTCCGTGCGCCTCGACCACATCGGTCAGGTCGGGGCCGAGGACGTACGACGTCGCGAGCCATGGCAGTGCCGCGTCCGGGGCCGCGTCCACGACCGGGGCCGTGTAACGGCCGGAGACCGCGCGGGCTATCTCGACCTCGTGCTGGAAACGGCGGCGGAAGTCGGCGTCGGCGGCCAGGTCCTGGCGTACGACCTTGACCGCGACCGTACGACCGCCCGGCGAGCGTGCGAGATAGACCCGGCCCATGCCTCCCGCGCCGAGTCGCCGCAGCAACCGGTAGCTGCCCAACTCCCTTGGATCGTCGGGCTGCAGTGTCTCCATGGTTGTGGCTTCCCCGTTCGTCCGTTGTGCTCCGCGGCCCGGATGATGTGGTTGTGGTGCCTGCGGTTCGCATGATGGTGTTCGCTATCGCAGACACAGTAGTAATCGCCGGGACGAGCACGGCGGGCGGGGAGGCGGGCGTGGGCGGTGGATCGGCGAGGCCCAAGCGGCGGAAGGCGGCAGGGGCTGCACTGCAGTACAAGCACTCACGCGAGCGGCCGCCCCGCCCTCGCGCACCCCGCCGCCCCGGTGACATCGTGCGCGGAGCCGCCGTCGTGGTCGCGGTCGTCGCCGGAGCCGGCGTCCTGTTCGCGGCGTTCGCGTTGGGCCCGTTCACCTGGGCCGGTGAGCTGTGGCGGGAGGCCGCGCCGGCCTGGCCCGGGGAGGGTTATGGCTTCGCCGCAACCGCCGGTGCCGTGCTGCCTGTCACGCTGGCCGCGACGGTGAACGCGCTCGGGCGGGCGAGCAAACACTGGAGCCACCGCAGGGTGCCCGCACTGCTCTTCATTGTCGCAGCTCTGCCTGTCGGAGCCGTGTCCCTTATGGTGCCGGCCATCGCCGCACACTCGATGCGCCCCAAGCGCAGCCACCGCGGCGGCTACTGCTCCACCGCGGGCGAGTACTGCTGGATCAGCATGCAATACCCGTACGTGTGGCTGGTCGGCCTCGCGGCAACTGTGCTGAGTGCGCTGCTGCTCATGTCCCTCCACCAGGCGTACGAGAAGTGGCGTGGCGCAGCCCGCCCGTGAACTCGTGCTCTCGTAGCGGTGGACAGAACGCCTATTTCACCTTCGACATCCGGGCCACCGGATCCCCCGCGTCCGCGTTGTCCGTCTCGTAGCGGAGGTCGTCGCCCACCGGGATCAGGCGGACCTCGTGGCGGCCCGTCGTGCACTCGGAGGTGGTGGACGGCTTGGAGATGCTGGTGGCGATGAGTTGCTTCGGGGTGACCTTCTTGAGGATGAGGTCGGTGTCGCAGGTGCCGCCGATGAGGTCGGTCTGGCGGAAGGTGCCGAGTGGGTCGCCCGGCTCGGCCTGGCGGACGGTGACGCGGAACGTGCCCATGGGCAGCTTGCCGTCGAGGGCGAAGCCGTCGCCCTCCCAGGTGCCGAGGTAGGAGCTGGGGACGGCTGAGACGCCGCCGCCGTCCGTGCCGGAGGCACTCGGAGTGGCCGCGGGCTCGTTGGGGGCCGGACCCGCGTCACTGCCGTTGTCGCTGGAGTTGCTCCCGCCCGGCAGCAGGTCGAGCACGAACACTCCGCCGACCATCACCGCCGCCAGCGCTCCCGCCACCGCGAGCGCCACCGTGCAACTCAGCTTGCGGCCGCGGCCGTTCGCCGTCGGTACGGAGGTCGCGGCCACGCTGACGGACACCTTCCCCGGGGAGGTGTCCGGGCCTGCCGCCGCGTCGCGTGGTTCCGGAACGTGGGTCGGAGGGCCGCCGGGCAGATGCGCCTGCGATGCGTGCGGTACGTGCGGCGTATGGGGCATGTACGGCGCGTACGACGGGTCCGGGGGGCCGAACACACCGGCGGGAGGTGCGGAGTCGGCCGGGGGTGGCGTCCCTCGGAGTTCCTCCGCCTGCGCCGAACCGTTGGAGTCCCCCACCGAAGGGCTGCTGAAGCCCACCACCCCCGACGGCGTCACCTCCGCCGCCTCCAGGTTCAGGAGCTGGACGGCGCTGCGGCTGACCTGTTCCACCAGCGGGCCCGGGAGCCATCCCGCCGTCACCAGTCGCGCCGCGCCCTCCGCGGCGAGGCGGGAGGCGAGGGCGGACGGGGAGGGGCGGGCGGCCGGGTCCTTCGAGAGGCAGTCGGCCACCACGTCCCTCAAGTCGCCCGACAGCGCGCCCAGTTCGGGCTCCTCGTGGACCACCTTGTAGAGGAGCGAGGCCGAGGAGTCGCCGGGGAAGGGGGACGAGCCCGTCGCCGCGTACGCCAGTACCGCACCCAGCGAGAAGACGTCCGCCGCGCCCGTGACCCCCTTGCCGAGAATCTGCTCGGGCGACATGTAGCCGGGCGAGCCGACGGAGACGCCGGTCGAGGTCAGGGAGGCCGTGCCGTCCGTCGCGCGGGCGATGCCGAAGTCGATGAGCAGGGGGCCGTCGAGGGTCAGCAGGACGTTCGACGGCTTGACGTCACGGTGGACGAGGCCCAGGCCGTGCACCGCCGACAGCGCCTCGGCGAGTCCGGCGCCGAGGACCCGTACGGAGTGCTGCGGGAGCGGGCCCGCGTCGGCGACCGCGGCGGCGAGGGAGGGGCCTGCGGCGTAGGCCGTCGCCACCCACGGGACCGGCGCGTCGGGGCCGGCGTCCAGCACCGGTGCCGTGTACGCGCCGCCCACCCGCCGCGCCGCCTCCACCTCCCGGCGGAAACGGGCCCGGAACTCCTCGTCGAGCGCGAAGTGCGGGTGAACGATCTTGACCGCGACGGTGCGGCCGCCCGCGCTGCGGCCCAGATAGACCCGGCCCATCCCGCCCGAGCCGAGCCGGCCCAGCAGCCGGTAGGGCCCCACGACGGTGGGTTCATCGACTCCGAGCGGTTGCATGGTGCCCGCACCTCCCCCGTGTTCCATTACCCCGTCCATCCCGTCCGCGTAGGTGCCGCACCGTCCCGCCGTGCCGCCCTGTCCAGCAGGGTAATGCCGTGCCGTACGCCGGTGACCTTCCCTACGGCGGTAGCGGATCCGCTACGGCTGCAGCAGATCCACCTTCACGTCCGCGGCGAACCCGGTCGTCGGCCCCACCCTCCGCGCGAACTCGGTGACCGCTTCCAGCTGCGGGCCCCCGAAACGGAAGTCGAGGGTCGTGAAGTAGCGCTCCAGGACGCTCTCGTCGAAGGCCTCCCAGCGGGCCGCCTGCTCGGCGACCTTGCCGACCTCGTCCAGGGAGAGGTCCCGGGAGGCGAGGAATGCCTCGTGGACCTGGCGCGTGAGGACGGGCTCGCGCTCCAGGTACTCGCGGCGGGCCGCCCAGACGGCGAAGACGAACGGCAGGCCCGTCCACTCCTTCCACAGCGTGCCCAGGTCGTGCACCGCGAGGCCGTAGCGCGGGCCGTCGAGGAGGTTGGCGCGCAGGGCGGCGTCACCGATCAGGACCGCCGCGTCGGCCTCCTGCATCATCAGGCTGAGGTCGGGCGGGCACGTGTAATAGGACGGCTGGACGCCGTACCGCTCCGCCAGCAGGAGCTGCGCGAGGCGTACGGACGTACGGGAGGTCGAGCCGAGGGCGACCCGGGCGCCGTCCAGCTGGTCCAGCGGGACCTGGGAGACGAGTACGCAGGACATCACCGGGCCGTCGCAGCCGACCGCGATGTCGGGGAAGGCGACCAGTTCGTCGGCGTGCCTGAGGAACTCGACGAGGGTGATGGGGCCGATGTCGAGCTCGCCCCGCACCAGCCGCTCGCTGAGCTTCTCCGGGGTGTCCTTGGTGAGCTCGAAGTCGAGCAGCGTGCCCGTTCTCGCGAGACCCCAGTAGAGGGGCAGGCAGTTCAGGAACTGGATGTGGCCGACGCGCGGCCTGGACGGGCGGGCGCCGGGACGCCCCTCGGGAGACTCGGGAGAATTGTCCACATCGCGAGGCTAACGCCCATGGGATACGGTGCAGGCTTCAGGGTCCCGAGTGGTTCCGAATGGATCAAGCCCGCTCCTGTCAACCCCTGTGACGCCAAGTGATACCGCTACGTCAACCCATCCGGCGACCCCGCCAAACTTCCGGGTGACGTGATCTTGTCCTCTATTGCTTTCGGCTGCCCTCGTGGGTACGCTCATCGCAAGTTGCAGTTTGGTTTCCCTTGCAGTACAGAGCCTGCGGAGCATGTGACCGCGGGCTCTCGTCGTTTTCAGATGAATGCAGTTGTTTACAAGTTTTTGTTTACACCTTGCAGGTTCTGGAGCAGGGCAACCCTTTGGGCCCAAGGAGGGCTTATGGCTACCGGAACCGTGAAGTGGTTCAACGCTGAAAAGGGCTTTGGTTTCATCGCCCAGGAAGGCGGCGGCCCGGACGTCTTCGTCCACTACTCCGCGATCAACGCGAGCGGATTCCGCTCTCTCGAAGAGAACCAGGCGGTTACCTTCGACGTGACCCAGGGTCCGAAGGGCCCGCAGGCGGAGAACGTCACCCCCGTCTGATCCTTCGGCCGAGTCTTGGCTCCATGAGCCCAATACTCTGATCCGGAACCTAGTAGAAGTACCCAAGGAGCCCCCACACCGTCAGGTGCGGGGGCTCCTGCCTTTCAGACGCTGAGAGAGGCCCGCGCCGCGACCGCGTCCGCCGGGTCCCAGCCCTCGCCCGGTACGGAGGCGAGGAGCAGGCGGGTGTACGGGTCCGACGGCTCGGTGAGTACGCGGGCGGTGGGCCCCTGCTCCACGGTCCTGCCCCCGCGCATCACCAGGACCTCGTCCGTGACGTGCTGGACGACTGCCAGATCGTGGCTGACGAAGACCAGGGCGACCCCGGTGTCCCGGCGGATGTCGTCCAGGAGCCGCAGGATCTGGGCCTGGATCGACACGTCGAGCGCGGCGACCGCCTCGTCCAGGACGAGGATGCGGGGGTCCACGGCGAGGGCCCGGGCGATCGCGAGCCGTTGGCGCTGGCCGCCGGAGAGGTGGCGGGGGCGGGCCTGCGCCTCCCGTTCCCCGAGGCCCACCTGGTCCAGGAGCGTTGCCGCGAGGGACTCCGCGCGGCCGTGCAGGCGGAGGGCCGTGCGGAGGCACTGGGTGGCGGTGAGTCTGGGGTCCAGGGAGACGTACGGGTCCTGGAAGACCATCTGGATCTCGCGGGCGCGGGTCAGCCTCGCGGCGCGGCGGCGGGGTGTGCGGGGTTCGCGAGGGCGGCCCTCGACTGTGATGGTGCCGGTGTCGGGGGTGGTCAGGCCTACGAGCATGCGGGCGACTGTGGTTTTGCCTGAACCGGATTCGCCGACGATGCCCAGGGCTCCGCCGGGCTGGAGGATGAAGGAGATGCCCTCCGCGGCGGTGTGGCGGCCTCCGCCCGGGAGGGGGTACGTCTTGCCCAGCCCTTCTACCTGCAGCAGGGTGCTTGTCATTTGTGGCTCACCTTGTCTTTCGGCTTACCCGCCGCCGTGCGTTGTGCCCACCCGTTCCCCCCTGCGGAACGCCTGCCCACAACGTGCAGGCAGGCTGCCGAGCCGCCCTCTTCCAGTGGTACCGGCTCCGGGAGCCATGTCTCGCAGGCTTCCTCCGCCTCGCCGCATCTTGGGGCGAAGGGGCAGCCCGGGAAGGTGTCCGAGAGGGATGGGGGGCGGCCCGGGATCGGGGTCAGGGGGTGGGAGTCGCCGAGGGTTGGGGAGCAGGCGAGGAGGCCTTGGGTGTAGGGGTGGGCCGGGGTCGTGAAGAGGGCTCGGGCTGTACGTGCCTCGACCACTCGGCCGGCGTACATGACGTACACGCGGTCGCAGTACGCCGCCGCCAGGTGCAGGTCGTGGGTGATGAAGAGGAGGCCCGCGCCCTGTTCCTCGCGGGCCGTGCGGAGTTGGGCGAGGATCTCGGCCTGGGTGGTGACGTCGAGGGCGCTGGTGGCCTCGTCGGCGAGCAGGAGGCGGGGGCGGGCGGCCAGGGCGCCGGCGATGACGACGCGCTGGAGCATGCCGCCGGAGAGTTCGTGGGGGCGCTGACGGACCCGCTGTTCGGGGTCGGACAGGCCGACGGCGGCGAGGAGTTCGACGGCCCGTTCCCTGGTGGCGCCGCGTTCGACGAGGAAGTCGCCGATGCGGCGGACCGGGTTGAGGGTGGCGCGCGGGTCCTGGTGGATCATCGCGACGGTGTCGGCGCGGTGGGCGCGCAGGGCTTCGCCGCGCAGGCCGAGTACGTCCGTGCCGTCGACGCGGACCGAGCCCGTGTAGTCGGCGCCCGTGGGCAGCAGGCCGAGCGCCGCCTTCGCGGTGGTCGACTTGCCGGAGCCCGACTCGCCGACCAGGCCGACGACCTCGCCCTCCGCGACGGTCAGGGTGACCGAGTCGAGCAAGGGGCGGGCCGTGCCGGGGAGTTGGACCGTGAGGTCTTCGAGGGACAGCAGCATGGGCTCAGTCCTGACTTCCTAGGCGGTCGGCGGCCCAGACGCCGGCCACGTTGACGGACACGACGACCAGGGCGATGGCCGTGCCGGGGACGAGGGCGGGCAGCAGGGCGCCCTGGACGACGGCGGACTGGCCCTCCTGGACCATCAACCCCCAGTCGGATGAGGGCGGTTGAGCACCGAAGCCCAGGTAGGAGAGGGTCGCGAGGGACATCACGGCCTCGCCGAAGAGGACGACGAGGTAGCCGAGGACCGAGCGGCCCAGGTTGGGCACCAGGTGCAGGGCGCAGATGCGGGTGCCGCCCATGCCCTGCACGCGGTAGGCGTCGACGTACGGCTTGCGGACCTCGGAGAGGGCGAGCGAGCGGGTGTACCGGGCGACGGTCGGGGTGAAGGCGAGGCCGAGGGCGAGCACGGAGGTGGTGGTTCCGGTGCCGAAGACGGCGATGATCAGGACGGTGAAGAGCAGGCCCGGGAAGGCGTACATCACGTCGGTGATCCGGGAGACGAGGCTGTCGATCCAGCCGCCGTGCCAGGCCGAGAGCACGCCGAGGGTGACTCCGAGGACGGCGGCGACCGCGAGGAGCAGGAGCGGTGCGATCAGGCTCGTACGGGCTCCGTGGAGTACGCGGGAGAGCAGGTCCTGGCCGGAGGAGTCGGTGCCGAGGAGGTGGTCCGCGCTGGTGCCTGCGAGGGACGCGGAGAGGTCGATGGCGTCGGGGGCGTAGGGCGCGATCAGCGGAGCCAGGGCCGCCGCGAGGACGACCAGGGCGAGGACCGCGGCGGCGATGAGGACGCCGACGGGACGATGGTGTCCCTTGTGTCCGGTCGCCGCGGGCCGCAGGGCGAGGGTGGTCATCCGGGGCGCATCTCCTTGGGCCGGGCCGGCGTCGTGGTGGTCGTCATGCGGGGCGTACCTCCTTGACGCGCGGGTCCAGCAGCGGATGGACGAGGTCGACGACGGTCGTCACCACGACGTAACCGGTGACCATCAGCAGCAGGACCGCCTGTGCCACCGGGAAGTCGTGCGCGTTGATCGAGCCGACCAGGAGCGAGCCGATGCCGCTCAGGCCGAAGGCCGTCTCGACGACGACCGTGCCGGCGAGCATCCCCGCCATGACCAGGCCGCACATGGTGACGATGGGGCCGAGCGCGTTGCGCAGGACATGCCGGCGGATGATGTCGCGCTCCGGGACGCCCGAGGCGCGGGCCGCCTCCACGTGGTCGGAGGCGGCGGCGTCCGCCATGGCCTGGCGGGTGACCCGGCTGATGATCGCGAGCGCGCCGAGCGCCAACGACAGGGCGGGCAGCGTCAGATGGTGCAGGGTGCCCGCGATGCCCGTACCGCTGCCGGTGACCGGGAACCAGCCCAGTTGTACGCCGAAGAGCGAGACGAGTGCGATCGCGGCGACGAAGGACGGCACGGACGCGGCGAGGGTCGTGCCGCCGACGACCGCCGAGTCCACCCAGGTCGAGCGGCGGACGGCGGCCAGGATTCCGGCGCCGACGCCGAGGACGACGAAGAGCACGGTGGCGTACGCGACGAGTTGCAGGGTGGTGGGCAGGCGGGCGGAGACCAGGTCGCCGACCTGGTCGCTGTACTGGAAGGAGCGGCCGAGGTCGAGGTGGACGCAGTCCCACAGCCAGCGCCCGTACTGGACGACGAGCGGCTCGTCGAGGTGGTACTGCGCGCGGACCGAGGCGAGCCGTTCGGGGGTGAGCTTGTCGCGGCCGCCCGCGAGGAACACGGCGGGGTCGCCGGGAGCCGCGTACACGGCGGCGAAGATGACGAAGGACGCGGCGAACAGGGTGGCCAGCAGGCCGGCCAGCCGCCGGGATGTGCGAGCGAGCATGAGAGGTGTCTCCAACTGACCTTGCTTGGCGAACTAGCTCTTCCTGGAGCCGAGTTCGGCTGCCCACGGGTAGTAGAGGTAGGCCTGTGATGCCGGCGGGCCGGTCAGTTTCGCGTCGAGGAGCAGGATCGTGGGCACCTGGGCGACCGGGATCCAGACCGCCGCGTCCGCGAAGCGCTTCTGTACGTCGATGGCGAGCGAGGCCCGTTCGGTGTCGTCGAGGGTGGCGAGCGCCTTCTTGACGTTCCTGTCGTACGTGGCGTCCTTGAAGCCGACCCAGTTGTTGGAGGAGTCGGACAGGCCGTTGTCGTAGAAGCCCATGGGGTCGGCCTTGGAGATGTACCAGTCGCCCACCAGCAGGTCGATCTCGTCGCGGGCCTGCGGGTCGCTGTAGAACTCCTCGAACTGCGACGTCGGTACGGTCTTGATCTGGGCCTTGAGCCCGATGCGCTGGAGTGCGGCGCGTACGGCGTTGGCGGTGACGGTCCGGCCCTGGCTGGCGTCGGTGCCGATGACGAGAGGCTCGCCGGGTGTGCCCGCCTCCTTCACCAGCTTCTTGGCCTCGGCGAGGTCGTCGGCGGTGGGTGACGCGGGGGCCAGTGACGCCAACTGCTTCTGCGCGGACTGGAATTCGGCCTTCTCGTAGCCCCAGGCGCCGGAGCCGACCGGGGTGGCCCAGGGTTCGACGAGGCCGCCGTACCCGGAGTCGGCGATGCCCTTGCGGTCGAGGGAGAGCGAGAGCGCGCGGCGGATCCTCTCGTCCTTGAGGCCACCGCGGGCGGTCGGGATGAGGACGAGGGAGGCGGTGGAGGGCCCGTAGTGCTGGGCGATGTCCTTGTCCTTGAGGAGGGCGGCTGCCGTGTTGGGCGTCTCGGCGTACGCGCCGTCCGCCGCACCGGTCTTGAGCGCGTTCACGAGCGCGCTGTCGGCGGCCCAGCGGAAGACGACCTCGCGGGTCATCGGCCGCTTGCCCCAGTAGTCGTCGTACGCGGCGATGGTGATCGAGTCGCCGGACTTCCAGTTCTTCAGCGCGTACGGTCCGGAGCAGGCGTCCGCCTGGCCGGGGGTGCCGAAGTCCTGGCCGGACCGCTCGACCTGCTCCTTGTTCCAGACGATTCCGGCGTCTCCGGCGAGGGCCTTGGTGAAGAGGGCGTCGGGGGCCTTGAAGCCGATCGTGATCTCGTCGGCGCCCGTCTTCTTCATCGAGGAGACGTTCCCGAACTCGTCGGACTGTTCCATGTCCGGGTCGGCGTGCCGTTTCAGGGACCACAGGACGTCGTCGGCGGTGAGCTTCGAGCCGTCGTGGAAGGTGACGCCGGAGCGGACGGTGAGGGTGAGGGTCCGGCCGTCGGTGGAGGTCTTCGCCGACGAGGCGAGGAAGGGCTTGGTCGTCATGTCGGGCTGGAGCTGGTAGAGCCGCTCGCAGACGTTGGTGAGGACGACGCGGCCGGCGCTGGTGCCCTGGGTGTCGAGGTCGAGCGAGTCGGGCTCGTCCTCCAGGAGCCAGTCGACCCTGGCGAGCGTGCCCTTGGCGGCCGGGGTGGTGGGGCTGAGCTCCAGCTTGGCCGCGTCGGCGGATCCGCCGCCGGTGCCGCTCGTGGTGTCGGCGCCGCTGCAGGCGCCGACGGTGAGGAGGGTCGCTGCGGCGAGGACCGCGGTGGCGCCCCGCCTTCTGTCGCTGTGGTTCGTCATCCGGCGTCTCCGTAAGGGCCGTCGTACAGGTTCCAGGGCAGGTGCTGGTAGTCGCGGTCGCAGGGCGTGCCCGCGGTCACGTGGTAGTCGCCGCCGGTCAGGTCGACGCAGGAGGAGACGAGCGTCTTCCAGTGCTCGACCTCGGGCCTGCGCGCGTCGGGGTGGGTGCACAGCGACTCGGGGAGGCCGAGGTGGTCCGACATGGCCTGCTTGATGAGCTTGCGGCTCTCGTCGGGGCCGGTGGAGGCGCGCAGGGTGCGCAGGCCCTGTTCGGCGCGCGGCACCCGGACCAGGGAGTCCGACGACAGGGGCCGGTAGCCGGCGGCGAGGGCGACGGGGACGCCCGCCTGGTAGTGGTTGCCGTGGACCAGGAGCCCGTCGGTCGGATGCATCCAGCCGTGCCCGGCGGGGGTGGTCTCCAGGTCGATGGCGTACCCCTCGCGGCAGGTCAGCAGGGCGTTGCTGGCGATGTGCGCGCGGGTGCGGCACAGCACTTCGAGGGCGTCGGTGATCGCGTGCTGGTCCAGGACCCGGCGTCGTACGACGGTCTGCGGCAGGCCCACCGCGTCGTCGAACCGCCCGCCCAGGCCGTTCGCGTTGAGCGCGATGCCCGCCGAGTTGGCGCCCTGGCGGCCGATCTGGCCCGCCTCGACCTGCATGATCAGGGTGGGCTTGGGCGGCTGGACGACGCGGATCATGACGACCGTGTCGGCGACACCGGCCCGCCAGTCCCAGTTCTGGCCCGCCCAGACCCGGCCGTCGCCGCTGGCCTCTCCGTAGGCGGCGAAGGAGGTGCAGCCCTCGGAGCGTTCCTCGGCGACCACCTCGGCGGGTGTCTCCAGCTCCTGTCGTCCTTCGGCCATCCTGGCGAAGGACCGGTCGTAGATGACCTCGCCGCGGGCGTTGAGGGCGAGGACGTCGAGCAGGTCCACGCCGGCGCCGTCGGCGATCCCCCGCATCTCCTCGACGAGGTCGGGGGCGTAGTCGCGTACGGGGTCCAGCCAGCGGGCGGCTCGTGCGGTCACCTGCTGCCAGGTGAGGCCCGACGAGTGGCCGAACGCCTCCTCGTAGTAGGCGAGCGCGGTGTGCAGCTGGGGGCGGACTGCTTCGCCGTACTGGCGGCCGCGGTCCAGGGGGTTGCCGGAGATCTCGATGATGGGGAGGGTGCGGGGTGCCATTCTTCTCCTCGCGGTGGAGAGCTCTCCGCAACCGTCCTGTAACGTTGGTTACGAGATACTCTCCTTTTGGAATGCGTTGCCCAGGAGAGTAACGGCAATCACACCGGAGTCAATACCCGTAATGAATATTTCAGAGGAGTCGGGCGGCGGCGCGGGGCTCGCCCGGCTGCGCGCGACCGTGCGCGAGAAGTGGGATTCGCTGTCCGCCTCCGAGCGGGCCGTGGCGCAGCACCTGGTCAGCGCGCCGGTGGAGTCCCTGCTGTTCGCGTCCGCCCAGGAGCTGGGCAGCGCCAGCGGCACGAGCAACGCCAGCGTCGTCCGCACCCTCCAGCGCCTCGACTACGCGGGGCTGCCCGCGCTCAAGCGGGAGCTGGCCTCCGACTTCACCTCGTCGGTGGCTCCCGAGGTCCGCCTCCAGCAGCGCATCGCCCATGTGGGCCGGGACCTGGACTCCATCTGGGGCGAGGTCTTCGACGAGGCCCAGGAGCGGATCGAGCACGCGCGGCGGCTCACTCCCGGTGACGCGTTGCGGGACGCGGTCGGCATACTCGCCGAGGCCGCCGAGTCCGGCGAGATCCACTGCTACGGCGTCGCGGCCTCCGAACTCGCCGCGCGCCACCTCGCGTTGGCGCTCGGGCGCATCGGGTGCCGGGCCCGCCATCTCGGCGAGACCGGCTTCGCGCTCGCCGATCCGCTGCTCCGGCTGCGGCAGGGCGACGCGGTGGTCATCTTCCAGCCGGGGCGTGCGCTGGCCGAGTTGACGGTCATCACTGAGCGGGCGCGGTCCGTGGGTGCGCGGGTCATCCTCGTCACCGACGAACTCGCCGAGTTGTACGGGCCGAGTGTGGACGCCGTCCTCACGGCGCCGCACACGCCGACGGGCATAACGACCGAGGCTCTCACCGCGCTCGTGGTCGCCGACGCGCTGCTGCTTGCGCTGACGGCTCTCGATGAGACGCGGGCGGTGGAGACGTCCCATCAACTCACCGCGTTGCGGGAGCAGTTGCTGAAGACGAAGCGCAAGTAGCGACGACCTTTTTTCGCCCCCGCCGCCCCTACCCGTTCCCGTCCCTTGGGGGCTCCGCCCCCAAACCCCCGTATCGCGCTGACGCGCTCGTCCTCAAACGCCGGACGGGCTGGTAGTCAGCCCCTCCGGCGTTTGAGGAGCGGGGGTTCGGGGGCTGGCCCCCGAGACGGGACGGGAAGGGGCGGCGGGGGCGAGAAAAGTCCGGCCCAGGGGCTACTCCCCGTACAGCTCCTCGATCTCCCGGGCGAACTCCCGCGTGACCACGGCCCGGCGGAGCTTCATCGTCGGGGTCAGGTGGCCTGCCGTCTCCGTGAAATTCAGGGGGAGGACGGTGAAGCGGCGGATGGACTCGGCTCGGGAGACGAGGCGGTTGGCGTCGTCGACGGCGCGCTGGAGGACGGTGAGGAGGTCGGGGTCGGTGACGAGCGTGGCGACCGGGACGTCCGACTTGCCGGTCATGCGGCACCAGTGGGCCATGCCCTCGGCGTCGAGGGTCAACAGGGCGGTGATGTAGGGCCGGTTGTCGCCGACGACCACGCACTGGTTGATGAGGGGATGCGCGCGGAGCCAGTCCTCCAGAGGTGCCGGGGCCACGTTCTTGCCGCTGGTGGTGACGAGGATGTCCTTCTTGCGGCCGGTGATGGTGAGGTAGCCGTCGTCGTCCAGCTCGCCGAGGTCACCGGTGGCGAACCAGCCCTCCTGGTCGGCCGGGACCACCCCGCCCGCCTGCGGGTCCCAGTAGCCGCGGAACACATGCTCCCCGCTGAGCAGGATCTCGCCGTCCTGGGCGATCCGGACACGCGTGCCGGGCAGCGGCCAGCCGACCGTGCCGAGCCGCGGCCGGTGCGGGTACGTGAGGGTCGTGGCGGCCGTCGACTCGGTCAGGCCGTAGCCCTCGAAGACCTGGATGCCCGCGCCGGCGTAGAAGGAGGCGAGGCGGCGCCCGAGCGGGGAACCGCCGCAGACCACCTGGCGGACCTTGCCGCCGAGGGCCGCGCGGATGCGGCGGTAGACGAGCGGGTCGTAGAGGGCACGGGCCGCCTTGAGTTTCGCACCCGGCCCGGGGCCCGTGCCGTGCTGCTGGGCCTCCAGCGCCTCGCCGTAGCCGCGGGCAACGCGGGCCGCCCGGTCGAAGGAGGCGGCGCGGCCCATCTTCTCGGCGGTGGCGCGGCCGGTGTTGTAGACCTTCTCCAGCACGTACGGGATGGCCAGGAGGAAGGTCGGGCTGAACCCGGCGAGGTCGGCCAGCAGCTCCTCCGTACGGATGCTCGGCGCGTGGCCCAGACGGACCCGCGCCCGCATGCAGGCGATGGCGACCATCCGGCCGAAGACGTGCGAGAGGGGCAGGTAGAGGAGCGTGGACGCCGGGTCCTTGAAGCTGGACTTGAAGACCGGGTGGAGCAGTTGGACGGCGTTGTCGACCTCGGCGAAGAAGTTGGCGTGGGTCAGCGCGCAGCCCTTGGGCCGGCCCGTGGTGCCCGAGGTGTACATGATCGTCGCGAGCGAGTCGGGGCCGAGGACGCCACGGCGTACCGCGACCTCCGAGTCCGGCACGTCACGGCCCAGCTCGGCGAGGCGCTCGGTGTGCCCCTTCTCGAAGACCCACATGTGGCGGACGTCGGGGAGCCGCTCGCGCTCCGGACCCAGTGCGGCGGCCTGCCCCACATGCTCGACGGCGATCGCCACCGCGCCGGAGTCCTGGAGGATCCAGCGGGTCTGGAAGACGGAAGAGGTGGGGTAGACAGGGACGGTGACCAGCCCGGCCGCCCAGGCCGCGAAGTCCAGCAGCGTCCACTCGTACGTCGTACGCGCCATGATCGCGAGCCGGTCCCCCGGCAGCAGGCCCTCCGCGATCAGCCCCTTGGCGACCGCGAGCACCTCGGCCGCGAACTCGGCGGCCGTGACGTCCGTCCAGCTGCCGTCCGCGCCCTTCCGGCTGAGCACCGGGTCGTCGGGGGCCTCCTCCGCGTTGTCGAAGGGGATGTCCGCGAGCGAGCCGTGCGTCACGGCGTACACCATCGGGGGCACCGAGACCTCACGCACGACCCCGTCGAGCCGCCTGACCTCGGGTTCAGGGATGACGAGCTCGGGGTTGTCGGAGGGATCGCGGGACACTGACGGCTCCTAACTCTTGCACTCCCCCCATTACGGACCTGTGAAGTGGCGGGTTCACCCGGGAAAGTGAGGTGCTTCTGTGCGGAAGAGTGAGAGGTTCGTGCACGTTCGGACGTCTGTTCATCTTTTGCCCAACATACCGACGCAACAAGGGCGTTGCCCGCGGATCCGTCGAGTTCGGACCGTTCGACCCGTCACGTGCGCGTTCTTCGCACCCTTCGCGCTCTTCGCACCCTTCGCACCCTTCTCGTCCTCCTCGTCCTTCTCGTCCTTCTCGCCCTTCGTGCGCCTCCACGGGCGTTCGAGGATCGCCGTGACACCCTGGCCGCCCGCCGCGCAGACCGAGATCAGGCCGCGCCCGGGAGCGTCGCCCCATTCAGCAGCCCGCCCTCGCCACCGGCCACGTCACCCCTGACGAAGTCGACGGCCGCCGTCTCCGAGCGGGCGAAGGGCTCATCTCGACCTGCTCCTCACCGTGACGTAGGCTTACCTCGGGTAACCTTACTCCAGAGTAAGAATACGACCGAGCTGGGAGTTGGACGATGGCCGACCGCTACCTGAGTCTCACCGGCACCGCCCCCGGCCGGTTCCTGACCCGCCGGCTCGGGCTGCCGCAGCCGGTGCGGTTGCGCCGCTGGAGCACCGAACAGCCGTCGCTCCGAGGGGAGTTGCTGCATCTCACCGCGGGCAAGTCCGAGCTGGACCTCGCGCCCGTCCTGGCCCGGTCGGGGCCGCGCTCCGGTGGCGAAGGGTCCCTCTCCGGCGACGCGGGCCCGGTCGCCGTCGTCCTCGACGCCACCGGTGTCCGTGACGTCGACTCACTGGCCGAGGTGCACGCGGCCCTCCACCCCGTCGTACGGTCGGTCGCCGAGAGCGGGCGGGTCGTGGTGCTCGGTGCGCCGCTGGACCCCGCCGACCATCACCAGGCCGCCGTCCAGCAGGCCCTCGAAGGGTTCGTACGGTCTCTCGGCAAGGAGATCGGGCGCGGGCGGACGGTGAATCTCGTACGGCTCTCGGAGGCGGGGGCCGCCGAGTCGACGCTGCGTTTTCTGCTGTCGCCGAGGTCGGCCTATGTCAGCGGCCAGGTGATCGAGGTCGGTGGTGACGACGGCCGCGCCGGTGACGCGCCCCTGCCCGAGGATCCGGAGAAGCCCCTTGCCGGGCGCACCGCGCTCGTCACCGGCGCCGCCCGCGGGATCGGTGAGGCGGTCGCCGCGACACTGGCGCGGGACGGGGCTCTGGTGGTGTGCCTCGACGTGCCCGCCGCCGGGGGCGATCTCGCCGCCGTCGCCGAGCGGCTCGGCGGTCTCGCGCTGCCGCTCGACATCACGGCGGACGACGCGGGGGCACGGATCGCGGACGCGTTGCCCGGCGGGCGGCTCGACGTGCTGGTCCACAACGCGGGGATCACCCGGGACCGGAGGCTGGTCAACATGGCCGCGGAGCGGTGGGGTTCGGTGCTCGACGTCAACCTCGCGAGTGTGCTCCGCACGACCGATGTGCTGCTCGGCGCGGGGGTGTTCCGGGGCGGCGGGCGGGTGGTCGCCACCGCGTCCATCGCCGGGATCGCGGGGAACGCCGGGCAGACGAACTACGCCGCGTCCAAGGCGGGGGTGGTGGGGCTGGTGCGGTCTCTCGCCCCGCGAGCGCTGTCGGAACACGGGGTGACCGTGAACGCGGTCGCGCCCGGGTTCATCGAGACGAAGATGACCGCGGCCGTTCCTCTGTTTATTCGTGAGGCGGGGCGGCGGATGAACTCTCTCGCGCAGGGCGGGCTGCCGGTCGATGTGGCCGAGACGACGGCCTGGTTCGCGCATCCGGGGTCAGGAGCTGTGAACGGGCAGGTTGTCCGGGTGTGCGGCCAGAGCCTTCTGGGCGCGTGAAGGAGACCTGTGCTCAGCGGAGAAAGCCGAGAAAGCCGAGAAGGGAAGCCAGGGTTGGACGACGTAAAGGGTTCTGTACCCACCCACGTTCTCGACCGTTCGCCGCGCCTGTGGCCATTGCTCGCCCGGGGTGCTTTCCTCTCGCTCTTCAAGCGGCCCCGGACGGGAGTCACGGCACCCCGTACCCGATTGGTCCTCGCGGGTCTCCGTATCGATCTGGGAAAACTCGCCGCGTATGAGCGGGCCTGCGGATTCGGGGTGGGGGAGGACGAGTTGCCCATTACCTATCCGCATGTTCTCGGATTCCCGTTGGCCATGCGGCTGATGAGCGAGCGGGCCTTTCCGTTGCCGTTGCTCGGGCTGGTGCACACGTCCATCGGGATCACCCGGCAGAAGGCGACGGCGGCGACCGGGGAGTACGAGATCGCCGTGTACGTCGATGAGTTGGTGCCCCACCGGCGCGGGACCGAGGCCGTCGTCGTGACGGAGCTGCGGGCGGCGGGCGAGGTGGTGTGGGAGTCGCGGAGCACGTATCTGGCGCGGCACCGCACCTCGGCGGCGGCGGGGAGCACGCGCGGGCCGGCCGCGCCCGATGAGCGCAAGCCGCTGCCCGTCGTGGCCGAGTGGGCCCTCGCCGGGGATGTGGGGCGGCGGTACGGGGCCGCGTCCGGCGACCGCAACCCGATCCACCTCCACCCCCTCACCGCCCGGCTGTTCGGCTTCCCCCGGGCCATCGCGCACGGCATGTGGACCGTGGCACGCTGCCTCGCCGAGCACGGGGCGCCCCAAGCGGCCGTGGTCCGGGCGGAGTTCAGGGCGCCGGTGCTCCTGCCGGGGACGGTGTCGTACGGGGCGGAGGGCGCCGCCTTCGAACTGCGCGGGGCGGGTGGCCGGGTGCACCTGTCCGGAGAGGTCCTCCCCGTGCTCTGACGCGCGCCCCGCCCTGCTTACTCGGGTGACCCGGCCGACCCGTGCTCCGAACCGCGCTGCGACCCGTGCTCCGACCAGGGTCTCCCCTCCATCAGGTCCCCCAGGCCCGCCCAGGCGAAGTTCATCAACGTCGTGGCGGCCTGACGGGCGGAGACGCCGGGAGTGGCGTTGGCCCAGGCGGCGAGGGACTCGGCGGCGCCGACGAGGGCTTCCGCGAGGCCGGCGACCTCGCGCTCGGGCAGCGACGGGTCCCGGTGCGCCTCACGGGCGGCCACCACGATCAGCTGCGTGACGAACGCGACGATCTCCTCGCGCATCGCGGCGAACTCCGCGGCGAACGGCTCCCCGTGCGTACGCGCCTGGAGGTGCAGCACCGCCCACCCGTCCGGGTTCTGCGCGGTGTGCGTGAAGAACGCCCGCAGCCCGTCCCACAGTTGGCGGTCGGCGGGCACGTCCGGCTGAACTCCCGCGCGCACAGCCGCGGTCAGGGCGGCGGCCTCGCGCCGGATACACGCGGTGAAGAGGTCTTCCTTGGAGTTCAGGTACAGATAGACCAACGGCTTGGACACACCCGCCAGATCGGCGATCTCGTCCATCGACGCGGCCCGGTACCCCCGCTGTCCGAAGGTCTGCACCGCCGCGTCCAGCATCTGCTGTTCACGCACGGCACGCGGCATCCGCTTGCTCTTCACTGCACCCATACGAGCAAGAGTACGAGTTGTCCGCCGACGACTCGGCGGAGTTGTGGTTCGTGCGGAGTTGCCGGTCGTTACGACGTCTGGCCCTGGGCCCGTGTCACCTCGTCCACCACGTCGTCCTCCTGGCTGCGGTTGGCGTCCAGGTTGGACTTGACGCGGTCGACGCGCTCGACGATCTGGATCGAGGCGCGGTCGCGCTCCTTGCGCAGGACGACGAAGCTGATGGGGGCCGAGATCAGCAGGGAGAGCAGGACGATCCACATGCCGTTCGAGTCGCCGAGCCCGCGCGGGGCGACACCGGAGTAGACGAGGCCCCAGACGACCACGAGGCAGCCCACCAGGATTCCCAGGCGCATCAGCGTGTAGCGGAGCATCTCAATCCACTCTTCCGTGTCGAACGGGTCTGCAGGATCCCGAAGGGGTCTGAAGGGGGCTGAAGAGGTCCGAAAGTCCCCGACATTCCCAAAGGGCACCGTCCAGTCAAGCACGCCCGGCACCGGATCTTGCAGGGGGGTGCGGGGAGTCAGGCGAGCGGCAGCAGCATGAAGATGTCGTCGCGGTCGTCGCCGGGCGCGACGCGTATCGCGTCCGGCACCCGGCCGACCTCCTTGTAGCCGCACGAGCCGTAGAACCGCTCCAGGCCGTGGCCGCCGCGGCAGGTGAGCCGGATCGCCTCGATGCCGTCGAAGGTGCGGGCCGCGTCCGCGGCGGCGGCCAGCAGGTCCCGGCCGTACCCCTTGCCCTGGTGCTTCGGGTGCAGCATCACCGTGTAGAGCCACACCCAGTGGGTCATCAGCCGGTGTGTGTTGAAGGTGAGGAAGGCGGTCGCGGCCACCTGCCCCTCCTCGTCGAACCCGGCCAGCAGCCGGGCGCGGCCCTCCGCCATCGCCACGAAGTGTTTCACCAGCTCCGGACGGACCATCTCCCGGTCCACCGGCGCGACGAAACCGACTGCGCCGCCGGCGTTGGAGACATCCGTCCACAGGTCGAGAAGGCCGTCGCGCACCTCGGGGGTCACGGCCGGATCGAGAGCGAAGGTAAGGGGCATGCGGCAAGGCTAGCTATTACGCCCGGCGGGTCTCAAGCGCGCCCGACGTCACGTACGTCACGCTGCCCTCACCCCCGCCCGCGCCCCGACACACCCGCAGCCTCAGACCCGCATCGGCTGAGGCGACTCCCGACGACCCGCGTCCGGACCGTCGTACTCACGAAGGATCTCGTACCGGGTGTTCCGCTCCACCGGCCGGAACCCCGCGTCACGGATCAGGTCGAGCAGGTCCTCGCGGGTCAGCTTGTTCGGGGTGCCGTAGTTGTCGGCGTCGTGGGTGATCTTGTACTCGACGACCGAGCCGTCCATGTCGTCCGCGCCGTGCTGGAGGGCCAGCTGGGCGGTCTGGACGCCGTGCATGACCCAGAAGACCTTGACGTGCGGCACGTTGTCGAAGAGAAGGCGCGAGACCGCGAAGGTCTTCAGGGCCTCCGCGCCCGTCGCCATCTGCGTCCGCGCCTGGAGGCGGTTGCGGACCTTGCCGTCCTTCACGTCGACGAAGTCGTGCTGGTAGCGCAGCGGGATGAACACCTGGAAGCCGCCGGTCTCGTCCTGCAGCTCACGAAGACGCAGGACGTGGTCCACACGGTGGCGGGGCTCCTCGATGTGCCCGTACAGCATCGTGCACGGGGTCTTGAGCCCCTTCTCGTGCGCGAGGCGGTGGATGCGCGACCAGTCCTCCCAGTGGGTGCGGTGGTCGACGATGTGCTGCCGGATCTCCCAGTCGAAGATCTCCGCGCCGCCGCCGGTCAACGACTCCAGACCCGCGTCGATCAGCTCGTCGAGGATCTCGGACGCCGACAGACCGCTGATCGTCTCGAAGTGGTGGATCTCCGTCGCCGTGAAGGCCTTCAGCGAGACGTCCGGGAGTGCCTTCTTCAGTTCGCTGAGCGAGCGCGGGTAGTAGCGCCACGGCAGGTTCGGGTGCAGGCCGTTCACGATGTGCAGCTCGGTGAGGTTCTCGCCCTCCATCGCCTTGGCGAGCCGGACGGCCTCCTCGATGCGCATCGTGTACGCGTCCTTCTCGCCCGGCTTGCGCTGGAACGAGCAGTAGGCGCACGACGCGGTGCACACGTTCGTCATGTTGAGGTGGCGGTTGACGTTGAAGTGGACGACGTCGCCGTTCTTCCGCATCCGCACCTCGTGGGCGAGCCCGCCCAGCCAGGCCAGGTCGTCCGACTCGTACAGCGCGATGCCGTCCTCGCGGGTCAGCCGCTCACCGGCCCGGACCTTGTCCTCCAGCTCGCGCTTGAGCCCGACATCCATGCTGCTTCTACCTCTCGTAAGTGACGAACCCTGCCAACCGTACTCCCCCACCCTTCGGGCGGGAGGGGCCCCCATCAGGCACTTCGTGCCCGCTCCCTACTCCTCTTCGGGCAGCTCACCCACCCGGTTCTCCCACTTCGTGGAGAGCACGATGGTCGTACGGGTCCGGGAGACGCCCTTGGTCCTCGACAGCCGTCGGATGGTCTTCTCCAGGCCGTCCACGTCGGGCGCCCGCACCTTGAGCATGTAGGAGTCGTCGCCGGCGATGAACCAGCAGTCCTCGACCTCGCCCAGGTCCTTGAGCCGCTGCGCCACGTCCTCGTGGTCGGTGGCGTCGGAGAGCGAGATGCCGATGAGGGCTGTGACGCCGAGGCCGAGCGAGGTCGCGTCGACCGTCGCGCGGTAGCCGGTGATGACACCGGCGGCCTCCAGGCGGTTGATGCGGTCGGTGACGCTGGGTCCCGACAGGCCGACGAGGCGTCCCAGCTCCGCGTAGGAGGCCCGGCCGTTCTCCCTGAGAGCCTGGATGAGCTGCCTGTCCACCGCGTCCATGCGATCGAAAGCCTTCCGCTGAAAGTTCCTGAAGTGATGTGTGGGTACTGCGCGTTGCTCGGTCGTACGGGTCTGTCGTTCAAGTCGGTCGTACTGCTCGGTCGTACAGGTCGAACGTGGTGCTCGGGTGGTACTCAGGCGGTGCGTGCGCCGCCGCCGAGTTCGCCCTCCCAGCGGCGGTAGAGCGTGTGCCCGACGCCCGCCGCGTCCAGCACGCGCCCGGCGACGAAGTCCACCAGGTCCTGGATGTGGGTCGCTCCCGCGTAGAACGCCGGGGAGGCCGGCAGTACGGTCGCGCCCGCGTCGTCCAGTGTCACCAGATGCCGCAGGGTCTGCCCGTTCAACGGGGTCTCGCGGACGGCGACGACCAGCTTGCGCCGCTCCTTGAGCGTGACGCTCGCGGCCCGCTGCAACAGATCCTTCGAGAGGCCGAGCGCGACCCCGGCGACACAGGCGGTGGAGGCTGGCACGATCAGCATGCCCTTGGTGGCGTACGAGCCGGACGACGGCCCCGCCGCCAGGTCCCCCGCGCTCCAGTGCCGTACGTCGTCGACGTCGACCGCGAAGGTGCCGGGCTTTCCGTCGGCGCCCCGGGCCAGCCACTCCCGCAGGTCCTCCTGCCAGTGGCCGTCCCGGAAGCTGATCCCGGTCTCGTCGAGCAGCGTGAGCCGTGAGGCCCGCGAGACGACCAGGTCGACGCTCTCGCCGGCCGCGAGGAGGGCACGCAGCACGGCAGCCGCGTACGGCGTTCCGGACGCGCCGGAGACCCCCACGATCCAAGGCCGACGCTGAGTTTCTCCTGCGTTCACACCCTGAGCCTACCGGCGGGCCGCCCGGAGCTCAGGACCGGCCGCGCGTCTTCGGGTCCATGGGAAGACGTGCGGTGGCGATCGTCAGCTTGCCCAGCGGCGAATCGACGATCAGGTCCGTGCCGTACGGAATGGTGTCGCGGCCCCGGTAGCCGTCGGGGCCGGGGTTCCACATCGTGACGCAGTGGCCTTTGAGCGGGTCGAGAATCAGGTAGTTGGCGATGCCGCGGGACGCGAACCAGCGGGGCTTCACCTCGTAGTCGCGCCGGACGCTCTCCGGAGACACCACCTCGGCGACGAACTCGATCAGGTCGAAGGGATACGCACTGCGGTTCTCGGCCTCCGCCTCGGCGGGGATCACCGCGAGGTCCGGACAGAACTCGTTCGCGTCATCGAACGGAAAGGCCACATCACTCACCAGGGCCCACTCCGACGGCAGCTGATCCTCGACGATGGCCCACAGCCGCTGGATGGTCCTTCCGTGGAACGGCCTGACCGGGTTCATCACGATGCTGCCCTCGACAATCTCTGTCAGGTAGCCGGGGAACATGTCCTCCAGCTTGCTGAGCTGTGAGTGCAGGCGGTCAAGGTCCGAGACGGTCACGGTGGCCTCCCTGGGGTTCCTGCCCTCGATGGTAGGCCGCACCGTAATCACACGGTCAGACCACGAACCAGAAGATCGAGCAGCGCACACACGAACAGGGCGATCCCGATGAAGCCGTTGACGCTGAAGAAGGCGCGGTTCACGCGGGAGAGGTCGTGCGGGCGGACGATCGAGTGCTCGTACAGGAACGCGCCCGCGACGATCACCAGGCCGACCCAGAAGAAGGTCCCCGCGTCGGTGGCCAGGGCGTACCAGACGAAGAGTGCCGTGGTGAGGGTGTGGCAGACGCGCGCGCCCCAGATCGCGGCCGGGATGCCGAAGCGCGCCGGGACCGACATGACGCCGATCTCGCGGTCCGTCTTCACGTCCTGGCAGGCGTAGATGAGGTCGAAGCCGCCGATCCAGACGCCGACCGCGAGGCCGAGGATCACCGCGTCCCAGGACCACTCGCCGGTGATCGCCAGCCAGCCGCCGACCGGCCCCATCGCCTGCGCGAGCCCGAGGATGGCCTGCGGGAAGTTCGTGAACCGCTTGCCGTACGGGTAGACGACCATCGGGATGACCGCGATGGGCGCGAGCGCCAGGCACAGCGGGTTGAGCAGGGCCGCCGCGCCGAGGAAGAACACCAGGGCGACCAGCGCGCCCGTCCAGGCGTGCTTCACCGTCATCGCGCCGGTGACCAGCTCGCGATGGGCCGTACGGGGGTTGCGGGCGTCGATCTCCCGGTCGATGATCCGGTTCGCGGCCATGGCGAACGTCCGCAGGCCGACCATCGCGACGGTCACCAGCAGCAGCCGGCCCCAGGCGATGTTCTCGTCCACCGTGAACATCGCCGTCAGCGCCGCGATGTACGCGAAGGGCAGCGCGAAGACGGAGTGCTCGATCATGACGAGGCGCAGGAACGCCTTGGTGCGCCCCGGCTGCGGGATCGCGGCTGATGCGCTGCTCACGAGAGTCCGTACTCCTTCCACCGGCGGTCGACCTTCGCCGCCGTCTCCGGGTCGGACAGCACCATGTCGGGCCAGCCGCCGTCCCGTGTGTACCCCTCCTCGGGCCATTTCCTCGTCGCGTCGATGCCCGCCTTGCCGCCCCAGAACTGCTGGTACGAGGAGTGGTCGAGGTGGTCGACCGGCCCCTCGACGACGGTGAGGTCACGGGAGTAGTCCGTGTTCCCCAGCGCGCGCCACGCGACCTCGTGCAGGTCGTGGACGTCGCAGTCGGAGTCGACGACCACGATCAGTTTGGTCAGGGACATCATGTGGGCGCCCCAGACGGCGTGCATCACCTTCTGGGCGTGCTTCGGGTACTTCTTGTCGATCGCGACGATCGCGCAGTTGTGGAAGCCGCCCGCCTCGGGCAGGTGGTAGTCCACGATGTCCGGCACGATGATCTTGAGGAGGGGGAGGAAGAACCTCTCCGTCGCCCGGCCCAGCGGACCGTCCTCGGTCGGCGGCCGGCCGACCACGATCGACTGGAGCAGCGGCCGCTTGCGCATCGTCACGCAGTCGATGGTCAGGGCCGGGAAGGGCTCCTGCGGCGTATAGAACCCGGTGTGGTCACCGAAGGGGCCTTCCGGGAGCATCTCGCCGGGCTCCAGCCATCCCTCCAGTACGACCTCGGCCTGCGCCGGCACCTGCAACGGCACGGTCTTGCAGTCGACCATCTCGATCCGCTTGCCCTGGACGAACCCGGCGAAGAGGTACTCGTCGATGTCACCGGGCAGCGGCGCCGTGGACGCGTACGTCACCGACGGCGGGCACCCGAAGGCGATCGCGACCGGCAGCCGCTCGCCCTTGCGCGCGGCCACCTGGTAGTGGTTGCGGCTGTCCTTGTGGATCTGCCAGTGCATGCCGATGGTGCGCTTGTCGTGGCGCTGGAGGCGGTAGAGCCCGAGATTGCGGATACCGCTCTCCGGGTCCTTGGTGTGGGTCAGGCCCAGGTTGAAGAAGGACCCGCCGTCCTTGGGCCAGGTGAAGAGGGCCGGCAGCCGGTCCAGGTCGACCTCGTCGCCCTGCAGCACGACCTCGTGCACCGGCGCGTTGTCGGACTTGATCTTCTTCGGCGGTACGTGGGTCATGGCGCCGAGCTTCCCGAAGGCCTCGCGCACCCCGATGAACCCCTGCGGCAGCTCCGGCCTGAGCAGGCCGCCGATCTTCTCGCTGATCTCGTCGTACGACTTCAGGCCGAGCGACTTGAGGAGCCTGCGGTCGGTCCCGAAGACGTTCATCGCGAGCGGCATCGCCGACCCGCGCACGTTCTCGAAGAGCAGGGCCGGGCCGCCCGCCTTCTGGACGCGGTCGACGATCTCCCCGACCTCCAGATACGGGTCCACCTCGGCCTTGATGCGCTGGAGGTCGCCCTCGCGCTCAAGCGCCCGGAGCAGGGAGCGAAGATCGTCGTAAGCCATGCGTTCCAGTATCGGCTACTCGCTACGCTGAACCTGTAACGGGGGCCGCTGACCCGGCCCCGATCTCGCACGCCTCTCCACACTCCACATGCAGGGGGACCGCCGAATGCTTCGGGTGCTGATGATTCTGGTGCCATTGGGGCTCAGCATCTATGCCTTCATCGACTGCATCACCACCGACGAGAAGGACATCCGCTACATCCCGAAGCCGCTCTGGGCGATGCTCGTGCTGCTGTTCCCGCTCGTCGGCTCGATCTCCTGGCTGCTCGTCGGCCACGTACGCAAGCCGCGCGGCCTCTCGTCCCCCGGCCGGGGCGGCTGGGTCGCACCCGACGACAACCCGGAGTTCCTGAAGTCCCTGAAGGACGACAGCAAGGACGGCAACAAGGGCGAGGGCAAGGACCAGAACAAGGACGACTCCCCGACGGACGCCGTGACGGACGACGAGGCGCACCTCAAGAACTGGGAGGACGACCTCCGCCGCCGCGAGGAGGAGCTGAAGCGGCGGGAGGGCGGGTCCGGCGACGGCCCGGACGACTCCACACCGCCGAAGCCCTGAGGCGGGGTCCTGAGGGATTTTCGCCCCCGCCGCCCCTACCCATTCCCGTCCCATGGGGGCTGACACCCCCAGACCCCCACTTGAACTTCAGCCCCTCCGGCGTTTGAGGAGCGGGGGTTCGGGGGCGGAGCCCCTGAGTAAGGGAAGGGAATGGGTAGGGGCGGCGGGGGCGAGAGAAAAGGCCCTGCGGTCAACGCCCCACCGCCAGGCGGTTGAACGCCTGCGTCGTGCGCGGATGGGCCATCTCGTCGAGCAGATGCCGCCACTCGGGATCACCGGTCGCGGCCGAGTGCGCGTGATCCCAGGCGGCCAGCAGCGGAGCGAGATCACTCTCGGGCGCCGCGATGACGGCGGACGGGCCGGTCGTGGGGGTGCTGACGGTGGCGGGGATGTTCATGGCGGTTTCCTTCCGGGCGGAGAGGCTGTGAACCTCCGGGAGCGTCTGGGTTCAACCATCCCGCCACCCGCTCCTCGCCACCATGAAGCGACCTCCCTGAGTGGAGGTGTAGCTAGCCCTACCAAAGGAGTTGGCGTCTCCTACCGGACGCCCGCCACGAACACGGCCCAGGCGCTCCGCCGGATGAGCAGGACGGGGCCGGCGGGGTTCTTGCTGTCACGGACGGGGACGATGCCGGGGAAGGCGGGGGCCACTTCGACGCAGTTGCCGCCGTTGTTGTCGCTGTAGCTGCTCTTGATCCAGGTCGCCGCGCTCAGCTCGTACCTGTCCATGATGCTCGTACCCCTCCATCACGTCGCTGATCAGAGCGGCGGATTCGCGGGCTGACGGAATGTCCGCCCTGAGCACATCATAGGTCTGGCTGTAGCGCGCGAAGACGGCCGGATCGTCGTTGAAATGCCCACGGTCCAGCGACTCCGAGTACACCCACTCGTGCCCGTCGGGCAGCTTGATCAACGACATCGAGCCCCTGGGGCGGACGAGCCCGAAGAGGCCCGCCGGGGCCACCTGGATACGGATGTTGGGGCGCTGTCCGACGCTCAGCAGATGCGCGCACTGCTCACGCATGACCTCCGGACTCCCCACCGCGTTGCGCAGACAACTCTCGTCCAGGACGGCGACGTACAGCGGACCGCCGTCGGCCAGGAATCGCGGCTGGCGGCTCAGCCGAGCCCGTACACGCTCCTCCACCTCGTCACCGCTCGCGACCTGGGAGAACAGCGCGTGCGCATAGCCCGGCGCCTGCAACAGGCCTGGGACGACCCGCTCTTGATACTCCCGCAGGGCCACCGCCTGCTCATCCATCTTGGCCCTGCGCTCGAACCAGTCCGGATGCTGCACCTCCGGATACCAGTCGATGCGGCTCCACAACCGCACCAACACCCCACCCGTACCCAGGAGTTCGTCGCACGACTTGGCGAACGTGTCCTGTGGGACGCGCGTACCGGCCTCCACGCGGGCCACGTGTGAGCGGTCGCACGGGATCTGGCGGGCCAGGCCCTCCTGGGTGAGGTCGGCGGTCTCGCGGAAGTGTTTCAGGACCTCCCCGAACACGGCGGCGGTGGTGACCGCCGAACCGCCCTCGGCGTTGCGTCGACTCACGGCGTCCGTTCCCTCCGTGACAGTGCGCCAGTGGCACGCGTCATGCGTTGAAACGGGCTGTTCCGTTCGGCAACGCTGGATGCACCCAGAGTAATGAGCGAACGTACGGAGCGTAAGTGGAAGCTGAAACAGCGCCGGAACGCGGAGCCCTCGTCTACGACCCGGGGACGCAACGGGTCGGCGAGTACCGGGACACGACAGGCCCGTACGCGATGCTGCGCCCGGTGGGCGGCGGCCGGGAGTGGCAGGCCGACCCGGAGCGGATCCGCCCGGCCACCGCCGACGAGCGACTGGCCGCAACTCTCAAGGCGACCAACAAGCGCTCGGGGAGGCTGCTGTGACGGTACGTCAGAACCAGGACCAGGACCAGGACCAGGACCAGGACCGGGGTCATGGCGATGAAGACGACCTGAGCCGTCCGCCCGTGCCCGTCCCCGGCTGCCCGGCGTGCACCGAGCTCGCGATACGGCGTGACGATGCCCGCGCCCGGTGCAACCGCAGCGCGGAGACCGACGCCGACGTGCTGCTGAGACGACATCTCCGTGGGGACGGGGTGGAAGACGTACACCGTCAGGGACACTGACTGACCGACCACCCCTGCCACTTCACTCGCTCCCGGCGGGCTCTCCGGTGCCCCGTGGGGCCGATTCGGGTTTCGTGTGGAGGATTTCGCGGGCCTGGTCCGCCGCGCGGCTGATGCTCTCGCCGACGAAGTCCATGAAGCGGGCGATGTTCTCCAGGCGGGCGGCGGCGGGGGTGTCGGGGCCGAGGATGCCGACGCCCTGCCGTGCGGTCTCGGCGAGCTGGAAGGTGCCGCGGGCGCTTGCCACCATCGACTGGTACCAGACGTCGTCGTCGACCACGTAACGCTCCCGGCGGCTTTCGTCGCGCTCCCGGCGGACGAGGTCCTGGCTCTCCAGGAACGCGATCGCCTTGGAGACGGACGCCGGGCTGACCTGGAGACGCTCGACGAGTTCGGCCGCGGTGAGGCTGCCCGCGTCACTGGTGAAGAGGGAGGCCAGCACCCGGGACATCATCTTGGGCAGGCCCTGCCCCATGAAGACGGTGGTGAACGTCTCCTCGTACTCGCGCACGGCTTCGGCATCGCGCCCGTATGCCTGCGGAGGTGCCTCCGCCCCCCGGGGCCCGGCCTGTCTGCGCCGGTGGGCGCGGCGCTCGGTGGCGCGGTGGGCCAGGTCGGAGCGGTAGGCGGTGGGACCGCCGTTGCGCATCACCTCACGCGTGACCGTCGAGGTCGGACGGTCGAGACGCCTGGCGATCTCCGCGTAGGCGAGCCCGTCGGCCAGCCCCAGCCCGATCTGCTGGCGCTCCTGCTGGGTGAGTCTGCCTCCCGGCATCGCGGTCCCCTTTCACACTTCTTCGACACCTCCAGCATAGCGTTCACTCGCAGCCCAATGCAACGCGCAGCCTAACGTACGTTGCATTAAAACCTAGACGATTGCAACGATAACTGCACCTCTAGCTGCACTGATGCCAATTCAGCGCAACGACTCAATTGCGCGATCTATGAACGCAACGTAGCGTTTGCGATGCCAGAAACAAGCAGCGCAAGAGGAGAACACCATGCAGAAGTTCGACACCCCCGCCGCGATCTCCGCCGTTCTCGACATCCCCGCGGGCCGCATCCGGTTCATCGCCGCCGACCGGGCCGACACCACGGTCGAGGTCCTGCCGGCGGACACCTCCAACAGCCGCGACGTGAAGGCGGCGGAGCGGATCGAGGTCGCGTTCGGCGACGACGGTGTCCTGCGGATCGAGACCGCACCGGCGAAGAACCGGATCCTCGGCAACTCCGGATCCGTCGAGGTGACCGTCCAGCTGCCCGCCGGCTCCCGTGTCGAGGCGAAGGCGGCCAGCGCCGAGTTCCGGGGCGTCGGACGGCTCGGCGACGTCGCCTTCGAGGGCGCGCAGGGCTCGGTCAAGCTCGACGAGACCGCGAGCGCCCGCCTCACCCTCCTCGCGGGCGACGTCGCCGTCGGACGCCTGGGCGGCTCCGCGGAGATCAGCACCCAGAAGGGCGGCATCCACATCGCCGAGGCCGTGCGCGGCACGGTCGAACTGCGCACCGAGGCCGGCGAGATCTCCGTCGGCGCCGCACGCGGAGTCTCCGCCTCCCTGGACGCCGGTACCACCTACGGCCGGATCGACAACGCGCTCAAGAACACCGAGGGCGCCGACGCCGGCCTGAACATCCGCGCGACCACGGCCTACGGCGACATCACCGCCCGAAGCCTCTGAGCGACCACCCCACCCGCAGCCTCCGGACGACACACCGTCCGCGGCCTCCGAAGGAGCACCCATCATGACCGACCTGGCCATCTCGGCGAACGGACTGCGCAAGTCCTACGGCGACAAGACAGTGCTCGACGGCGTCGACGTGGCCGTCCCCGAAGGAACGGTCTTCGCCCTGCTCGGCCCGAACGGCGCCGGCAAGACCACCGCGGTGAAGATCCTCTCCACTCTCGTCTCCGCCGGCCCCGGCACCGGCGACATCCACATCGGCGGCCACGACCTGGCCGCCGACCCCCAGGCGGTGCGGGCGGCGATCGGTGTCACCGGCCAGTTCTCCGCCGTGGACGGCCTGATCACCGGCGAGGAGAACATGCTCCTCATGGCGGACCTGCACCACCTCTCCAAGCAGGAGGGCCGCCGGGTCACCGCCGAACTCCTGGCACGCTTCGACCTGCTGGAGGCGGCGAAGAAGCCGGCCTCCACCTACTCCGGCGGCATGAAACGCCGCCTGGACATCGCCATGACCCTGGTCGGCAACCCCCGGATCATCTTCCTCGACGAACCCACCACCGGCCTCGACCCACGCTCCCGCCACACCATGTGGGGCATCATCCGGGAGCTGGTCACGGGCGGGGTGACGGTCTTCCTCACCACCCAGTACCTGGAAGAGGCCGACGAACTCGCCGACCGCATCGCCGTGTTGAACGACGGCCAGATCGCCGCCGAAGGCACCGCCGAGGAGCTGAAACGCCTGATCCCCGGCGGGCATGTGCGGTTGAGGTTCTCCGACCCGGGTGCGTACCAGACGGCCGCCCTCGCCCTGCGCGAGGCGACCCGCGACGACGAGGCACTCTCCCTCCAGATCCCCAGCGACGGCAGCCAACGCGAACTCCGCTCCGTCCTCGACTGGCTCGACGCGGCAGACATCGAGGCCGACGAACTCACCGTCCACACCCCCGACCTCGACGACGTGTTCTTCGCCCTGACCGGCCCGGCCGACGTCCCCAACCAGCCCAACCAGCCCAACCAGCCCAAGGAGGCTGTCCGATGAGCTCCCTCGCCCTCGCCGTGCGCGACTCGTCCACGATGCTGCGCCGCAACCTGCTCCACGCCCGCCGCTACCCGTCCCTCACCCTGAACCTGCTGCTCACACCGATCATGCTGCTGTTGCTCTTCGTGTACGTCTTCGGCGACACGATGAGCGCGGGCATAGGCAGTGGCAGTGGTCCGGACCGGTCCGCGTACATCGCGTATCTCGTCCCGGGCCTGCTGCTGATGACCATCGGCAGCACGACCATCGGCACCGCGGTGTCCGTCTCCAACGACATGACCGAGGGCATCATCGCCCGCTTCCGCACGATGGCGATCCACCGCCCCTCGGTACTCATCGGGCACGTCGTCGGCAGCGTGCTGCAGTGCGTGATGAGCGTGCTCCTCGTCGGCGCCGTCGCCGTGGCCATCGGCTTCCGCTCCACGGACGCCACGGTCCTGGAGTGGCTGGCGGCGTTCGGACTGCTCGTACTCTTCGCCCTGGCACTCACCTGGATCGCGGTCGGCATGGGCCTGATCAGCCCGAACGCCGAGGCCGCCAGCAACAACGCCATGCCGCTCATCTTCCTGCCGCTCATCTCCAGCGCGTTCGTCCCGGTCGACGCGATGCCGGGCTGGTTCCAGCCGATCGCCGAGTACCAGCCCTTCACACCGGCCATCGAGACCTTGCGCGGCCTGCTGCTCGGCACCGAGATCGGCCACAACGGCTGGCTCGCCCTCGCCTGGTGCGTGGGGCTCGCGGTGCTCGGCTACTTCTGGTCGACCGCGAAGTTCAACAGCGACCCGAAATAACCGCCGTGACAGCGCGGGCCACCTCCCGCAACTCGTCCCGCCCCAGGGCGGCGCACTCCGACGTGGTGTCGGAGTACGCCGCCCTGTCGGCGTCCTCGGAGAGATCGGCGCGGCGGGACCGACGCGGAAAACGCGGCGCGGCGTGACCGCCGAAGACTGGAGACTCGTAGGAGACCCGAACGAACGGAGACCGATGCCATGCCTGACACAGCAGCCGTCAACTCCTCCCCCGGCCCCCGCGAGGTGCTGGCCCGCTATCAGCAGGCGATGCTCGACAGTTCCGCGGACGACCTGGCCGACCTCTACGCGGTGGACGCCGTCCACGAGTTCCCGTTCCTCTTCCCCGGCATGCCCGAGCGGTACCAGGGGCGCGAGGAGGTACGTACGGGATACCGGGCGGCCTGGGGCGCGAGCCCGGCGCGACCGCGGGAGATCCGTGACGTCGTCGTGCACGACAGCACCGACCCCGAGGTGATCACCGTCGAGCAGGTCGTCACCGGGACCGTGACCACGACCGGCCGGTCCTTCAGCTTCCCCGGCCTGCTGGTGATCCGGGTCCACGACGGCCTGATCACCCATGTCCGCGACTACATGGACGGACTCGGCGTGGCGCACGCCATGGGCCGCCTGCCGGCGGTGGCCGCCGCCCTCGCCGAGTAGGCACGCCGGTCGCGTTAGACGGGTCGTGTCGTGGGGAGAGGTTGGTGATGAGAGCCGACGACCTCGTACCACTGGGCCGCACGGGACTTCGGGTCAGCCGACTCGGGCTGGGACTCGCCTCCCTGGGCGGCCTGTTCGAGCCGGTGCCCGAGGAGCAGGCGGCCGCCGCCATCGACACCGCCTGGGAGTTGGGCGTACGACTCTTCGACACGGCTCCCGTGTACGGGTACGGGCGCTCGGAGACCCGTACGGGCACTGCCCTCGCGTCGCGGCCCCGTGACACGTACGTGCTGTGCACCAAGGTGGGGCGGCTCATCGAGCCGGGCGGGCCGGACACCCAGCCGATCTGGGCGGACCCGCCGGCCGGGGTCGGGCCGCGGCTCGACTACTCGTACGCCGGGGTGCTGCAATCGGTCGAGGAGAGTCTGGGGCGGCTGGGGCTCGACCGGATCGACGTACTCCATGTCCACGATCCCGACGAGGACTTCGGGGCCGCGGTGGGCGAGGCGTACCGCGCGCTGGCCGATCTGCGGGCCGAGGGTGTCGTCGGCGCGGTCTCCCTCGGCGTCAACCACGCGCCGGTGGCGGCGCGCTTCCTGAGGGAGGCGGCTGCGCCCGGGCCCGACTGCGTGCTGCTGGCCGGGCGGTACAACCTCCTCGACCAGTCGGGGCTCGACGAGTTGCTGCCGTTGTGTGTCGAGCGGGGGGTGGCTGTCATGGCCGCGGGTGTCTATCAGTCGGGGTTGCTGGCCGATCCGCGGCCGGGTGCTCCGCACGGGTACTCGTCGGTGCCGGCTGAACTGGCCGCGCGTATCGGTGCGTTGAGGAGAATCTGCACGGCCTTCGACGTCCCGCCCCTCGCGGCGGCCGTCCAGTTCCCGCTCGCCCACCCCGCGGTCACGAACGTGGTCGTCGGGGCGCGGTCGCCCACGGAGGTGGCGGAGACCGTGTCTCACTTCAACCGCCCTGTTCCGGGGGAGTTCTGGGCGGCGGTGAAGGCGGGTGGGTTGCTGGCGGAGGGGGTGCCGACGCCGGGGTAGGGGGTCTTTTCTCGCCCCCGCCGCCCCTACCCATTCCCGTCACTACTCGGGGGCCAGCCCCCGAACCCCCGCTCCTCAAACGCCGGAGGGGCTGACTACCAGCCCGTCCGGCGTTTGAGGACGAGGCCGTTCAGGCCGAAGCGGGGGTCTGGGGGCGGCAGCCCCCAGGGACGGGACGGGTAGGGGCGGCGGGGGCGAAGAACCCGGTTGACGATCGCCCGCCCGCGGGGATTCCCTGCTGCCATGACTGATCTTCGTATCGAGCAAGTCGGCGCCGACAAGCCCCTGCTCGAAGACTGGCGGCACGTTCACAACGTGATCGTGCCGCCCGCCGCCATGGACCTCGCCGAGGTGCGGGAACGGGCCGCCCGGAACCACCTGGAAGTCGCCTACCTCGACGACGTCCTCGTCGGGTGCACGACGGTCCGCCCGCCCACGGACGACACGGCGACGGCCACCGTGATCGCCCGCGTACTCCCCGCCCACCGCCACCAGGGACTCGGCGAGCAGCTCTACGTACGGGGGCTGGCGAAGGCGCGCGAACTCGGCGCCCGCCGGATCGAGACCGTCGTGCTGGCCGCCAACACGGAAGGACTCCGGTTCGCGGAACGGCACGGATTCGTCGAGTTCGACCGGTACACCCTGCCGGGCGAGAGCGCGCTCTGGATCGACCTGCGGCTGGCGTGAGGCACGCCGGACCTGAGCCCTGCTCGTATAGGACATGGTCTGGCCTACACGGCTCCTATCGTCGGGCTCACCGCCTCCGTCGACCGACGAACCGACGGCCGACGACCGACGACCGACCAAGGAGCCCTCATGAGCCTCGTCACCACCATCCAGCCGGACGGTACGCCCACCTGGCTCGACCTCCGGGTGCCCGACCTCGAACGCGCGCTGGAGTTCTACAACGCGCTCTTCGGATGGGAGTACGCACCGGACTCCGCGCAGACCGGCCTCGGCACGGTGTGCCTGCTGCGCGGGCTCCCCGTCGCGGCCATCGCACAGGCCGCCCCGGCCGTCCCGGCCGCCACGAACCCCGACTGGACCATGTACTTCGCGACGGCGGACTGCGACGGCACCGCCAAGCGCGTCGCCGACGCGGGCGGATCCGTGCTCACGGCTCCGACGGACATCGGGGAGCACGGCCGCGCGGCCCTCGCCGAGGACCCGGTCGGCGCCCGCTTCGGCCTCTGGGAAGCGCGGGCTCACATCGGCTGCGAGGTCGTGAACGAGCCCGACTCGCTCGTACGGAACGACCTGGTCACCCCGGCCCCCGAGCCGGCCCGGGCCTTCTACACGACCGTGTTCGACTACACCCTCGACCTCAACGAGACCCTCCCGGACCTCGACTTCACCTTCCTGCGCCGCCCGGACGGCCATGAGATCGGCGGCATCTTCGGCCTCCCGGTCGCCCCCAGGTCCGTCTGGGCGACCACGTTCGAGGTGGCCGACACGGATGCCGTCGTCGGCCGTGCCGTCGCGGCGGGCGGCACCGCCGGCACCCCCGAGGACACCCCGTACGGCCGGAGCGCCACCATCACGGACCCCTTCGGCGTGGAGTTCTCGGTCATCACCAGGCCCGCCTAGAACCGCCTCCTGGAGCCGCCTCCTGGGACCGCTGCCCAGGTCAGGACCGCTGCGGCGCCCCCCAGTCGTAGCCGTGCGCCGCGAAGGCCTCGGCGAGGCGGCGCCAGGGGAGGCCGCACTTCTCCCGGGCCAGCTCCCCACCGTCCGGGGCGACCAGCACGAGCTGTTTGCCGTCCCGGCACGCCAGGGCGATCTCGTCGTGCGTGAACTCCTGGTCCGACTCCCTGATCGTGAGGACCACGCGGCTGTCGGAGAGACGGACCGTCAGGGACTCGTACACGGCGGTGAACCCGACCAGCACGCCCAGCGCCAGGCCCGCAGCGACCGCGCCGACGGTGAGCCAGGGTTCGGGGACGGAGGTCAGCAGCCGGGCCGGACCCTTCATCGGCACCCAGGGCAGCGACAGCCACAGGTCGGCCAGGAGCGTGAGCAGCCAGCCGCCCACGCTCCCGCACCCCACGCAGACGAGCATGAGCTGCCAGACCGGCTCCGCGAGCACGGTGGCCTCCCCCGAGTCCGCCACCGTCCGGCCCCGCGGATCCGGACCGCTCGGGCCGCTCTTCTCCATGTCCACGCTGCTTCTCCCCCGATCGGCGCCGATGGTGCGCTCTCCAGTCTGGCGAGCAGCGGCCGTCCGGTCGTCGGCCGATGGTCTACGTGCCCGCAACTTTGGTCGCCCACCGGGTATTTTCCGCACGTCGCCCCGGTACACCGGCCGAAGGAAAGTGGACGGCATGGATCAAGCACAGACACAGGTACAGGCGCTGGCACGCGCGTGGCTGGTCACCGCTGTCGAGGAGGCACGCGCGGGGCTGGAGGAGGGCGGCATCCCCATCGGGGCCGCGTTGTACGGAGCGGACGGCACCCTGCTGGGGCGCGGGCACAACCGGCGCGTCCAGGACGGCGACCCGTCGATGCACGCGGAGACGGCCGCCTTCCGGAACGCGGGACGGCAGCGTACGTACAAGGGCACGACGATGGTGACCACCCTCTCCCCCTGCTGGTACTGCAGCGGTCTCGTCCGGCAGTTCGGGATCTCGCGGGTCGTCGTCGGGGAGGCCGAGACCTTCCACGGCGGGCACGACTGGCTCGCCGAACACGGGGTCGAGATCGTGCTGTTGGACGACCCCGAGTGCACCGCCCTGATGCGCGACTTCATCGAGGAGCGCCCCGAGTTGTGGAATGAGGACATCGGTGAGTGACCCGACCATCCCGACCGTCGACCTGAGGCCCTGGGTCTCCGGCGACCCGGCGGCCCGCCGGGAGATCGCCCGTACGGTCGACGCGGCGCTCCGGACCGCCGGCTTCCTCCTGGTGACCGGCCACGGCGTCGATCCCGCCCTCCGCGCGGACATCCGCGAGGCCGCCCGCGCCTTCTTCCGGCTGCCCGCCGAGGTGAAGCAGGCGTACGCCGTCAAGGTCGGCGGCCGCGGCTGGCTCGGCCCGGGCGCCGAGGCCAACGCCTACTCGGAGGGCACGGAGACGCCGCCCGACCTCAAGGAGTCCCTGACCTTCGCGACGCGCGAGCCCTTCGACGACCCGGCGACGAACGCGGAGTGGTACGCGCCGAACGTCTGGCCCGCGGAGGCCCCCGGACTGCGAGCGCTGTGCGAGGAGTACCTGGCCCGGATGGCCGAGCTGGAGAACCACCTCCTGGACCTGCTCGGCGCGTCCCTCGGCCTCGAAGCCGACTTCTTCACCCGCCACATGAGCCACCCGACCTACGGCTTCAACATCAACTGGTACCCGGGTACGGAGGTCGTCGGCGAGCCCGAGGAAGGCCAGTTCCGTATCGGCCCGCACACCGACTTCGGCACGGTCACCATCCTCGACCGCCAGGCGGGCAAGGGCGGTCTGCAGGTCCACACGGACGACGGCGGCTGGGAGGACGCCCCCTTCGACCCGGCGGCCTTCACCATCAACATCGGTGACCTGATGGCCCGTTGGACGGGAGACCGGTGGCGCTCGGGCCGTCACCGCGTCCTGCCGCCGCCCGCCGACGCCCCCGCCGAGGAGCTGATGTCCCTCGTCTACTTCGGCGAGTGCACCCCGGGCACCGTCGTCGAGTCCGTCCCGGCTCCGGTGGGACGGGTGGCCCACGAGCCGGTGGACTCGCACACGTATCTGCGGGCGAAACTGGACTCGATCACGGTGGACTGACGACGGCCCTCGGAGCGAGCTCCCGCGGACCACGAGCCACGCGCCGCACGACCACCGGTTCCGCGATCACTCTCCGCCAAACGCGGCGACACTTTCGCAAGCTGCCGGACATCATGCGGCCTACTCCGAATCAACTCCCCCTCCCCGCCCTGCTGTTGATACACCTCTCAACAGCAGGGCGAACCGGACCGCCCCAGGGGGGAGATGCGGTGCACAGTGGGCTGCACGGCCGAGGGGCGCTGTTCGACACGGATCCGCCCGGCCTCGTCGCACGGCTCGTCGGCCTGTGCCCGTTCCAGCACGGGCCGACTCCTCTGGAGTACGCGAAGGAGCCGCCGTTCGTGGTGTTCACGGGCGGGCCCGGGCTCGGCAAGAGCGCGCTGCTCGGCGAACTCCGGGCCGCCTACGAGCGGCACACGCCCCTCGCGCTGATCGACTGCGAGGACGAGTCGTTCGCGGGGCCCCCGGCGGGGCGGCCCGACGAGGCCTGGTCGCCCGTGTCACAGGCCGTTCTGGCGATCGCCGAGCAACTCGCCGTGCCGGTCGCCGGTGCCGGGCGGATCGCCTTCCCGCGGCTGACGGCGGGGCTGCTGGCAGTGGCCGCGGGCGGCTGGCGCGACCGGGACCTGTCGCGCATCCGGCAGGAGGCCGAGCGGATCCTGCTGCTGAACGACACCGGCTCCTGGGTCGCCGGATTCACCGGCCGCTGGGTCGGCCGGGTGTCGACCAGACTGGTCGACACGCTGTCCGGCAGGGGACGGGTCGACGCGCTGTCCGGTGCCGGGGCACCGGCCGGGTCGTCCAGTGCGGCATTGCCCGGTACGGGGTCGGTCGTCGAGCCGATCATCGAGGCGACCCTGGAGGTCTTCTCGGAGGGCGTCACGCCCACCCACCGCCGGCTGCGGAAGGCGGCCGCCTGGTACCGCGACTGCCCGGGCGCGGGCGGCAGTCCGAAGCTCGGACTCATCCTGCTCTCCGGGCACTTCAGGGCGGGCGGCGACTCCCGCACCCACGCCGAGCGTTATCTCGTACGGGCCCTGCTGGCCGACCTCGACGACGCCTACACCGGTGCCGTACAGCGCGCGCACCGGCTCGGACGTCCGGTCGTCCTCGTAGACAACGTGCAGGCCACGGCCGGTGTCGGGCTGATCGGCCCGGTGCTGCGGGACCGGGCCGACGGCATCGCCGACCGGGTGGCGTTCTTCGCGGGGCTGCGCGGCGACGGCCACCCCTCCCTGCACAACGCCGCGCGCCGAGCCCTGCCCGAGGTGGCCCGCGCCACCGGCTGGGAGCCCGGCGGCACGGTCTCGTCCCACGCACTGCTCGTACCGCTGCCGCCGACGGCCAAGGCTTCTCAGACGCCCGCGTAGGAGTGCTTGCCGGTGACGAAGATGTTCACGCCGTAGTAGTTGAACAGCCAGCAGGCGAAGGCGATGAGCGCGATGTAGGCGGCCTTGCGGCCCTTCCAGCCGGCGGTGGCCCTGGCGTGCAGGTAGCAGGCGTAGGCGACCCAGGTGATGAAGGACCAGGTCTCCTTCGGGTCCCAGCCCCAGTAGCGGCCCCACGCGTCGCCCGCCCAGATGGCGCCCGCGATGATCGTGAACGTCCACAGCGGGAAGACGGCGGCGTTCACGCGGTACGAGAACTTGTCGAGGGACGCCGACGCGGGCAGCCGCTCCATGACGGACGTGGCGAACCGGCCGGGCTTCCCGCCGGTCGTCAGCTTGTTCTCGTACGAGTCCTTGAAGAGGTACAGGATCGTGCCGACCGCGCCCACGTAGAAGACGGCACCGCAGAAGATCGCGGTGGAGACGTGGATGTAGAGCCAGTACGAGTGGAGGGCGGGAACCAACTGGTCGCTGGCGGTGTACAAGACAGTGACGGCGAGACCGAGATCGAGGAGGACCGTGGTCACCAGGAAGAGGCCCATCCAGCGGACGTTCTTCTTCATCGCGAGCAGCGAGAGGTACACAGCGACGGCGACGGTGGAGAAGGTGATGTTGAACTCGTACATGTTGCCCCACGGCGCCCGCTGCACCGACAGAGCACGTGTGAGCACACCGCCGAAGGCGATGAGGAAGGCGAGCACGGTAAGGGACACGGCGATACGCCCGTAGAGGTCCCCCTGCTCGTCCCCGCCGTGCGCGCCGGGCCCGTCCGGCACGTCCCGGGAGCCGGGGGCGGCCCGCGTGACGACCTTGGGCCGTTCCAGTACGGCTGTTCCGCCCGCGTTCTTCACGGTGACCGCGGGAGCCGCCGCCTTCTTGGCGTCCTTGTCCGCGGTCAGCGCGGCGGCCGTCCGGCCGACCTTGCTGCGGCTGCCGAAGAGCCATTCGGCGATGTACGCGAAGAAGGCCAGCGTGTAGACGGCCATCGCGGAGTAGATCAGCGTGTTGCTGAGGTTCGCGAGGTTTTCGTTGGTCGCGGCGGCGAGCTCGGTTGCGGCGGCGAGCTCGGTTGCGGCGGCGAGAGTCATTTGGTCTCAGCCCCTTCGGCGGCAGGTACGGCAGGGGGTTCGGGGGTGGAGGTCTTTGCTTCCGAGTCCGGGTCGGACTCCGGTGTGCTCGGGGTTTCCGGAGTGTCCGGTGCGCCCGGCGCCAGGTCGTACAGGATTCCGGCCAGGTCGCCCAGTTCCTCCGGGACCTTGGCGGACTCGCTGCGGCCGAGGCCGGCCATTTCGACGACGGTGACGCCGTCGGGCCCGGCGGTGGCGCGGACCCAGACGCGGCGGCGCTGGATGAAGAGGGAGGCGGCGAGGCCGAAGATGGCGGTGAGGGCTCCGGCGAGGGCCCAGCCGGCGCCGGGCTGCTCGGTGACCTGGAAGCCGGCCCACTCCTTGATGTCCTTCTCGAAGGTGATCGAGCCGGCGCCGTTCGGGAGCTTCATGGTCTCGCCCGGCTTCAGGTTCTCCCTGAGCTGCTTGCCCTTGGAGTCCTTGAAGCCCTTCATGTTGGTCTTGTCGAGCTGGTACACGCTCTGCGGGAGGCCCGAGTCCACGCCGAGATCGCCGTGGAAGGCCTCCAGGTTCAGCACCGGGTTGAGCAGCGCGGGGAACTGCGAGACCACCGCGGTGTTCGCCCCGCCGTAGGCCGGAAGGAAGAAGGCCCGGAAGCCGAGCTGGTCCTTCTTGCCCTTGGCGTCGCGGTAGCCGTCCATGACCTTGATCGCGCCGGTGGAGGTGACGTTGGAGTCGAGCGGCAGCAGCGGCACGGCCTGGGAGTAGACGATGTCGCCCTTGCCGTCCCGCACGGTGACGACGGGCGCGTACCCGTGACTGACGAGGTAGACCTTCGTGCCGTCGATGTCGAGCGGCTCGTTGACCTTGATCGTCCGCTGCTTCTCCTTGCCGTCGGAGCCCTCGCTGTAGGTGACGTCGGACTCGTACGTGCGCGGGGTGCCCTTGTTGGGCCCGCTCGGCTCGTACGTGCCCTTGAAGTTCTTCAGGACGAAGCTGAACGGCTCCAGGTCGTCCGGGCTGAAGAGGTTCCCGGACTTGAAGTCGTCGTACTGCGTGAGGGTGTTGGCGAAGCCGTCGCCCTCGACGATCAGCTTGTTGCCCTCGTACTTGAAGAGCTGGCCCCAGGCGAAGGCGGTCAGCATCACGATCAGCGCGATGTGGAAGGCGAGGTTGCCGACCTCCCGGAGGTAGCCCTTCTCGGCGGCGACGGCGTCCCCGGCGGCATGCGCGCGAAAGCGCCGCCGCTTGAGCAGCTTCAGTGCCTCCTCGCGGACCGCCTCCGGCTCGGCCTCGGTGCGCCACGTCGTGTACGCGGGCAGCCGGTTCAGCCGTCGCGGGGCGCCCGGCGGCCTGCCACGCAGCTGGCCCACGAACTGCCAGGTGCGGGGCACGATGCAGCCGATGAGCGAGATGAACAGCAGGATGTAGATCGCCGAGAACCACACCGAGCTGTAGACGTTGAAGAGGCCGAGCTTCTCGTAGATCGGCCCCAGGGTCTCGTGCCGGCCCATGAAGTCGGCGACCTTGGTCTCGTCCTGGCCCGTCTGCGGGATCAGGGAGCCGGGGATCGCGCCGAGCGACAGCAGGAAGAGCAGGATCAGCGCGACCCGCATCGAGGTCAGCTGCCGCCAGAACCAGCGCACCCAGCCGACGGTCTCGCGGCCGGTCCACGCCAGCCAGCCCGCGGCACCGGGGGCGCGCACACCACCGAAGGAGCCCGGTACGACCGTGTCCCGGGGCGCGGTGGACAGCTGCGCCCCGGCCGCACCGAGTTCGCCCGCGTCCCGCGCCGCGGCGCTGTCCGTCGCGGTGCTGCCCGTCGCGGCGGTGTCGTTCCCCTCGCCGGTCGCCTCGCCGGACGCCCCACCGGTCCGCACGTCCGTGTCCCGTGTCGTGCCCATCGATCAGACCCCTACCGTGAAGCCGTCGGACCAGCCCTGCATCTCCTGCACGATGCTGTCCCACGCGCCGGTCAGCAGCAGCAGACCGGTCGCGATCATCATTCCGCCACCGACGCGCATGACCCACACGTAGTGGCGCTTGACCCAGCCGAAGGCACCGAGCGCCTTGCGGAAGGCGACTGCCGCGACGACGAAGGGCACGCCCAGACCGACGCAGTACGCGATGGTCAGTATGGCCCCGCGGCCCGCGCTCGCCTGGTCGGAGGAGAGCGCCAGCACGGAGGCGAGGGTCGGGCCGATGCAGGGCGTCCAGCCGATTCCGAACAGCGCACCCAGCAGGGGGGCGCCGACCAGCCCGGCGACCGGCCGCTTGTGAAAGCGGAACTCCCGCTGGGTCAGCCAGGGCATCATCCCCAGGAAGAACACGCCCATGAGAACCATGAGCACGCCCAGCACCTTGGACAGGGTCTCCTTGTGTTCCTGAAGGGTCGACCCGAAGTAGCCGAAGAGCGCCCCGCCGGAGACGAACACGACGGTGAAACCGAGCACGAACAGCGAGGCCCCGGCGACCATCCGCCCACGCCGCGCATCGGCCAAATCGGTGCCGCTGACCCCGGTGACGTACGACAGATAACCCGGCACGAGCGGCAGTACGCACGGTGAGAAGAAGGAGACGAGTCCGCCGAGTACGGCGATCGGGATGGCGAGTACCAGCGCCCCGGTGAGGACGGTCTGGTTGGGGTCGGTGCCCGCGGCTACGAGTAGGGACACGAGCCGTCACTTCTCCGCGAGGATCGGCTTGAGCATCTTGCGCAGGCTCGCCTCGCTGAGCGCCGACAGCGAGCGGGAGGCGACCTTGCCGTCCCGGTCGAGCACGAGCGTGGAGGGGATCGTCTGCGGGTTGAGCGTGCCCTTCTTGAAGCGGAGCATCAGCTTGCCCGTCGGGTCGTACAGGCTCGGGTACGTGACGCCGTGCGCCTTCTCGAAGGCGATCGCCGGACTGGTGCTGGTGTCGCGGGTGTTGATGCCGACGAACTGCACGCCCTGGTCCTTGAGGTCCTCGGAGACCTTGACGAAGTTCTTCGCCTCCAGGCGGCAGGGGCCGCACCAGGAGCCCCAGACGTTCAGGACGACGATCTTGCCCTTGTAGTCGGCGACGTCGAGCTGCTTGCCGTCGATCGTCCTGCCCGACAGTTCGGGAGCCGCGACCCGGCCGCTCTTCGCGACCGTCGCGATGCCGTCGGAGCCGGTGACGAAGCCGGTGTTGCCGGCCCCGCCGGACTTGCCCCCGGAACCGCAGGCGGACAGCAGCAGCGCCGCGACGACGGCCCCGCCGGTCAGCAGGACGGCGCGGCCACGACTACGGCTGCGACTACGGCCGTGGGCCCGGTTCGTACGGTTCGTGCGCTGAGGGGTCCGGATCGAGCGCTGGGGGGCGCGGCTGGCGGCACTCATGTGAAAAGTTTCGCATGTCCGTTCCGGGGATCTTGCGCACCCCCCTCGCGGGCGGAAACCCGCATGTCAGACGCTATTTCGGGCACTGCCTCCGGCGGGCGTCAGGCGGCCTTGCCCGTGCCCTTCTCCGGCCGGTTCGCGGAGTTCGTGCCGGCCTGGCCGAGGAACCTGTTCCAGCCACCGTCCGGTTCCTGCCCCACACCGAGCGAGCGCAGCTTCTCCAGGACGGCCGGGTCCTGCGCGTCGAGCCAGTCCACGAACTGGCGGAACGACACCAGGCGTACGTCCTTCTTGCCGGCGATGTGCTTCAGCGCGCCCTCCACGGCATCCATGTAGATGCCGCCGTTCCACTCCTCGAAGTGGTTACCGACGAAGAAGGGAGCACGATTGGCCCCGTATGCCCGCTCGAAGCCCGCTATGTATGACTTGGTCGCCTGCTCGCGCCAGGCCGGGTAGTTGGCGGGCGGGGCCTGCGTCGAGTTGACCGACTGGTTGGCGAGGATGTTGTAGTCCATCGACAGGACCTCGAAGGAGTGGCCGGGGAAGGGCATCGCCTGGAGCGGCAGGTCCCAGACGCCGCCGTTCTTCCTGGGCCAGACCTGGGTGCCGCCGGGCGAGGAGGCGTCGTAGCGCCAGCCGAGTTCGCGGGCGGTGGGCAGCAGGTTGCCCTGGCCGAGCAAGCAGGGCGTGCGGCCGCCGATGAGTTCCTTCTCGTAGTCGAAGGGCAGCGCGGGCACCTCGGCCTCGCTCCAGCCGGTGTTCGTACGCCATTCCTTCACGAAGGATTTCGCCTGGGCTATCTCGCTCTTCCACTGGGCGGGCGTCCAGTTGCCGACCGTGCCGCTGCCGCCGCAGAAGTGGCCGTTGAAGTGCGTGCCTATCTCGTGGCCGTCGAGCCAGGCCCGCCGGACGTTCTTCAGCGTCGACTTGATGTGGTCGTCCGTCAGATAACCGATGTCGGACGCGCCCGGCGCGTTGTTCGGCGGGAGGTACTTGCGCTTTTTCGACTCGGGCAGCAGATAGAGCCCGGAGAGAAAGAACGTCATGCTCGCGTCGTGCTCTTCGGAGAGTTTCAGGAATCGCTCGAAGAGGCCGTTGCCGACGTCACCCGCGCCGTCCCAGGAAAAGACGACGAACTGCGGCGGGGTCTCGCCGGGTTCCAGACGCCGGGGCTTACCGGGCTGCTTAGGCTGCTTCCCGGTGAAGGAGGTGGAACCGTCACCGATGGGGCGTACGGGGTGGTCGCCGCCCTTGTTTCCGCCGGTACCACGATTTCCGCCGGTACCACGGTTTCCGCCGCGGTTTCCGCCACTGTTTCCGGAACCCCCGGCCCCGCCGGAGCCGTCTCCCAGTGCGGTACCGCAGCCCGCGAGTCCCATCGCGGCCGCGGTCCCGACTCCGAGCCCCAGCGCTCCCCTCCGACTGATGCCGCGCATTCCGTCCCCATTCGTCGCGCCCGGTGCCCATGTCGAATGGACACCGGGTTAGAGGGCACGACGAACACGTGGGTTCCCGGTCACACGCAGATATTTCGGTGACTATACGAAGATGAACCTGTAACGGACACCCCGGAACGTGACAGACCGATTTCCCGTCCCGGCAGGGCAACTTTCTCGGGGGCCCAGAGGCCGGCCCCCACTGCCTTCACGATGAGAACTACGCCCCGAAGGCCTTGGACTTGCCCTTCACGGGCTTGGCGCCGGCCAGCAGATGCGCGGGCACAAGATCCCGCGCGGGCTCGCTGTAGCCGACGGACACGATCTTGTCGCCCTGGTACGTGAAGGTCGTCAGCGACGCCAACGTGCACTGCCGCTTCCGCGGGTCGTGCCACAACCGCCGCCGCTCCACATAGGACCGCACGATCCAGATCGGCAGCTGATGGCTGACACACACCGCCTCGTGCCCCCGGGCCGCGTCCTTCGCGGCGTCGAGCGCCCCCATCATCCGTACGACCTGGTCCACGTACGGCTCGCCCCAGGACGGCCTGAACGGGTTGACGAGGTGCTTCCAGTTCTCGGGCCGGCGCAGCGCACCGTCCCCGACGCCGAAGGTCTTGCCCTGGAAAATGTTCTCGGCCTCGATCAGTCGGCCGTCGGTGGCGAGGTCGAGGCCGTGCGACTTGGCGATCGGCGTGGCCGTCTCGCGCGCCCGCTCCAGCGGGGAGGAGACGACATGGGTGATGTCCCGCGGGGCGAGGTGCTCGGCGACCCGCTCGGCCATCTGCTGCCCGAGCTCGGACAGGTGGTAGCCCGGGAGTCGCCCGTACAGAACCCCGTCCGGGTTGGCGACCTCGCCGTGCCGCATCACGTGTACGACGGTGATGTCACTCATGCTGCCGTGGCCTCCGCTGCTGCCCGTGCCGCCGCCGGAAGGGCGTCGGCGATCCGCTGAACCGCCCGTTCGTCGTGCGCCGTCGACACGAACCAGGACTCGAACGAGGACGGCGGCAGGTACACACCCTGCGCCAGCATCGAGTGGAAGAACGCGGTGAAGCGGTACGACTCCTGCGCCTTCGCGTCCTCGTAATTACGTACCTCCGCCTCGGTGAAGAAGACGGAGAACATGTTGGACGCGTTCTGCAGCCGGTGCGCCACACCTTCCTTGGTGAGGGCGTCCGTGACGAGCGTACGGATCTGCTCGGACACCGCGTCGACCTTGACGTACGCGGCGTCGTCGAGCAGCCGCAGCTGCGCGAGCCCGGCGGCGGTCGCGACCGGGTTCCCGGACAGGGTGCCGGCCTGGTAGACGGGACCCGCGGGCGCGAGGTACGCCATGACATCCCGCCGCCCGCCGAACGCGGCGGCCGGGAAGCCGCCTCCCATGACCTTGCCGAAGGTCATGAGGTCGGGGGTGACGCCGTCGATCCCGAACCAGCCGGCCCTGCTGGTACGGAAGCCGGTCATGACCTCGTCGGAGATGAACAGCGCGCCGCCCTCGGCACAGACGTCCTTGAGGCCCTGGTTGAACCCGGGCCCGGGCGGCACCACACCCATGTTCCCGGGCGAAGCCTCCGTAATGACGCAGGCGATCTCACCGGGGTGGGCCCGGAAGGCCTCGCGCACGGCGTCGAGATCGTTGTACGGCAGGACGATGGTGTCCCCGGCCTGGGCGCCGGTGACGCCCGGGGTGTCGGGAAGCCCGAAGGTGGCGACACCGGAGCCGGCCGCGGCGAGCAGCGCGTCCACGTGCCCGTGATAGCAGCCGGCGAACTTCACGACCTTGGCGCGGCCGGTGAACCCGCGGGCCAGCCGGATCGCGGACATGGTGGCCTCGGTCCCGCTGGACACGAGCCGCACCTGTTCGAGGGGCTCGATCCGCCCGGTCATCTCCTCGGCGAGTGCGACCTCGCCCTCCCCCGGCGTACCGAAGGAGGTGCCTCGGGACACGGCCTCCTGGACCGCCGCGATCACCTCGGGACGAGAATGGCCGAGGATCATCGGCCCCCAGGAACAGACCAGGTCCACGTACTCCCTCCCGTCGGCGTCCGTCAGGTAGGGACCGTTGCCGGACACCATGAACCGGGGCGTACCGCCCACGGCCCGGAACGCGCGGACGGGAGAGTTCACGCCACCGGGCGTGACGGCCGCCGCACGGTCGAAAAGGGTCTGCGAGACCGGCGCCTCATAGGGATAGGGGATCACTGCCCCCGCCTCGGGTGACGCACCGCCGGAGTTGTTGTTCGCCTCTGCCATGTCCTTCAGCGTACGGCCCGGGGCCGTACGCCCCGGCTCTGCCCCGGGGTCTCCGGCAGCAGAGCCCTCCCGTCCGAACCATCCCCTCCAGATGCCCGATTTCACCTATATCTGCTAATCGGCTCGGGAACGGTATACCCTGCTGTCACGCGATACCGCGCGCCGCTCCACACTTCGTTGGTCACCGCGAGCGCGAACTACCTAGACTCCCTGAAGGTGCCGTTCTCGGGGATAGTTGACTTCACGCGCGTGGGGTCGGTCCACGGCGACGGACAAGTGTTTCAACGCACGTTTCGGCGGGCGGTCGTGGGGGAGGTCACTCTCACGATGATCGGGTTGCGTGGCGGGGGTCGCGCGCCTTGGAAAAGCAGTCGGGTGGAGATATGCATCGCGGTGGCGGACTGGGCGAGGGGACCGATGACCTGGGTCCTCGGCGTGCCCGGCGGGGGAAGCACCGACGCGAGGCGGAAGCGGCCGAGACACGTCACGCACAGGGATCACAGGGCGAACCTGAGCGGAACGACCCGTCGAGCCGTATGGACGGTATGGACTACACAGACCGCGGGGCGGACCAGCTCAGGGCAGGAAGCGGGAATGGTGGCCGGGTGGGGGTGACGTACAAATACTTCGGAGCCCCGGACGGCGCGACCGCCGCTCGCGTTCCGATCTCCATGAGGCCCGAGGAACTCGGCGGCGACGAGCTCGGCATGAACGGCATGTTCACCAAGATCAAGCCGGAGACGATGGCCGCGATGGTCCTCACCGGCATAGAGGGCATACCTCTGCACAAGGTGCCCCCGCTGGAACTCGTCGTCCTCCACCCCGACTACGCCGTCGTCAAGCTCCCCATGACCGTCGTCGACCCCCTGCGCGGCATCGGCGAGGAGGCCGTGGGCGCGGCCGCCTTCATCTGGTCCACGGTCCCGGACCGCGGCGGCCCCCGAGACGCGTACAACGTGTACCAACTGCTGCACGAGTGGCAGGACTTCAGCCACCGACTGCATGAGGCGGGGCACCAGCCTTATTGCCTGGTCTGGCCCTGATCCGATCCGACCCGATCCGATCCGGGGTTTCACTGGTAGCGGGCGAGGCCTTTTGGCCTCGCCCTTTTCAGTGCCGTCACCGTTCAGTGAGTTGAGGGCAGGTACGTGACGCCGAAGTGGAATTTCCGTTGTCGGCGGGGCTCCAGGGCGAGGGCGTCGGCGTGTTCGGGGCGGTTGAAGGCGTCGGTCGTCGCCTCGACGGGTTCCAGGGCGATGGAGGCGCGGCGGTCGCGGGCCAGGGTGTCGCCGGTGAAGACGTGCATGTTCCCGCCGTGCTGCCACACGCGTAGTTCGTCGCCGGTCGCGGGGTCGCTCAGCACCGTCTCGGTCCGGCCGTCGGGGCCGGGGGCCAGGTCGGTGAAGCAGGCGTCGATGACGGCGTCGCCGAGCTTCCTGGGCGTACGGAAGTCCATGTCGGGGCGGCGGTCCAGGGGCAGCAGGGCCTCCTCTCCGCGCAGGGGGATGAGGGAGGCGTCGGTGCGGATCAGGGTGTGGGCCGGGATCTGCAGGACCAGGTCGTCGATGGGGCGGGAGAGCGTGAAGTAGGGGTGCCAGCCCGACGCGTAGGGGGCGGTGGTCTCGCCCACGTTCGTCGCGCGGATCTCGATGCCGAGTTCGCGGCGGCCGATGGTGTACTCCACGTCGAGGTCGAGCGCGAACGGGTAGCCGGGGTACCGGCCCGGCCTCAGGCTCGTGGTGCGCAGCAGCAGCCGCGCGGAGTCGGCCGTCGTGGTGGCCGCGACGATCCGGAACGGCGCCTCGCGCGCGAAGCCGTGGTAGACCGTGCGGTCCGCCAAGCGGCCGGGCAGCAGATCGTGGTCGCGGCCGCCGTACCGGTAGCGGCCGTCGGCGACGCGGTTGGGGAACGGGGCGAGCAGGCCCGCCCGTACGCCGTCCTGCGACAGCATTTCCGTCTCGTCGCGGTAGCCGTCCGTCAGTTCTGTGAGTTCTGTCAGTTCCTTCTGTTCCGTCAGGTCCTTCTGTTCCGTGAGCTGGCCGGGCGCTTCGCGTGCCACCTGCCAGCTCAGCAGTGTCGCCCCGCGCAGGGCGAGGACGGCGCGCGCCCGGCCGTCCGGCGCCGAGACGGTCACGGTGGGTTCCTCGCCGAGGCGGCCTTCGGTGATCTGGTACGTGTCCGCCATCCCGGGCCCTCCCCTCATCTCATCCGGCTTCCGGGGCGAGCTTCTTCGCCCCCGTCATGATGGCCACCGCGTCCTCCATCGAGTACGACTGCGGGGTGATGACCCCGGCGCAGCCGCCGAGGCGCTGGATGTGGATGCGGTCGGCGACATCGAAGACGTTGGGCATGTTGTGGCTGATCAGGATGACGCCGAGGCCCTGGTCGCGCAGGTCGCGGACGAGCTTGAGCACCTGGCCGGTCTCGCGGACGCCGAGGGCGGCGGTGGGTTCGTCGAGGATGACCACCCGGCCGCCGAAGATCGCCGTCCGGGCGACGGCCACCGACTGCCGTTGGCCGCCGGAGAGCGTCTCCACGGCCTGGTTGATGTTCTGCAGGGTGCCGATGCCGAGCCGCTTGATGTGGTCGGACGCCTGACGCTTCATCTCGCCGGTGTCGAGCATGCGGAACACCGAGCCGAGCACACCCTTGCGGCGGATCTCGCGGGCGAGGAACAGGTTGCTGGCGATGTCCAGCGCCGGGGCCACCGCGAGGGTCTGGTAGACCGTCTCGATACCGGCCTCGCGGGCGTCCTGCGGCCGTTTGAAGTTCACCTCGGAGCCGTCGACCAGGATGCTGCCCCGGTCCGGGACGAGCGCCCCGGAGAGGCACTTGATCAGGGTGGACTTGCCGGCGCCGTTGTCGCCGATGACGGCGAGGACCTCGCCGGGGTAGAGGGTGAGATCGACGTCGTTCAGGCCGATGACCCGGCCGAAGACCTTGACCAGGCCCTTGGCCTCGAGAACGGGGGCGGTGGCGGTCGTCACGACTTCACACTCCGGATCCACTGGTCGACGGAGACAGCGGCGATCACCAGGACGCCGACTGCGAGGACTTGGTAGTTGGGGTCGATGCCGGCCAGCGCCAGGCCGTTGACGAAGACCTGGACGATCAGCGCGCCGATCAGCGAGCCGATCACCACGCCGCGTCCGCCGAACAGGCTGGTGCCGCCGATGACGACGGCGGTGATGGACTGCAGGTTGGCGTTGAGGCCGCTGTTGGGGTCACCGCCGCCGACCCGGCCGACCAGGATCCAGGCACCCACCGCGATGGCGAACCCGCCGACCACATAGGCGCTGAGCAGCACCCGGTTGACGGAGATGCCGGCCAGGCGGGAGGCCTCGATGTCGTCGCCGACTGCGTACAGGTGACGGCCCCAGGCGGTGTAGCGCAGCGCGTAGCCGATCACCGCGTACAGGGCGATCATGAGCAGGACGCCGTTGGTCAGGTTCAACTGCCCGATGGAGACGGTCTCGCCGCTCCACATGAGGATGTTGTCCGGCTGCAGGGCGATGGTCTGGCCCTTGGCGTAGATGAGCGTGATCGCGGTGAAGATGCTGAGGGTGCCGAGCGTGACGATGAACGGCGGCAGTTTGATCCTGGTCACCAGCAGCCCGTTGAGGGCCTGTGCGGCGACGGCGACGGCCGCTCCCGCCAGCAGGGCAAGCACGCCCGGCACGCCGTTGTCCGCGACGAGCTTCGACATCAGCAGCGAGGCGAGCACCATGACCGCGCCGATGGACAGGTCGATGCCGGCCGTGAGGATGATGACGGTCTGACCGACGGCCAACGAGCCGATGACGGCCGTCTGCTGGGCGATCAGCGACAGGTTCTGCAACGCGTAGAAGCGGTCGTTGACCAGGGAGAACACGATCGCGGAGATCACCAGCACGATCGCCGGGCTGAGTGCCGGCTGACGGTGCAGCACCGAGTGGATGCGCTGAGCTGGGGTGGCGGGCCGGTTGAGGAACTCCTCCGCCGGTGCCGGTGTGGCTTGACTGTCCACGTGGGTGGTCACAGGGGTCCTTCCGGTTCTTTCCCTCGTGCCCTCGTGCGGGCCTTCATTGCGGGTTGCGGGCTCGGCTCATGGGCTCGGCTCATGGGCTCGGCTCATGGGCTCGTGCGGTGCGGGTGTGCCGCCGGTGCGGTGCCGTACCGGCGGCACACCCGGCCGGCCGGGTCAGCTGCCCCAGCAGGCGGAGGCGGCCTGCGACGGGGACTGGACCTTCAGGCCCTCGATGGGCTTGGCGGCGACCAGCGCGGTGCCGGTGTCGTAGAACGACTTCCCGTTGGTCACGCTGGGCTTGCTGCCGCCGCGGGCCAGCTTCGCGATGGAGCTGACGCCGAGCGCCGCCATCTTGCCCGGGTACTGCACGGCGTCGGCGGCGAACTTGCCGCTGGTGACGTTCTTCAGGCCCGAGCAACTGCCGTCGATCGCGTAGATCGCGACGCCCTTCGTCTTGCCCGCCGCCTTCAGCGCGTTGTACGCGCCCTCGCCCGCCGGCTCGTTGATCGCGTAGACCACGTTGATGTCCGGGTTGGCGGACAGGCAGTTCTCCATCGCGGTGCGTCCGCCGTCGATGGCACCCTGGGTCGGCTGGTGGCAGGCGATCGTGTAGGTGCCGCCCTTGCCGCCGGTGTACTTGCCGGTCTTGGCCTCCTTGCCGTTCTCGGTCTTGCTGCCCGGGTCGATGCCCATGCCCTTGAGGAAGCCGTGGTCGCGGTTGATGTCGACGGAGACGACCTGGTTGTTGAACAGGTCGAGCATGGCTATGACCGCCGGCTTGCCCTCCAGCGCGGCCGCGGCGTACTCGCCGTCGAGCTTGCCCGCCTGCTCGTTGTCGGTGGCGTACGTGATGTCCGCGACGCTCGCCGGGTTCGGCGCGGTGTCCAGGGCGATCACGAACAGGCCGGCCTGCTTGGCGCGCTTCAGCGCGGTGTTCACCGCGTCACCGTTCGTGGTGATCAGGATGCCCTTGTCGCCACGCGAGACGGCGTTGTCGATGGCGGTGATCTGGGTCTGGGTGTCGCCGTCCGACGTTCCCGCCGCCACGGTGAGGCTCACCTTGTCCTTGGCGGCCTGGGTCTTGGCGTCCTTCTCCATGCTGACGAAGTACGGGTTGCTCAGTGTCTTCAGGATCAGTGACACACCCACCTTCTCGCCGCCGGACGACGAGGAGCTTCCGTCGGAGGAGCCGCAGGCCGCGAGGGTCGCGCAGAGGCACACGCTGATGCCGATCGCTGCCGCCCGGGTGCGCCGACTGCGGTGGCCCGACACCTGGCTGATGGAGAGGTTCATGGCTTGATCCCTTTCGGAGCCGTCCCGTGGCCGACGCTGAGACAACGTTGACTCGACGGGATACTGGGCCCATATGGACGAGCGAGTCAAGACACTGGTAGACATGCATGGGCAACGAGTAGGTAACGCGTAATCAGCTGGAGACAACGATGACTCTTGGCGAGCCACCGCCACCGTCGGCCCGTAGCCGCCCCACCATGCGTGAGGTGGCGGCACTGGCCGGCGTCGCCATCAAGACGGTCTCGCGCGTGGTCAACGAGGTGCCCACCGTCGATCCGGCCATCGCCGCCCGGGTACGTGAAGCGGCCGACAAGCTGGGCTACCGGCCCAACCTGACCGCCAGCAGCCTGCGCCGCGGGGACGGCCGGACGGCCACGATCGGGATGCTCGTCGAGGACTCGGCGAACCCCTTCTCGGCGGCCCTGACCCGCACCGTCGAGAACGTGGCTCGGGCGCGCGGAGTACTCGTGCTGGTCGGAAGCCTCGACGAGGACCCGGCGCGGGAACGGGAGCTGGCCCAGGCCCTCATCGACCGGCGGGTCGACGGCCTGGTCATCGTGCCGGCCGGCCGCGACCACAGCTATCTGATCAGCGAGCAGCGGACGGGCACCCGCATGGTCTTCGTCGACCGCGAGCCCAGCCTGCTCGACGCCGACACCGCCGTCTCCGACAACCGGCAGGGCGCCATCACCGCCGTCAACCACCTGCTGAAGGCAGGCCACCGCCGCATCGCCTACCTCGGCGACCGCGCGACCATCCCCACCGCCGCCCAGCGCTTCGACGGTTACCGGCACGCCCTGGAGGTCGCGCACATCGAGTACGACGACGAGATCGTCCGGCACACCGGCGCCAGCGAGGAATCCGCCATCACCGCGACCAGGCAGCTCCTGGCGCTGCCGAACCCGCCCACCGCCCTGTTCACCAGCCAGAACCTCGTCACCATCGGAGCCGTACGGGCGCTGCGCGCACTAGGCCTGCAGAACACCGTCGCCCACCTGGGCTTCGACGACTTCCCCCTGGCCGACCTCCTCAGCCCGGGGATCTCCGTCATCGCCCAGGACGTCGAGCAACTGGGCAGAACAGCCGCCGAGATGCTCTTCCGCAGACTGGACGGCGACCGGTCACCCACCCGCACGGTCACCATTCCGACTCGGCTGATCGAGCGGGGGTCGGGCGAGATCAGGGCGGGAGGACCTCGCCAGGGCTGACAGGACTGAACGGACGCGCTCGACCGGCTGGGGCGGCGTTCACTGGGCTCTGGCACAGATCCGTTCAGTGGCCCCACCGAGGCGACTCCAACCGGCCCCATTTCGTGGGCTGTTGATCAAGATCAGGTGTGCCGGGATGGCCCCGGGGGCGGCTTGAACTGGGACCACTCCGTCGATGGGGCTCGTCGGGTTGGTCCCCGCTGGGTGCTCGGGCGATGGACGGACCGGCTCGCCCGAGTACCCGCTCAGTGCCTCGCAGGAGAGTCAACCGTGGACAGGCAGGGGGTGTTCACGATGTGGAGGTCGCTCTGGCCGGAGCCTGTTGGATCCCGATCGAGACCAGGAGGAGGAAGGCGCCGAGGATCTGGGCCCCGCCCATGGACTCATGGCCGAGGAGCCCCGCAAGCAAAGTGGCGGTGAGTGGTTCCAGGAGGACTGCGACAACACCGGCGGCTGCACCGGCGCGATGCAGACCTGCGAAGTAGCTGGTGTAGGCGACGGCCGTGGGCACCAGCCCGAGGAACACCAAGGCGCCGACAGCGTCCACCCGCGGTGGCAGTTCCATCCCGGTCACCAGGCCGATGGGCAACAGCAGCAGGCCCCCCACCAGGAAGCCCAGCCCGGTCGCGGCGGACCGGTCCAGGCCGGGCAGAGGCGCCCGGCGGTCCAGGGTGAGCACGGCGAACCCCAGCGCGGCGATCAGCGCGAGGCCCGCGCCTGTAGCGCGGTTGGTACCCGCGCCGGCCGGGGAACCGAGCAACAGCACCAGCCCGCCGACAGCGATCACGACCGATCCTGCCGCACGGCGTGTGGGCAGGCGTCGGTCGAGGGCGGCGGAGCCGGCCGTGACCAGGACGGGGACGGCGACCATCGTGGTCAGTGTCGCCAGGCCGACCGAAGTGGCCTCCACCGCCGCGAAGTAGGCGGCCTGGAATACGGCCAGCAGCAGGCCGGAGGCGGCTACCCGGGCAGCCGCCGCGCGCGTGCGCGGCGCGGCCGTGAGCCGGCCTGCCGCCGCGGCATACGCGGTGATGAGTGCGCCGCCGACGAGGAGTCGGTAGGCGGCGACGGCGACCGGCTGCAGCCCGGCGCGGGAGGCGAGGAGTGAGCCGGCGAGACCGCCGGTGCCCCAGAGGAGTCCGGCAAGGACCAGCAGGGCGGCGCCGGACCGCGGGATGCGGGCAGCCGCGGGTGAAGAGTGTGCGGGCATGGAAGGGCTCCGACTTCGACATGGATGAAGGCACGTCGGAGCGGGGCGTCAGCGGATCATCGGCGGGTCAGGCCACGCCGAACTGGGGCCGCGACCGCAGGAGTCGGCCGGGCCCGGGAAGCACCCCGCTCAGGAGCGGGGCGGCGGGCAGATGATCCGGTGAGAATGCACGGCACGCAGCCTAACCAGGGCGGCCTCCCGGACCCCGTTTCCTTGCGAAGATCCGCTCTATCGCAGCTGGGGGCCCGTCTTGTCCCGGCGGGCTTTGGTGCGGGCCAGGCGGTAGGACTCGGTGCCGGTCTCGATGAGGGTGGCGTTGAAGGTGAGCCCGTCCACGATCGCCGCGCAGAGCCGCGGGCCGGTGAACGCCTTGCTCCAGCCTGTGAACGCCTCGTTCGAGGCGATCGCAATACTGCTCTTCTCCTCACGCTCGGTGAGAACCTGGAAGAGCATCTCGGCTGACGCCCCAACCTCCCAACAGGTTTCGTGCCCGACCCGCTGACGGAAATGCCTTGATGCGTCGGCGAGCCCTCGTCGACGTGGTGCGCCACTCCAGCACCAGTCCCATGGAAGAAACAAGGCCCGCCATATCTGCCACCAGGATTCCCAACACCTGAGACATGGACGTCACACCATCTGTAGTGTCCGCGGCCATGGGAGATCTGATACACCCACAACCATGGGCGGAACGGGCCATGGGTATGCCTGTGCTGCCAGGAAAGCGATCCCAATGGATGGGCACACTCCGAGACCTGGTCGAGGAGTTGACGTCCAGCAAGGTCGCGCCCCCAGACGGGCATGTCTCCTTACCGCAGGCCGGTGGACTCGACCGATACCAGCTTCAGCGGTTTGTCCGATCGGGGCTGCTCTCACGCGAGGGTCCAGCCCTGATGCCCAGTGCCGCAACGCAAGCCTGGTACCGAAACAGCGATTCAGCCGTGCTGATCGAGGCGCTCCACATCAACGTCAGATTTGTCGGCGAAGTCATGAGCGCCCTCGCATCTGAGCCTCGCACATATGAGCAACTGCTGGCTGTGGCTCGTGAGGAGTACGACCTGCCGTGGGACACAACGGGGCCGGTGCACAACCGAACTGCGTGGCTCTCCGTCGCAGGCATGGTCGACCTCTTCAACGGCCACCTCCACCTGACGGACGCAGGCCGTAGTGTTCTGGCCCGCCTTGTTTTGGGAAGGCCCGAGCCCGACGAAGCCGACATGACCAAACGGCTCACACCGGCTGTGGGCGCAATTGCCGATCTGATCGACTCATTGGACGAGGCCAAACTCCGAGCCCGGGCAGACGGCGCGAATCTCTACATCCCGGGTACTTCCGCAAACGGCGGCAGCTTGGACGCGCTACACATGCTCACAGAGGCGGCGATACCGTCGATCAAGGACGCCGACTTCATTCACTTCGTGCAGGCCAACTTCCCCAAAGCTCAGACCGCGGCCACAGCACGCACCGCGAGAGAGGCCCTCAAGGCTCTCGGACTTATTCAGCGGACGTCATCAACGACCTGGAGCGCCACACCTGGCGCCGTCGCATGGACCGAGTCCGGGGAGACGCTGGATCTCGCACGCACCGTCCACGCCTCCATCGCCTTCTTCGGCGAAATTCTGGGTGAGCTCGACGGAGCAGATCGGCTTACTACAGGAGCGCTTGCGGAACGGAGCGCTCAGTACCTCCCCAACCGGCAGAAGGCCGTCTCCCGGAGCGCGGTCAATACGCGTCTCAACCTCCTTGAGGCGTGCGGATTGGTCTCCCGTCTCTCGCAGACCGTCTACCGTACGACCCCTCTCGGGCTGGCGTTCAAGGACTCGCTGCCCTGCCTCAGCCCGGAAGATGCCATATCCCGCCCCTCGACCGACAGTTACGCCAACCACGATCCGGGCAGTCGTCCCGATACCGCTCAGCCGGCCGTCGCGCCCGGGGAGGAGATCGCGGCAGAACTGAACAGCGCCGCACGTGACAGCCCAAACCACAAGCGTTTGGAGAAGGCCGCCGTCGCCGCCCTGGGGTATCTGGGCTTACCCGGCGAACACGTTGGCGGCAACGGACGTCCGGACGGACGAGTACGTTTCGGCATCGGCGCCTACTCCCCGGTCCTGGCTGTGGAGGCAAAGGCTTCGGCCGTTGGACGCGTCGTAGATCAGTCGTTGTTCGGGCTGCCGGAACACCGGGCTCAAATCGGTGCTCAAGTCACCCTTCTCATCGGTCCGGGGTTCGAGCGCCGCATGCTCAGGGAAGCCGATGACGACCCTGCGATCGCGGTCATCGAGACCGAGTTGCTGGCCGAGATCGTCCGCCGCCAGGAGCACACACCGCTCACGTTGGGCCAGTTGGCACCTCTAGTCGATCCCTCGTTGCGTGCAACCCAGCGTAGAGATGCCCTCCTCGGATACTGGCAAGCGCAGGAGACTCGCAGTCAGCTCGAGTACACGCTCGTCGACATCTTGAACGCGGAAGCGGAAGACCCGTTTGAGGAAGGCGGCTGGCTCGATCTCACCTCCATTCGCCGCGAGCTTCGAACCCGCGGCTACCGCGTCGGGGAGGACGAAGTGGAGGAAGCTCTGGCGTTTCTGGCTTGGGGCCGGATCGACGTGGTGCAACGGTCCGATCGGGGCTATCGCTGTACCGCCAGTGTGCATACCGCCGGACTGCGCATACGGGCACTCGGGCGTCAATGGTCGACAGCCTCAGCACATCACCATCAGGTGATCTCGGGTGATCCAAGGTGATCAGATGAACCAGGCAAGGCCGATATAGCGTTTCGGGTGTTCCCCGGTGCCGAGCCGTACGACTTCTCCGCCGGCTGGCCACCAAACGAAAGCCTCGATGCTCGGCCGGCGCTCGGAGAATCGACGGCTCAGGCGTCGCCGTGATCAAGTCATCGCATGACGCGGCTGGTGCCGAACGGATAGTCGGGCAGGTCTACGGTGCTGCTGATTTTCGCCCCCAGCTTGAGCATTCCGTTCAGGAACAAGGGGCGGGACAGCAGGGTGTTGCGGAGACGTATGCCGGTGGCGGTGCCGGGGGCGAGGAACCTGCCGGTGCGGTCGCCGCCTGCCTGGCAGCCCTGGGCGTACTTCCGAAGCCTGCCCTCGTACCGAGTGAAGGCCACCCGGTAGTCGCCCTGGGCTCGTGCGAGTTCGCCGGCCAGCACGTAGGCGGCGACCACCGCGGTTCCTGTGCCCATGCCGCCGATGGTGGCCCCGCAGGCGGCGTCACCGACGAGGCACACTCGCCCTGTGGACCAGGTATCCACATCTGCGCGGCTGATCGAGTCGAAGTGCAGGTCAAGGGCCTGTTGCAGTGAGGCGAGCAGGCGGGGCACCTCCCAGCCGAGACCGGCGAGCGCGTTGTCGATCAGATCCTTCTGCTGTTCGGAATCATGGCGGTCGTACGACAGTTCAGGCGCGGCGAAGACGACGAACGCCCTGGCATGTGCCGGGTCCCGGTGGTCGGCGCCGACCGAGGCGAGACGCCCCGGTGCGTTGTATCCGACCGAGCCCTTTCTCAGACCCAGGTCGTTGGGCAGCGGCCAGGTGGCGGCGTAGTAGCCGAGGTGGCTCACATACTCCTCCTCTGGGCCGAAGGCGAGGCAACGGACGTTGGAGTGCAATCCGTCCGCGCCGATGACCAGGTCGAAGTCGCGTGAGACTCCCTGTTGGAAGTCGACCCGCACGCCGGAGGGGGTCTCGGTGAGGCGGGTGATCGAGTCGCCGAAGATGTATTCAGCGTGTGGGCGGCTGTGCTCGTACAGCACCCGGGCCAGGTCCCCGCGGAGCACCTCTATCTCGCCGCCGGCGAACTCGGCAGGCAGGTGCAGCAGTGTTCGGCCGCGTTCGTCGACGAAGCGCATCGGGCTGCCGCCTGTCTCGATGCGGCGCAGTTCGGGAGTCAGGCCCATGCGTTCCAGCACGGTCAGGTGTGTTTCGCCGCGGAAGTCGACGGCCTGACCGCCGCCGCGCAGGGCTGGGGCCAGTTCGACGACGGTGGGCTTGAAGCCGTGCCCGTCCCAGCCAGTAGGCCAGCGCGGGGCCGGCGATGCTCGCGCCGGAGATGAGGACGTTCCCGTTCACGGATTCCTCCACTCTAGAAACTGTGTCCTATGGACACTGTTAATTACTGTGTACCGTAGACACAGTTGATTCGGCAAGGTCGGTCAGGAGGGGCGGCGGACATGGGTGACGAGCGCGCCGAGGCGGTGCGGCTGCTGTGGGGGCCGCACTCCAAGCCCGCACGGGGGCCCAGGCCGACACTCGACCTGGACCGCATCGCGCGGGCCGGGATCGAGATCGCCGACTCGGAGGGGTTGGCCGATGTGTCCATGCAGCGCGTCGCCGCGCGACTGGGCGTGACCAAGATGGCGCTGTACCGGTACGTGCCGGGCAAGGCTGAGCTGGTCGCTCTGATGGTGGACGCCGCGATCGGCCCGTACCCGCAGGTGAGGGTGCGACACAGCGGCTGGCGGGAGCAACTGGAGGAATGGGCCCGCGAGCTGATTCACGCCTTTCGCCAGCACCTCTGGGCACTGGACGCGACCGTGGGGCCGCGGATCATGGGACCCGCGGAGCTGTCCTGGCTGGAGCGTGCCGTCTCTGCCTTGGACGGCACGAAGCTCAGCGGCGCCGAACGGATGGACGCGGCTGTCCTACTGGTCGGTCACGTACGCGGTATCACCCAGCAGGCCCGTGCGACAGGCCCGGCGGGCAACCCCGAGGCCCAACTGGGCTCCATTCTCGGCGACCTGATGCAGGCACACGGCGAGCGATTCCCCGCCCTCACCGCAGCCCTCACTTCAGCAGCCCAATCCCACGGCCAGGACCAGGCATGGGAGTTCGGCCTGCAGCGCATCCTGGACGGCTTGGCCGTCCTCATCGACGAGCGCGCACGCTGACCCCAACTACATCGGCGACACCCCCACCTGAAGGCAGGCCGCTCACCGATGACCGCCTGCGTGGACGATACTGACCTCACGCCCCTCAGCCAGCCGCATCCGTCTGACCTGCGCATATCAGTGTGGGATCTAGATAAGCCGCGCACCGGCCGGATACGACACCGCCATGCTCCTGGCGTACGCGCTTCTCGTGCCCGGATTCGCCCACGGCGTCCGCCAGACGTTTCCCGTGCTCATGACGGAACCAGGACGCGTCGCGCAGATCATCGTCGTCACGGAGCTATCGCAGTCGGCGTCGCGTGGAGACCATCCCGAACTCGTCCCCGCTCTACACGCCTTGGCCACAGAACTGGCCTGACGCTGCTGCACACGATGTGCTGATCCCCGGCAACGTGTTCGTGTCCGCGAACCGGCTTGCGGGGATTCTCGACGTCGGCGGCTTCGGACCGGCTGGCCCTTCCCTGGATCTCGTGAGCGCCTGGCATCTACTGGAGGCCGGGCCACGGCAGGCGCTCCGCGGCCTTCCAGGAGGTGTTCCACGTCCATCTGCATGTCTTCCCCCGCTTCAAGGGGGACCCGTTCCGTATCGAGGCGGACTGGCGGGTGCGTGAACGTCGGCTGCTCGACGAGGTGGCTGTGGCGGTCCGCAGCGGGATCACCGCCTTGGAGGCGGCGGCGGGTGGAGCCGGGCCCGGGCCACCCGGTGTCCTGCGGCAGCCGTGAGGCACCACTTGAGGCGCGGCCGGCTGCTCCCCGACGCGAGCCCGCCCGCGTCCACCCGCATCCACCCGCGCCCACCCGCATGGGGCCATGGGGGCCATGGGGCCGCCACCGCCTGACTGTCCTCCCAGGAAGGCCGCGAAGTTCGGCCCTTGATCCCGCCTGGGCGTTCAGCCTCGCAACGGCCGCGCCAAGCGTCCGAGCAACCCCGCCACCAGCGCCGTCTGCGCAGGCACCGTGTCCGGGTAGATGAACTCGCCCTGGGCATGGGCGCCGTCGCCGACCGCGCCCATGCCGCAGAGCACCGGCAGGCCGAGTGCGGCGACGAAGTTGGCGTCACTGGCGCCGCCGACGGCGGCGTCGGGCAAGGAGGCGCGGCCCTGCTCGCGGGCGACCTCGCGGGCGAGGTCGAGGAGGGGGGCGGAGGCGGCGTTGAGGGTCATCGGGGGCCGGTTCCAGGCGTGGTCGATGTCGATGCGGACGCGCGGGTCGCTGACCTCGATGGCGTCCAACTCGGCGTCCACACGGGCCTGTTCGGCCTCGCTGCCGACCCGGATGTCGACGCCCGCGGTGGCCTGACCGGCGACCACGTTGATGGCCGAACCGCCCTTGAAGAGCCCGGTGTTGATCGTGGTGCCCCGGTCGGGCGCGGCGACCTTCGCAGCGGCGACCACGAACTCCGACAGCGCGGTGATCGCGCTCGCCCCGTCCTGGGGCGCGAGCCCGGCGTGCGCCTCGACGCCGGTGGCGGTGACCTGGAAGATCCCGGTGCCCTTGCGGGCGGTCTTGACCGCGCCGTGGGCGGTCGGCTCCAGCACCAGCGTGACGTCGGCCTTCTGCGCGACCTCCTCGATCACCGGCCGCGAGGACAGCGAGCCGATCTCCTCGTCGCCGTTGAAGAGGAAGGTGACGGTGGGCACGGGTGCGCCGCTCTCCCTGGCCAGTTTCAGGGCCCAGATGCCTTGGGCCAGGCCGGTCTTCATGTCGAAGATGCCCGGTCCGCCGAGTTTCTCCCGCCCGTCTTCGGACGCCCCCGGCTGCTCCCATCCGGCGAGCGTCCCGGTCGGCCACACGGTGTCGTAGTGGCCGACGAGCAGGACGTGCCCGGCCCCGACGCCAGTACCGGTGCCCGTACCGGTACCCATATCCGTGCCGGCGCCCGTACCCGCGTACGTCAGGGTGAGCGTGTCCCCGCACTCGCCCCCCGGGTAGCGGTGCTCCTGGTCGGGTCGCCCCAGCCGCTGGACGGTCAGTTCGCGCAGGAGGTCCAGGCCGGCGGCGAGGCCGGGCAGGTCGTAGCTGCTGGTCTCCTGGCGGACGAGGGTCAGGATGTCGCCGACGATCTCCGGCGAGACCTCCTCGGCGCGGGCGGTGAGAGCGGCGGCAGCGGGCGATGCGGTCATGGTCTTCTTTCTCGTACGGAGGCGTGGGGGGCTGTTGTGGGAGAGCGGCGTCAGCCGACGCCCAGGGGGATGCCCAGCAGGTACCAGGCCACGAAGAACGCGACCCAGGCGACCCAGACGACAGCGGCGATCGGGATCGTGAAGGAGGCCAGCGTGCCGATGCCGGCGGACTTCTTGTGCTGCTGGATGAAGCCGAGCGCCATCGCGAAGTACGGGCTCATCGGGGTGACGCAGTTGGTGACCGAGTCGGCGACGCGGTAGACGGCCTGGGTGGTCTCGGGCTCGATGCCGATGAGCATCAGCATGGGTACGAGGATCGGAGCGGCCAGGGCCCACAGGGCGGAGCCGCTGGTGATGACGAGGTTCATGAAGGTGATGAGCACGGCGATGCCGACCAGTACGGTCCAGCCGCCCAGGTGCAGGTCCTTGAGGGTCTGCGCGCCCTCGATGGCGATGACGTTGCCGATGTTCGTCCACTTGAAGTACGCGAGGAACTGGGAGATCGCGAAGAAGAGAACGAGGATCGGGGCGTACGTGCGCGTGCCCTCGACCAGCGCGTCGACGAGGTCGGCGGGGGCACGGAAGGTGCCCGTCATCCGGCCGTAGACCCAGCCGAGGAGGGTGAAGAACAGGAAGAGGACGAGCGACATGCCCGTGATCAGCGGGGACTCGACGATGGAGCCGTTCTCGCCGCGCAGCGGTGAGGAGGACGGGACGAGGGACGCCGCCGAGAGCGCGACGAAGCCGAGCGCGACCAGCCCGGTCACGCGCAGCGCGCGGCGCTGCTGCTCGGTCACCTCGATCGTCTTCAGCTCGTCGGCGGTCAGCGCGGTGACCGGCTCGTCGGGCTCCAGGTCCGAGCGGCGGGCGAGGACCTTGTCGACGACGAGCGTGATCACCAGGGCCACGAGGACGGACGAGGCGAGCGCGAAGAAGTAGTTCGCCACCGGGGTGACGACGTAGTCCGCGTCGATGGTGTGGGCCGCGGCGGTGGAGATCGACGACAGCAGCACGTCGGTCGTGGTGATCGCCGGGGAGGCGTCGTACCCGGCGGAGATGGAGACGTAGGCGACGATGCAGCCGAGCACCGGGCTGCGGCCGGCGGCGCGGTAGACCAGCGCCCCGAGCGGGATGAGCGTGACGTACGCGGCGTCGCCTGCGACGTGGGCGACCATCGCCGTCATCGACAGCGCGAAGGTGAGGTACCTGCCCGGCACTCGGGCGACCATGCGGCGCAGCATGGTCGTGAACAGCCCGCTCGCCTCCGCGACGGCGATGCCGAAGCCCACGATGAGGATCGTGGCCAGCGGCGGGAAGGTCGCGAAGTTCTCGACGGCCCCCTCGACCATCGTCGTGAGCCCGGCCCTGCTGAGCAGGCTCCGGACCTCGATCGTCTCGTGCGTTCCGGGGTGCACGGTGCCGGTACCGGCCGCCGCCAGTATCGCGCTGAGGACGATCACGACCCCCGCCAGGATCCAGAACAGCCAGAACGGGTTGGGGAGCCTGTTCCCGACCTTCTCGATCGCCGCGAAGCCCCGGAACGCGGCCCGCAGGGCTCTCGACCGGGGCTCGGCCGGCTGCCCGGTGGGCTGTGGACCGGTCGGCTGTGGCTGGGCAGAGGTGGCACTCATCGGTACCTCTTCGCGCATGTGAGGGATGTTCCCGCGAACAATGGCATCCAGATGAGAGATTCTCTATACCGCCGATGTAACAGTGGGATTAATCGGCAGTCTAAGGTGGGGCGCTATGACCCGCCCTCTCCTCGACGAGCTCGACCGGCGCCTGATCGGGGCACTGCACCTGGCGCCCCGGGCCACCTGGGACGACATCGGCGCGATCCTGTCCGCCGACGCCGGCACGCTGAAGCGCCGTTACGACCGGCTGCACGAGGCCCGGATGGTCCGCGTGATCGGGCAGGCCGACTGGGGCATGCACTCCACGGCGATGCCGGTCCACGTCTTCCTGGACATCACCGGCGAGACCCCACTGGCAGTCCTCGACCGGCTCCGCGACCTGCCCCACCTTCAGCTCCTCGCGCAGATCTCCGGCGACCACCCGCTCTACGCCGTCGTGCACGCCCCCTCCGAGGCAGCGACCAGCGAGGCGATCGACCGGATGTTCTCCGTGCCCGGCGTCCGCCGCGTCAAGGCCCTGCCCGCGCTCAGCACCCTGCGCCGGGGCATCACCTGGGACCCGCAGTTCCTGACCGGCACCGAACGGGCCGAGCTGCTCGCACTCACCGGCACCCGGCCCGAGGGCACGGCGACCGCGACACCCCCCGCCAAGCCCCTCAGCGAGGCCGAACGCACCGTCGTCGCCCTGCTGCTCCAGGACAGCCGGGCCTCCGCCGCGAGCATCGGCCGGGCCGCGGGCCTGGCCACCTCCACCGCGCACCGGGTCGTCCGCCGGGTCCTCGACGAGCGATGGGTCCAGCCACGCCTGGAGATCGTGTCGGACTGGCTGGGCTTCCAGACGCCCTTCGTGCTCCGCCTGCGGATCGCGCCCGGTGAGACCCCCGACGTCATGCGCCGCATCGACCTGCTCCCCCAGACCCGACTCGCCGCCCACGTGGCCAGCGACCTGTCCGTCCTCGCCACCGGCCTGGTGGCCGACCGCTCCGCCCTGGCGCTCTTCATCGACAACGAACTCGCCAGGATCCCCGGCGTCCTCACCGTCAGCGTCGACGTCATGCTCGCCGAACCTCGCCGCTACTGGCTGGACCGCGACCTGGCCTCGGGCCTCGGCACGTTCCACGCACCGACGCTGCTCTGAGACACGGAGCGGCACCTAGCAGCACCGGGCGACACCGAGCGGCACCAGGCAGCACAAAGCACCCTCCCCTTCCCCCTCCCCCCTTTGCCCTGTCTTTGCGGCACCGTCGGCCGAATCCACTTGCGTAAGTCAATCAATCCTGCATATCGTTGAGTAAGTCAAGCAAATCCGATGTCCCTTCCGACGGAGGCAGCACGATGTCCGACGCCCTTGTCCGATCCGCGGAGGCCGGGGATTCCGCCCGGCCGAGGTCGAACGCCGTCGTGGCGGTCCTGGCCTTCGCCGGAATCGTCGTCTCGCTGATGCAGACCCTGGTGATCCCGATCGTCCCGGAGCTGCCGAAGTACCTGGACGCCTCGGCGTCGAACGCCGCCTGGGCGGTGACCGCCACCCTGCTGGCCGCCGCCGTCGCGACCCCGGTCGTCGGGCGCCTGGGCGACATGTTCGGCAAGCGGCGGATGCTGCTGGTCAGCATCGTCCTGCTGGTGAGCGGCTCGGTGGTCGCCGCGTTCAGCGACTCACTGGTCCCGATGATCGTCGGCCGGGCGCTGCAGGGCCTGGCGGCCGGTGTCGTCCCGCTCGGCATCAGCGTCATGCGTGACGTGCTGCCCTCCGAACGGCTCGCCGGCTCCACCGCGATGATGAGCGCCTCGCTGGGCGTGGGCGGCGCGCTGGGTCTGCCCTCCGCCGCGTTCATCGCCGACAACTACGACTGGCACGTGCTGTTCTGGGTCTCCGCGGTGCTCGGCGCCGTCGCCTTCGCGCTCGTCCTGACGATCGTGCCCGAGTCGAAGGTGCGTACCGGCGGACGCTTCGACCTGGTCGGCTCCCTCGGTCTGTCGGCCGCGCTGGTCTCCCTGCTGCTGGCCGTCTCCAAGGGCGCCGACTGGGGCTGGGGCAGCGGCACGACGCTCGGCCTGTTCGCCGTCGCGGCAATCGTGCTGGTGACGTGGGGCTTCTACGAGCTGCGTACGTCCCAGCCGCTGGTGGATCTGCGGACCACCGCCCGCCGGCAGGTGCTGTTCACCAACCTCGCCTCGATCGCGTTCGGCTTCTCGATGTTCGCGATGTCGCTGGTGCTTCCGCAGCTGCTCCAGCTGCCCGAGCAGACCGGTTACGGCCTCGGCAGGTCCATGATGACCGTCGGTCTGGTGCTGGCCCCGCAGGGGCTGGTGATGATGGCGATGGCGCCGGTCTCCGCCGCGATCACCAGGACCAGGGGGCCGAAGATCACCCTCATGACGGGTGCCGCCGTCGTCGCCGCCGGCTACGGCCTGAACATCCTGCTGATGTCCGAGGTCTGGCACCTCATCCTGGTCTCCTGCGTCATCGGCGCCGGTGTCGGCTTCGCCTACGGCGCGATGCCCGCACTGATCATGGGCGCCGTGCCCGCCTCCGAGACGGCCGCCGCCAACAGCCTCAACACCCTGATGCGGTCCATCGGTACGTCGTTCGCGAGCGCCCTCGCCGGTGTCGTACTGGCGCAGATGACCACGGACCTCGGCTCGGTCGCACTGCCCTCCGAGAACGGCTTCAAGGTGGTCATGGCGATCGGTGCGGGTGCGGCGCTCCTCGCGCTGGTGCTCGCCGCCTTCCTGCCGCGGCAGCGGACCGCCGCGCAGCCGGTGTCTCCGGCCGGGGACACCGGCGGGGGCCAGGCAGCGGTCACGGAGGCCGCCGGAGTGAAGGCGTAACGCTCCCCGTGTCCGGACGCCCAGGCGCCTGGGCGTCCGGACAGTCGTCGGGTCAGGGCTTGCGGCCCAGTCCCCCGTGCTGGCCGATCGGCGCCGGGGCCGGGTCCGTCTTCTCCGGGTGCCACAGCGGGACCGAGACGACGCCGGGCTCGACGAGTTCGAGGCCCTCGAAGAACGCCTCGATCTGGGGGACGGGACGCAGGAAGTACGGGACCGCGCCGGTCTCGTTGTAGCCGTCCTGGGCCGCCTCGTACGCCGGGTCCGTGCCGCGGGAGCCGTCGTTGACGCACAGGTAGCTGCCCGACGGGAGTCCGTCCACGAGGGTGCCGACGAGGGTGCGGGCCCGGTCGTAGTCCGCGACATGGCCGAGGATGCCGCTGAGGATCAGGGCGGTCGGGCGGGAGAGGTCCAGGGTCCGGGCGGCCTCCGCCAGGATGAGGTCCGGCTCGTAGAGGCTGGAGTCCACGTAGTCGGTGGCCCCCTCCTTCGAGGAGGTCAGCAGGACGCGCGCGTGGGCGAGGACCAGCGGGTCGTTGTCGACGTAGACGATCCTGGACTCCGGCGCGAGGCGCTGGGCGACCTCGTGGGTGTTGTCCACGGTCGGCAGGCCCGTACCGACGTCCAGGAACTGCCGGACGCCCGCCTCCTCCACCAGATGACGGATGCTGCGGCCGAGGAAGGCGCGGCTGCTGCGGGCGATGGTCACGATGCCGGGGAAGACGGCCGTGTAGGCGTCGCCGGCCTCCTCGTCCACGGGGTAGTTGTCCTTGCCGCCCAGCCAGTAGTTCCAGATCCGCGCCGAGTGCGGCACGGAGGTGTCGATTCTCTGCCTCGCCGCCGGGCCGGTCGAGCTCTCGTGGTCGGTCATGGGCACCGTCTTCTCATCCAAGGCGTGTACGGACACGCACAAACATAAGGTTCAAGATTCACCGATCAGGGTCCAATCTCCAAGATACGTACGCCTTTTCGCACTTCGCGCGCCGACCCGCGTACCGAGGCCGCGCGCGGGGCGGTCCAAGGGCGATCGCACGGCCGTGTGCCACCCTCCGGGCCGGCCGGCGGGGCGTGTGATGATGGCGGAAGTCGTGGAGAGAAGCGGGGGTGGGCGACCATGACCAGCCGGTTGCTGATGCCGTACCGGAGCGCCGGACGGGCGGCACGGTCGGACGTACGGCGGGTGGCCCGGCCACCGGAGGTACGGGGTTCGACGCGGGCCACCGAGATCCTGGACTGGGCCGATCCGGGTGCCACGGCCCTGGTGAACCGGGTCCGGGGGCGGGCCTCCGCACCCGAGACACTGCGCGTGGCACACGGGATCATCGCGCGGGAGATCCGGCCGGTGTACTCCGTGGAGGACCGGCGGCGGGTCTCGACGACTCTGCGGCTGGGGCGCGGTTCGTGCAGTCAGCGGATGGCGGTCCTTGAGGCGGTCGCCCGTGCCGTGGGCATCCGCACGCGGGTACAGGGCCTGCTCGTCGACGGCGTCTTCTGGTATCCGCGGTTCCCCCGGCTCAAGCCCCTGGTGCCCAAGCAGGTGCTGCTGGCCTGGCCGGAGTTCCGGCTGGAGGGCGCCTGGGTGCCGATCGGCGAGCTGTTCGGGAAGGCCGGCGGCGACGGCGCGTTCACCAACCGGGGCGGCGAGACGCTCTTCGACGCCGTGGCCCGTACGACGGTCGACTGGGGCGGCGCGACGGCCTGCGGCGCCACCGGTGGGGGTTGCGACCTGTCGGCCCAGGTCCGGACGGACCTCGGCCACTTCGACTCCCGCGACACCCTCTTCACCGACCACGGCCAGACCCTGTGCTTCGCGGCCCGCACGATGACCGAGCCGGTGCTGGGCAGATGGAGTGCTGGGGCCTGAGCCCCTTCAGGGGTGTGGGCAACCGCCCGAAGCGGTTGCCCACGCCCACCGGTCCGGTCCGGTCCGGTCCAGTCCAGTCCGGTCCAGTTCAAGCGGCCAGCGAAACCGCCCCGACCGCCGGCGTCCGCAGTGCCCGCCGAGCCGTCACCAGGCTCGTCACCAGCACCGCCGCCCCCGCGACCGCCACGATCCCCAGCCAGACGCCCAGGCCCTCGTCCGGAAGGACGGAGTCAGTGCGGACCATCGCGAAGGGGATGATCCCGGCAAGCCCGGCCGCCGTACCGAAGAAGACACCCGTCACCGTGAGGACCAGGGACTCGATGCCGATCATCCCGAGGACCTGCCCGGGGGTCGCCCCCGCCAGCCGCTGCTGGCCGAACTCCCGGCGCCGGTAAGTGGTCGCCGCGTACAGCGAGTTGATCAGCATGATGCAGGAGAAGACCACGATGATGCCGACGACCACGAGGTTCAGCGTTTCGAGGTTCTTGGCGTCGATGGACTTCGGGACTCCGGAGGCGTCGATGGCGTCGTTCTCGACGGCCTGCATGTAGAGGGTCGCCGTCGCCATACCGGTGAAGAGGATCAACGGCATGAGGACCCCGGACAGCTGCGCGGCACGCTCCCGCATGGTGCGTACGGCGAGATAGCCGCTCGGGCCCATCGGAGGAAGCCGGTCGAGCAGGGCCCTCAGCAGCTTCGGCGACAGCAGCGCGAAGCCGACCGCGAGCAGGATCGAACCGTACGCGGCCGGTGCCATCAGCGCGGCGGCGGTCGAGGAGAACGCGAAGGTGGAGCAGACCGACAGACCGCCGAGGACCAGGGCCGCGCGGACGAAGAACGAACGTCCCCTGCCGCGGGGCGCGGTCTTCCGGGTGGCTCGGCGCACCGCGAGGAACGCCGCGCCCGCCGCCGCGAGGACCGTGATGTCGATGCCCGAGAGCAGCGCGATCGTCCCGAAGGAGTAGTCGACGGACTCGGCGACCTGCCCGCTGTCCTGGAAGAGGTCGAGCAGCAGCCGTCCGCCGAGCATCGCGGGACCGATCGCGAGCAGCGCGCCGACCAGGGCGACGGCGACCGACTCCCCCACGACCATCCGCTTGATCTGTGCGGGGGTCGCGCCGGAGCAGCGCAACAGCTCGATCTCGGCGGAGCGCTGACGGACGTTCACCGTCAGGGTGGAGGCGACGGCGAAGAACACCAGGAGCGTGCCGTAGCCGCCGACGACGCCCGCCGCGGTGGAGAGGCTCTCCGCGCTGGTGGAGTCGACGCCCTTCGCGCCCGCAGTGTCGTGCATCGAGTTGAAGGTCATGATGATCGCCGCGCCCAGGAAGGCGGACAGCAGCGTCGCGCCGAAGCGACCGGGGCGCTGCCGGATGGAACGCATGGCCAGAGCGAACATGACGGTCACACCCCCGCCATCACGTCGTCGCCGAGGTGCGCGAGGCGCTCGGCCACCGCGTCCACGGTCGGCCGGCGCATCTCACCGGCGAGCCGGCCGTCCGCGAGGAACAGCACGGAGTCGGCGTACGAGGCCGCCACCGGGTCGTGGGTCACCATGACGACCGTACGGCCGTGGACCCGTACAGCCTCCTGGAGGAGCCGCAGGACGTCCCGCGCGCTGCGGGTGTCCAGGGCGCCGGTCGGTTCGTCGGCGAAGATCACGCTCGGCTCGGTGACCAGGGCGCGGGCGATGGCGACGCGCTGGCGCTGGCCGCCGGAGAGCTGGTCGGGCCGGTGGCCGAGGCGGTCGCCGAGGCCGACGGCGGTGAGGATCTCCGCCACCCGGGCCCGGTCGACGCGGCGGCGGGCGAGCTTGAGCGGCAGGATGGTGTTCTGGGCGACGGTGAGGGTGTCCAGCAGGTTGTACTGCTGGAAGACGAAGCCGATCCGGTTGCGCCGGAACCTCGTCAGCTCGGCCTCGGTGCCGCCGGTCATCTCGGCGCCGTCGACCACGACGATGCCGCTGTCGGGCCGGTCGAGTCCGGCCGCGCACTGCAGCAGCGTGGACTTACCGGAGCCCGAGGGCCCCATCACCGCGGTGAACGTGCCGCGCGGCAGGGCGAGCGTCACCCCGTCGAGGGCGGTCACCGCGTTCTCCTCGCCCCCGTAGGTCTTGGTGACCTTGACCAGCCGCAGTGCCTCGGCGGCGGGGCCCGTGCCGTGCTCGTGGTTGCGTCGATCGGTTCGGCGGAACATCGTCATCAGCCTCCGTCGGGCACCGTCCGTGCCCCGCTGTCCGGGCACTTCCTGTGCCCCGCCGAAGACGCTACGGAGAACGCGGGGCGGGCACATTGGGCGCAGAACCCGTATCGGGGGGTGTACTCAGCGACACCGCCCCCGGCGGAAGAACTCCCCGGAGCAGCGGACTTGCAGGTGGCATGACCACACGCATGCGTACCCTTTGCCTCCGCTTCGCCGCCCGTACGCCTCGGCTTGCTTGCATCGACGGGCAGACGTCTCGCCGAGGTGCGGTGGGGCACGGCGGGAGGGATGGTGGTGGCGTGGCTGGTGACACTTCCCGCCGCCGCGCCGGTCGGCGGTCTCTCCGCGAGCGTGGTGACGCACGGCGGGAACTTCGGCATCGTGGGGATCGCGCTCCTCGCGCTCGCCGTCGCCTCCTTCATCGTGGTCATGTCGCGCCGCGACCCGGTGCACGCGTCCGACGTCAACGCGACCCACGAGGTCGGCGTCCGCAGCACCGCGCCGGCAGGGGTCGGCACCGCCGCCTGAGCCGCGTCACGGAGACCGCAGTTCCACTGATCCTCCCGGGGAGTAGAGATGACCGAGCTGCTGAGTGACATGCGCGTCGACTACAGCGACCACGACGACCCGGTGCTGATCCGCCCCGACGGCAGCGCGGTGGACACCTGGCGGGAGAACTACCCGTACACACAGCGCATGGAGCGCGGCGAGTACGACTGGCACAAGCGGCTGCAGCAGATCGAGCTGCTGAAGCTGCAGAGCTGGATCAAGGAGACCGGGCGCCGGCTCGTCGTCGTCTTCGAGGGGCGGGACGCGGCCGGCAAGGGCGGCACGATCAAGCGCTTTACCGAGCACCTCAACCCGCGCGGTGCCCGGGTGGTGGCCCTGGAGAAGCCGACGGAACGCGAGCGCGGACAGTGGTACTTCCAGCGGTACGTCGAGCATCTGCCGACCGCCGGGGAGATCGTGCTCTTCGACCGGTCCTGGTACAACCGGGCCGGTGTGGAGCGGGTGATGGGCTTCTGCACGGGCGACGAGTACCGGCGCTTCATGCGGCAGGCGCCCGCGTTCGAGCGGATGCTCGTCGATGACGGCGTGGACCTGGTGAAGTTCTGGTTCTCGGTGTCGCAGGGCGAGCAGCGCACCCGGTTCACCATCCGGCAGGTCGACCCCGTACGGCAGTGGAAGCTCAGCCCCATGGACCTCGCGTCCCTCGACCTCTGGGACGACTACACCGCCGCCAAGGTCTCCATGTTCCGCGAGACGGACACCGAGCAGGCCCCCTGGACCGTGGTGAAGAGCAACGACAAGAAGCGGGCCCGCGTGGAGGCCATGCGCAGCGTGCTGGCCCGCTTCGACTACACCGGCAAGGACGACGAGGTGGTCGGCAAGCCGGACCCCCGGATAGTCGGCGCGGCGGCGACCCTCCTGGAGGCGGGCGAGGACGACGAGTTGCAGGAGGGCTGGTAGGGGGCTCGCGGTGGGGCGCTTGGCACCGGCAGTGGTCCGAAGGCGTACGCGGACACCTCAGCCCCCGCTGCCCCCGTCGCCCCCGTCGCCCCCGCTCACCGTGAACCCGATCGCCGACCCCCCGCCCTCCCGGCGTCGGGCGAACGGGGCTCCGCCGTGGGCGGCGGCCACCTCGCGGACGATCGACAGCCCGAGGCCCGAGCCGGGCAGGCTCCGGGCGTCCGGCGCGCGGTAGAAGCGGTCGAAGACCCGATCGAGGTCCTCCTCGGCGATACCGGGCCCACGGTCGAGAACCTCGACGCGGACGGCGGCCCCGGATCCGACACCACTACCGGCACCGGCGCTCGCGCCCACAGGCGTCCCCGCTCCCGTCACCACGATGTCGATCGGCTCGCCCCCGCCCCGGTCGAACTTCGCCGCGTTGTCCACGAGGTTGGACAGCGCCCGTTGCAGCGCGCCGGGCCGGCCGTCGACCGCCGTGTCGCCGGACACCCGCACCGTGACGGCCCGGCCCGTCCGCCGCCGCGCCGCCACCGCCACGTCCTCGGCGATGTCGGCGAGGGCCACCCGCCGGAGCGGCTCCCGGTCCGACTGGCCGGCCGCGAGGTCGACCAACTCGTTGACCAGGTCGGTGAGTTCGCGGGACTCCTGGGCGAGGTCGGCGACCAGTTCGCCGCGGACGGCGGGCGGGAGCTCGTCGATCCGGCGGAGCATCGAGATGTTGGTGCGCAGGGAGGTCAGGGGCGTACGGAGTTCATGGCCGGCGTCCTGGACGAGGCGCCGCTGGTCCTCCTCGGACTGGGCGAGGCGGCCCAGCATCCGGTCGAAGGAACGGCCGAGCCGCGCCACCTCGTCGTATCCGGCGACCGGCACCTGGATGCCGAGCCGCCCGGTGCGGGCCACGTCCTCCGCGGCCCCGGCGAGCCGGACGAGCCGCGAGGTGATGCGCCGGGCCAGCCACCAGCCGAAGAGACCGGCGGCGATCACGACGGCGGCCACCAGCAGCACGGTCCGCTGCTGGAGTTCGCGCAGCAGGTCCTCGGTGTCGCTGAACTCCTGCGCGATCTGCACCGCGCCCCGCCCCTCGCCGAGCGAGACGGTGGCAACCCGGTACATGCCGTCGCCGACGTCGACGTCACGGTGTTCCACCAGTTGCCCGGCGGGCCGCGCGGCAGCGGTCCGCCTGTCGTCGGCGCCTACGGGCAGCGGCGGATGACCCCGGTCGACGACCGACGCGTCCGGTCCGAGCACCTGTACGACCGTGCCGCTGGGCCTGATGAGTTCGTCGCGCGGGCCGCCGTCGGCGTCCGCGGTGGCGAAGTCGGCGGCGGTCAGCCCGCTGTGGCGCACCTCGTCGAGCAGGTCCTGCACGACACCCTCGAACACGGTCTGCTGGTCGACGCGTACGAGCCGGGCGGCGGCGTCGTACGACAGGAACCCGACGAGGACGGTGACGACGGCCGCCACCGCCGCGAACGACACCGTGAAGGTGGTGCGCAGCGAGGACAGCCGGGCCCGCGCCACCCAGCGCCTCAGGCGCGCGCCGCCGGAGCGCACTCAGTCCTCCCTCAGCACGTACCCCACACCGCGCACCGTGTGGATCAGGGAGGGCGCTCCCGGCTCGTCGAGCTTGCGCCGCAGGTAGCCGACGTACACGGCGAGGTTCTTGGAGCCGGGCCCGAAGTCGTAGCCCCAGATGCGGTCGTAGATGGTGGTGTGGTCGAGGACGATGCCCGCGTTGCGGACGAGCAGTTCCAGCAGGTCGAACTCGGTGCGGGTGAGCTCGACCTCGTGCGGGCCCCGCCACACGCGACGGGCCTGCGGATCGATGCGCAGCCCCGCGGCGACGATCTGGCCGTCGGGCATGCGCGGCGGTTCACTGGGTACGTCGACGGGGGCGCCCGTACGCCGGAGCAGGGCCCGGAGCCGGGCGAAGACCTCCTCGACGTCGAAGGGCTTTACCACGTAGTCGTCGGCTCCGGCGTCCAGACCGGCGATGCGGTCCGCGGTCTCGACAAGTGCGGTGAGCATGAGGATGGGGGTGCGGTTGCCCTCTGCACGCAGGACGCGACAGACCTGGAGGCCGTCGATGCCCGGCATCATCACATCGAGAACGAGCACGTCGGGTGGGGTGCGGTGGGCCTGCGCGAGCGCCTCGACACCGTCGGCGACCGCCGTGACCGCGTATCCCTCCAGGGTCAGGGCCCGTTCCAGGGCATGGCGGATCGCGCGGTCGTCCTCGGCGAGCAGCAGATTCTGGGGCACGGGACCAGTCTGCCAAGCCATGCTGTACGTACTACCTGCTGGAGAGGGGTACGGCCGGGCCTCTTACCCGGCTCTCACCCTGCCGGGACCAGTGGCTTACCTCGCCCAGCCACTGTGTCCACGATGCCGGGGGCGAGCGCCGCAACGGGGAGGCAGCGCACCGCATGAAACGTAGGGAGACCACCGAGCGCATGAGGATCGTGTTCCTTCTGCACAACGCGTACGCCATCGGAGGGACCGTCCGCACCACGCTCAACCTCGCGACGGCGCTCGCCGCGCGGCACGACGTGGAGATCGTGTCGATGAGGCGGCACCGGGACGAGCCGAGGTTCACCGTGGACCCACGGATCACGGTGGTCCCGCTGGTGGACGAACGGGAAGGCAGCGAGGACCTCACGGATCCGTCCTACGCCCGGCCGGCCGTCGACTTCCCCGCCTCGGACAAGCGCTACGAGCAGTACACGCTCCTCACCGACCTGCGCGCCCGTGACTATCTGACGGGCTGCGACGCGGACGTGGTGATCGGTACGCGGCCCGGCATCAACGTGTACGTGGCCCGGTTCGCCCCGCGCCGGGCGCTGCGGATCGCCCAGGAGCATCTGCGCCACGACGCGCACAGCAAGCGGCTGCGGGGTGTCCTGGGCCGCTCCTACCGCTCGCTGGACGCGGTGGTGACGACGACGGAGGCGGACGCGGAGGTGTACCGCCGGCGGATGCCGCTGCCGGGCGTCCGGGTCGCCGCGGTGCCGAACATGGTGCCCGCGCCGGTCGGGATCACCCGCGACGACACGACGAAGGTGATCACCGCGGCGGGCCGCCTGGTCCGCGGCAAACGCTTCGACCTGCTGATCGAGGCGTTCTCCGCCGTCGCCTCGAAGGAACCCGACTGGCAGCTGCGGATCTTCGGCGGCGGCCCCGAGCGCGAACACCTCCAGCACCTGATCGACGGCCTGGGCCTGGCCGGGCACGCCCGCCTCATGGGACCGCGTACGCCGATCGAGGCGGAGTTCGCCAAGTCGGCGATGCTGGTCTCGGCCTCGGACGCGGAGTCGTTCGGGATGACCCTGGTCGAGGCGATGCGCTGCGGGGTGCCGGTGATCAGCACGGACTGCCCGCTGGGCCCCGCCGAGATCATCACGGACGGCGTCGACGGCCGTCTGACGCCCCTGGGCGACGCCCGTTCCCTCGCCGACGCGATGCTCGACCTGATCACCGACGAGCCACTGCGGCACGCGATGGGCGAGGCGGCCCTGCGGAGCTCCCACCGCTACGACGCCGACCCGATCGTCGAACGCTACGAGGCCCTGTTCACCGAACTCAAGGCGACCCGCGTCCGCCGCGCCTGGACCCGGCGCCGGGTCCGCGCGGTGGGCTGGGCCCGCCGCCAGACCCGCCGATTCCGCCGCCCGCCGACCCCCCGGACCCCCGTCAACAGCACGAGACCCGCGGGGCCGTGACGCCCGGCCTCCCGGGGCCGCGTCACATCCAGTACGCCGGGCGGCCCACACGGGTTCCCAGTCCCCCAGGACCGCCCGGCTCCCACACCGGCCCGCCCGGCTTCCCGGCCCGGTGCGACGAGCCGCCCGTTTTCGCACGGCGGGCGGCTCGTCGGGGGGACACGGCCCGTGGCACCCCACAACTCCGCCCGGCCGGCCGGAGGACGCCCCCAGCACCCCCGGCCGGCCGGTGCGGCACCACCACGAGCCCTGCTCGCTACTCGCTACTCGGGTCGCAACGCGGCGAGCTGCTGCTCGAAGGGGATCACTTCGAAGCCGCCCTCGCGTACACGGTCGGTCCGTCGCGCGGCCGGCACGGCGGCGTGCGGGGCCGGCACGGCAGTGTGCGGGGCCGGCTCCGGCGTGAGCGCCCCGGCCGACTCGGTCCGCCCCGCCGCCAGACCGCCCATCAACCCCGCCAGCTCCCCCGCGGCCCGGTCGATCCGCTCGACGAGCCCCTCCGCACCCCAGTCCTCCGAGGCCGCGTACACCCCGGTCGGCACGACCACCGCCCGCAGGTACGCGAACAGCGGCCGCAGCGCGTGCTCCAGGACCAGCGAATGACGAGCCGACCCCCCGGTCGCCGCGACCAGCACGGGCTTCCCGGTCAGCGCGTCCGGGTCCAGCACGTCGAAGAAGGACTTGAACAGCCCGCTGTACGAGGCGGAGAACACCGGCGTGACGACGATCAGCCCGTCCGCCGAGGCCACCGCGTCCAGGGCGGCACCCAGCGCGGGCCCGGGAAAGCCGTTGGTGAAGTTGTGCGCGATCTCGACCGCGAGGTCACGCAGCTCCACCACCCGGACGTCCGCCGAGGTGCGCTCGGCCGTGGCGTTGGCCAGCCGGTCACCCAGCAGCCGTGTGGACGACGGAACGCTCAGCCCCGCCGAGACGACGACCAGCTTCATGACGAGGTCACCTCCTTGCCGACGGCGTCGGCGTCAGCCGCTGCCGCTGCCGCGGCGGCAACGCGCGCCGCGTGCGTAGGCGCCTCCGGCACGCCGGCCGGCCGCCGCTTCGCGAACTCCTCGCGCAGCACGGGCACGACCTCCCCGCCCAGCATGTCGAGCTGCTCCAGTACGGACTTCAGCGGCAGCCCGGCATGGTCCACGAGGAACAGCTGACGCTGGTAGTCACCGGCGTACTCCCGGAAGGCCAGCGTCTTCTCGATCACCTGCTCCGGCGAGCCGACCGTCAGCGGGGTCTGCTCGGTGAAGTCCTCGAGGGACGGCCCGTGCCCGTACACCGGCGCGTTGTCGAAGTACGGCCGGAACTCCCGCACCGCGTCCTGCGAGTTCCTGCGCATGAACACCTGGCCGCCGAGCCCGACGATCGCCTGCTCCGCCGTGCCGTGCCCGTAGTGCGCGTACCGCGACCGGTACAGCTCGACCATCCGCTTGGTGTGGTCGGCCGGCCAGAAGATGTTGTTGTGGAAGAACCCGTCGCCGTAGTACGCGGCCTGCTCGGCGATCTCCGGCGAGCGGATCGAACCGTGCCAGACGAACGGCGGCACGCCGTCCAGCGGCCGGGGCGTCGAGGTGAACGACTGCAGCGGCGTACGGAACTTGCCCTCCCAGTCGACGACGTCCTCGCGCCACAGCCGGTGGAGCAGGGCGTAGTTCTCGACGGCGAGGTTGATGCCCTGCCTGATGTCCTGTCCGAACCAGGGGTAGACCGGGCCGGTGTTGCCGCGCCCCATCATCAGGTCCACGCGCCCGTCCGCCAGATGCTGGAGCATCGCGAAGTCCTCGGCGATCTTCACCGGGTCGTTGGTGGTGATGAGGGTGGTGGAGGTGGAGAGGATGAGCTTCTCGGTGCGTGCGGCGATCCAGCCGAGCATGGTGGTCGGCGACGACGGCACGAACGGCGGGTTGTGGTGCTCGCCGGTCGCGAAGACGTCGAGCCCGACCTCCTCGGCCTTCCGCGCGATGGCGACCATGGCCTTGATCCGCTCGTGCTCGGACGGCGCACGACCCGTGGTGGGGTCGGGCGTGACGTCACCGACGCTGAAGATCCCGAACTGCATGGTTGCCTCATCCTCCGCTGGTAGGTTGTTCACGACTCAGGTTGTTTACGATTCAACTATACCGCCAACGATGGACCCCGCCGGGCTATTCCCCGCCTCCGACACCGCGAGTACCGCGGCACACGGCCCCGGCCACACGCGCCCCGCGCCGTTGTCAGTGCCCCGTCCTACCATCCCGATATGGCCGCCCCACGCCGTGACCCCAGCCGTGACACCGACCGCGACACCAGCCGCGACACCCGAGGCATCGTCGACGCCGCGGACTTCCTCACGCATGTGGACTTCCGCCGCCCCGAGCCCGCCGAGCCCCTCCGCCGCCACGTGGAGCACTACTGGCTGATCGACTGGGACCTCCCCGAGCCGTACGTGTCACACGTGGTCCCGCACCCCGCGGTCCACATCGTCTTCCAGCAGTTCGAGGGCCAGGACCCCTTCGTAGAGTTCGCGGGCATCCAGCTCGGGCTCTTCACACAGAAGCTGGAGGGGCGGGGCCGGGTGTGCGGCATCAAGTTCCGGCCCGGCAGCTTCCACCCCTTCGCCCCGCGGCACCCGGTGTCGGAGTGGACGGGCAGGCGCCTGCCCCTGGCGGAGGTACTCCCCGCCGCCCGGAGCAACCTCGATGCCGTGCTCACCCCGCCCGACGAGACCGCCCGCGTGGCAGCGCTCGACACGTTCCTGCTGGGCCTCGCCCCGGCCCCCGACCCCCGCGCCGACCTGGCGATGGCCCTGGTCGACACCATCCGGACCGACCGCACGATCCGCCGCGTCGCCGACTTCGCCCGCGCCCAGGGCATGACCGTACGAGCGATGCAGCGCCTCTTCTCCACGTACGTCGGAGTGGGCCCCAAGTGGATCATCCTCCGCTACCGCATCCACGAGGCCCTGGAGCACGCCGAGTCCACCCCGACCACCGACTGGGCCGCCCTCGCGGCGGACCTCGGCTACGCGGACCAGGCCCACCTGATCCGCGACTTCACAACGACAGTGGGGGTACCCCCGACGGCGTACGCCCAGAGCACTCGCTGAGGGCGCTGTAGCGGGGCTCGCGCCCACCGGCCCACGGCCGAACCGCAACGGGCCGCCCCCTAGAAGACATACGTGTCCCCGGTGTCCAGCACCAGCACCTCCTGCCGGTCGTTGTGGTGGTTGCGGTCCACCGCGCCGCCGCCCCACACCGTGTCGATGCCCAGCGTCACCTCCGAGGGCGCCCCCCTCAGCCGTACGGCCATGGTGATCGACTCCCCCCACCCGTCCGCGGGAAGCACCCCCGTCCGGCACATCACCGTCCGCGCCTCCGTCCGCGCGCACCCGGCCGGCAGCCCCTGCTCGTCCGCGAGCGGCACCGACCACCGCAGCCGTACGGTCGCCTCCGCGACACCGGAGGGGCCGTGGTTCTGCGGGGTCATCCGCAGGTCCACACGCCCGCCGGTCATCGACAGGTGCCCGTGATAGGCGAGATCGGCCTCGGGCGCCACGACCGAGGCCGCATCCACAATCGGTGCCGCCGTGGCAGCCGGAGAGGCCAGGGCCACCAGGACAGCCGCACCCAGCCCACAAAGAATCCGAATCCGCATGTGTCATGTCCTCCGCGTCGACCCGCATGTCCCCGTACGTCAACGGATGTATGCCACCTGGGCCACGCGACAGGCGCCGCCCATCAGGTGAGACGCCGGACGAGGCGCCCCGGCCCGCCCGCCTATCCTGGCCGGTGAAGCAATCGACCGTACGAGCGAGCGGCGGCCCCGCACCACGGCCTCGCCCGCACCCTCCCCCGAGGAGCAGCCCATGACCGCCGCCGCATCCGCCGCGCCCTCCGCCGCCTCCCGCATCGCCGTCGTCACGGGCGCGAGCAGCGGAATCGGCGCCGCGACGGCCCGGCAGCTGGCGGCCGCGGGCTACCGGGTGGTCCTCACCGCCCGCCGCAAGGACCGTATCGAGGCGCTCGCGGAGGAGATCGGCGCGGCGGGCGGCCAGGCGACGGCGTACGCGCTGGACATCACGGACCGCGCGGCCGTCGACGAGTTCGCCACCGCCTTCAGGACGATCGGCGTCCTCGTCAACAACGCGGGCGGCGCGCTGGGGGCCGACCCGGTCGCGTCCGGCGACCCGGCCGAATGGCGCCAGATGTTCGAGACGAACGTCATCGGCACGCTGAACATCACCCAGGCCCTGCTGCCCGCCCTGACCGCGAGCGGCGACGGCACGGTGGTCGTCGTCTCCTCGACCGCCGGACACGGCACGTACGAGGGCGGCGCGGGCTATGTGGCCGCCAAGCACGGCGAGCACGTCCTGGCCGAGACCCTCCGCCTGGAGATCGTCGGCACCCCGGTCCGCGTCATCGAGATCGCCCCCGGCATGGTCAAGACGGACGAGTTCGCCCTGACCCGCTTCGGCGGCGACACGGACAAGGCCGCGAACGTCTACGCCGGCGTGGCGGAACCCCTGACCGCCGAAGACGTCGCCGACACCATCACCTGGACGGTCACCCGCCCCTCCCACGTCAACATCGACCTCCTCGTCGTACGCCCCCGCGCCCAGGCCTCCAACACAAAGGTCCACAGGGAGCTGTAGTGCCGGACGCCGAACCCACCCCTCAGCGGGACCAGGAACAACGCCGCCTGGCCCAGGAGAAGAAGGACGAACGCTACGTCTGGTGGTATCTCGCGTACTTCCTCTTCGGCATCCACCTGGTGGCGTTCGTGATGATCTACGCGGTGACACACGCGAAGTAGGCACGCCCGAGAACGCGCCCACGATTCGCGCGGCCACGCGCGGTGCGAAATCCCGCCGACGCAACGAGAAATGGGACTCGGGCCGACAACAGCCCGAGCCCCACTCCTAGTTCAGCCCTTCACGCAGACAACCTGCTTCAGCTTCGCCACGACCTCCACGAGGTCGCGCTGCTGGTCGATGACCTGCTCGATCGGCTTGTACGCGCTCGGGATCTCGTCCACGACGCCGGAGTCCTTACGGCACTCCACGCCCCGCGTCTGCTCCTCCAGATCCTGCGTCGAGAAGCGACGCTTGGCGGCGTTACGGCTCATGCGCCGACCCGCCCCGTGCGAGGCCGAGTTGAAGGCCTTCTCGTTGCCGAGGCCCTTCACGACGTACGAGCCCGTGCCCATCGAACCCGGGATGATGCCGTACTCGCCCGCCCTGGCACTGATGGCACCCTTGCGCGTGACGAGCAGATCCATGCCCTCGTAACGCTCGCGGTTGACGTAGTTGTGGTGGCAGCTGACCTCCGGTTCAAAGGTCACTCGGGCCTTCTTGAACTCCTTGCGGACCACGTCCTTCAAGAGCGCCATCATGATCGTCCGGTTGTACCTGGCGTACTCCTGCGCCCAGTAGAGGTCGTTCTGGTACGCCGCCATCTGCGGGGTGTCCGCGATGAATACGGCGAGGTCACGATCGACCAGACCCTGGTTGTGCGGGAGCTTCTGCGCAATACCTATGTGGTGCTCGGCCAGTTCCTTGCCGATGTTCCGGGAACCGGAGTGCAGCATCAACCAAACAGAACCGGTCGTATCCGTGCACACTTCGACAAAATGATTCCCCGATCCAAGCGTTCCCATCTGCAAAGTCGCTCGCCCCTGACGGAACTTCACGGCCTCAGCCACACCGTCGAACCGCCCCCAGAAGTCGTCCCACCCCGAAGTAGCAAGCCCATGGAACCGCCCGGGCTCCACCGGGCTGTCATGCATCCCCCGGCCCACAGGAATCGCCTGCTCGACCTTCGACCGCAGCCGGGAGAGGTCCCCGGGCAGGTCGTTGGCCGTCAGGGACGTCTTTACCGCGGACATCCCGCAGCCGATGTCGACCCCGACCGCCGCGGGGCACACGGCCCCCTGCATGGCGATGACGGAACCGACCGTCGCGCCCTTGCCGAAGTGGACGTCCGGCATGACGGCGAGGCCCTTGATCCAGGGGAGCGTGGAGACGTTGCGGAGCTGCTGCATCGCGACGTCCTCGACCGACGCCGGGTCCGCCCACATGCGGATCGGCACCTTCGCGCCCGGCACTTCCACGTACGACATCTCGTCCTCATTCCCCCGTAAAACAAACAGAAGTCGCAAATCGCAAAACCGGCACCAAGGTCAACGTTTGGGACAACGGACCGGCGTCCACGGCAGTGCGTGCGATACACATTGTCTCCAGGGGCCGCCCCCGCGCGGCAACTGATTAACCAACGCATAACCACAGGACACCCCGGTCGCGCGCCCAGCGCGGCGACCCGTCGAGAGGAGCCTCACCGTGCAGCGGAAGGCCTACGTACCCGGCGTCGCCGCGCTCCTCGCGGTGCTGCTGGCCGGCTGCACCGGTGGATCGGGCAACGACGACGGCACGAGCGACCCGAAGCCGGGCGAATCGGCCACGACGCCCACCGCGGCGCAGCCCGGCAAGTACCGCACGCTCCCGGAGCCGTGCGCCGCGGTGTCGCACGGCACGCTCGACTCGCTGCTGCCGGGCATCAAGCAGGTCACGGACGAGGAGCAGCGCGAGAAGACGTACGAGGGCACGGCGACGCAGACGTACGACACGGACCGCAAGGTCGGTTGCCGCTGGAAGGCGGAGTCGACCGGGGGGACGGATCACCTGCTGGTGGACTTCGAGCGCGTGGTCTCTTACGACAACGCGGTCAGCGACGACGACCGCGCGACGGAGATCTATCTGAAGACGGAGACGGCGGCGGACCTTCCGGAGCCGGTCGCCTCGTCGGAGTCATCGGAGTCGTCGGAGTCATCGGAGGCATCCCAGTCGCCGGATTCGTCCGAGTCGCCCGAATCGGCCCCGGAAGGGAGCGGATCCCCCTCGGACGGCTCCGGTTCCGGGCCGAGCTCCAGCGCGTCGGGATCGGGCAACGGCGACGAGAGCGGTTCCGCCACGCCCTCCGACGGCTCCACCCCCTCCGCCCTGCAGCCCCGCACGCTCGACGACCTGGGCGACGAGGCGTTCCTGGACGACGTGCTGAGCAGCTCCCGGCAGCGCACGGTGACTGTGGTGTTCCGCACGTCCAACGTGGTCGTGACGATCCAGTACGACGAGCAGCCGGCGACCACGACCGACGTCCCCAGCAGCAAGGACATGCAGGACAGGGCGCGGAAACTGGCGGGTCAGCTCGCCGGGACGTTCAACGACTAGGGGCTCCCGGCAGGGGTTTCGGGCTGGGCGGAACCCGAGTCACCCGTGTCCCGTTCGGCGTACCGTGGCCCCTCGGACCCGACCGAAGTGCGGCCGACCGAGGACGCGGCCGTTCGCACGCACACCCGAGCGTCTTGAGTGAAGGAACCATGCACCGACCCGCACAGCGCCAGCGTCAGCGACTCACCCGCATCCTCGTCGGGGCGGCCGCCGTCCCGATGGTGCTCGTCGCCTCCGGCTGCTCCTCGGACTCCGGCGACGGCTCCGGCGACGACGCGAAGAAGGACTCCGGCGCCTCGGCGTCGTCCTCCGCGACGGAGGCGGGCGCGGTGGTGAAGGAGGCCGCGTACGCGAAGCTTCCCGAGCCCTGCAAGGCGTTCTCGTCGAAGACGTTGAAGGAAATGGTCCCGAAGGGCACCAAGTCCGACAAGGAGGGAAAGTCGGGCGACGCGGCGACGCGCGGCAACTGCTCCTGGAACAGCCTGGACAACAACGGCGTGGACGGTTCGCAGTTCCGCTGGCTGAACGTGTCCCTGCTGCGTTTCGAGTCGGACGCGACCCGCGGTACGGGCGAGAAGCTGGCCTCGGAGTACTTCACCAAGCACGCCGAGGACGCGCGCTCGGTGACGGACGCGAAGAACACCAAGTCGCAGCCGCTGACGGGGATGGGCAACGAGGCGACGCTGGTGACGTACGACCTGAAGAAGAAGGAAGGCACCTTCAAGCAGCAGACGGTCGTGACGCGGGTCGAGAACGTCGTCGTGACGGTCGACTACAACGGCGCGGGTCTGGCGGGCGACAAGGCCCCCAAGGTCGCCGATCTGACGAAGGCGGCGGAGAAGGCCGCCAAGGAGGCCGTGGAGTCGGTCCGGACGGCGAACGGGGCCGGCGGCGGCTCCGCGGCCGACGGCAGCACGGCGCCGAGCAAGAGCCCCGGCAAGGACCCGACCTCTGGCTCGGACTCCAGCAAGGACCCGAGCCAGGGGTCGGACTCCAGCAAGGACCCGGGCCAGGGCTCGGACCTCAAGGACTCGACCCCGGGCCCGAGCCCGTCGGCCACGAAGAAGAGCTGACGGCCGTTCCGGCAATCCGGCCGCTGCCCAACTCGCGGCCGGACCAGGACATTTGCAGCGGCCCGGCCTCCGTGGGGGCCGGGCCGGTGCCGTACTGCGCGCCCGGAGCCCGTACACATGTGCCACTCTGTTGCGCGCAACAGGTCGTCATGGGAGGGGAGTACGGGTGTCCGCGCCTATGGAGCTCACGAGGACGCACCGGATTCTCATCGGGGTGGTCGTCTTCGGAGCCGTCGTCATCGCCGCGATCGGCTTCGCCGGTTCGTACGCGGCGGTGCGCGAACTCGCCCTCCAGAAGGGCTTCGGGAAGTTCAGCTACGTCTTCCCGATCGGTATCGACGCGGGAATATGTGTCCTGCTCGCGCTCGACCTGCTCCTGACCTGGATCAGGATCCCGTTCCCGCTGCTGCGCCAGACGGCGTGGCTGCTGACGGCGGCGACGATCGCGTTCAACGGCGCGGCCGCCTGGCCGGACCCGCTGGGCGTCGGGATGCACGGCGTGATCCCGATCCTGTTCGTGGTCTCCGTGGAGGCGGCGCGGCACGCGATCGGCCGGATCGCGGACATCACGGCCGACAAGCACATGGAGGGCGTGCGCCTCACCCGCTGGCTGCTGTCCCCCTTGCCCACGTTCCTCCTCTGGCGCCGGATGAAGCTGTGGGAGCTGCGCTCCTACGAGCAGGTCATCAAGCTGGAGCAGGAGCGTCTCGTCTACCAGGCCCGGCTGCGTTCGCGCTTCGGCCGCGCCTGGCGCCGCAAGGCCCCGGTCGAGTCCCTGATGCCGCTGCGGCTGGCGCGTTACGGTGTGCCGCTGGCGGAGACGGCCCCTTCGGGTCTGGCCGCGGCGGGCATCGAGCCGGCGCTGCTGCCTCCGGCGCCCCGGCAGCAGACGGAGCTGGAGCGCGTGGAGGCGCCGCAGGCCGCCGTCCCCGCCCAGGTGGGCCCGGGAGCACCCCGGGACGACCGGCAGCGCCAGGACCTGGACGCCGACGGCTACCCCGTTCAGGAGCGGCAGCAGGCGCGGCTCGGGCAGCAGGAGCAGCAGCCGGAGTACCTGGAGGAGGAGCCGGAGTCGAGCCCGTGGTTCGCTCCCCCGCAGCAGGAGATCGTCTACGAGGGCGGCTACGACCCCGCGTACGCGCCGGACCAGATGTGGGCCCAGTACGAGGCTCAGCAGGCCCAGTACGAGGCCGAGCAGCGTCAGGCGTACCAGAACGGGCAGGGGCAGGTGATCGAGGAGTACGAGGAGCGTGAGCCCTCTCCCGAGGACACCGGCACCTTCCCCATCCCGTCGGGCCCGAACCGCACCCGTCAGCTCGGCGAGGGCGGCGGCACCCCGGCCCCGGAGCCGGACGAGGAGTCGTTCTACCAGGTCTTCAAGCAGTCGATAAACGGCAGTTACCCGACTCCGCGCGAGTTCGGCGACAACGTCGAGGCGGAGTACCGCGTGACCCTCCCGGAGCCGGAGGCGAAGCGCCTGGTCACCCGCTTCACCAACCGCCACACGATGGAGCTGGAAGAGGACCACATCGCGTAACGACCTGCATGTGTACGTGATGGGGGCGCCCGGAGATTCTCCGGGCGCCCCCATCACGTACGACTACTGGCTACTTGCTACTCGCCGAGCAGCTTCCTCACCCGCTCCTGGCCCACGGCGAGGAGCAGGGTGGGCAGGCGGGGGCCGGTGTCACGGCCGACCAGCAGGTGGTAGAGCAGGGCGAAGAAGGTGCGCTGGGCGACCTTGATCTCCGCCGGGAGTTCCTTGGGCGTGGCGTCGGCGGAGAAGCCGGCCTGGACCTTCGGGACTCCGTACACGAGGTGGGTGAGTCCGTCGAGCGACCAGTGCGAGTCGAGGCCGTCCAGGAGCAGCCTCAGCGAGGCGCGGCCCTGGTCGTCGAGGGACTTGATCAGCTCGGTGTCGGGCTCCTTGCGGACGACGGTGCGCTGGTCGGCGGGGACCTGGGTGTTGATCCAGGCCTCGGCCCGGTCGAGCCGCGGCCGGACCTCGTCGAGGGACGAGAGCGGGTCGGTCGGGTCGAGCTCGCTGAGGATGCGCAGGGTCTGGTCCTCGGCGCCGGCGGTGATGTCGGCGACGGAGGCGAGCGTGCGGTACGCCATCGGGCGGGGCGTCTTCGGGAGCTCGCCCGCGGCGGTGCCGACGGCGCGCGAGTGCGCGGCGACGTCCGCCGGCAGGGCGGACCCGTCGGCGACCTTGCCCTCCAGCTTGTCCCACTCGTCGTAGAGCCGCTGGATCTCCTGGTCGAAGGCGATCTTGAAGGACTGGTTGGGGCGGCGGCGGGCGTAGAGCCAGCGCAGGATCTGCGGCTCCATGATCTTCAGCGCGTCACCGGGGGTGGGCACGCCTCCCTTGGAGGAGGACATCTTCGCCATGCCGGAGATGCCCACGAAGGCGTACATCGGCCCGATGGGCTGCTTGCCGCCGAAGATGCTCCCGACGATCTGTCCGCCGACCTGGAAGCTGGACCCGGGCGAGGAGTGATCGACGCCGGAGGGCTCGAACACGACCCCCTCGTACGCCCAGCGCATCGGCCAGTCGACCTTCCAGACCAGCTTGCCGCGGTTGAACTCACTGAGCCGCACGGTCTCGGAGAAGTCGCACGCTGTGCAGGTGTACGTCAGCTCGGTGGTGTCGTCGTCGTAGGCCGTGACGGTGGTGAGGTCCTTGCCGCAGTCGCCGCAGTAGGGCTTGTACGGGAAGTACCCGGCGGAGCCGGTGCCGTCGTCGTCGGCCGCCGCGCCCGACCCCTCGGCGGCTTCGAGCTCGGCCTCGTCGAGGGGCTTCTGCGACTGCTTCTTGGCCGGGGCCTTCTTGGTCCGGTACTGGTCGAGGATCGCGTCGATGTCCCCGCGGTGCTTCATCGCGTGCAGGACCTGCTCGCGGTACGTACCGGAGGTGTACTGCTCGGTCTGGCTGATGCCGTCGAACTCGACGCCCAGCTCGCCGAGCGCCTCGACCATGGCGGCCTTGAAGTGCTCGGCCCAGTTCGGGTACGGGGAGCCCTTCGGGGCGGGGACGGCGGTGAGGGGCCTGCCGATGTGCTCGGCCCAGGAGTCGTCGACACCCACGACGCCGTTCGGCACCTTGCGGTACCGGTCGTAGTCGTCCCAGGAGATGAGGTGCCTGACCTCGTGGCCCCGGCGGCGGATCTCGTCGGCGACGAGATGCGGGGTCATGACCTCCCTGAGGTTCCCGAGGTGGATGGGGCCGGACGGGGACAGTCCGGACGCGACGACGACCCGTTTGCCCGGGGCCCGACGCTCCGACTCCTCGATGACCTCATCCGCGTAACGGGAGACCCAGTCGGTGGTCTCGGTGCTCTGAGCCACGATCGGCACGTCCTTCTTTCCTCAGGAGGTGTCATGGGCCGGCGGTACGGTTCGCACGGCTGACCGCCCCATTCTCCCAGCTCCCACCGCATCCACGAAAACGGCTTTTCACCGGCCCCGGAATCTTCAGCCCCTCCAGCGTTTGAGGAGCGGGGGTTCGGGGGCGGAGCCCCTGAGCAAGGGAAGGGATTGGGTAGGGGCGGCGGGGGCGGAAACTCGCTTTACCCCCATGGGATACTGGACGGATCCACCCGTACCCACGAGGAGAACGGCACCCACCCCATGGCCTCGGTCACGTCCCTCACCGCCCACGTCCACCAGCGCCTGACGGACGCGCTCACGGCAGCCCTGCCGGAGACCGCGCCCGCGGACCCGCTGCTGCGACGCAGCGACAGGGCGGACTTCCAGGCCAACGGAATCCTCGCCCTGGCGAAGAAGGCGAAGGCCAACCCCAGGGACCTGGCGACGCAGGTCGTCGACCGGGTGGTCAAGGGTGACCTGATCAAGGACATCGAGGTCTCGGGCCCCGGCTTCCTGAACATCACGCTCACGGACCGGGCGATCACGGAGAACCTCGCGGCCCGCGCCACGGACCCGGCGGACCGCCTCGGCGTCCCGTTCACGGAGAACCCCGGCACGACGGTCATCGACTACGCCCAGCCGAACGTGGCGAAGGAGATGCACGTAGGCCACCTCCGCTCCGCGGTGATCGGCGACGCGGTCGTCCAGGTCCTGGAGTTCGTCGGCGAGACGGTCGTCAGGCGGCACCACATCGGCGACTGGGGCACCCAGTTCGGCATGCTCATCCAGTATCTGGACGAGCACCCGCACGAGCTGGACCACAGGTCCGCCGAGGACGGCGTCGTGACGGGCGAGGAGGCGATGTCGAACCTCAACCGCCTCTACAAGGCCGCGCGCACGCACTTCGACTCCGACGAGGAGTTCAAGACGCGGGCCCGGCGCAGGGTGGTCGACCTCCAGGCGGGCGACCCGCACACCCTGGCCACATGGCAGAAGTTCGTGGACGAGTCGAAGATCTACTTCTTCTCGGTCTTCGAGAAGCTGGACATGGAGATCCGGGACGCGGACATCGTCGGCGAGTCGGGCTACAACGACATGCTGGACGAGACGTGCCGCCTCCTGGAGGAGAAGGGCGTGGCGGTCCGCTCCGAGGGCGCGCTGTGCGTGTTCTTCGACGACGTCAAGGGCCCGGACGGCAACCCGGTCCCGCTGATCGTGAAGAAGTCGGACGGCGGCTACGGCTACGCGGCCACCGACCTCTCCGCGATCAGGAACCGCGTCTTCGACCTGAAGGCGAACAACCTGGTCTACGTGGTCGACGCCCGGCAGTCCCTGCACTTCAAGATGGTCTTCGAGACGGCGCGCAGGGCGGGCTGGCTGAACGGCGACGCGAAGGCGGAGCAGCTGGCGTTCGGCACCGTGCTGGGCAAGGACGGCAAGCCGTTCAAGACCCGTGAGGGCGAGACGATCCGGCTGGTCGACCTGCTCGACGAGGCGATCGACCGTGCCACGGCGGTGGTCCGCGAGAAGGCCGAGAAGGTCGGCCTGACCGAGGACGAGATCGTCGAGAACGGCCGGTACGTCGGGATCGGCGCCGTGAAGTACGCGGACCTGTCCACGTCGGCCGTCCGGGACTACAAGTTCGACCTGGACCAGATGGTGTCGCTGAACGGCGACACGAGCGTGTACCTCCAGTACGCGTACGCCCGTATCCAGTCGATCCTCCGCAAGGCAGGGGACGCGCGTCCGCTGGCCCACCCGGAGCTCGAACTGGCTCCGGCGGAGCGCGCGCTGGGGCTGCACCTGGACCAGTTCGGCGAGCTGCTCCTGGACGTGGCGTCGGGGTACGAGCCGCACAAGCTGGCCTCGTACCTGTACCAGCTGGCGTCGCACCTGACGACGTTCTACGACCAGTGCCACGTGCTGAGCGACGCGAACCCGAAGGAGGTCGTCGAGAACCGGCTGTTCCTCGTCGACCTGACGGCCCGCACGCTCCACCAGGGCATGGCCCTGCTCGGCATCAGGACGCCCGAGCGCCTCTGATCGTCGCGAGCTTCACCGGCAGCCACCCGAGACCCGGGCGCGGCCCCTCACCACGGGGCCGCGCCCGGGTCTCGGCACATGCGCCCGGGTCCCGGCACATACGACAACCGACCCGGCCGCTTCCCCCGTTCGGGTGAAGGAAGTTGAAGGCGTACACGACAGGCGGGCCCCCGCGATAGAGGTGACCCGTGCGGCGACAGAGGCCCGCATATGCCACTGGCCTCACCCCGCGCTGACCTGGCAATCCGTACGAGTGATGGCCAAAGGTTGAGGTGCTCGGGCGCACCCCGGAGTATGCGATGCTGCGGGGCGCAAACCCCAACTCCGGGGAATCCAGAGCCCTGTTGGACCGCACTGGGAGCCCAATGAGCACTGCACTGCCCTTCTCCGTCACTCGGCCGTCTGGATGGTGTTGACCCGTGCTGCCACTCGTTGAGACCGGCGAGGAGCTGGACGACATGGTCCGTGACGAGGCCCTGTTGCGGCCCGCCGTCATGGACCTGTGCGAGCGCCTCGAAGTGCCGGTGAAGCCACTGATCCGCTTCATCGAGGGTTCGCTGCCGGTCTACTCCGTCGGTGCCGCGCACGTCGTCAAGCTGTTCCCCGCCTTCGAGAAGATCGACGCCAGGCGCGAGGAGCGGGTACTGAGCCATGTGTACGGCCGACTGCCGGTTCCGACACCACAGGTGTACTCCGCGGGGGCCTACAAGAACGGCTGGTCGTTCGTGCTGATGTCCCGGCTGCCCGGCGAGAGCCTCGCCGACGCGTGGCCGCGGATCCCGGCCGCGGAACAGGACCGAATCGTCACGGAGGCCGGCGAGACCCTCGCGGCGCTGCACGCGCTGAACCCGGCGCCGCTCGCGAGCTCCGTCGGCCCCTCCGACTGGGGCCTGTTCGTCGACGCGCAGCGCATGAACGCGGTGGAGCAGCAGCGCGAGGCCGGTCTGTCGAAGGACTGGCTGGAGCAGATCCCGTGGTTCCTGAGCTCGGTGCCGCTGGCGCCTCCGGCCCGGCGGGTGCTGCTGCACACGGAGTTCATGCGCCAGCATCTGACCGTGGACCCGGACGGCTGGCGCCTGACGGGCCTGTTCGACTTCGAGCCGGCGATGATCGGCGACCCGGCGTACGACTTCGTGGGCGTCGGGCTGTTCATCTCGTGCGGGGACCCCCGGCTGCTGAAGCGGTTCTACGAGGCCTACGGGTGCCCGCCGATCGACCCGCACACGCTCATGGCGTACACGCTGCTGCACGTCTACAGCAACCTGCCCAGCTATCTGAGCCTGCTGCCCAAGCCGCCGGAGCCGACGCTGGACGCGCTCGCCGAGACGTGGTTCGGCACCGGCTGACGGCCCCCACGGGCGTTGTCAGTGCCGGGCCCTAAAGTCACGGGCATGGCGACTCTTCCGAACCAGCTGCCGACGCTGGCGGCCGACCCGACCGGCCGCTCGCTCGGTCTCGACCTCCCGCCCGGGACGCTGCTCGACACGACGGTCGACGGCCCCTGGGACGAACCGCTGCTGTGGCGGTCGGACGCCCCGGCGGCGCCGGGCGACTGGCTGCGGCTGGCGTCCGCGCGCCGCTCGGCGGGCCTGCATCCGGTGCTGCTCGGCGCCGACGCGGACAGCGAACCCCACCCGGACAAGTGGGAGTTGGACCCCGGCCTCGCGTCGTATCCGGGCGACCACGACGCGGAGGAGGTGCTGGCGGACCTCTGGGAGGAGTACGCGGCCGAGTCGGAGGACGCCGACTGGCCGGGCCTCGCCGAGGCGGGCCCGCCGGACGCCGACCCGGACGAGCGGGCGGCCGAGGTCGCCGACTCCCTGACCGGCGGCGGGAGTTGGCTGGTGCGGGCGCACCTCGCCCTCGTGCCTGCCCGCCGCAGCGCGGACATCCCGGCGGCCGTCGGCTGGTGCGGCCCGGTCAACCACACGGAGGACGTGGCGCCGCTGTGCGCGGTCCTCCGCTCCTGGGAGGACCGCTTCGGGATACGGATCGTGGCGATGACCTACGACCAGCTGGTCGTCTCGGTCGCGGCCCCGCCCCGGACAGTGGCCGAGGCGGAGGCGGTAGCCGCCGAGCACTACGCGTTCTGCCCGGACAACATCGAGCAGAGCGCCCACGGCTCCCTGCGGGCGTACGCCGAGCACGAGGTGCTCGACGCACGCTCCTGGACGTTCAGATGGGACTGAGGCTCAGGGCTTGCGGCCCGTGACCGCGTACACGTTGATGTCCGCGTCCGTCACGTCGTTGATGTCTCGGTACCTGACCTTCTCGATGTCGTCGAGGCCCTCGAAGCGGCCGGGCTCGGGCTGCTCGGGCACGGGCGCCGCGTTGTCGGGCCGCCAGTGGTGGGCGGGGACCACGCCGGGCTCGTCGATCTCCAGGCCGTTCTCGGTGAGGAACCGCTCGACCTCCGCCTTCGAGCGCAGCACGAAGGTGAAACCGCGCTCGGTGTACGTCCGCTGGACCGCGCGGATGTTCTCGGGGTAGAGGTCCTCGGTGAGATGGCTGAGGACGAGCCGGCTGCCCGAGGGCAGGGCGTCGATCAGCTCGCGCACGATCGGGTGGGCCCTGTCGTCCTCGACGAAGCGCAGGATCGCCACGAGCGCGAGGGCGACCGGCCGGTCGAAGTCGAGGGTCTTCCCGGCCGCTTCGAGGATCTGGGCCGGGCTTTCGAGGTCGGCGTCGATGCAGTCGGTCCGGCCCTCGGCCCCGCCGGCGAGCAGGGCGCGCGTGGGCGAGGACGACCGGGTCGTTGTCGACGTACACGACCCGGGAGTCGGGGGCGAGCCGCTGGGCGATCTGGTGGACGTTCTCCTGGGTCGGCAGACCCGTGCCGATGTCCAGGTAGCCGCGCGGGTTGGCCGAGAGCGCGGCGGCTGCCGCGGCCCGGTCGACCTAACTCTCAGGGTGACTTGACAGTGCCCGGCCCGGGAAGGAGGAGGCACTCAGCCCGGAATGTCGGGCTCGTACTCGTTCCGCCCCCATTCGGAGTCGCCGAGCGGGTAGTTGTAAGCGGGCCGCCCCACGTTCCCGCTGGTCCGGAAGGGCTGCCCCTTGTTGTCGACGCGTACGGTGCCCTGCTTGTCCCCGCTGGACCAGTCGAGCTCCAGGTACCAACTCACGTTGTGCGCCCGGGCGTCCGCGAAGACGTAGAAGACCTCGGGGTCGGACTCGCTCACCTTGTACGGGAAGTCGCGCTGCCCCGCCTTGGGCGAGGTCGCGGGCCGCCCGGCGTCAAGGTTCACGGCGAACGACGTGGTCTCCACCCCGCCGCCGCACCCGACGCCCATCTCGAAGTCGTTCCAGGCGAGCGGCGCGCTCTTCTCCACCACCCGCACGTGCAGCGCCTCCAGGACGACGGTGGCCTTCCCGGTGCCCTGCACGGTCAGCGCGAGCATCTGCTGCCCGCCGGCGACCCCGCCGAGCGCGCTGACCCACCCACGCGCGTCCGACTCACTCGGCGGCGGAGGCACCTGCTCGGGCTTCCGGTCGACGAGGTAGTGCTGACTGCACGGGCTGTCCCACTTGTACGGGTTGACGGCGACGGTCGGCGCGGAGGCACCGGCCTCGGCCCCTGAGTCCTTCACGGCCCCGGCCCCTGCCCCAGCCCCGGCGTTCCGGGAGGCGGAGGAGGACGCCGTGGGAGTACCACTGCGCGAGGCGGACGGCGAGGCCGACCTGCCCTTCGCGGCGCCGGACTCAGTGGCCCCGGGACTGTCGTCGACGGTCTCGGCGGCGGCCCCCACGGGCTGCTTCCCGCCGTCGCCGTCGTCGCCCTTGCCCGGCACGAGATTCACCACGAGGGCGGCCGACACGATCGCTGCGGCCACGGCGGCACCGGCGAGCACGACGGTACGCCGCCGCCGCGTCACGGGCACGTCCGGCGCCCCTCCGAGCTCGACCTCGGGAGCCCCCGAGCCGACGACATCGGCCGAACCGGACTCACCGACTCCCTCCCCCGGCTCTTCGAGGGACCCCGCGGCCGACCCCACAGCCGGTTGTCCGACCGCGGCCCCCTGCACGGGCCCCTCGTCCGCCTTCTGCCCCCGCCGCGCGTCCGCGAGGACCCATCGCCGATGCAGCTCCACCAGTTCCTCGGGGGAGGCCTTGCAGGCGCGGGCGAACCGCTCCACGGGCGCGTAGTCCGTCGGCACGGCATCCCCGTTGACATACCGGTGAAGCGTGGACGTACTCGTGTGAAGCCGCTTCCCGAGCACCCCGTAACTGAGCCCGGACCGCTCCTTCAACTGTCCCAAGAGCGCCGAGAACTCGTCCCCCGCCACCGTTCCTCCCTCTCCCACGTCCCGGATCAGCGTTCCAGGGGAGGGTCGTTCCCCCAGTTCAGAGCCATTACGGGCGTTCCAGCGTCCCGCAAACCCCGGCAGGTGTGGCGGCCGGGACAGGGCGCCGCACAAGCTTGGGCCATCCAAGCACGCCGCTCCCGACACTCGGTCGAGCGGTCCGCACCAAGACCCGTACCGCATCAGGGAGATCAGCCATGTCCGCACGTACCATCCGCACCCGTACGCTCGCCGCCGCCGCACTCACGATCGCCGCGCTCACGCTGACGGCGTGCAACGGAGCGGAGGGCGTCCGGGACGAGGGCGCGTCGAAGGCGTCCACGTCCACGCCGGCACCGAAGACGGACGAGAAGGCACCGGCGGACAAGGGACAGTCGACCGTCCCCGCCGGCGCGAAGAACACCGCGGGCGGCACGACGAACGCAAAGGGATCCACAGGTTCCTCGAACTCTTCGAACTCGTCGGGCACTTCGAACTCCTCGGGCTCCAAGGCCTCCGGGAAGTCGAAGAAGCCGGCCGCCACGCCCACCTGCTCCAGCGTCCGCACGACCGCCACGGTGGTCTCGCGCCCCCTGAACCACCTGCTCCTCACCGTCACCAACACCGGCTCGAAGAACTGCAACGTGATCGGCTACCCGGCCGTCCGCTTCGGCGAGGCCCAGTCGGTCCCGCCGGCCTTCGAGGACTCCAAGCCGCAGGCCGTGGTCACGCTGGCCCCGGGCGAGTCGGGCTACGCCGGTGTGCAGCTCTCGGCGGCGGACGGCAGCGGCTCCAACGGCTACACGGCCAAGTCGCTCGCGGTCTACGTGAACCAGGGCTCGGGCACCGCGTCCAACCCGTCGCTGCCCGCCAAGGGCGTGTACGTGGACGACTCGATCACCGTCACGTACTGGCAGCAGACGATGGCGGACGCCCTCGCCTGGTAGGCCGGAGGCAAGAGGGCTCAGCGCAGCTTCTGCGCCACCTCGGACGCCCAGTACGTGAGAACGTTCTGGGCGCCGGCCCGCTTGATCCCGGTAAGCGTCTCGAGGATCGCCTGGTCCCGGTCGATCCACCCCTTCTCGGCGGCGGCCTCGACCATCGAGTACTCACCGGAGATCTGGTACGCGACCACAGGCACGTCCGCCACGTCCGCGACCCGGGCGAGGACGTCGAGGTACGGGCCGGCCGGCTTGACCATCACCATGTCGGCCCCCTCCTCCAGATCAAGGGCCAACTCCCGCAGGGACTCACGCACATTGGCGGGATCCTGCTGATAGGTCTTCCGGTCGCCCTTCAACGAGGAGGCGACGGCTTCCCGGAAGGGCCCGAAGAAGGCGGAGGAGTACTTGACGGTGTAGGCCAGGATCGACACGTCCTCCCGCCCGATCTGGTCCAGAGCATCGCGTACGACCCCGACCTGGCCGTCCATCATCCCGCTGGGGCCCACCACATGGGCCCCGGCGTCGGCCTGTACCTGGGCCATCTCGGCGTACCGCTCCAGGGTCGCATCGTTGTCGACGCGCCCCTGACTGTCCAACACCCCGCAATGCCCGTGATCAGTGGTCTCATCAAGACACAGATCGGACATCACCAACAACTCGTCGCCGACCTCGGCCCGCACATCCCGAAGGGCGACCTGCAGAATCCCGTCAGGATCGGTCCCCGGAGTCCCCACCGCGTCCTTCTTGGACTCCTCCGGAACACCGAACAGCATGATCCCGGAGATCCCGGCCGCCACAGCCTCCGCGGCAGCCTTCTTCAGACTGTCCCGGGTGTGCTGCACGACGCCCGGCATGGCCGCGATCGGCACGGGTTCGGCCACTCCCTCACGCACGAACGCGGGGAGGATGAAGTCGGCAGGATGCAGCCTGCTCTCGGCGACCATGCGCCGCATCACGGGGTTGGTCCGCAACCGCCGCGGCCGGCTGCCGGGGAAGGATCCGTACGTAGTCATACACCAACGCTACGCCCGCCCCAGAACCACCTTTGCCGACGAGAAGTCGGCGCTACGGCCCCTCCCCACGCCCCTGCCGCCCCCACATGCGCCCGGGACGCCCCAGGCGCAAGCTGGTGGAACAAGGACCCCGACGGCCTCTCTGGGCACAGAACCGCCGCCGTCCCTCCGCCGCGCGACGAAGTACGCGCCAGAAGGAGGCCGAGATGACGACCGCGCACCACACCCCCACCCCCACTCCCACCCCCGACCTCTTCGCCCTCTCGGCCATCCGGGGCCCGGTCCTGAGACCCGACGACGCCGCCTACACGGCGGAGGTGACGGGCTTCAACCTCGCGCAGCGCCACACGCCGGACATAGTGATCGGGGCGACGGGAACGGACGACATCGTCGCGGCACTCCGCTGGGCGACAGCGACAGGCACCCCCGTCTCGGTCCAGGCGACGGGCCACGGCGCGAACTTCCCGATCGACGACGGCCTGTTGATCAACACCAGCCGCATGACCGACGTACGGATCGACCCGGCCGAACGCACCGCGACGGTGTCCGCCGGAGCGAAATGGCGGGACGTCCTGGAGGCGGCCGCGCCCCACGGCCTGGCCGCGCTCAACGGCTCGTCGACCGACGTGGGCGTGATCGGCTACACGCTGGGCGGCGGCCTGCCGGTCCTCGGCCGAACGTACGGCTACGCATCCGACCTGGTCCGCTCCTTCCAGGTGGTGACCCCCGACGGAGTCCTGCACGAGACAGACGCGACCCACGAGCCCGACCTCTTCCGGGCCCTGCGCGGCGGCAAGGGCAACGTAGGCGTCGTAACGTCCCTGGTCACCGACCTGCTCCCGCTCACCCGCATCCTCGGCGGCGCGATCTACTGCGCGGGCAAGGACGCGGAGGCCCTCCTCCAGGCCTACGCGAACTGGACACCAACCCTCCCCCCAGAGATGTGCACGGCATTCAGCCTGCTCCGCCTCCCCCCGCTCCCCCAGATCCCGGAACCGCTGCGAGGCGGCTTCTGGGCCCGAGTGGCAGTGGCGTGGACAGGCGACCCATCACAGGGAAACGACCTCCTGACCCCCATCCGCGAGGCAGCCCCAGCCGTAATCGACACCATCGCCGCGATGGACTACACGGCGGTGGACGAGATCTACGCGGAACCCGAGGACCCACTCCCCGCCCGCGAATCGTGCGCCCTGCTCCACGACCTCACCCCCGAGGCCGTCCGGACGTTCCTCGACCAGGTGGGCCCGACAGCAACGGACTGCCCCCTCCTCCTGGTCGAACTCCGCCACATGGGAGCCGCACTGTCCCGCCCGGCAGCCGTACAGGACGCGGTCTGCGCCAGAGACGCCACGTACTTCCTGGAATCGGTGGCAATCCTGCCCGACCCAAAAACGGCACAGGCAGTAGAGCAGGCCACAACAGCCCTGCAGCAGGCCATGGCCCCCTACGGCACGGGCCACACCATGGTCAACATCCACGGCACCCCCGGAAACGAGGCGGACCGAGCCCGAGCCTGGACCCCGGAGGTCTACGAACACCTCCAACAGACCAAGGCCACCCACGACCCGGCCAACCTGCTCCGCTACGGCCACGCAATACCCCCGGCGGCATAAAACGAGAGCCGAACCGAACCGCAGCCAAGTACGCAAAGGAGCGGGCCGTGCCGGTACGTCGAAAGCCCGCCGCGTAGGGCTCCTCCCGTAGCCGGGACCCTAGGAACCGCAGCCGTACACCCGGAAGCGGCGGGCTCGACGTACCGGCACGGCCCGCGCCCCACGAACAACGCAACGCACACCGCACCGCACCGCACACGACAACGCGCCGCACTCCCCAAGGGACCGCGACGCGCTGCCACACACCTACTTCGACTACGTCGACTACGTAGTACGCCGCCGCCGAGACCCCGGCCGCCGCTCACTGGGCCGAGTAACAGGATCCCCGGCCTCAAGCGCCGCGGCCCGCCGCCGAAGCCCGAAGTCCGCCAACGCCTCGGCCAGCCGATGCACGGACGGCTCCGGAGCCATGACATCGACCCGCAGCCCATGCTCCTCGGCGGTCTTGGCCGTGGCGGGCCCGATACAGGCGATGACGGTCACGTTGTGAGGCTTCCCGGCGATACCCACGAGATTCCGCACCGTCGAGGACGAGGTAAAGAGAACGGCGTCGAAGCCACCCCCCTTGATCGCCTCCCGAGTCTCCGCAGGCGGAGGCGAGGCCCGCACGGTCCGATAGGCGGTGACGTCATCGACCTCCCACCCGAGCTCGATCAGCCCGGCGACCAACGTCTCCGTGGCGATATCGGCCCGAGGCAGAAACACCCGGTCGATCGGATCAAAAACGGGATCGTAGGGAGGCCAGTCCTCCAGCAACCCGGCAGCCGACTGCTCCCCACTGGGCACCAGATCCGGCTTCACCCCAAAGGCGACCAACGCCTTGGCGGTCTGCTCCCCCACCGCGGCGACCTTGATCCCGGCAAAAGCCCGAGCATCGAGCCCGTACTCCTCGAACTTCTCCCGCACGGCCTTGACCGCGTTCACCGACGTGAAGGCGATCCACTCGTACCGCCCGGTCACAAGCCCCTTGACGGCCCGCTCCATCTGCTGAGGCGTCCGCGGCGGCTCGACGGCGATCGTCGGCACCTCGTGCGGCACGGCCCCGTACGACCGCAGCTGGTCGGAGAGCGAAGCCGCCTGCTCCTTCGTACGCGGCACGAGCACCTTCCAGCCGAACAGCGGCTTGGACTCGAACCACGACAACTGGTCGCGCTGGGCGGCGGCGGAACGCTCACCGACCACGGCTATCACCGGCCGCCCGCCATCGGGCGAGGGCAGCGCCTTGGCCTGCTTCAGCGTCTGCGCGATGGTCCCGAGCGTCGCGGCCCAGGTCCGCTGACGCGTGGTCGTACCGCCGACCGTCACGGTCATGGGCGTATCGGGCTTGCGCCCGGCGGCCACGAGTTCCCCCGCGGCCGCACCCACGGATTCGAGGGTCGCCGAGACGACAACGGTCCCGTCGGACGCCCCGACCTCGGTCCAGCAACGCCCGGACGCGGTACGGGCGTCGACGAACCGCACGTCCGCGCCCTGGGCGTCCCGCAACGGAACACCCGCGTACGCGGGCACTCCGACAGCGGCGGCGACACCGGGCACGACCTCGAAGGGCACACCCGCGGCGGCGCAGGCGAGCATCTCCTCGGCGGCGTACGCGTCGAGCCCGGGGTCGCCCGAGACGGCACGGACGACCCGCCTGCCACCGCGCGCGGCCTCCATGACAATATTGGCCGCGTCCTTCGACGCGGGGACGCCAGAGGTAGTTGACGTGCCGTCAACTACCGTCAGCTGAGGCGTGTCCGGGCTCGCCCCCGTTTCGGTGTCGAGCACGGTGACGTTTCGTCTGGCGTGCGTGCGGACGACGTCGATCACTTCGGGTTCGGCGACCAGGACATCCGCGTTCGCCAGCGCCTCGACGGCGCGCAGAGTCAGCAGTCCCGGATCCCCGGGTCCGGCACCGAGAAAGGTGACGTGCCCGTGTTCGAGGCCGGCGGGAAGGGTGGTGGGGCTCAATGTGCTCGCTCCCCCATCAGACCGGCCGCGCCCTTGGCAAGCATCTCGGCGGCGAGTTCACGGCCGAGCGCCATTGCTTGGTCATGTGTCTCGGGCACGGGACCGGTGGTGGACAACTGCACCAGCGTCGAGCCGTCGGTCGTGCCGACGACGCCGCGCAGGCGCATTTCCTTGACAATCTGCCCGTCGGCCAGAAGGTCGGCGAGCGCACCCACAGGTGCACTGCAGCCGGCCTCCAGGGCGGCGAGCAGGGACCGTTCGGCGGTCACGGCGGCCCGGGTGAACGGGTCGTCGAGCTCGCCGAGCGCAGCGACGAGGTCCGCGTTGTCCGCGGCACACTCGATCGCGAGGGCCCCCTGGCCGGGGGCGGGCAAAACTGTGTCGACGGGCAGGAAGTCGGTCACTTCCTCAATCCGTCCGATCCGCTTCATTCCAGCCGCAGCAAGCACGACACCATCGAGCTCACCACTGCGCACGTACCCGATCCGCGTATCGACGTTCCCACGGACCGGAACGGTCTCGATCGTCGTCCCGTGGTCGCGCGCGTACGCGTTCAACTGGGCCATGCGACGCGGCGAGCCGGTGCCGAGCCGCGCCCCGTCGGGCAGTTGCGCGAAGGTGCGCCCGTCGCGGGCGATCAGCACATCGCGCGGGTCCTCGCGCACCGGCACCGCGGCCAGCACCAGGTCGTCGGGCTGCGCGGTCGGCAGGTCCTTGAGGGAGTGGACGGCGAAGTCGACCTCACCGCTCAGGAGCGCGTCGCGCAGGGCGGTCACGAAGACCCCCGTACCGCCGATCTGCGCGAGCTGCTCGCGGGACGTGTCCCCGTAGGTCGTGATCTCCACAAGCTCGACGGATCGCCCTGTCACCTGGCTCACGGCATCCGCCACCTGCCGGGACTGGGCCATGGCGAGTTTGCTTCGCCTCGTCCCCAGTCTCAGTGCTTGCCCATTCATGCTCGCCCTCGGTTCTCGGCGCTCTCGAAGTTGTTGCTGTCAAAGTTCTCGCGGCCGAAGTCCAGGCCGCCGAAAGCAGCGCTGTCTCCGTTCCGACTGCTGCCGTCGAGGCTGCTGTCGTCCGGGCTGTTGCCATCGGCCCGGGAGACGGCGGCGACCGTCTCGGGTTCCAGGTCGAACAGGGTCCGCAGCGCGTCCGCGTACCCTGCACCGCCGGGCTCGGCGGCCAGTTGCTTGACCCGTACGGTCGGCGCGTGCAGGAGCTTGTCCACGACGCGTCGCACGGTCTGGGTGATCTCGCCGCGCTGCTTGTCGTCGAGGCCGGGCAGCCGGCCGTCGAGCCGGGCGATCTCGCTCGCCACGACGTCGGCGGCCATGGCGCGCAGCGCCACGACGGTGGGCGTGATGTGCGCGGCCCGCTGAGCGGCGTCGAAGGCGGCGACCTCGTCGGAGACGATCCGCCGCACCTGGTCCACGTCGGCGGCCATCGGGGCGTCCGCGGAGGCCTCGGCGAGGGACTCGATGTCCACCAGCCGCACGCCGAGCAGCCGGTGCGCGGCCGCGTCGATGTCGCGGGGCATGGCGAGGTCGAGCAGGGAGAGTACGGGCAGCGGCCGGGGCACCTCGGCGACGGGCTCGGGCCGACGCCGCTCGGGCACCCGCCCGAGGGTGGCCGCGGCGGCGGCGAGGGCGGCGACGGCCTCGGTGTCGATCTCGGGCGTACGGCGGCCCTCGCGACGGTCGACGGTCCCGTTGTCGACCCAGGCGGCGTGCTGTTCCAGGGTGGCCGCGTCCATGCCGGCCACCGCGGCCTCCCCCATGACGGAGAAGCCGGTGGAACCCTGCACGGCAGCGCCCTGCACGGCGGACAGGTCGAGCGGACAGCCGTCCTCGCTGCCGACGCTGGTGGGCGGCAGACCGGACCGTACGGAGCCGGAGTCGGCGGCGCGCTCCACGGCGGGCGCGCCCGTGCGTCCCTCGACGGCCTCGGCCACCAGGTCCGCCGTCAGCACCAGCCCGGTCGCGCCGGTGCAGGACACGACGACATCGGCACGTGTCAGCTCGTCCGGCACCGATTCCATCGGTACCGCGCGGGCCAGCACGTCCGGATCGTCCCGCTCCGCGGGGCTTTGTCCGTACTGTTCGGCGAGCAGGGCCGCGAGGCGCTCCGCCCGGTCGAACGTCCGGTTGGCGACGACCAGCTCGGCCACCCCGGCCCGCGCGAGCGTCGCCGCGGCGAGCGAGGACATGGAGCCCGCGCCGATCACGAGGGCCCGCTTGCCCTTGAGCCAGGCGTCGGCCGGGGCGCCGGACGACAGCTGCTCCAGGCCGAAGGTCACCAGGGACTGCCCGGCCCGGTCGATGCCGGTCTCGGAGTGGGCGCGCTTGCCGACCCGCAGCGCCTGCTGGAAGAGGTCGTTCAGCAGCCGCCCGGCCGTGTGCAGTTCCTGCGCGGTGGCGAGGGCGTCCTTGATCTGGCCGAGGATCTGCCCCTCGCCGACGACCATCGAGTCGAGCCCGCAGGCCACCGAGAAGAAGTGGTGGACGGCCCGGTCCTCGTAGTGCACGTACAGATAAGGGGTGAGCTCTTCGAGGCCGACGCCGCTGTGCTGCGCGAGCAGCGTGGAGAGCTCGGCGACGCCCGCGTGGAACTTGTCCACGTCGGCGTAGAGCTCGATCCGGTTGCAGGTGGCGAGCACCGCGGCCTCGGCGGCCGGCTCGGCGGCGACCGTGTCCTGGAGCAGCTTGATCTGGGCGTCCGCGGACAGCGCGGCCCGCTCCAGGACGCTGACCGGAGCGCTGCGGTGGCTCAGCCCGACGACAAGAAGACTCATGCCGGCATCACGGCGGGGACATCCCCGTCGGGCCCTTTCCCGGCCTCCTTGGCCGCGGCGGCCGCCTCGGCCTCCGCCTCCAGAGCGGCCCCGGCCTGCGCCTCGGCCTCCTCGCCGGCCTTGCGCTGCTCGTGGAAGGCGAGGATCTGCAGCTCGATGGAGAGATCGACCTTGCGTACGTCGACACCGTCGGGGACGGTCAGCACGGTCGGCGCGAAGTTCAGAATGGAGGTCACACCGGCGGCGACGAGCCGGTCGCAGACCTGCTGGGCGGCACCGGCGGGGGTGGCGATGACACCGATCGACACGCCGTTGTCGTCGATGATCTTTTCCAGCTCGTCGGTGTGCTGCACGGGGATCCCGGCGACGGGCTTGCCCGCCATCTCGGGATCGGCGTCGATCAGCGCCGCGACACGGAACCCGCGCGAGGCGAACCCGCCGTAGTTGGCCAGCGCCGCGCCGAGGTTACCGATACCGACGATCACGACCGGCCAGTCCTGGGTGAGGCCGAGTTCGCGGGAGATCTGGTAGACGAGGTACTCGACGTCATAGCCCACACCGCGCGTCCCGTACGACCCGAGGTACGAGAAGTCCTTGCGCAGCTTGGCGGAGTTGACCCCCGCCGCGGCCGCGAGTTCCTCGGAGGAGACCGTGGGTACCGAGCGCTCCGACAGAGCGGTGAGGGCTCGGAGGTACAGCGGAAGCCTGGCGACGGTGGCCTCGGGAATCCCTCGGCTGCGGGTCGCCGGTCGGTGAGTTCGGCCAGTTGCCACGGTGCTCCTGCGGGTAGCGCGGGGCTTCAGGCGGTCGCACGTACCTAGACCGCCCCGTCGAATGCAGGCTATGTCTTTGTGAACGCGTGCACAAAGATGGTGTCCGATTTGCCCGGGCAACGTGACCGGGGTCACGCGCCCCCGGCGCACCCGTACGGAACCGGCGCACACGCACCTTCGTTCCTCACTTGTTGGGGGCAAAACCGCACACTCTCCTCTACGATCCCCGCCCCCGAGTCCGAACCGCGCTCGATCCTAAGTGACTTTCCGGCCCACTTGGACGCCTCGGTCAGGCCACGGTTCCATTACTCCGCCCCATCGGCTACGCCTTGAGCGCCCTGCGCAGCCGCTCCTCGTCCACCCGCCAGAACGTGTGCTGGGCCCCGTCCACCAGCACCACGGGGATCTGCTCCCAGTACTCGCGGTGCAGTTCCTCGTCCTGGGTGATGTCCTTCTTCTCCCACGGGACCCCGAGATCGGCGCAGACCTTCTCCACAACTCCCTGTGCGTCTTCGCACAAATGGCAGCCGGGCTTCCCGATCAACGTGACCAGCCGCTCCCGCGACACCTTGTTCTCCGCCCGACGCTCCGCACGCCGAAAAATGGACCTCATACGAGCCATTCTCCCGCAGTTCCCCCTGTCTCTTCAGGGGCGCGGGCTGTGACATCGCGCGGCTCCGCGTCCCGAAGCGATGAGTTCTTTAACGACACGGTCGCGGAGAGTTCACAGCCTCCGAACCTCCCGACTCCGGAACCACCGAACAAACTGGCTATGCTCACGCCATGGCCGCTCTCGGATGGCTCACCCCCCGTAGGCGCTCCGCCACCGCGCGGAGCGTGCTGGCAGGCGAGGCCTCGGCCGAGGCTGCGCGCAAGTCCTCCCAGGAACTGGAGGAGCTCGCGCCCGAAGCCACGCCCGAAGGCACCGAACCGGACTTCCCGGTGATCGGCGACGACAAGGCCGCCGCGTTCTTCGACCTCGACAACACCGTGATGCAGGGCGCCGCGATCTTCCACTTCGGCCGCGGCCTCTACAAGCGCAAGTTCTTCGAGTCCCGCGACCTCTACCGGTTCGCCTGGCAGCAGGCCTGGTTCCGGCTGGCCGGCGTCGAGGATCCCGAACACATGCAGGACGCCCGCGACTCGGCGCTGTCCATCGTGAAGGGCCACCGCGTCTCCGAGCTGATGTCGATCGGCGAGGAGATCTACGACGAGTACATGGCCGAGCGCATCTGGCCCGGCACCCGCGCACTCGCCGAGGCCCACCTGGACGCGGGCCAGAAGGTGTGGTTGGTCACGGCGGCGCCCGTCGAGATCGCCACGGTGATCGCCCGCCGCCTGGGCCTGACCGGCGCGCTCGGCACGGTCGCCGAGTCGGTCGACGGCGTCTACACCGGCAAGCTCGTCGGCGAACCGCTGCACGGCCCCGCGAAGGCGGAGGCGGTACGCGCCCTGGCCGCGGCGGAGGGCCTGGACCTCGGCCGCTGCGCCGCGTACAGCGACTCCCACAACGACATCCCGATGCTCTCGCTCGTCGGGCATCCGTACGCGATCAACCCGGACGCCAAGCTCCGCAAGCACGCCCGCAGGCTCGACTGGCGGCTGCGCGACTACCGCACGGGCCGCAAGGCGGCGAAGGTCGGCATTCCCGCGGCGGCGGGCGTCGGCGCGGTCGCGGGCGGCACGGCCGCGGCGATCGCCCTGCACCGCCGCCGTCGCTGACGCCGTCACCCACACGCTTCGAACACCCGCTGAGCTGCGGCCCCGCACACCGACATGCGGGCAATCGTGCTGTCCTACCCGCGCAGAGCCCCCGCCAGTCCCGTTAACGGCACCCGGCCACAACACGCCCCGGACTCAGACGGAACACGGACCAAAGCGATCAACAACCGGTCACTGTCCGACACTTGATCAGGCGTCATTCGGTTACAGAAGCGACGTAATCGATGATTTGAGCAACTGGGTGTAGCACTGCCTGTACGAAGCGTTATTCTCCTCAGACGCATGACGGGCCCCGCTCTTCGCTACGACGGGTGAACGGTCCGGTACTGCACGTGATGGAAGCTCTGCCTCTGGGAGTCCCGTGTACCCACACGTCGGGGTTGACGCCTCGGGCCTGGCTACGCTGCGCGCAACGGTCATCGACCGCCTGCGCGGCTTCGTCCCCACCGCGTACGCCGTCCCCGCCCTCGCTGTCTCCGTCGCGCCCGTCGGCCCGTGCTACGCACTGGCGGACGGCAGCGCGGCGGTGGGCAGACGAGGTCGTTCGAGCGCGTCGGCCACCACCGCACGCCGCCCGGCCGCAGACAGTGACAGCGCCCGGATGATGGACCTCGTGGAGCGCGCACAGGCCGGTGAGGCCGAGGCCTTCGGCCGGCTCTACGACCAGTACAGCGACACTGTGTACCGCTATATCTATTACCGCGTCGGCGGGAAGGCGACCGCGGAAGACCTCACAAGCGAGACGTTCCTGCGCGCCCTGCGCCGCATCGGCACGTTCACCTGGCAGGGCCGTGACTTCGGCGCCTGGCTCGTCACCATCGCCCGCAACCTCGTCGCGGACCACTTCAAGTCGAGCCGCTTCCGGCTCGAAGTGACCACCGGCGAGATGCTCGACGCCAACGAGGTCGAGCGCTCCCCCGAGGACTCCGTCCTGGAGTCCCTCTCGAACGCGGCGCTGCTGGATGCCGTCCGCCGCCTCAACCCGCAGCAGCAGGAATGCGTGACCCTGCGCTTCCTCCAGGGCCTCTCGGTCGCCGAGACCGCCCGCGTGATGGGCAAGAACGAGGGCGCGATCAAGACCCTCCAGTACCGGGCGGTGCGCACACTGGCCCGGCTCCTCCCGGAAGACGCCCGCTGAGACCCCGTACACGGCGGGCCCTGCCCCGCCTCCTCTCCGTACGACTCCGTATGACTCCATACGCTCAGCGATGCCCAACTCACCGTCCGTGAAAGTCCGTTGACTTCGCGGTCCGATCATCCGTCGTCCGTAACCCAAGTGCCGAGCCGCTCGTTGTGCGGGATACAGGCTCCCTGTGGTCACACCCTGGCCGTCTTCGGCCACTCGATCGAGTGGTCGTGGTCAGGGTGTGCAACCCTCAGGACCCCCTGGGGAGTCGACCGTGATGACGAGAGGAGGTGCCGCCAGTGATCGCGAACGTATCGGCGCACCGGCGGGCGAACGCCTTCGCCCAGGCCCTGGATGAGCAGCCCGACCGGGGCACGGCGGCCGAGCAGTCCGAAGGCCCTGCTCCGGCCACCGTGGACCGGCCCGAGCAGGGCCGGATGCTGTCCCTGGCGACCGGCCTCGGCGAACTGCCCAAACCGGAGCTGGACCCCGAGGTCAAGGTCGTCCAGCGCGCCCAGCTGGTGGCCGCGATGGAGGCCATGCTCCAGGAGGGCACGGCCGCGGGAGGCGGGGCGGCGGACCCTTCGGTGCCCGAGCAGCGGTCCCACCGGGGCCGGGGCGCGCACCGGGCGACCGGGCTGGGGAAATTGCGACCGCGTTCCCGGCTGTCGAAGGGGCTCGCCGCGGGCGGGCTCACCGTCGGTGTGGCCGCCGGAGCCTTCAGCGGTGTCGCCGCTGCCAGTTCCGACGCCCTGCCCGGTGACTCGCTCTACGGGCTCAAGCGCGGCATGGAGGACCTCAAGCTGGGCATGGCCGACGGCGAGGGCGACCGCGGCCGGCTCTACCTCGACCAGGCCTCCACCCGGCTGAGCGAGGCACGCCGCCTGATGGAGCGCGGCCGCTCGGGGCCCCTCGACCACGAGTCCCTGGGCGAGATCCGGCGTGCGCTGTCCGGCATGCAGCACGACGCATCCGAGGGCCACCGCCTGTTGCACGAGGCCTATGAGCGGGACCCGGACTCCCTGGGCCCCATCCAGGCCCTCTCCGCCTTCTCCCAGTCGCACCGCGAGGCGTGGGGCGCCCTGCGCGACCGGCTGCCCGTGCAGCTCGGCGACGTCAGCCGCCAGGTCAGCTCGGTCTTCGACGCCATAGACGAAGAGGTCGAACCGCTGCGCTCGCTGCTCCCGCAGCCGCCTTCCCCGGAGGGCACCGGCCGCCACCGCGGCGCGAGTTCGGACGCCACCGGCTCGTCCCGTACGGACCGGCCGGCCGCCCCCAGCGCCACCGGCGGCGGCTCCTCCGACGGCACCGGCTCCAGCAGCGGCAACCCCAAGCCGTCCACCTCCAAGACCCAGGACGACGGCCTGCTCGGCGGCAACACCGGCGGCCTCCTGGACCCGCCCGAGGACGAGACCAGCCCGTCCCCGTCCGGCAAGGACACCCCACCGACAGAGCCGGACGTGACCCTGCCACCCCTCCTCCCGGGCCTGCTCCCGGGCCTGGGAATCGACGGCGAGGACGCGAACTAGCTTCTTCGGATACGTCGGTGGGGGCGCCCCTTTCCACAAGGGGCGCCCCCACCGACGTATCCAGGAGTCCTAGGCGTATCCAGGACCGTTAGAAGAACACCGACCGCCGCTGCACCAGCAGCTTGTAGAGGGTGTGCTGGATCTGCTCCCTCACCTGGTCCGTGAGGTTGAACATCAGCATCGGGTCCTCCGCCGCCTCCGGCGGGTAGCCGTCGGTCGGGATCGGTTCGCCGAACTGGATCGTCCACTTCGTGGGGAGCGGGACTCCGCCGAGCGGGCCCAGCCACGGGAAGGTGGGCGTGATCGGGAAGTACGGGAAGCCGAGGAGACGGGCCAGCGTCTTGGAGTTGCCGATCATCGGGTAGATCTCCTCCGCGCCCACGATGGAGCACGGGATGATCGGGGTGCCCTGGCGCAACGCCGTCGACACGAAGCCGCCGCGGCCGAAGCGCTGGAGCTTGTAGCGCTCGCTGAACGGCTTGCCGATGCCCTTGAAGCCCTCCGGCATCACGCCCACCAGTTCGCCGCGCTCCAGGAGCCGTTCGGCGTCCTCCGCGCAGGCCAGGGTGTGACCGGCCTTGCGGGCCAGCTCGTTGACCACCGGCAGCATGAAGACCAGGTCGGCCGCGAGAAGCCGCAGATGACGGCCGCCGGGGTGGTTGTCGTGGACGGCGACCTGCATCATCAGGCCGTCCAGCGGCAACGTCCCGGAGTGGTTGGCGACGATCAGCGCCCCGCCCTCCGACGGGATGTTCTCGATGCCCTTCACCTCGACGCGGAAGTACTTCTCGTAGAGGGGCCGCAGCATCGACATCAGGACCTGGTCGGTGAGCTCCTGGTCGTAACCGAAGTCGTCGACCTCGTACTCACCCGTCAGTCGCCGCCGCAGGAAGGACAGGCCGCCGGCGATGCGCCGGTCCCAGCCATTCTCCTGCGGCTTCTCCACAGCAGCCGGTTCCTCGCGCGTCACGGGAACATCATCCTGCGGAATCGTTCGTGCGGGCAGGGGCTGGACCTCACGAACCACCACGGGCTCGCCCTTGCGCCTGCTCCCCGCACCCCGGCGCCGCGGCGGCCGCTGTACGGCACTCCCGCGGGACCGGTCGTCGTCGAACGGAATGACCTTGGCGTCCGCCATCGTTGATGCGCTCCTCAGTTGGCGCTCTGCGTCGGGAGGTGGCCACCGCCGAGTACAGGCAGTGCGGCGATCCGGTCGACGGCCCCCGCGAGGGCCTCGGGGGGTAGGAGTCCGGGCCCCCGGCTGCGTGCGAAGTCCGCGAAGGTCTCCGCGGTCGTGTACCTGGGACCGTAGCCGAGCGTCTCGCGCATCTGCCGGGTCGCCACGACCCGGCCGTGGGTGAGCAGCCTCAGCTGCTCGGGCGAGAAGTCCGTCATGCCCAGCGTACGCAGCGCCGAGCCCACCCAGCTCACCGCGGGCATCAGCACGGGAACCGTGGGCCGCCCGAGCCGCCGCGCGCACTGCGAGAGCAGCAGGACACCGTCACCGGCGATGTTGAACGTGCCGCTGTTGAGCGTGCCGCGCCGCGGCTCGTGCGAGGCGATCCGCAGCACCTCGATCACGTCGTCCTCGTGCACGAACTGCAGCCGCGGGTCGTAGCCGAGGACGGTCGGCAGCACGGGCAGCGAGAAGTACGCGGCGAGCGGCGAGTCCGCGCTCGGCCCGAGGATGTTCGCGAACCGCAGCACACACACGGCGACGTCGGGCCGGCGCCGGGCGAACCCCCGCACATACCCCTCGACCTCGACCGTGTCCTTCGCGAAGCCGCCGCTGGGCAGCGACTTGGGCGGGGTGGTCTCGGTGAAGACGGCCGGATCGCGCGGCGCCGACCCGTACACGTTCGTACTGGACTTCACGACGAGCCGCTTGACCGTCGGCGACTTCTGGCAGGCGCCCAACAGCTGCATGGTGCCGATGACGTTGGTCTCCTTGACCGTGGTCCGGCTGCCGCCGCCCAACGGGGTGGCCGTCACGTCCAGGTGCACCACCGTGTCCACGGAGTGCTCCGCGAGCACCCTGGCGATGGCGGGCTGCCTTATGTCGGCCCGTACGAAGTCGGCGCCGCCCAGGTGGTGCTCCGGCGGGACCGCGTCCACGGCGACCACCCTGTCCACCTCGGGGTCACGCTGGATCCGTCGTACGAACCGGCCCCCCAGCTGACGGGCCACTCCGGTCACGAGCACGACCTTCCCCAAGATCAGCGCCTTCCTTCCAGCCGTCGACGACATGCTGCTCGTTGTGCCGTTCGTACTCTGCCGTGTTCCCCGTGACGGCCACGTTAGCGGGTCGGTGTTGCGCTGTGATGACCGCCCGATGCACGAAGTGACGGCACCCCCGGACATACGATCAGACCCAGCCATTCGCCGCAGGGTCGTAGGCCCAGACATACGCACAGCGTTCGTCCGGCCGGACACCGCGGCAGAGAATGCAGCGGATACGACTGTGGCCCCCCACCAGCCGGTGGGGGGCCACAGAGCGCACTGTCACAGCGTCGTCGCCCGCCGCTCGCCCTGCTTGTGGCGGGTGACCGCTGTCCGTCGCGACTTACTTCTTGTTGCGACGCTGAACGCGAGTGCGCTTGAGCAGCTTGCGGTGCTTCTTCTTCGCCATCCGCTTGCGCCGCTTCTTGATAACAGAGCCCACGACTACCCTCGCTCACTTCTCTTTACTCGTTGCTGGGCTGCATGGGCCCACACGACTTATGAGGGGCCAGCCTACCCGCCCGAGGGCCGAGGTCGTAATCGAGAGTTCCGGGTGAGACCCCCGGGACGCGATCGAGCCGTCCCGGGACCTCCCCGGACCGCCGTCAGGCTGTCTCCACCCCCACGTAGGACTCGCGAAGGTACTCGTGAACCGCTTGCTCCGGGACGCGGAATGACCTCCCGACCCGGATCGCGGGCAGATGACCGCTGTGCACCAAGCGGTACACGGTCATCTTCGACACTCGCATCACCGAGGCGACTTCCGCCACGGTAAGGAACTGAACCTCGTTCAGAGGCCTCTCGCCAGCAGCCATGACACACCTGAACCTTCCGCACTCGACGGGTCACCGGCTTCCCCTTCCGGTGACACTTCGTCGTTGCGTGCTCACTCCCCAGAGTAGGGGCGTGTGATGCGAGTGGGGAAGAGGAGGGGCCATCGGCGGCCTACTGTGACAGACACGCTCGATTGAGTACATAGCGAGTAAGCGGTCGGTAGTAATCAGACCGCACAGCGTCATCAAGTGGAACGACGACGGACACCCGCCCCTCTGCCTCCCCGACGAACAGCGCGGGATCGTCGGTGTCACCCAGGCCGATGGCCTCGAACCCCAGCTGACCTGCTCCGCAGACCCAGCCGTGGTCTCCCACCACGAGTTCCGGGAGCGGTCCGCCGGCCTCCGCCGCGGCGGCCAGAGCGGTACGAACCGGGAGGGGAGAGTGCGTGTGTGCGCCGGTCTCACGACCGGGGTCGCACGCCCCGGGTTCGCGCACCAGCGCGACTCCTCGTACGTAGTCAAGGTTGTACATGCGTAGACCGAACCGGGTCGTTATGTCGACAGAGTGACCATGCGCGGGGGTGAGGACGGTACACCCCACCGCCGACAGAGCGTCCGCCAACGCGGCGTAGAAACCGATCAGCCGGTGCGGGTGTCCGGTGCCGAGCAGCACCGGGGAACGGTTCCGTGCGGCTTCCGCAAGCCGGGCGGCGAAGGCATCAAGAGCCGCCAAGGTCCGCTCAGGATCGATCACATCAGGACCAGAGGTATGTCCCGGATCGGGCGACACCCCGCACTTGTCCGCCATCAAAGCGATCAGATCCGGTTGTTCCCATGTCCATTCGGGGTCAAGCCCGATCGTCACCCGCGGATCCCGCGCGGCGAACAACCGATAGCTCCTGAGACTCGCCTCCCGCGAGGTGGCCACCGTCCCCGCCAGCCTCGCCGCCAGCAAATGCGCCCGCAACGCTCCACTACTCAACACGCCCCGATGCTGACGCATCCACCCGCCCCTCACCCCCAAAACCCCTGAAACACCCCACAGTTGGCGTAACGGGCTCTATGACGGCAGAGGCGACATGGCCGCCTTCCAGCCCGGTCCGACATATCCAGCCCGTCCGGCGTTTGAGGACGAGCGCGTCAGCGCGATAGCGGGGTCTGGGGGCGCAGCCCCCAGGGACGGGACGGGAAGGGGCGGCGGGGGCGAGAGAAAAGGCCCCCGGCGGAGCCCTACGCCAGCAACCCCCGCAACGGAAACACGGCCCGCCGCGCAGCCAGCACAGCCTGATCAAGACGGTCGGCGGGGTCATACCCCGACTCCCACCCCTGCCACGACACAGGCCACCGCCCATCAGTCATCCGCGCGGGCGCCAACTGCCGCGTACGAGCGAAGACCTCCTGCCGCCACCCCTCAGGAACCACCGTCTCCGGCGCGATCTCCCGTCCCGCCGCGACAGCGACAAGATGCGTCCACGACCGAGGCACCACATCCACCACGGCGTACCCGCCCCCACCAAGAGCGACCCACCGCCCCTCGGCGTACTCGTGGGCCAGCTCATGGCAGGCCACCTGCACAGCCCGCTGCGCATCCAACGACACGGCAAGATGAGCGAGCGGATCCTCGAAGTGCGTATCGGCCCCGTGCTGGGTGACCAGCACCTGCGGCCGGAAGTCCGCGACCAGCTCCGGCACGACGGAGTGGAAGGCCCGCAGCCACCCCGCGTCCCCGGTCCCGGCCGGCAACGCCACGTTCACGGCGGACCCCTCCGCGGACGCGGCCCCGGTCTCCTCCGGCCACCCCGTCTGCGGAAACAGGGTCCGAGGATGCTCGTGCAACGACACGGTCAGCACCCGCGGATCCTCCCAGAACGCGGCCTGCACCCCGTCCCCGTGATGCACGTCCACATCCACGTACACGACCCGCTCGGCCCCGAGCTCCAGCAGCCGGGCAATGGCCAGCGAGGCGTCGTTGTAGATACAGAACCCCGACGCGCCCCCGGGCATCGCGTGGTGCAGCCCGCCCGCGAAGTTCACCGCGTGCAGCGCCTCACCCCGCCACACGGCCTCGGCGGCCCCCACCGACTGCCCGGCGATCAGCGCGGACACCTCGTGCATCCCGGCGAAGGCGGGATCGTCCATGGTCCCCAGCCCGTACGCCCCGTCCGCGGCCCTCGGATCCACAGAGGCGGCCTTGACCGCCTCGATGTAGTCCTCCCGGTGCACAAGCCGCAGGGTCGAGTCCCCGGCGGCCTTGGCCGAGACGACCTCCATCTCCCGGTCGAGCCCGAAGGCATCGACCAGTCGCCGGGTCAACGCCAGCCGGACCGGATCCATCGGGTGATCCGGGCCGAAGTCATAGCCCGTTACTGCCTCGTCCCACATCAGCTGTGCGCGGCCGCTCATGCCCGTCACCGTATCCGGAAGGTCCAGGAGCGAACGACTTGGCGTACACCAGCGTCACCAGCACCAACACCATCGGCACGAGCATGGCCCCCCGATAACTCCACGCATCACCCACAGCCCCCACCAGGGGCGAACCGATCAAGAACCCCACATAGTTGAAGATATTCAGTCGAGCGACGGCCGCGTCCGCAGCCCCTGGGAAGAGCCGTCCGGCGGCCGCGAAGGTCTGCGGCACGATCACGCACAACCCGAACCCCAGCAGCGTGAAGCCGAGCATCCCGACCCAGGCCCCCGGCGCCGCCGCCACCACCGCGAACCCCACCGCCGCGACCACCGCACCGGCCCGCACGACCGTCACGGCCCCGAACCGCCGCACCCCGAAGTCCCCGACGGCCCGCCCGATCAGCGTGGTGACCATATAGACGTTGTACGGAACGGTCGCCAGCTGCTCCGAGCTGCCGAGCACGTCCTGCAGATACTTGGCGCTCCAGTTGGAGACGGTCGAGTCCCCGATGTACGCGACGGCCATCACCAGGCACAGAGGCAGCAGCAACTTGAACCCGACGCCACCGCTACCGCCCTCGCCCTGGCCCTTCGCCTCGGCCTCGGGCCCGCTTCCGTCGACGTACCACCGACTCCCCACGAACGCGGCGGGCAACAGCACGACCACAACCGGCAGATACGACACGAACAACGCCAGATCCCAGTGCGCCCCCACCCACGCGAGCGACGCCCCGACGATCCCGCCCAGACTGAACGCCGCGTGGAACCCGAGCATGATGCTGCGCCCGTACCTGTGCTGGAGGCTGACCCCGAGCATGTTCATGGAGGCGTCGAGCGATCCGACGGCCAGCCCGAAGGCGGCGAGCGACAGCCCGATCGCCCACAGCCCGTCGCCGGCCCCCACCCCGAGCAGCGCCAACAGCACGACCGGCTGCGACCAGCGCAGTACGTGACTGGCCGGCACCCGCTTCACCAGCTGTTCGGTGCAGACACTGCCGACCCCGGCGAGGATCGGCACGGCTGCGAGGAAGGCGGGCAGCAACGCGTCGGATATCCCGTACCGGTCCTGGATCGCGGGTATACGTGTCACGAGCAACGCGAAAGCGACGCCCTGGGCGAAGAAGCTGAATGCCAAAGAAGCCCGGCCACGCCGCAGCACATCTGTCATGGCGGCTCAGCGTAGGGCTCAGGCTTACCCGTGGGTAGACGGTTCAAAGATGAATTTTGTTCAACTCCGGTGCCGGAAGATCAACTTGGCGACCGGAGGGCGTCCAGAGAGCGACCAGGAAGGGCGGCCGGTCAGCTCTGAAGCAGGCCGATCAGCTCCCCCATGTCCCCGAAGAGCCGGTCCGCCCCCGCCAACCGCTCCGCCGGCGTCATCGCCGTGAACCCGTACACGTCCATCCCTGCCGCGACGGCCGCCCGCACTCCCAGCGGACTGTCCTCGACGACAAGGCACTTCTCCGGCGGCACCCCCATGCGCGATGCCGCGTGAAGGAACAGATCCGGCGCCGGCTTCCCCCGCCCCACGTCCTGCGAACTGAAGATCCGCCCGTCGTCGAACCACCGGTCCAACCCGGTCTTCCGGTGCCCCACCCGAATCCGCTCATGACTCCCCGACGACGCCACACAGTACGGAACCCCGTCCGCGGCCAGCTTCTCCAGAACCTCCACGGCCCCCGCCACCGGCTCCAACTCCCGCTCGAAGGCAGCGAACACCCGCGCGTGAAAGACATCATCGAAGTCGGCGGGCAGCCGCTCCCCGGTCCGCTCCTCGACGATGTCGTGTACGCGGTGCATGGCGGCGCCCATGTAGTCGCGCAGGGAGTCCTCGTACGAGGTGGGGTGGCCCAGCTCGGTGAGATAGGCGGCCAGCAACGTATTGGAGATCGGCTCACTGTCCACGAGTACGCCGTCGTTGTCGAAGATCACCAGTTCGTAGCGCATAACAAAGACCCTAAACGCAAGAAAGCCCCCGCACCGAAGTGCGGGGGCTTTCTCATCAAAATTTGTTCGGCGGTGTCCTACTCTCCCACAGGGTCCCCCCTGCAGTA